>NC_015321.1:1323879-1985818 GCF_000194605.1 Fluviicola taffensis DSM 16823
GTGTGCTTCGTGAGCTGCCATGATTTTATTTTTTTACTTTATTGTTATATAATTACTTCGTTGCGATTGCTGCTGTATCAACAGTCATTCCAGCTGCTACTGCTGTAGAATCTGCTACAACAGCTTTTGGTTTTCCAACTGGATAAACATTTCTAAAGGTTTTACAAAGATCAGCTGCCTTTGGATCCAATTTAGAAACTTTTTTATACCATTTGTTATAAGCTGGCTCATCTAAGACAACAACCATCAACTTCATTTTATAATGAGATGATCCACAAATCTTATTACACATTAAGATGTAATTGAATTTAGGATTATTCATCTTTCCACGCATTTCTTTAGTAGTAATCGTAGGAATAAATTTAAATCGAGTTGTTTGACCAGGTACCGTATTCATCTGAGAGCGGAAATGAGGCATATATGCAGAGTGAATAACATCTTTTGATCGGAAGTTAAACTCATAGTTTTTGCCTTTACACAAATACAAGGTGTCGTTTGCATTAAATACGATATCATCCATTGCACGGGCATCTAATTTCGAATCATGACGAGCTTTCATTTGATGCAACATACGAACCATACGTTCCTTTCTTGCCAAATCCTTCACCATCAAAGCATGATCTTCTGGAATAAACATCAACTTCGGATTATTCAATTTTGCTTCTAAAGCATGAATACCTGTTGAACTATTCTCCATACTATCGATTGCATCTTGAATGGTTTTTGTAGTCATCAATGCCAATGAGTTGTTCTCATTCGTCAATTTGTAATCAAAATAACCCAATGTATTATCATCACCAGCCATACGAACTGTCCAGTCAAACTGTTTCGAGAACAATTCTACAACAATTGCTTGTTTAGGAGATTCAGCAGTTTGTTCATTCCACGATTTCAACCCTAAAATGATAATTACGGCAAGAACAATTGCAGGAACTACTGTCCAAGCTAACTCCAAACGATTATCATGTGGGAACCAATATGCTTTTACTCCTGGTTTGCGCACATATTTGAAAGCAAATCCAAACAATAATCCATTTGTAATGAAGAATACTCCGATAATAATCCACATGTTCAAATCCATCAACCAATCAGTTGCTGCACCATGAACAGTTGCTGCTTCGCCTCTTCCAGTATATCCGTATTCACAGAACAAATACAATACGGAAGCGAAAAATGCAAACATAAACACCAACAACAAGGTTGCATTCATTCGGTTATCGCGATTCGGAATATCTTCCTCACGGCGATTTCTTAATTTAGAAGAAAGCTCATACATACGCACCAACTGTGCTATAGCAATTACTCCTAAAATGATAACTATTAATATAATTAGCTTTGTCATGTTTTTTAATTTATCGTAACAACAAGTGCCTTATTAGATTTCGTGATGAATACTTTCGTCCAAGAACGGGTGATTTTTAGGCATCAATGGAGCTTTAGTCAAATTCGTTAAGATAATTCGAATAAAGAATCCTAAGAACAATAAAGCCATTCCAATTTCCATCGCACCGATGTAAGCATTTTTACCCATTGAACCTCCCATTACCATCAAGTAAGCATCTACCCAGTGACCTGCGAAAATGATAACTCCAACTGTAGTCAAAACACCTGAGTGTCTTTTTGCATCACGAGACATCAATAATAACATTGGGAATGCAAAGTTGATGAAGAACATACCGAAGTACAATAATTTGAAATCTTCAATACGCGTTAAGTGGTAAGTTACCTCCTCCGGCATGTTTGCATACCAGATCAACATGAATTGAGAGAACCATAGGTATGACCACAAGAAAGAAGTTGCAAATGTCCATTTCCCCAAATCGTGGATGTGGTTTTCGTTTACTTTACTTAAATATCCTTGTTTTTTCAAATACAATGTCAATGTTACCAAAACAACCATTGTAGAACACCACATTCCTGCGAATACGTACCATCCAAACAATGTTGAGAACCAGTGTGCGTCAATTGACATAATCCAGTCCCATGCAGAAGTTGAAGAAAATACAGCAAAGAATACTAAGAACAAAGCAGCCTTTTTGTAGTTTTTGAAGTGAATGGCAGATCCACCGATTTCATCTTCTTGCAATGAACGCATTTTGAAACCTCTCCAGAAAATGAAGTAAACCGCCATATAAACCAACGTTCTAATCCAAAAGAATGTTTGATTCAAATAAGCGGATTTCTTTACTAAAATTGGATCGTGTTCTACATGTGCATTATCCATCCACACGTAAATACCTCCACCTTTCATCAAAGAAAGTGTTAACAAAGTAACTAGCATTAAAGCGATACCATAAGGTAAATAACCTGCTACTCCTTCGATTACACGTTTTACAGATGCGTACCAACCAGTTTCAGTTGCATATTGCAATGCCAAGAAGTACAATGCTCCCAAACCAATTGCGAAGAAGAAGAAGCTATCTACTAACAAGTTCCCTAAGAAACGTTGTTGAAAATGCTCTCCGTGATGATGAGATTCAGTGAACTCAACCCAAACACCTAAACAGATGCCGATAACTCCTAACAACATTAGGACTACCGTAAGGGATTTTGCTTTTGATGAAACTTTGAATTCCATTTTATTATTATTTTCTTTCTTAGTAAATTACTTCTTAGCTGATGTATCTGCTACTGGTGCAAGTGAACCCCAAGCTGGTGCTCCGTTTGCATCAAACGTTCCATATTTTGCATCTTGGAACTTTCTTACGTAGTGAACCAGTGTCCAGATCTCTTTCTTGTTCAACAATGAAGCGTGAGCTCCCATCATTCCTTTACCGTAGTAAATAGAATAGAACATTTGTCCTTCTTGAATTGCCAAACCACTCAAAACAGCAGCACCTGTATAAGCTCCAGATTTAACCATCGGTCCTTCTCCATCACCTTTCTCACCATGACAGTGGTTACAGTTGATTTGATACAATGCTTTACCGTCTGCGAAAATCTTATCTGCAACTTCTTTAGAAGTTAACTTTAGAGGATTCACATCAGCTGCTGCATTTTTGTATTCGAAATCTACGTCTTCATTCGAAGACAAATCATACTGATACAATCCGTGTGATGCAGCAAACAATCTACCTGGTAAACGATGATATGGCAACAATGTATGAACAGTTGCTGAATCTGTACCTGCGTAAGGAATTACATAACGTGGCGGAATCATTGCCGAACGAAGCATTTTTACCGAATCATTGATCTGACCGCGAACTTCACCATAATCAACATATGGTTCAATCGCAGGAGAACGATACATATCAGGCATGTATTCTAAACCTGCACTATCAGGATCAGAAGTACACGCTGCTGCTAGCAACGCTACTAATGAAAACTGTGCAAATGCCTTGAATTTTACTTTCATCTGTATTGGTCTTTAAACTCTGTTAGACTTAAGATCTACAGTTAATTAATGAATATCTTTTTGATCTACTTCTACTACTCCAGTGTCATTCAACATAGCCATCAATTCACCTTCAGAAAATTGATTGTTGTCTGACAAACGCAATTCCATCACGAATTTATCGTCTGTTGTACGTGGATCTGGATTTGTTGCTGGCATTCCAGGCAAAGTCTTATTCAACAATAAATAAGTAATCGCCATTCCATGAGCAGCACACAATACGGTGAACTCAAATGTAATTGGAATAAAAGCCAATACGTTATCTAAATATGAATCGTTTGGTTTACCACCAATGTTCATCGGCCAGTCATGAATCATGAAATAATTCATTCCTAAGGTAGCCAATGCTGTACCAGTTAAACCGTACAAAAAGGCCATAATCCCCAATCGTGTTTGCTTTACACCGATAATCGGATCAATTCCGTGAATCGGGAACGGAGAAAACACGTCAGCTACTTTAACTCCTTTAGCGACTAACTTCTTTGCGCCATCTTTTAGCACATCGTCGTCGTCATACATTGCATAAATTACTTTCTCTGCCATGTTTCTCTATTAATGATTATGAGTATTATCATGGTCATCATGTCCGTGACTATGACCGTTTTTTGCAAAATAAGGGTGAACCGGAGCGGTATCGTTCTTATAAGATTCACCAGATGATTTCAAGATTGTTTTCAATTCGTTCAATGCCAATACTGGGAAGAAACGAGCAAACAATAAGAAGAATACGAAGAACAATCCAATGGTTCCAACATAGACACCTAAATCGATGTGACTTGGGTAATGCATAGACCAAGAAGATGGTAAGTAGTCACGGTGGATGGAAGTAACGATAATTACATAACGCTCAAACCACATACCGATATTTACAACAATCGAAATGATGAATGTAAACAATAAACTTCTACGTAATTTCTTGAACCACATCAACTGTGGAGATACAACATTACAAGTCATCATTGACCAGTATGCCCACCAGTATGGTCCAGCTGCTCTATTGAAGAAAGCATATGCCTCATACTCAACTCCTGAATACCAAGAAATGAATAACTCAGTTATATACGCAGTACCTACTATTGAACCTGTAACCATGATTACGATGTTCATATACTCTACGTGTCTTGTGTGGATGTATGCCTCCAACTTCATTGCCTTACGCATAACCAATAGAAGCGTTTGTACCATGGCAAAACCAGAGAATACAGCTCCTGCTACGAAATAAGGAGGGAAGATTGTTGTATGCCATCCAGGAATAACCGATGTAGCAAAGTCAAATGATACAATCGAGTGAACCGAGAATACTAATGGAGTTGCAACACCTGCTAAAACCAATGAAACTAATTCAAAACGATTCCAGTGCTTAGCGCGACCTGACCAACCAAAAGAAAGTATCGAGTACATTTTCTTTGGAATAGGTTTTTTCACTCTATCGCGGATTGTAGCGAAATCAGGAATCAAACCGATGTACCAGAATACTAATGATACAGAAAGATACGTTGAAATCGCAAATACATCCCATAACAATGGTGAGTTGAAGTTTACCCACAATGATCCGAAGTGATTTGGCAATGGAAGTGTCCAGTAACCAACCCATAAACGACCCATGTGAATTAACGGGAACAAACCTGCCATGAATACTGCGAAAATTGTCATCGCCTCAGCAGAACGGTTAATCGCCATTCTCCATTTTTGACGGAACAATAACAATACTGCGGAGATCAAGGTTCCAGCGTGACCAATACCTACCCACCAAACGAAATTGGTAATATCCCAAGCCCATCCAACGGTTTTATTTAATCCCCAAACTCCAATACCTGTTCCTAACAAGTAAAAGATACATCCTACTCCGTATAAACCGATAATTAAAGCGATCCCGAATAAAATGTACCACATGCGTGGTGCTTTATCCTCAATTGGCTTACATACATCCTCCGTAATCTGATGATACGTTTTGTGACCTAATATGAGGGGTTCACGAATTGCAGCTTCCTTATGCATTAGACTTTATTTTTAAGCAATTAATGATTTGACTTACTTTCATGTTTCTCAGCATGCGCGCCATGACCAGCATGATGCTCTGCAGCTGCCAATTTATCTAGATCAGCGTTTTCGTTGTTACGAATTTTCACTTGATACCAAATATTTGGTTTCACACCTACTTCTTCTAAAGCTTGGTAAGAACGTTTGTCAGCCGAAACCTTACGAATTTTAGAGTTGACGTCATTCCAGTCACCAAAAATTATCGCGCCAGCAGGACAAGCATCAGAACAAGCAGTTTCTATTTCTCTATCCTGAACAGTTCTGTTCTGAACTTTCGCATCCAATTTAGCTGTTTGAATCTTCTGAACACAGAAAGAACATTTCTCCATTACACCACGAGTACGAACAGTAACATCTGGATTTAATACCATACGTCCTAAATCATCTTGTGCAGGATTGATTTCAGTAAATTTCTTGTAAGATGGATAGTTAAACCAGTTGAAACGACGAACCTTGTAAGGACAGTTGTTAGCACAGTAACGAGTACCAATACAACGGTTATATGTCATTTGATTTAATCCTTCATTTGAGTGCGTTGTTGCAGCAACCGGACAAACCGTTTCACACGGAGCGTGGTTACATTGCTGACACATCATTGGCATGTGAACTACAGCAGGGTTTGCAGTTGGGATTTCAGATTCAACATAATCTAAATGTCCTAAAACTGGATCCTTACGTGTTCCTACAGCAGCTTCTTCGCTTGAAGCAAAGTAACGGTCGATACGCAACCAGTGCATTTCACGACCTCTACGAACTTCATCTTTCCCAACTACTGGAATATTATTTTCAGCCTGACAAGCAACGATACAAACTCCACAACCAAAACATTGATTCAAGTCGATAGTCATTCCCCAACGGTGACCAATATTTTCTACAGGATGTGCATCCCACAAATCGAATTCTGAAATTGGAACTTCACCTTCATGTGTATGTAAAACGTGTTTGTGATTGTAAGTTCCTGGCTCTTCGTTTTGGTAAATATCTAACGTAGTTTCTTTCACAATCGAGTTACGTGACATCACCGTGTGATGAATTTGTGTAGCTGCAATTAAATACATACCACCATCTTTTGTCAAAGAACCTGTAACATTGTTTTGGTAAGTTCCATTTTCCCAATTTAAGAAACGGAAAGCATTTTTACCAACTGTTACACGATTACCATTTGCATCTGTTTCAAATCCTCCATGTTCCTTCGTTACGAAAGCAGCATTTCCAATTTCTTCATTTCCTTCTCCACGACCGTAACCAAGTGCGATACCAATAGTACCAGCAGCTTGTCCTGGTGATGGATAAACTGGAAGAGTAATAGATTCATTTCCAACTTTCACAGTTGCCAATGTCAATCCATTCTCCTGATCGAAAGTAGTCGCATAACCATCTTTCTTCATCGTCTCTGGAGACATTGTAATGTAGTTATCCCAAGTTACTTTAGAAATTGGATCAGGTAGCTCTTGTAACCATGGGTTACCAGCCATATCACCATTTCCAATACCTGTTTTTTGGTACAATACAACTTCTAAAGCTCCTGCTTTTGGAAATTTACCAGAAACTTTACCCAATGCTGCTTCGTTGAAAGCTGGCGCTGGAGTTGCTGGAATCACCATATCTTCGTTACAGCTATTGTGAATAGCCATTTCAAAGTATGTATTGAAATCTGTATATTTTGTTTGGTATGGGAAACCATATACTTCCCAATTTTTTGAAATGTATTCGTATGCCACTCGTGAATCTTTTCCTCCACGGTGTTTCTTACCTGCCCAAACCAATAAAGACTCCATTGCTGGTGCAGTATCAAATAATGGGCGAATAGTAGGTTGTGCAATTGAATAATGTCCTGCTTTTGGATTATAATCCATCCATGACTCTAAAGCATGGTGATCAGGAGCAATATATGTACATTTTGTAGCTGTTTCATCTCCATAACCAGACAATGAAACGCTCAATTTAACTTTTTCAAGTGCCGCTGCGAATTCCTTACCATTTGGCAAGTTATAAACAGGATTAGCTCCAAGGAAGAAAACGGCGTCAGGGCCTTTTCCAGCGATTACCTCAGAAACTAATTTCTGCATTTTCGCATCTTCCGATTGGAACATTTGCAATTGCTTGTCAAAAAGAAGTGTTTTTCCGTAAGCTCCTAATACGCTATTCAATTTATTCGTAAGAACTTGAATCGCTTTATTATTAGAACCAGAAACAACAATCGACATTCCTTTTGAAGCTTTCAATGCTTTTACGGCAGCATCTGCAACAGCTTTCGCTTCTTTTGGTAAAGCTGAAGCAACTCCTGTGTTTACTCCAAATTTCCCTAAGATGTATGAAAGTACATTTGCTTGCTCACTTGGTTTGATCATCCCACGGTAATCCGCATTTGAACCAGTGATAGACATGATAGATTCAAACTGGAAGTGTTTGCTCATCCATTCTCCATCCGGATTACGGCGTTTTCCATAATCAGCAGAGAATGCATTTCCAAGCAACCAAGTACTCAAGAAATCTGCACCAATACTTACGATTGTTTTCGCTTGTGTGAAGTCATAATCTGGAATAGCACGCATTCCGAAAGACTCCAAATTCGCTTCACGCATTCCACTGTATGAAATTGCATCGTATTGAATGAAGTTGAAATTCGGATGAACGATTGGCATTCCTGCAGCATCTTTCACTTCTCCAAAGATACTTGTAGACAAATCTACAATAGCACCCTGCATAGATGGTGAAATAACTGAATTCGCTACAAAAGCAACTTTACCAGTTGTTTTATCAACTGCTGATAAACCTTTCTTAACTGAATCATCCAAAGTACTCCAAGAAATATCTTTTCCTTTAGATTGAGCTGTTTTCAAACGAGCATTATCGTATAAAGAAAGAACCGATGATACAATTTGAGGAGTTAAAGCTCCTTGCGTAAATCCGAAATCACGGTTTCCTTTGATATAAATAGGTCGACCTTCTCTTGTCTTAACAACGATGCTTGCATACGCATTTCCATCGTAATAAGTGGAAGCATACCAAGTTGCAACACCTGGAGTAACATTCTCCGGTTTCACAACGTAAGGAATAGCTTTCGTAACAGGAGCCTCACAAGCCGCAACTGTAGCAGCTGCAACACTGAATCCTAAGAATTTCAAGAAGTCACGACGTGCCGTAGATGTTTCAGCAAGTTGATCATCACCCAAGAATTCGTCAACAGAAACAGACGGTGAAAACTCACGATCTCTTGACTCAACGAATGCAGGTGTTTCATGCAATTCATCAAGACCTTTCCAATATTTTTTTGACATAGCCATAATCTTTGTTCTACTGTTCTAGATTGATTAATAGTGACATTTAGCACATTCCCAACCACCTAATTCTTTAACCGTTACTTTTTTGTCTGCTAGGTACTTATTGTACAATTTTTTATCTTTTAACAAACGGTTATGTATTTCATTGTAATAGTTACTTCCTTTTGAATCCAATGATCCTGAAGAAATTTCTTTCTCAGCGTGACATTCGATACACCAACCCATTGTCAATGTAGCTTTAGTCAACTGAATGTTATCTGGAACCTTGTTCAATTCAGTTACCGGTTGAACCTTTGCAGTTTCTTTTTGCTTAGTCATGTCACCATGACATTGCTTACAATCTACCTGACCAGCAACAACGTGTTGTTGGTGATTGAAATAAACGTGATCAGGCAAAACATGCACCTTGTTCCAAATAATTTCTTTTGTTTTTCCAGAATAAGATTGAGTTGTTGGATCGTATCCAGCAGCTTCGTAAATATTCGCGATTTTTTCTTGTTGCTCTGGAGTTGTACCGTTGATTTGTTTGTGACAATTCATACAAACGTTCACTGTAGGAATTCCTGCAGTTTTTCCGTTATCAGCCGAATTGTGACAATACTTACAATCAATCCCGTTTTTACCAGCATGAATATCGTGTGGGAATTCAATTGGCTGAGACGGTTGATAATCTTCCAAAACTCCAATTGAATAGAGAGAAAGGAACAATGAAACAATCAAAGCGAATGTAACAACTAGACCACCCAAACCAACATAACGTTTGTATTTCCAAGCCCAAGCTTTAAACTCCTGACCGAAAGAAAGATCTTCGTTTACTGCTTGGCCATCGTTTTCTTTTGTTACATTTTTCAATTGACGGCGTACACCACCAACAGCCATAATGATTACAATGAAAACAACTCCCATCAGAATCCAAACCCATGACAAACCATCCTCTTCTACTTCACCTGCAACAGCGCTACCGCCATCTAATGAAGCACCTGCAACTACTGCTGAAGGATCTGGCTGAGCATCGATGTAATCAAAAATTGCATCGATATCTTCTTTTTTACCAGCCAAGTCTGGAAAGGTATTCATTGCAGTTGGCTTAACCGCAGAAACTTGTTTTGCATACGGATCTGAAGCTGCTGCATTATTCCAGTTAGCTACCCACTCGTAGATAGAACCTTCTTTTGCTCCACCATCAGCCCATTTCTTGCGAACTTCAAACAGCTTTGGGCCCGTACCATCTTTGTGAGGAGCGTGACATGTGGCACACTTTGACTTAAATAAGGCTTCGCCGTCCGCAGCGAAACTATCAAATGCACCAACAACAAAGACTGTTGAAAGAGCACCGATACACCATTGTTTTATACTTCTAAACATCTGATTATTAGATATTTTTGTTTTTACAATACATTGTCAACACTATGTTAACACAGCAATTAACGTTGGCAAATTTAGAAGAATAAGGGCATTCAGTGACAGTTTTGTGACAATTTCTGCGCCTGTTTTTTTAATTTAAAATGATTCTAAATAAGTTTCCGCTTTCACATTTCTTAACAATACGCTAATTTGCTACTACTTACAGTATTTTTTCACTAAAAATAGACACCTATTTGGCATGTTATTTTCAGATAGAATCAAACTCTCCCTGTTTAAAAGGAGACTTCAAAAATTCAATTACTTTTGTAAAAATATGTGCGCGATGAAAAAAACGATTATCTCTTCTTTATTGGTTTTAATATGCTATTGTGGAAACAGTCAAGTAACCATCGTAAAAGATTCTAGAATTGATGATTTAGTGAAAGCTCAAAGTCAAATTATTCCACCTGCAACAACGCAAGAAATCACGGGTTACAGATTGCAATTAGCATTTGATTCCAATAAAAGCTTTATTGATGAATCGCGTGCAAAGTTTGTTTCGATGTTTCCAAAAGTAGACACGTACGTAGAATTTATTGCACCACACTTCTTCTTGAAAGTAGGTGATTTCAGAACTCAATTAGAAGCTGAAAAAGTAAAAACGGCTACAGCTGCACAATTCCCAACGGGATTTGTAGTAAAAGAGAAGATTAATCTGCCAAGAATAGACCAATAGAAATTGTTCAAAGGGTTGAAGGGGTTCAAAGAGTTCAATTCCATTTCAAACTTTTGAACTTTTGAACTTTTGAACTTTTTAAACTATTGAACCACTCAATTGCTTTGCAATTGATTTCCCTGCAACATATCCAGTGGAAACAGAACCCTGAATCAAATAACCACCTGTTGGCGCATCCCAATCAATCATTTCTCCTGCGACAAATACATTTGGAAATTTATTTAATTCACCAAATTCTGAAATTTCTTCCGTAGAAACTCCTCCAGCACATGAAATCACCTCATCAATTGGCCTGAAACCTTTTATTCCAATTGAAAATTCCTTGATTGTCTTTGTCAATTCCTTTGGATTTAAAAAACGCTCTTTGGAAACAAAAGTCTTAATCCAAAAAATAGCTACTTCACCTAATTTTAGTTCTTTCAATCCTTGAGATGGATTTTTGGCCTTTTTCAAAATTTCAAACACCTTTTCCTTCGTCATTTGAGGTTTCAAATCGACTTTAAAAGCTGGTTTCTCCATTTTTCGCAAAGCATCGTTAATTGCATAAGCAGGTTTTCCTTCCACACCGTACTTCGTAATGGTCAAATCACCTGTGCAAGTTTGATTCCCGCAAGTGGTCTGAATATTCTTTAGAATTTTTCCATCCAGATTTTCTATCCAGTTTTCATACAAAACCAATCCAGAATTACTTGGTTTAAGCTCATTAATGACAATATTTTTCTTTTCGAAAATGGGAACCCAAGCTCCATCTGAACCAGTTACGGGCCAAGATTTTCCACCAAGTGCCAAAACAAGGTAATCAAAATCCAATTTTTCTGTTTTGCCTTCTCTTTCGACCTCAATGTGTTTATCATCAAAGTTCAAAAAACGCGTATTCAACACAAACTCCACTTTCGGAGCAAGAAATTCCTTCCAGGCATTCAGAACCTGTATCGGTTTGATTTCGTCTGCAGGAAAAATCTTTCCAGAAGAACCCACTTTCGTTTCTATTCCTATTTGTTTCAGGAATTTAATCCAATCCTTGTTCGTAAACTGTCTGATTACTTGTTTAATCCAATCAGAATCGTACTTTTCCCGAAATTCACTCGGGGTCTCAGAATGTGTGAGGTTAAAGCCTCCGTCTCCAGCAACCAAGAATTTTCTTCCTACACTGGCTTTCTGGTCCAAGAGTAGAATTTCGCAATCGCTTTTCAACAATTGAGTGGCAGCCATCAATCCTGCTGGTCCGCCACCAATAATTATGATTCGTTTCAAATTAACGGTAATTGATCGTTATTTTTCGTGCTAACTCTTTTGCTTTATCTGTAATCTGTTCGACCTCTTGATCCCCAGAATACAATACAACTGCCATTCTACGATAAGGTCTTGTGGTTGGTTTACCGAAAATACGAACATCCGATCCTTCTACTTTTAAAACATCTTCCAATCCTGAAAAAGTTGGAGCGTTCTCTGATTCTTTATTTGCCAAAACAACGGCACTTGCTCCATTTTTCAATGCGGTAATCGATGGAATTGGCAAGCCCAAAATAGCTCGGGCATGTAATTCAAACTCACTGAAATTTTGCGTTCCAGCCAAAGTAACCATTCCTGTATCATGTGGTCGCGGAGACAGTTCGGAAAAATAAGCGCCTTCTTTCGTAATAAAAAATTCCACTCCCCACAAACCAGAACCACCCAATGCTTTGGTCACTTTTGCCGCCATTTCTTGTGCTTCTTTCAAATGTTCGGAATTCATGGGCATTGGTTGCCAGCTTTCCTGATAATCACCACGTTCTTGGCGGTGACCAATTGGAGCGCAGAACAATGTTTCTCCGTTATTTTGAGTAACTGTTAACAAGGTGATTTCATAATCAAAAGGAATAAATTCTTCCACGATTACTTCTTTCAAATCGCCACGTGAACCTTCTATTGCGTAAGTCCATGCTTTTGAAATTTCTTCTTTAGAACGAATAACGGACTGCCCTTTTCCAGAGCTCGACATCAATGGTTTTACCACACAAGGAATTCCAATATCCAAAACAGCTTTTTCAAACTCCTCACCTGTTTTAGCATACAAGTAATTAGCGGTTTTTACACCCAAATCTTTTGCGGCTAAATCACGAATTGCTTTGCGATTCATCGTAAAATTGGCAGCTTTTGCAGAAGGAATGACTTGAATTCCCATCTTCTCATACTCGTAAAACCGTTCCGTTCGAATTGCTTCAATTTCAGGAACAATTAAATCTGGCTGGTGTTTTGCAACAATCGCATCTAAGGAAACTGCATCCAACATGTTAATCACTTCAAACGAATCTGCAACTTGCATAGCAGGCGCATTTTCATAACTATCCACAGCAATAACCGTCTGACCCAACCTTTGAAGGGCGATTACAAGCTCCTTTCCAAGTTCACCAGAGCCTAGAAGTAAAATTTTCTTTTGCATGGCACAAAAGTAGTGTAAAGAGTTCAAAATGTTCCAAAGGTTCAAACAAAGTTCAAAGAGCGTGAGTCAAAAGTTGTTTAAAGAAAACCATTTGAACATTTGAACATTTGAACATTTGAACATTTGAACATTTGAACAAAAATTAAATAAAATGAACAAACTTTCGCTGTAAAATAACGTCGTATGTAATATTAACTATATTTGAATTAAACATGAAGGGAAGATTAACCGATTTATTACATACTTACAATGGAATTTCATTGGATGAATTGTCGCGTGCTCCCTTGATGAATCGTGTGGATGAAAAATTCGCATTCCCCATCAGTAAACTGGATGATTTTTTGGATGAAATGCGTCCTTATTACGATGTTCTAAATATTGACGGCAAAGTAATTTTTGATTATACGAGTCAGTATTTTGACAACTCAAATTACGGTTTTTTTCAAGATCATCACAAAGCAATACCCAATCGATTTAAGGTTCGGATTCGCACTTACCTCGACAGCAACAAATCGTATTTGGAAGTAAAAGAAAAAATAAAGGGCAGAACAGATAAAAATCGGATTACTATTGATGGTTTTACATCTGAATTCTCTGAAGATCAACTTTTGTTTCTACAAGAACGACTCAGAAAACAACTCGATTTAAAGCCAGTTATGGTGAATAGCTATCGCAGAATTACATTGGTGAATAAAACTGCTGAAGAACGTTTGACCATTGACTTTGAAATTGTAAATGGAACATTAGACTCAACAAATTCCAAAAATCAAACACTTTCATCGATTGTTATTGCGGAATTGAAACAACCAAGGCTTGATAGAACTTCTCCATTCTATCAATTAATGAAGCGGGAATTAATTCGTCCTTTTCGCATTTCTAAATTCTGCTTTGGAATGATTGATTTATATGACGAAAACCGTCTGAAATCAAACCGATTCAAAGCAAAACTACTTCTTATACAAAAACTAATAAAAAACACATCACATGCTGCTCTCCCACAAACCGGATTCTGAATTATTTGGTATTTCTTTTTTCAACGAAGACCTCTATCCTCTGTTGTTCCGAATGAGCGTAAACCTAGTCGTTTTAGTCATTTTGATTCGTTTCATGTACTATACAAAAGCAAGAAGAAAAGACTACCTTTTCACTTACTTCATGATTGGAATGATTACCTTTTTCTTATGTTTCGGATTGAAAAAATTAGACATCGACACTGGAATGGGCTTAGGTTTATTCGCCATCTTTGGAATTCTTCGTTATCGAACAGAAGGCATCGAAATCAAGGAGATGACTTACCTCTTTTTGGTAATTGGTCTTTCAGTTATCAATGCATTGGCTTCCAATAAAATTTCATTGGCAGAAATGGGAGTAATGAACGGAGCATTGTTATTACTCGTTGCTGGATTAGAATATTTGTGGTTACTGAAACATGAAACCCGTAAAATCATTGTTTACGATCGAATCGACCTCATCCAACCTGAGAAATACGAAGAAATGGTATCTGACGTTCAAAAAAGAACTGGTTTGAAGATCAACCGCATTGAAATTGGTAAGATTGATTTCTTACGCGATGTTGCTCAATTGATGATATTCTATGATGGAGATATTCAATCATTCGGAACGGGAACTGGACCAAGTGATTCGGAGTAATTTCCCTTAAAACACATAAATGAAAGAGGGTTTGCAATGCAGATTCTCTTTTTTTTAACCACATAGAAACAATAGGTCACATAGTTTTAGATTTACAAAACCCATGAAAAATCTAACTTCATGATGCTCTATGTGGTTTATGAACCTATGTGGTTTTTATTGTTAATCTCCAGTACCAAAGGCAAATCCAATTTTGGATAATACCGCTTCGCAGAATAATTATACAACCACAAATACCAGCTGTTATTAAACTTGAAATACGTTTTCAACTCATTACTTGCCAGCCGTACCAATCTCGTCGGATCAGCTTGGTTCCAATCACAGGCAAAGATGACATAGTAAACATCAGGAAAGCCATCTTTCTCATGACTCAAAAAATTCAAGAAACTACTTTCTTTTGAAACCCGATTGAATTCACTCAGTTCATCAGAAATTTGTCTCGAACTCGCTTTTCTATCATCAGCATTGAAGGCCGCTAATTGCAGACAATCCAATTCAAAGTGTGACGAAAAATCAGTCAATCCTTCAATAAAACCACCTTCACTGATTATTTTTGAAGCCAACAGATCGTATTTAGCAGCTTTGTCGCGAATGAAATTAAGATTTACGGCATCTGAGTTTTTAAAACCTATTCCTATGAATTGCATAGTTATTAAAATTGTCGTTAACAATCACTTGTGAACCAGTAAAACAAAGGGCTGTTTGCAATATCGCGAACTTGCAACTTTCAATCTACATTACCAGTTAAACTTCTTTTTCCTGTTCGGATCCTTTGGCGCTTTTACTTTCTTCTCCTTGGTCATTTCTGGAAAATGTACCGCCAATCCAAAACGGATGTTCAATGCATTCAACCATTCCTTGTGCGGCTCTTGTTTCCCATAGATATTCGTTAATCCAACTGAATAAGAAGGAATCAGGTAAACCGAAGCAAATTTTGAGAAACGGTATTGCACACCTACAGAAAACAAAGCACTCAACCCAAAATTATTCAATCCTTCAATGGTTTTCAGATTTGTTACTGTTTCATTTCCAAGAGAATCATTCATAGTAGTTTTCGTTTTTGTATTCATCGGAATAAATGGTTGAACTCCAACCCCAGCCAATAATTGTACACGCTTGCCATAAGTGAAGAATAGTTGAATGGGAACTGCCAACATATTGTATTTGCGGTCATAGGCAAAAGAGCTATCTGTGGTCGTTGATTTAAAAGAATAAGATTCTCCATATCGATCCAATGAGACTCCTGCTTCTACACTAAAATAACGATGTACCCTGTTTCGAATACCCACTTGATAAGTCCAGCGATTAACCATTTTCTCATCAGCTCTCAATCCAACTGGTCTTCCAAATAACCCTTCATTTTCAGCTAATCGATGTGATCCAATAGAATATCCCGCACCAATAAATGCTGTGAAATCCATCATTCCTTTATCCGGATCGTATTTATTATCTGATTTTGTCTTTTCCTTCTCTATTTCGGTCTTCTTTTTAGGATCATCAACCTTTCCCGTTGAAATCTGTGCGGAATTTACAAATGGAACAAAAATTAAAATTGCTAGGGCTGTCAATTGTTTCATGAAAAGCTTATTTTTGGTAGAATTGTAAAGATACAATCTTTAGTTAATACTTAAAATACCTGTCAATGTCGAAAAAAGAAAAATTGCCAAAAAAGAAAAAGAGCTTCATTAGAAGGCTTTTCAAATGGACTGGAATAACCATCTTGTTCTTAATCATTGCAATCATTTTAATTCCTATAATTTTCAAAGATGAGATTAAGGAGCTGGTATTGAAAGAAGTAAGCAAATCTTTAAAAGCCGATGTTACTATCGAGGATTTCGATTTAACCTTTCTTTCTACGTTCCCAAATGTTACCATTCAATTATATGACACAAAAGTAACAGGTAGAACGGAATTTAAAGGCGTAGAGTTGGCAAATATCAAAACTATTGAGGCACATGTAGGTTTATGGGATGTAATCGGTGGAGATGAGATCGAAATTGATGAAGTGCATATATCCGATGCGAAGTTTGATGTACGTGTGGATCCAGCAGGAAAAGCCAATTACGACATTGTTATTCCGGAAGATGAAAAACCAGTTGCAGATCAAGGGCCTTCCAAATTTAAAATGTCTTTGAAGGAATATTCTTTAAATAATATCCAATTGGTGTTTGACGATCAAGCTTCTGACATGTATGCCAACATCAAAAACCTAAATCATACAGGTGAAGGAGATTTAACGGCAGATATCATCGATTTTGAAACAAGCACTAAAATAGACGAAGTAACACTGGAAATGGATGGTTTGAGCTATTTATCCAAAGTGAAAACAGATGCAGATGTGAATTTGTTGATGGAATTCAAGGAAGACGATTCCAAATTCACCTTGAAAGACAACAGCTTTGCCTTGAATAACTTTCACATGTCTTTAGATGGTTTTTACCAAATGCTGAAAGACCATTCTCAAATGGATTTGAAATTAAATACCAAAGAAATCAGTTTCAAAGACTTATTGTCACTTGTGCCTAGTTTCTACCAAAGCGGATATGAAAGCATGATTGCAAAAGGTGATTTGAAAATGAATGGCGAAGTGAAAGGCCGTATGGATGACAAAAACATGCCAGGGTGGGATTTTGGTTTGAACGTAAAAAATGCCTCCATTCGTTATCCTGCGCTTCCTGGTTCTATCAATAACATCATCGTAGATGCAGGATCTAAGTTCGCAGGAGGTTCCAATTTGGATTTAATGACATTAGATGTCACGAAATTCCATTCAGAGTTCGTTGGAAACTTAATTGACGCGAATTTGAAATTGAGAAACCCAATGACAGATCCATTGATTGATTCCAAACTAAAGGCGAAAGTAAACTTAGCTACACTTGGAAAAGTAATGCCGTTGGCTGAAGGTGAATCATACAAAGGGAAATTGAACGCCGATGTTGCGTTAAATGGTCGAATGAGCGCTATTGAAACCGAACAATACGAAAAGTTCAATGCACAAGGTCTAATCGAATTGTTCGACTTCCTATACAAATCAAAAGACTTGAATGAAGATGTAAACGTGAAAGATTTGACTTTCCGCTTCAGTCCGCAAAACTTGTCTTTGGAGAAAATGAATGCAAGGATGGGTAAATCAGATTTTGCCATGAACGGAAAAATCGACAACTACTTGGGTTATTTATTCGGGAAAAAGAAAGAAGATCAGTTATTGAAAGGTGTATTTGCCTTCAATAGTAACAACTTGGACTTGGATCAACTCATGGGAGCTTCTACTGCTCCATCTGCTGCAACTACCAGTGCAGAACCAGCTCCAGTAGACCCAAATACTGAACCGCTTTTAATTCCTGACAACATTGATTTCGATTTGAATACCAACATCCAAAAATTGCATTACAACGGTATTGATGTAAACAATATCAAAGGAAATGTAAACATGAAAGAGGAAGTAGCTTCGTTGAATGGCTTGTCTATGAATACGATGGGCGGAACAGTTGGTTTAAGAGGAAGTTATAGCTCCAAAGACCACAACAAGCCAGCAATTGATTTGGGTTATAACTTGAAAGAAATCGATATTCAAGAAATTACAACGCATTTCCTAACGATCGAGAAATTGGCTCCAGTTGCCAAATATGCAAAAGGAAAATTCAGTTCAAGTTTAAACTTGAAAGGCGATTTGACAAAAGCGCTAGAGCCTGTTTACAATTCATTGACAGGTGATGGAGATTTATTTACCAACCTCGTTACAGTAAGCGGGTTCGAACCATTGAAAAAATTGGGAGAATCCTTAAACATGGATAAATTGTCCAACCAAACATTCAAGGATGTGAAAGCGTTCTTCAGTTTTGCAGATGGAAAAGTAACCATGAAAAAACCGTTGAAAATCAAAATGAGTGGAATCGATACGGAAATCACTGGTTCCACTGCATTTACCCAAGAAATTGACTACAAAATGCTGATGCAGGTTCCAAAATCCATGATTCCAGCTGGAATCATCAAAGTTGCAGAACAAGGTTTGGCAAAAGTAAACGGACTTGTACCCAAATTAAATATTGGATCTATTCCTGATATCATTCCAGTAAATGCACTAGTTGGAGGAACGGTTATGAAACCAGTCATCAAAACAGATTTCAAAGAAGCATTGCTAAAAGCTACAGGCAATTTAAAAAACACGATACAGGACAAAGGAAAAGAATTGGTTAATAAAGCCAAAGATTCGGTAAGAACCGTGGTCAAAGAAAAAGTGGAAGAGGTAAAGAAAGACCTTATCGCAGAGAAAAACAAGATTATGGCCGATGCTGAAAAAGAAGCAGACAAAGTGAGAGCGGAAGCTAAAAAAGGTGGAGATCAACTTCGAGCGGAAGCAGACAAACAATGTAATGATGCAATGACTGCCGCTGGAAGCAATCCACTGAAAAAGAAAGCTGCTGAAATCGCTTGTAAAGAAGGAAAGAAAAAAGCAGACAACAGTATCACCAAGCTAGAACAAGAAGCAAATACCAAAGCAGACAATATCATTGTCAAAGCCAAGGAAAAAGCAGATGCTGTGAAGTAAATGAGATAGTCAGGCTGTTTTAGTCTGCACATAATCAAATTTATCCCGACGGAGTTTTGCTTCTGTTGGGGTAATAAGAGATACTAAAAAGGAAATCCCGTTCGCCAAAAGCAGACGGGATTTTTTTGTTAAACAACCTGAATTCGATAGATTTTGAAGTGATCTATAATTGGATTACCATTATTGCTGGCTATACATTTCTGAGAATTTTATTCCATTTTCAGTCAATTATTTGATTCGGGTATTGAATTCCACCCATATGAATGGATATGATAATTTTCCCTTCATTCTGATTGTTAAAAACATATACATAATCTTCAAAGCTTCCTTTATTTGATATGGTTTTCACCAATTTATCCAACTCATCAAATTGAAGTTTAACATCCAAGGTTGACGACACAACCTTATCGTCTTTATCAAATTAATAAAGAAGTGGGTAAAAATCCCGCTCTTCATAAATTAATTTCGCTGCCAAAGATATACAAGACAATATCATTGAATCCGTTGAACTAAGGTGTGGATTATTTTCCTTTCTCTCCATGTAATATTTTCTATTCCACGATTCCCATCCCGTGAAGACCTCAATGTAATTAACTAATGTGTACTCGTCATCGTTTCATTCACCACAATGATAAAATCTGCCCGGTTCAAATGTTCTTTTTCCAATTTGCGGACATCTTTTTGAGAAACCGTTGTGATTGTTCCCACTTTTGCTCCAGGCAAATAGTGCTGAACATACCACATAATTCCTTGGTGAAAATCGGAATGGAAAGCACCATTTAGAAAAAATACTTGCTTACTTTTCTTTAATTGCGCCACAATCGAATAAGCCATCGTTGCATCTTTGATTGCTTGCGCATACGCAAAATTAATTCCTGAAGCATGCATCTCTTTCCCCATATTGATAAGCTCTACATATTGAGTCAAAGTTGAATCGAATGGAAAAGGCAATGGTGCCATTAATTTCATTTGATCTTCTGGAAGCGTATCCAAAGCAGACAATCCCTTTTTGAAAACCAAACTGGCATATTTCCGCATCACATTTGCTGCAAAAGGAGTGTTCCCGAATGCAATGGCAGAATCCAATACCGGTTTGTAGTCTGTTTTGAAATTCGACCATAATTCGGTAGAATCTTTCAGTGCTTTGTATGATTTATTACTGATATAATTATTCAATGCTTTGATTTGGTGTAGTTCAAACATTTCAAATCCTACCGCCAGTTGCGAACTTTTCGTCTTCTTATTCAATTCCATCAAAACGTTCAATTCCATCCAATGCGAAATCGGATTATCGTGGAATTCACCAAACAAAATAACCTGGTTTGCAGAAACCTGATTCATCATTTTTTGAAACGAAACTTGCTTCCCTTTTGAGTCAAAAATGCGAAATGCTTCCAAATCTTGCGCATAAGAGCTCGAATAAACCAAAAGTGCTAGTAAAATTGTTTTCATCTGCCAAATATAGAAACTTTCAAAAAAGCTACTCCTAACCATTTTTATGTAAGATAAATCCGAAATCTACCCCGAACAGGGTATATTTTCGCCACGATCCCGATAGCTATCGGGACACGAATTTCTGGCTCGGCTAACGCACTCGCTTTTTTATTAAATCCCAAATTAATTGACCTTCATAGGGTAAAGAGGCGACTGGTAAGGGGAGTTATATACTTAAAAAGTAGATGCCTTCAAGCTATGTTTTGCAAAATTTAAAGTGATAATTTTTGGGTCAAACCTTTGCGTTCTTCCACTCTTTGCGGTTAAAATAAGACTCTATTTATAAACCGCAGAGAAACAAAGAGCGCAAAGATTTAGAGATTTTACCTGTGTTAAATACATAATCCCCACTGGTAAGCGCCTTAAAAAATTCGTGCATTTGCAGTGAAATAAAAATCATGAGTTTTGAAAATGGCTTATGAGCGGAAATTCTATCTATTTTTAAGTAACAAAAACACAACACCTACCTCGAAAAGGTTACTTATTTTTGTACTATGTTGATGAAACTGCGTAATGTTCTCCCAATAACTCTGCAAAGTCTATTGCTACGCATTGCACTTATCTTAGTGTTGATGACAATTACACGCATTGTTTTTTATTGCTTCAACATGGATTCCTTTGCACATGTTCAATTCACAGATTGGTTTGCAGGAATATGGTTCGACTTGTCAACTGTAAGCTTGGTCCTTCTCCCCTTCATAATTTTAAGTCTGCTTCCTCAAAAATGGCAAAGCAATTGGGTTATTAGAATTCTTCAAATTATTTCATTTTTTATTCCAGCATTATTGATTGTTGCGCTCAATTTATTGGACACTGCCTATTACAATTTTACCTTAAAACGATCCACAGCAGATTTATTTGCTATTGTCTCTGCTGGAAATGATGTAGGACAACTCCTCACTAGCTTCATCAAAGACTATTGGTTGCTGATCCTCATTTTCATGATCGGCATTTATCTTTTAGCGAAGTTTTACAAAAGAACCAACTATCGAAATTGGAAAAATCAACGCAGTAGCAAGTTACATGTTGAACTAATTGCCTTAGTATTAACCATTCCTTTTGCTATTCTATTTGGCCGTGGCGGTTTTGGCTTAAGACCAATTTCTCCTGTTGAAGCTTCCTTGTATACACGTCCAGAAAATTCGGCTTTGGTTTTAAATACTGCATTTACCATTTTAAAATCCATAGGAATGGACGATTTGGTGGAAAAGCGCTATTTCAGTGAAAAAGAAGGGGAGAAATTATACAATCCAATTCGGAAAACAAATCCACAAAACATATTGCCCGATGGAACAAATGTCGTAGTTATTATGCTCGAAAGTTTCGGAAACGAATGGGTGGGAAAATTCAATAACAGTATTTCTTACACGCCTTTTCTAGATTCATTGCTGGAAAAAAGCTGGTATTTCGAATACGGTATTTCAAACGGAAAAAAATCGATCGAAGCAGTTCCAACAATCTCTGCTTCCATGCCAACTTTGATGGATAATCCATATATATCTTCGGCATATAGTAACAACCAATTGCAAAGTTTACCGAGCATCTTAAAAGACAAAGGATACAGCACTGCATTTTATCATGGAGCAACCAACGGTTCCATGCGTTTCAATAGTTTTGCTTCACAGCTAGGTTATGAAGAATATTTTGGGCGATTTGAATACAACAACGACGATCATTCTGATAAAACCTGGGGAATCTTGGATGAATATTTCAATCCTTGGACCGCTAAAAAATTGACTCAAATGAAAAAGCCCTTCATGGCCAATTTATTTACGCTTTCTTCTCACCATCCTTATTTTGTGCCTCAAGAATGGCGTTCTAAAGTCAAAAACGGACCTCATCCAATTTGTAAAAGCATTTATTACGGAGATATCAGCTTACGAAAATTCTTCCAGCAAGCCGCAAAAGAACCTTGGTACAAGAATACCCTTTTTGTGATTGTTGCAGATCACACTCCTTCTAGTAATAGTGAAATTTACAATCAACGGACAGAAATGTACCGAATCCCTATTGCTTTCTTCGATCCAAGTGGAAAACTACCGCGTAAACGAGAAAAGACCATTTTCCAGCAAATAGATATTATGCCTACCGTTCTGGATTTAGTGAATGTAAAAGCAAATTATTACAGTATTGGAAGTAGTTTTTTCTCCAAAGATCCGCGTGAAGCTGTCACTTACTTGGAAGGTTCTTACTATTACTTTCGGAACAATAAATTATTAGTTTATTCCAATGACAAAATTGTGAATTTGTTTGATTTTACGATTAAAACTAAAAATCCAACCAACCTATTACCTGCTCAAAAAGCGGAAGCAGAAAAAATGGCGAAACGTTTAAAAGCCATTATTCAGAGATATAATCACGATTTAATTCATAATCAGACGATTGTTCGATGAAAAAGAGAATCCGATTCATCATTAACCCCATTTCGGGAGGCATCAAGAAGGCCAAGGTTCCACAAATGATCGAGGAGCACTTGAACCATGACTTGTTCGATTATGATATTGCGATTACTCAATACAAACAACACGCAAAATCCATCGCATTAGAATCAGCACAAGAAGGGATCGATATTGTATGTGCAGTTGGAGGAGATGGTTCTGTACACGAAGTTGGAACAGCTCTTGCGGGAACAAAATGTCACTTAGCAATTATTCCAACAGGTTCTGGAAATGGGCTTGCACGACATTTAAAAATTCCCTTAAAAACTCCTCAAGCCATTCAAAATATCAACCAATTGAACAGCATCCGAATGGATACTGGCTTGGCAAATGACAAACCTTTTTTGGGCGTTGGCGGTTACGGATTTGATGCCTTCATTGCAAAACGCTTTGATGAATATCACATTCGCGGATTTTGGGGATACACCCAACTGGTTTATGAAGAGTATTTCTCTTACAAACCGCCCAAAATGAAGATTATCTTGCCCAATGAAACAATCAAAGGGAATTTCTTGCTTTGTTCAATCGCCAATTCATCTGAATTTGGAAATGGATTCTGTATCTCACCCAAATCAAATGTGATTGATGGGCAAATGGAATTAGTTCTGTTGAGCAAATTTTCGTGGTGGCGAACAATGGGAGTTATTGGACGATTCTTTTTCAAAAAAATTGAAGGCTCCAGATATATTCGTATTATTCCATTTCAAAAGGCTCGTATCATATTAGATGTTCCATTGGCACATTATGACGGAGAACCATTTGAAGTGCGCAAGGAAATTAATATTGAAATCATCCCAAACAACCTTTCGGTACTTTGTGGAAAAGGATATTTAGAATTCGCAAATTTGAAACTTAAAACAGAGGATTATGTTTATTGAAACTGATTTAGAAACCGTACTTACACATCTAAACAAGCTAACTCCAGATACAAAACCTGTTTGGGGGAAAATGTCTGCACAACGAATGGTTGAACATTTAACAGATACACTTCGAATTGCAACAGGTGAAAATCCGCAAGAATTACTCATTCCAGAAGACAAAGTGGAACGAATGGTTGCTTTTTTATACTCAGACAAGCCGATGGCTCAAAACATGGTTGTTCCTTTTGCAAAAGAAGGTACTCCTTTACGCCATGAAGAACTCGAATTGGCTATCGATGAATTTGTAGATGTTTATTTGGAGTTTCAAGAACTTTTCGGGCAGAATCCAGAATTGAAAACAGTTCATGCGTATTACGGACCCATTAACTATGAACAATGGGATTTACTTCATAAAAAACATTTGACTCACCATTTTACCCAATTCGGAATTTTATAGAAACAAGCCCTGAAATAAACGTCAGGGCTTATTTTTAATCTATTTTTTTAATTGGTTGTTCTTTCTTTTTTTCCTCCTTTTTAGCAGGACTTATTTTTGCAGGTTTTTTCTTGGTTTCAACTTTGACTGGCTCTGTTTGCTCATTTCTATCTTGTGCATAAGTTGTAATAGGTGTTACTCCAGCAACGAATAGAATCAATACTAAATTTTTCATACTCTCTGTTTTTATTCTGATTAACAATTTATATGCCAATATAAGAAAGTTCAAAAGAAAAAACTCAGAATAATGAATGATGAGAAATGAGAGAAATCCCTTCTTAATTCTTCATTCAGCATTCTACATTCTTTGTATATTTGAATTCGAAACAACAAATGAATGGTTCAAGCTTTTAAACATCATTGGACGGGAATAGAACAAGTAGCTAAAACATTGGTGAAAGGGAAGTTTTTATGGTTTTTTATTCCAGGAGCAATTGTTGGATTGATCTATCTCTATTTTCAATGGCAACTCCAAAAAGCCTCCGCAGTTGTTCATCTAGCAGACGGCGTTCCACTTGTTGGGTCTGCAATTTCTTGGGTTGCAGATGGAATTTTTGGAATTGTAGATGTCATTTTTTCGGAATTCTACAAATTCGTAGTGCTCGTTATTCTCTCTCCTGTCAACTGTATTCTTTCTGAAAAATTTGATAGTTACCTTACTGGGAAAGAATACAAATTTGATTTTATCCGTTTAATGAATGATTTCTTGCGCATGATTCTCATTGTAATCAGCGCACTTTTGATGGAATACATTTTCTTAGGTATTTGGTGGATTCTTTCTTGGTTCCTTCCAGATTTCATAGGTGAAACCTTGTTTTTCTTAATCGCATCTTTCTTCGTTGGGTTTTCATTCTATGATTATAGCATGGAGCGATACGGATTAAGCTTCTTTAAAAGTTGGGGACTGGGATTCTCGAAATTGAGCTACATGGTCATTACAGGAGGAATTTTTACTTTACTTATTAAAATACCTGTAGCTGGAATTATTGTTGCACCAGTGCTGATATCCATGCTTTCGACAGCAGTTTATGTACTCTTAATTGAGAAAAAACAAGCTACTCCTATTGCAACGGATCAAGATCAATTAGATATTTAAAAAATAACACATGACGGACTTATTCTCATCCTTTCAAGCTAGTTCCAAAGAGGAATGGATTGCCATTCTCCAAAAGGAATTAAAGGGTGAATCAATAGACACATTGAATAAAATCAATCGCGTGGAAGAAATTACTTTTCCCAGTTATTTTCACCGCGAAGATCAAAAAAGTCAGTTTTCAGACCCTGGTTTAGCACCATATACGCGAGGAATTAATTCGAAAAACAACGATTGGACAATTGCAACTGCATTTCGAGTTCTAGACGAAAAAGAAACGAACAAACAGCTCATTTCAGCATTAATGGCTGGAACAGATCACTTAATTCTTGAGGCAGTAAATTCAAATTCCATTGATTTTGGTGCATTACTAAACGAAGTGGGACTTTCCTTCATTCACACTACTTTTCGGGCAAAAAGCAGTGAGCAAATTACTGATTTCCTAACATTTGTAAAAGATGTAGCTGTACTCATTGAATTTGATAACAACAAAGAATTAGTCAATCAGTCATCTAAATTCACAAATCCGAATGCTAAAATCTATCATGTAGATGCGGCAAAAGTGCAACAAGCAGGCGGCACAACTTGGCAAGAATTAGGGATTGCTTTAGCAGAAGGACACGACCTTTTGGTGCAACAAATGGATCAAGGAGTTGATGTGGATACTGCAGCTGCCCGCATTCATTTCACTCTTGGAATTGGCTCTAAATATTTCTTCGAATTAAGTAAAATAAGAGCATTTAGGAGTACTTGGGCTCAAATTGTTTCTGCCTATTCTCCAAAACATACTTGTTCGTTAGCTACAACAATTACAGCTAAAACGAGTTTCCTCAACATTAGTTTAAAAGATCCTTATACAAATCTATTGAGACAAACAACCGAAGCAATGTCAGCGGTTCTTTCAGGAATACAACATTTAAACATTCAACCCTACGATTGGTATTCAAGCAAACCCAATTTTGAGTTTACGCAACGGATGGCTACCAATATTTCACTTTTATTGAAAGAAGAATCCTATTTGCAAATCGTTGCCGATCCTGCGGGGGGTTCTTATGCATTAGATGCTTTAACAGAAACGATTGCCGAACGTGCTTGGAGTACTTTTCAGTGGATTGAGCGCACTGGCGGAATCACCAACAAAGATGTGATCCAACAACTTGAAGTGGAAATTGCGGAAAAAGCAGCAATGCGCATCCAAGAAATTCAAACCAAAACAGAGAAGCGAATTGGAATGAACATCTTCCCAAATCCAGAAACAGTTGATAACCAATGGGCAGAATTACCTAAAGGCTGGAACA
Organism: Fluviicola taffensis DSM 16823; assembly: GCF_000194605.1. Lineage (NCBI taxonomy): Bacteria > Pseudomonadati > Bacteroidota > Flavobacteriia > Flavobacteriales > Crocinitomicaceae > Fluviicola > Fluviicola taffensis. The sequence continues at coordinate 1,350,978 of NC_015321.1, forward strand.
ATTTGAAACCATTAATTTTAGAGCAAGTAGTATGAGTATTCGTAAGTCATTTGAAAATATTTCATTAGATACAACTGCTTTAAACGGAAATGCAGAAAAGGAAGTTTTTGCAACTCCTGAAAAAATTTCTCTTTCAAGTTATTACAATCAGAATGACTTAAAAGAGGTCAGTCATTTGGGATTCATTAGCGGAAGAGCGCCTTTTCTAAGAGGACCTTACGGCTCTATGTACGCCATTCGACCTTGGACGATTCGTCAATATGCAGGATTTTCAACTGCTGAAGAATCCAATGCTTTTTACAGAAGAAATTTAGCTGCTGGACAAAAAGGACTTTCTGTTGCCTTCGATTTAGCGACTCACAGAGGATATGATTCTGATCACGAACGTGTAGTTGGTGATGTAGGAAAAGCTGGTGTTGCCATCGACTCTATTTTGGATATGAAAATTTTGTTCGATCAAATTCCCTTGAATGAAATGTCTGTTTCCATGACTATGAATGGAGCAGTAATTCCAATTTTAGCATTTTATATTGTTGCCGCCGAAGAGCAAGGAGTCAAACAAGAAGAACTTTCAGGAACCATTCAGAATGATATTTTGAAAGAATTCATGGTTCGAAATACATACATTTATCCTCCAGCTCCATCCATGCGCATTATCGCGGATATTTTTGCCTACACGGCAGAAAAAATGCCTCGATTCAATTCCATTTCAATTTCTGGTTACCACATGCAGGAAGCTGGGGCAACAGCAAGTATTGAATTGGCATACACCTTAGCGGATGGATTGGAATACCTAAGAGCGGGAATCAATGCAGGAATGGATGTCGATGCATTTGCTCCACGTTTGAGCTTCTTTTGGGCCATTGGAATGAATCACTTCATGGAAATCGCTAAAATGCGTGCAGGACGTCTATTGTGGTCAAAATTGGTTGCTCAATTCAATCCAAAAAATGAAAAGTCATTGGCACTTCGCACGCATTGCCAAACTTCTGGTTGGAGCTTAACCGAGCAAGATCCATTTAATAATATTGCCAGAACATGTATTGAAGCGATGGCAGCTGGTTTTGGCGGAACGCAATCTTTACATACAAATGCATTAGACGAAGCGATCGCTTTACCAACAGACTTCTCAGCTCGAATAGCTCGAAATACCCAAATCTATTTGCAAGAAGAAACAGGAATGACTGATTTAATTGATCCTTGGGGAGGAAGTTATTATGTAGAAAAATTGACCCAAGAATTAGTTGATGAAGCTTGGAAATTAATCGAAGAAGTAGAAGAATTGGGAGGAATGGCAAAAGCCATTGAAACAGGAATTCCAAAAATGCGCATTGAAGAAGCTGCCGCACGTAAACAAGCGCGAATTGATGCCGGAAAAGATATTATTGTTGGCGTAAATCGCTATCAATTAGAAAAAGAATCCGCGATGGATATTCTACAAATAGACAATACCAAGGTACGTGATTCACAACTAGAGCGATTAAAAGTATTGCGTGACAATAGAAATCCTGAACGGGTACAAGCCTGTTTGGAAAAACTGGCAGACGCCGCAAAAAACGGAACGGGAAATCTATTAGAAATTGCCGTTGAGTGCGCACGAGAAAGAGCATCTTTGGGTGAAATTTCTCAAGCCATGGAAACTAGTTTTGGAAGACATCAAGCAACAATTCGATCTATTAGTGGTGTATATTCAGCTGAAAGTATGAATGATAAAGATTTTGAACAAGCAAAGACCTTGGTTGAAACCTTCGCTAAATTGGAAGGAAGAAGACCTCGAATTATGATTGCTAAAATGGGGCAAGATGGTCATGACCGCGGTGCAAAAGTGATTGCTACTTCCTTTGCAGATATCGGTTTTGATGTAGATATAGGTCCTTTATTTCAAACACCCAAAGAAGCAGCAAAACAAGCCGTTGAAAATGACGTACATGTTTTAGGCGTTTCTTCTTTAGCAGCTGGACATAAAACCTTGGTTCCACAAGTAATTGAAGAACTCAAACAAATGGGAAGGTCAGATATCATGGTAGTCGCAGGCGGAGTTATTCCAGCTCAAGACTATGAGTTTTTATACGATGCTGGAGTTTTTGGAGTTTTTGGACCAGGAACAAAAATTTCAAAAGCTGCTCAAAACATTTTGGAACTACTCATTAAAAGTGTGGAATAAATCGTTTAAATATTAAAAAACAATTCTTAAATAGTTGAAAAACGGAAGATTGAATCAATTCAAAATAGCGAAACGAAACTTTAAATAAAAGTTTTCGTACATTCGGCATAGTTATTGGTTTTATCCTTCAACGAAATTAAATAGTATGAAAAAGTTTGTTCTAATTGGTGCATTACTAACTACGAAATTGCTTGTTGCTCAAGCGCCAGAATATGATGATTTGCGCATTGTCTTTGCGGATGGTGATTATGAAAAACTAGTCCGTGTCTCTGAAAAATACGTCATGAACGACAAAACAAAGGCAGATGCTCTTCCACACATGTGGATGGCTCGTGGACTTTACAAAGTTTCATTAAGTGGAACTGACAATGAGAAATATCAAAATGCTTACAAGGAAGCTATCAGTGAAATTGGTAAAAGTATCAAATACGATAAATCAGGTGATGTTCAATTAGAGTATGCTGAATTCTACGATGAGTTTAGAAACAGCTTAGTTGAGATGATTCGAAATGAAATTGAAGCCCCAGATTACAAAAAAGCGGCAACTTGGGTAATGAAATATTACAAAATCAACTTGACAAGCATAGGTGCAAAATACTTGGATGGGGTTTGTAAATTCAGAAACGCAGATAAAGGAGGTGCAAATACACTTTGGAAAGAATGTGAAAAGTTGTTGAGCGCCGTTCCAGATATCGACAACTGGAATCAAGCAGAGAAAAATATGTTGATGATGGGAATTATGCAAACTGCAGATTGTTATATTGCCGGAAAGCAAATGGACAAAGCAAAAGCGCTTATGGGCAAAGTTGCTCAATGGTATGAAAAGAACGAAGATTTCAAAGCCAAATACGACCAAATAGTCAACTAAGATAATTTGAAAAAAGACTCGCTAACACGAGTCTTTTTTTGTGTGATTATTTAAGAATCAACCAATAATAAATAAAGACCATAAAGAAACCCCAGCTATTAACATCCAAAAGAGGATATCTATTGGAAATAAGTCCAATAAGAGAAAAGGAACCCACTACCTTTGTTCTATGAAGAAATTCATTCTCATATTCAAAAACAAGTATATATTGGCACTCACCATCTTTTTGGTGTACAATTTGTTTTTGGACGAAGTGGATGTTTTCACCATATTCAATCAGAATAAAAAGATCTCCGCCTTACGTTCTACGGAATCAGAAATGAAACTGAAACTCCAAGAAACAAAATACATCCTTTCTCAAATTAAAGATCCTTCCTACTTGGAAAAATTGGCGCGCGAAAACAAATTATTCAAGAAAGACAACGAGGATATTTTTGTAATCACTTACAAATAATTGCGAATGTCGAATTACAAATTATAATCTCATTTCTTAAAATAAGCCAATCTAGCGCGAGCTAAATCATGAGACTACCTGATAAGTCTATCAGAATTAACTAATTTATAATCAATAATTTAATTCGTAATTCTACTAATCCAATTCCGCAATCTTCGGTTTCTGATTAAAATATTGCTGTTCCTGATAATTTACCAACCGTACACCGGGGAAATAATAAAGCGCAATCTGATGATAACTGAATCCAAATTTGGCCATCTTCATTGCTCCTTCTTGACACAAACCTACTCCATGGCCATAACCTCTTCCTCTTAAAACAATCTCCGTTCCTTCTGGGTAGCAATTAAAAAAGGTGGATTTCAATTTAAAATGCTCCCGAATATCTCTCAGTGGAATTCCCAACCAAGGATACTGATAAAACGCACATCGATCAGGTTGATTGAAGGTATAAATCATAGGTCCAAGAACCGAATCATTAACAGGATAGTGAAAAGTACTCACTAAAAACTCCAACCACTCCATTTGCGGAATGCGTTTTTCCCAAGTTGCCTGCTTCGTATAAATGCAGAAAGTATCTTTAAACGTACTCAAATATGGAATCTTGTTGTTCCACACGTAATCTGGCTCAGAGGTTTGTCCACCGCAATTTGCGTGGAAATAAGCATCCACTAACTGATTTTGGGGATCAACCATCACCATTCCCTCTGTTTTTAACACCGCGGAATCAATGATTGGATTTAAGCGCAATTGATTGTGGTACGCCTGACAATGCGTTCTGTCGCACAATTCAAAACCCTCCTTTTGATGACGTGTTTTATACTTCAGAGCGTAAGTTCTACTCATCAAAGCTTGAACCTTGTAATATTCGATTTCCTTTCCACTTCCACCTTCTGACTCAACAACACCACTTAAGTAATTATTGATATCCACCAAATTAACAATCGTTAAAGCGCCATTTTGAACAGTAATTTCCACATCATCTTTATACTTGCGTTCTTTAATGACAGGCGTTTTTGTGGAGTAAACCAAGGAATTATTAAGCTTCGTTCCAACTAAGACTACTTTTGAAACCAGAGCAACCTCAGTGATGCCTACTTTGAGAGAAATTTGATTGCCCTTCGCGATGGATAACTCAACGAATTCACTAGGCAATAGTGTAGCATAAAGCGTCGTATCGCCAAAAACATTGTAGCTCCCATCTGAATAGGCAAAGACAATGCGTTGAACAGAATAATCACGCAAAACACCAATCCGCATTTGTTGAGCAAACGCAAAAAATGGAAAAATGAACCATATGAGCACGAATAAGCGCAACATCTTACAAAATTAGCTTCGTACTGAACTGAAAAGGACTAGAACTCAAATAGTTTTCAACACCGATTGTGCAACTTTCTTGGAAGCTCCTCCTTTACCCAACATATTTTTGAGTTGTTTATAATCTTCCAATACCTGTTCTCGCTTCTTTCCTCCAACTATAACATCAGATAATTCTTTTGCTAAACGATCTGTAGTACATTCATTTTGAATCAATTCCACAACCGATTCTTTATCCAAAATGAGGTTCACCAATGAAATATATTTCACATTGACCAATCTTTTCGCAATTTGATACGAAATCGAGTTTCCAATGTAACAGACTACTTCAGGAATTTCAAACAAACCTGTTTCCAAGGTTGCAGTTCCAGATGTAACCACCGCTGCTTCGGATTGTTGCAATAAAGGATATGTTTGTCCGTAAACAACATCGACCTTCTTGTCCCCAATCAACTCTTTGTAAATCGCTATGTCCATATTGGGAGCACCAGCAATCACAAAATGATACTGAGGAAACAAATCCACTAAAGGAAGCATGACTGGCAACTTCGTGCGCAATTCTTGTTTTCTAGAACCAGGAAGCATTGCAATAATTGGTTTTCCTTCATGAGAAGCGATCGTCAATTCTTGCTTTGGAAGTTGTTGATATTGCTCGATCTCATCTAAAAGAGGATGTCCAACATATTCGACATCGTAGTTGTACTTTTTATAAAAATCTGCTTCAAATGGAAGAATACAAAACAATTTGTAGACGTCTCGTTTAATTTTATGCACCCGATTTTCTTTCCAAGCCCAAACTGTTGGCGAAATATAGAAGTAAACTTTAAGCTCGTTTTTCTTCGCCCATTCAGCAATACGCATGTTAAAGCCTGGATAATCAATCAGTAAGATCGCATCGGGTTTAAATTCTTGAATATCTTTTTTGCAAAATCGGATATTTCTCAAGATTGTGGGTAAATTCATCAATACCTCCACAAATCCCATGAAAGCCAATTCGCGAATGTGCTTGGCCATCGTTCCACCAACAGCTTGCATTTTATCTCCACCCCAAAAGCGAATATCTAAATCTGGCTCTTGAGCTAACAATTCCTTCATGACATTTGCACCATGCAAATCACCAGAGGCTTCGCCTGAAATGATGTAGAGTTTTCTTCCCATCAGCGAATTAGATTGACATAAAGAATAAATGGAAGAAATAATGCAGAACCCACAATTACTCCACGAGCCAAATCATAACGCTCTTTATTTAGAAACAGATAAAACCAAATTAAATTCGGAATAATCGATAAAGAAATAAACTTACTCTGGGCAACAATACTTCCCGTAAAATTATTCCATAAAACGGAATACGGATAATTTTGCGACCAAGCTATTAATCCAACAATTAATGGTACGAAAAGGAATGGTGAAATAATTCCGATAATCATTCCTACAGTTACTCGTGAATTCCAAGTGAATTTTCTTTTCATTAAAATATCTTTTTTAAACCAGCAATGGCTTTATGTGCAGTTAAATCAAATTGAGTTGGAACGATGGTTGCAAATCCTTGATCTAAGAAATGTAAATCCGTATCTGTTGCATCTTCTCTCGAATCAAAGGTTCCTGTTAGCCAATAGTAAGGTCTTCCAAACTGATCCAATCGTTTGTCGAAACGATCTTCCCAAAAAGCATACGCTTGTCGGCAAACCTCAATTCCTTTCAATGCTTCAGCCGGACCTTGTGGAATATTGACATTCAAACAAACTCCTTTAGGCAAACCATTTTTCAAAATTTGGGGAATAACTTCTCTTGCAACTGCCATTGGAGCTGAAAAATCGGCATCTTCCTCAAAATCACCGTATGAAAAACCAATACTTGGAATGTGTTCCATCGCACCTTCAACAGCAGCAGACATTGTTCCAGAATACAACACGTTCGTGGATGAATTCAGTCCATGATTGATCCCTGAAAGAATTAAATCTGGCTTGCGGTGAAGCACTTCATAAACTCCTAATTTCACGCAGTCTACTGGTGTTCCGCTACACGAATAGGCTTCTATTCCTTCGAAAATCGTAGAACGAGTCAAGCGAATTGGATGTGAAATAGTAATTGCGTGTCCCATACCAGATTGCGGTTTATCGGGCGCAATAACGACAAGGTCTCCAAATTCTTTGGCAACTTCAACTAAAGAGGCAATTCCCTTGGCATGAAGGCTATCATCATTGGTTATAAAAATGAGTGGACGATTTGATTTTTCCATGTCTTACAAAGATACATTTTTAGTTTTGCACGCGTTGAAAGGGAAATGTGAAAGTTTCGAAAAGTAACAAGAAACATTTTGTCATGTCGAGTATTCCGAATGGAGGCAACGAAATTCGGAATGTATCGAGACCAGAAATAAATTTCTTTTGTCCTTGTTATCGATACGCTTTGCACTCGAACTGACAGGACAATTACTCTATCACAAAGCTCACTATCTTCTTTCCCCTACTTCCAACAACGATTCGATTTCCCCAAGCTACTGGTGATGATTCCCAAACACAATCGGTTTTTCGTTTCACGATAATTTCACCACTTACTCCATCTATTAGGTAAATTGTTCCATAAACATCGGTGAAAAATATATAACAGTTTCCCACTTTATCATATAAATCAATCGGTGAAGCCCAACTATAATAATCCATTTTAATAGTGAATTTCTCTTTCCCAGAAACTTTATCGATGGCTACAAATTCTCCTGCTAAACTTCCATTCACTCGTGAAAAAATTCCATAAACCAAATTACTGGCTTTCTTTTTACCAGGTAAAACAGAAGCCAAAACTCCTCCTGAATTTACACGTCCATGCAGTTTGGTATTTGTAGATTTTCGCGATACATCCCAAATTTCTTTTCCAGTAAGTCCATCAATTTTACGAATATGTGCCGAACCTGTTTCTCCTTGCTTATCCACTTCATTTCCAACATATAAAAATGGATAATCGTCTTCTTGCAAGTCAACGACCATTGATGCATCTGTATCGTCATAGTTGTCTAGATACCAAACAGGTTTCATCGTCATCAAATTGAGGCAAAAGACATTTCCTCCATTGTCGCCAAACCAACCTAGATTATTCCACGCCCCAAAACTCGATTCAATTCCCAAATCGGGATGTTTCTGAATTTGATAATTGAAAATAAACGGACTCGGAATTGCTGTACTATTAGCTATTTTGGTTTTGTAAATCTGACCATTTTCAGCTGGATGAAACCAATATCCTGTTTTGGCATCAATCAAGGAATTACTGTCAAAAGCACCCCAATTTCTTCGAGCTTTCGGATCCAATCCACTTCGGAAGAAAATTTCCTGACCCGTAAACATGTTGAAAATGTAAGATCCAAAACGATCCCCGTTTTTAATTCCTTGCCCAACATAAAGCAATCCATTCATTCGGGGATCAACCGAAACAGTTCCTTTTATAGGATTTTCAATCGTAACATGGGGCCTTGTCGCCTTTCCTGTCTTCCAATCAATAAAGTAAATATCCCCACACAAACTTCCAACAATCACTTCTCGAAAATTCGTCTGATTCAAATAAACATCTTCTATTCCATGTAATCTTTTTGCGATTTTTTGAGGCCAATTGACCACTAAAGGCTGACCTGTCCAACCAGAGCCACCGCCCCAAGAACCGTATTCAGTAGTTCTACCATCATATTCCGTGATAAATTCCCAATCCAAACGAATATTGGTAGGCCTTCCATTTATGAATCCACGAGTTGGCGCGTTTCTTTGTGCATTTCCTCTGAAACAAAAAATTCCATTTTTAGAATTGTAATCATCTGTGAAAAGAATTTCTTCTTCGGGATCATGTGAATCAGAATTATACGTTCGTAGTTCAAACATAGAAACATCCGATTCTTCAGGGTACTGCACTTTCCAAATTTCACCTCCATCCAAGATGTTCTCAACAAATTGAGGTAAAATACGAACGTTCGGTTTTAAATAGTGGAAAGCGATTCCAGTTCCCAAATAACCAATCAAAAACACAATTCCGTATACAACGGTAAGTTTAAACCACTTTATCACTTTGCAAATTTCGAGGAATTGTACCCTCCAAAAGCAAGGAACTAAGAATAGTTATGCAATTCAAGCTGTTAATTAGCATACCTGAAAAATATAAACCGCAAAGATGCAGAGAACGCTAAGTATAAATCTCCCCTTTGCGCTCTTTCACTCTTTGCGGTTATTTCATTGAAAAAACAATATGGTATTTGCCGAAATTGAATTAAACTTGCAATTCACAATTCTTGAAAATATGCTTACTCCAGAATCCGATAAAAAATTGTTCTTGTTAGATGCTTTTGCATTGATTTATAGAGCGTATTTCGCTTTTGCGAAAAACCCAAGAGTGAATTCGAAAGGACAAAATACTTCAGCAGCCTTTGGTTTCACCAATGTGTTGATTGATATCCTGAATAAAGAGAAGCCTACACATATTGCGGTTGTTTTTGATCCTCCTGGAGGTGCAACCAATAGAAATGTGGATTTTGCGGATTACAAGGCACATCGAGAAGAAATGCCAGAAGATATTCGCAGTATGATTGAACCCATTAAGCAAGTAATTAAAGCTTTTAGAATTCCGATTTATATGGCAGAAGGTTATGAGGCTGATGATTTGATTGGAACCATGGCTAAAATGGCCGAAAAAGAAGGATTCAAAACTTACATGATGACTCCGGATAAAGATTTTGGTCAATTGGTAAGCGAAAATATTTTCATTTACAAACCTGGACGCGGTGGAGATCCTGCTGTGATTATGGGAGTAAAAGAAGTGTGCGAAAAATTTGAAGTTGAAAACCCGTTGCAAGTCATCGATATCTTGGGATTATGGGGTGATGCTGCCGATAATATTCCGGGAATTCCGGGAGTTGGAGAAAAAACGGCTAAAAAACTGATTGCGGATTACGGTTCCATGGAAGGAGTTTTTGAGAACGTGGAAGATTTGAAGGGGAAGATGAAAGAAAATGTCATCAATTTCAAAGAACAAGGATTGATGTCTAAACTTTTAGCAACCATTATATTGGATGCTCCTGTTGAATTCAGCGCGGAAGAATTAAAAACAGAGGAAGTCGATCGAGATGCTATCTTGGAAATTTTCACCGACTTGGAGTTCAGAAACTTGGCAAAAAGAGTAATTGGAGAAGAAATTGTGGTTACTTCAGCTGGTGTGAATGAAAATGGTCAGTTGGATTTATTCGGAACACAAAGTTTGGTAGACGTACAACAAGCGCAACCAACTAGCGGAGTAAAAACAATTGCAACCGAAAAAGCATCATATCATTTGGTGAATCTACCAGAAGAACGTAAAGCTTTACTAACTAAATTATTGAAGGAGAAATCTGTTTGTTTCGATACGGAGACAACAGATATAAATGCCCTTCATGCCGACTTAGTTGGAATGTCTTTTTCTTACAAAGAGCGTGAAGCTTATTATGTTGCCGTTCCAAAAGACAAAAAAGAAATACAAGCAATTGTAGATGAATTCAAGCCATTTTTTGAGCATAAATCGATTGAGAAGATTGCTCACAACATGAAATATGATATTCAAGTATTGCACCGATATGGCGTTCAATTTGCTGGACCTTTATTTGACACGATGATTGCGCATTACCTCATCCAACCCGAATCCAAACAAGGAATGGATTTCTTGGCTGAATATTACCTGAACTACACACCGGTCAGCATTGAAACATTGATTGGAAAGAAAGGAAAAGGTCAAGGAAACATGGGTGATTTACAACCCGAAGCAATTAGTGATTACGCTTGTGAGGATGCAGACATTACTTTCCAATTGAAACAACTCTTTGCTCCACAAATTGAAAAAGATCATTTGAAGAGTCTTTTCTACGACATGGAAATGCCCTTGGTGTCTGTATTGGCAGAAATGGAAGAAGAAGGAGTTGCAATCGATATTCCACACTTGGAAGCTTATTCGAAGCAATTAGCTGAAGAAACAGAAGGATTGGAAAAACGCATCAAAGAATTGGCTGGAATGGACTTCAATGTGGATTCTCCAAAGCAATTGGGCGATGTACTTTTCGAGCACATGAAAATTTCTTCCAAAGCAAAAAAGACAAAAACAGGTCAGTATGCTACATCGGAAGATATTTTACAACAACATAAAAACGATCACGAAATTATTCCGTGTATCTTGGATTATCGTCAAATGAAGAAGTTGAAATCAACATATGTAGATCCACTTCCAACGATGAAAGATCCAGTTGATGGCAGAGTCCACACTAGTTATATGCAAACGGTTACAGCAACAGGTCGTTTGAGTTCCAACAATCCAAACTTGCAGAATATTCCCATTCGAAGCGAACGCGGAAAAGAAATCAGAAGAGCATTCATTGCACGTTCGAAAGATTTCCAATTGATGTCGGCCGATTATTCCCAAATTGAATTGCGCATCATTGCTGCTTTGGCAGATGATACAAATATGATTCAAGCCTTCAAAGACAAAGTGGATATTCACCGTGCAACTGCCGCAAAAGTATTCCATGTAGAATTGGATGATGTGACAAAAGACCAACGTAGTGCTGCGAAAGCAGTGAACTTCGGAATCATTTACGGACAGTCAGCTTTTGGACTTTCTCAGAACTTGGGAATCAGCCGAACAGAGGCAAAGCAAATCATTGATTCCTATTTTGCACAGTATTCAACCATTAAAACTTACATGGATAATGCGGTGAAAGATGCGCGCGAAAATGGATATGTAGAAACGATTATGCAACGCAGACGTTATTTGCCAGATATCAATTCAGCAAATGCTGTTGTAAGAGGTTTTGCAGAGCGAAATGCAGTCAATGCGCCGATTCAAGGTTCGGCAGCTGATATCGTGAAATTAGCAATGGTTGCGGTAGATAAAGCGATGAAGAAAGCGAAAGTAAAATCCAAAATGATTTTGCAAGTGCATGATGAGCTTGTTTTTGATGTGCACAACGACGAACAAGAAGTGATGAAAAAACTGGTGAAAGAAGCCATGGAAAATGCCATTCAGTTGGTTGTTCCGATGGAAGTTGAAATGGAATTGGCGAATAATTGGCTGGATGCACATTAAACTATAAAACTGGTTATTTCATCCCACAGATGGGCACAGAGGTACACTGAAGAAAACATTTGTAAATAATTTTCATCCGTGGGAAATCAATAATTGAGCATTTTAAAAAAAATCCGACCTGGAAAACCAGAGTCGAATTTTTTTATGTGTGTTTTAATGTATTTACAATTTCTCTATACGAACCGTTTGGAAACCAGTTCGCGTTTGAACTTTCATCAGATACAATCCTTTATTTAGTATGCTAATATCTAAAACAACTTCGAAATTTGCGTTTACAAAAGTATTCATATAAACTACTTTTCCACTCAAATCCACCAATTCAATGCGTTGAATCTCTGAACTCGAATTTTTAACCGTCAATTCCCCATTACTCGGATTTGGATAAACTTGAATATTCGTTGCAGCACTCTTTTCATTTAAACCCAAGATACATTCAAGAGGTAGATTAAATGCCTCTACTTGATCCGAACGATTCCCTGGGTCTCCTTGGTCAGCAGAAAAACCTAATCCTCTCCGCGCAAAAACTTCCCAAATCAAGCATTTATTTACTCCGCCATAAATAATCTGATCTGCAGCTAAAATTCCATCTCGACCATCTACAAAACCTGGTCCGCAGTTTGTCAATTTCAGACCTTCAATCACCAAATTCATAGCGATATTATTTCCACCTGTTCCTGTTTTAACATTGGAATCAAAACCGTATTCATCAATCAAAGCCCAGTTCAAATCCCACAGCATAGATGCCCAAACGAATCCAATTCCATGAGGTTGACTCAATGAATTATCGTTTGTGTTTCCGTATGTATAATTGTTCACTACAAAATCAGTAGAATAACGCGCTGGACGAATTCCTTCTCCATTATTCGGCTCATTCGTTACGTAAGTTCCAACTCCCCTTCCATCTCCTGGTTGATCTGAAGCCACTTGAGTAATCATCAATCCAAACCAATCAGACCAACCCTCGCCCATTTGTTCTTCATTGTACAAACAATCTGAGTTATCTGCCCCACCAACTAAACGAGTTGAAATTCCATGCCCATATTCATGAGCTATAATCATGTTGTCAAAATCAGAATCAGTTGCTGTCAAATCACCTGGATTTACGATTGTTCCGTTTGCCGTATTCCCCAAATTGATCTGATTCACAAATAAATCTCCATCGGGTTTCGAAATCATAATGGAAGGAATAGTTGCAGATGAAGTTCCGCCCATAGCTTGCGTACTTGTTCCAGTATTATTCATGACAATTACGGCAACAGCTCCCATCGCTTCACAAATCTCTACTTTTTCACCGAAGGTACAACCGCCGCCTCTTCTTACCAGTGCAATTTTTCCAGCTAAAGCTGCTCCATTCGAAATTAATCCACAACCAAAATTGGTGCTAGCTCCATCGTCAATAACCAAAATAATGTCTTCTGTAATCGGACTCATCGGTACTGGAGGCCCAAAGCCTGCTGTTGAACAAGTATAGGATCCTGCAATACCAACTGGTGAATTGATTGTCAATAAATCTGGAATATTACTTTCTGTCCATAAAAACATTTGCATTACCGGACTTTGTCCTTCTGGCGGCGTTCCAAAGTTTGCATTATTGGTTCCGCTTCCATCCTGAGCATGGGCTACAACTGGATCCATCCCTACCCCCGAGCCATCATAATTTGTTTCCTGAAAATTTCCACTTTCTTCATCAAAGCCATAATATGCCCAAATATCATGCATCATATTGTTCATATAGAACAAATTGGTGATTACAGCATCCAAATTTCCTTGCACTCCAACGGCAGAATCATACGCAAAGTTGAAATTCAGAGCATTTCCACCATCAGGAGAGTATCCTGGAAAATCATCGGCATCAATATCCTCAGAAGCATATACATTGTTTCCATAAGTAATGGTGTATTCATCTCCAGCAATACCATCTGTATCATGCCATCCAAATGGAGACTGAACAACATCAGAAGGATTTACGACCAGAACTCTATTTCCGTGAGCTGGGCTAATATTGGGTAATGCATAAACCATATATTGATCCAATCCTGGTGGAGGAGGTGGGGTCATCATCGTTTCAGATACGAGGTGATTTTCAGTTGAACAATGATTAACTGAACAATGAGAAATCCAGTCATTCTGGAAAACTACTTCACCTGTTTCAGCATTCAACCGCAAAGACCACCAATGTTCGGAATCTTTTGGGTAAATACTCAAATCCCACAAATAAAGCAATTGATTATTCTTTTGGCTCAGAACCAACTTTACAGGAATGTCTTCTTTTGAAATAGATCCTTTTGAAAAAAGCATCTTGTTCTTTTCACTTTTCAATAAAGTCAATGGAGCACTTGTAAGATTCAAATACTTCAAGGCCGAAATAACTGCAGTTTCTGCAGATAAAACAGGTCGATTTATTGGCTCCGAAATCGACACGAAATTGGTTGTTACATGTACAACCTGATTATCTTTCACCGTTACGATTCCAAAACCATCTACCAAAGAAATTCCGTTTTTGGTTTGTTGAATCTTAAAATGTTTTGTGTTTGGTGCTTTAGAAGAAGCATGAGAAGCCACCTCTAAATTGGAAAAGTCACTTGGTTTCAATTTCCAATTGCTTGCGTTTTCTTGTAAATAAGGTTGAATTATTTTCAGTTCATTCTGTCCAAAACAAAAAGTAGTAAACACAATGAATAAAAACGAGGAGAGTTTTTTTTTCATTTTCAGTATATTAAAGAGAACACAATGTACAAAAAAAGACATTGTAAAACTTATTATTGAAAATGAACGAGTTATGGAACTCTAGTATTTAACCACTTGAGATTGAATCATTGAACCATTGTTATTAATTCTCAAAATATAAGATCCAGCAGGAATATTTGAAAAATCAAAAGCGAATTGATTCGATCCCGTAAGCTGAATGTTCTCACTTCTCAAAGGAATCAAATGTCCTAATCCATCAATCAATTCAAAAGATGTTTGACCAGTGTACGGCAAGCTCAGATTCAAAAACAACTGATTAGAAACAGGATTTGGATACAAACTCAAAATCACTGGTTTATCCTCATCCAAGCCTAAATTACTAATTGACGGAGGATAATACGGGCATGTTTTCAGCTGAAATCCCTGAATTCCATTTCGCGGCATACTAGCAGCATTTACACTTGTCAAATTTCTAGAAGTGTGATTCGTTTTGTAAGAAGCCGCATAACTATACCCACTATTCTCCGTATCGATTGTATTTACAAAAAACCAATCAGCCTGTGTTCGTACTTTATTTACATCTAAAATCACAAAGCCATGACTCGACAATTCTGCAAACTTAATGTGGCTATTTGCCAACTGAATCGCAGATGCGCCTCCTGGAATATTCATCCCTGGAGAAGTAACACTTGGAGCCACAAATTCAACTCCCACAGAACCATTTCCGTTGCTTGAATAAGAACTACCTGGTAAATCATTTGCCCACGAAGAGTGAATATCTCCTGTTAATACAACAACATCTTGAACTCCGTAAGTTAAAATGTGATTGTAAACCCGATTTCGCTCTGCAGGATAACCATCCCATTGATCTCCGTTCAATGCTGCTCCAAATAACGTTAAAGGCGCCATCATTACTTGCTGGCCAATGATTTTCCATTGCGCCGTACTTTGTGAAAGCCTATTACCTAACCAAGAAAATTGATCAGTTCCGAGTAATTGTCTGGTAGTTGCCGTAACTGTAGATCCAGAAGTCCCCGCTTGTTGGTCCCTGCCATGCAAACGTGTATCCAACATCACTAA
The DNA here is from genome assembly GCF_000194605.1 of Fluviicola taffensis DSM 16823. Lineage (NCBI taxonomy): Bacteria > Pseudomonadati > Bacteroidota > Flavobacteriia > Flavobacteriales > Crocinitomicaceae > Fluviicola > Fluviicola taffensis. The sequence continues at coordinate 1,366,626 of NC_015321.1, forward strand.
ATCAATCAAATCTCCGTATTTAATTTCTCTGAAAATTTGATATGGATCTGTTGTTCCTGTTACTCGAATAGGTAACCATTCAAAAAAGGCTTGTTTCGCACTTGCTTTTCGAGCGGCATAACTTCCTTCATTTGCCTGGTGATTTTCTGCACCATTCATCCACGAGTCATTTGCAGTTTCATGATCATCCCAAACAACAATCATTGGAAATTGTTGATGCATATCTCTCAAATCATCGTCTAAACGATATGTTGAATAACGTGCGCGGTAATCCAACAAACTAATCGTTTCATTCACCGGTGACCATTGTCTATTTGCTGTTGGATTTGGTGAATATCCACCAGACTGATACTCATAAATATAATCACCCAAACAAATAACTGCATCAATATCGTTACGTTCCTTCAAAGCTGCAAATACATTGAAAAATCCAGCTTCGTAATTGGCACAAGAAACGACTGCGAAGCGCAAACTATCACAATCCCCAACTGGTGTGGTTCGTGTTCTACCGATCACACTTTTTAGTGTATCTGATTTAAATTGATAATAATAAGTGGTGTTGGGATCCAAACCAGTTGGATCCACTTTGACCGTAAAATCTTTTGTAGCATCTGTAATGACAACACCGTTTTGAACATTTAATGTAAAATTCGTATCCTTGGCGATTTTCCATTCCACAATTTGTGGTGCTGTACTTCCATTTTCAGGCGTAATCCGAGTCCAAAGAATAACACGATCAGGCATGGGGTCACCAGACGCAACTCCGTGATAAAATGGCCTCATACAAGGTGAAACCGCTTTTGGAGTATGTTGCGAAATTCCTAAAAATGGAACCAACAAGAGAATTGAAAAGGAAATGAATGATCTCATTAGTTCTTGATTAATTTTTTGACAACTGAAACACCTTGAGAAATAACAATCACTTGATAAGTACCTTGTGACAAAGTAGAAATATCAATAGAAAGAGCCTCTGAACCAATTGAATGCGCATTGGAATAAACTATTCTTCCAGATAATTCAATGATATTTACTTGTGCATTTTCGATAGATTCACTACCAACAATTTGCACATAATTTGAAGCTGGATTCGGAAAAACATCCAATTTGAAATTAGCAGCCAATTCCATCACTGATAGCTCGCTACATCCTACAAAATAAGTTCCTACTGCTCCTGCATTTGATCCAGTTCCACCACCCAATTGAGTTGTTGGAGTAAGTGTAGCATTGGAACAAATTGGAACAAAAACTTTAATACGTCCACCGCCACCAGCACCACCATCTTGACCAGGATTTCCATTATTTGCAGTTAAGGATTGAGATCCGCAAAAAGTAGCAGAATAGTCACAAGAAGTTCCATTTCCACGCGTCCCTCCTGAACCACCGTTTCCACCTTTTACATTTAACGTTCCAGTAATTGTTGCAGCGGCATCTGAATACAATAAGATTCCACCACCAGAACCACCGCCAGCACCACCAGCACCGCCTGAACCAGTTGAAAGTGTAGCTTCACCACAGTCATCACAACCATCTGAACAACATTTTCCAGTTGCACCGCCATTTCCACCTTGTCCACCAGCTTCACCTGTTTCACCATTTGCAGAAATTGTACCTGTAATATTCAAAGAAGTTGAAGCACGCAAGATAATCAAACCTCCTCCAGCTCCACCATTTCCACCACCAAGGCCATTGTCAAATGAGCGACCACCGCCACCAGCACCAGATCCACCTGAACCTAGTTGAATGTCATTACCTCCAAGAGTTCCATAAACATTTCCAGCTGTTCCTCCTGTTCCAGCTGTTCCTCCAGCTACTGGGTATGCAGATGAAACACTAATTCCTGTACCAACGTAATCGGATGAACCAGCACCTCCATTTCCACCGTTTCCACCAGCGCCACCATAACTAGCACCAGCCCCTGAACCAGCACCACCTGAACCAGCAATCATTCCTGCCGCATCATCATTATTCAAACACTGTTGTTTCGGACCTGAACTCAAACCTCCATTAGTTGCTGCAGTTGCTGCACCAGGACCAAACCCAGCTGTTCCAGCTTTACCGCCTTCCAATTGCACAATTCCAGTATTGTCTTTATTTGAACAACTTGAAATTGCAGTGGCATCACCTGTTAAACTTGTTGCGTTTAAACCAGGAGCTCCGCCAGTTCCACCCAAGTACCCAGCATAATCACCATTGATTGTACCTTCAACAAGAATTTCACTTGCGATTACTTCCAATTTACCACATCCATTCGTTTCATGCGTTTGCACGAAAACAGTTGTCCCAGAATTCACTTTAAAAGTTCCAGTAACGCGATAAACGCCTGAAAGAAAAGAAGATGAATTAATAATTAAATCGCCCGTTATGTCAGTAGTATCACATTGAGCAGATAAATTTTGAGCAAATAGAAGTCCTGCCCCAACTAGAGTAAAAAGTTTATTCATAATTTCAGTTTAACGTAAAAATTTAACGTTCTTGGAACGATCTCCATCACTCAATCGAATGATATAAGTTCCTCGAAGTAATTTGTTAGCTTGTAGCAATGCTAGATTATCTTTCTGATTTGGAAAATTTTCTGAAAAAACTTTATCACCCAAAATAGAGAAAACTTCTATGGTAACTTCCTCTTTTTTAAACCCAGACCATCTTACTGGAAGGTAATTACCATCTTCCCAAGACGAAATCCAAACAGACAGATTTTCTTCAGTAGCCGACCCTAGTCCTGCCGTGCAATTGATTGAATTATCCAACTCCACAAAAAAGGTGTCTATGATACAATTGTTTGTATCGCTTGCTAGATACATGGTAGAGAAATTCACTGTCACCGAAATTGAATCTGCCAGTAGATTATTTGGAAACCAATTTACTTTTCCAGGAAAAGATGGAACCAATGAAACAGCTTCATTTTGACAAGCTGTTATTGTTTGTGTTTTTCCAGCATTCTTTATAATAGAAAAATGATCTAAGATCGAGCCTGTAGTCGTAACAAAATCAGCATCTAAGCGATTATCATGAAAGGTTATGAGCATGCTTCCCATATTATCATGGTCCGCATAACTAGTAACGGGGTGCGGCCAACTAGAAGCAACAGAACTCAATTTTCCAGAACTTCCAACAACTGCATAAATAGTTCCTTTATGCGATTTGCTATACGTTGTTTCCTTTTGGTAAGGGCAATCGTCGTTACTTCCGCCAGAACCGCCATCTTTGATCATGGTTTGGGACAAAGTTCCTGAGCTACCGTAATGAGAATCTATTAAGAAACTACGTTCATAGCTATGACTGTGGCCATTCAATACCAAATCAACTCCATATTGCTCTAAAATTGGAATAATATTTTCGCGAATCTCCACACATTCTCCGTCCAAGAAATTGGGATTGTCTGAATCGTGACTTCCTTTTGTATATGGCGGATGATGCCAATATGCCACAATCCACTCAGCAGTTGTTTGCTGCAAATCCGAAATAAGCCAAGTCGCCATTGCTCCATTAGCTGATCTACTTTCGTCGTAACTATCTAGTACGATGAAATGCGCATTTCCGTAATTATATGAATAATACTTCTCCGTTCCTGAAGAAACACCTCCCGCTTCTCCGTTCGTAGGTAGATTAAAAATGTCAAAATAGGCTGGAGATGGTGAAAAAGGAATGTGATTGTTGTAATCGTGATTTCCAAGAGCTGGCCAACAAACTGTTTTCGAAATCATGGAAGCATACATTTGATCGAACAAAGCGGTTTGGTAACAATTTTGATTTCCATCGCTGATTCCGTTTCCATAAGCATTGTCTCCCAACATAATCCACCCGTCGATATGCTCATTTTCATTATACATTAAAAACCCATCGCGAACCGCGCGTTGATTTCCATCAGACATTCCAGCATCGCCAATTGCCCAAAAACGGAAAGGTTTGGAATCACCGACGATTGGACTGGTTTTAAAATACTGATCATTGGATGCAGGAATTAATTCTGCTCCACTTGTTCCAATCGAATAATAGTATTTTGTAGCTGGTTGAAGACCTGTAATTGTAACAGCATGCTCCGTTGAATAAGGAATAACAGTTGCTGATAAATTCAAATTTGTTGGTGTCAACCCATATCGTACTTTGGTATCACAAGCAACATTTGTTTGCCAACGAACTATCATTGAATTTGGTGTCCCAGAATTCAAATATGCTTCACGGGTTACTTGAATAACTTGCGGATTAACCGATCCAGATAAAGACATATTGAAACTAATGTCAGAACTAGATGCTTCATCTTGGTGAATTTCTACTGCAATTGTATTGTTTCCATTTACCAGTACCGCTGGACTAAATGCAAAAGAGTGAAAGGTGTTTTCACCCCCGAAACTAATAGTTGACGACGCCATCGTTCCAAAAGAAATAGTTCCTTGTGGCATATTCGTTCTAAAAACCTCTAATCCGTTTACATAAACAACAGCTCCATCATCCCGACGAATTGAGCCTAATATTTCTTGAAATTGAGAAGGATTGGAAATAAAAAATGTTTTTCGGAAATACGTCGTGATGTGTTTATTATTCGAATTAGATCCGTAAGAAACAATAGTTTGCTCATCTCCATCACCATAACCTAATTCAGAAGAGCCGTTTAACCAAGTTCCATCATTGAAATTAGATTCCTTCCAAGTAGTACCTAAATCAAGTCCTGAATCATTGTACTTCCACGAACTTCCATTACTGAAAAGAACCGTTTGAGAAAATGATAGAAAATATGAAGAAATAAAAAGTAGCAGTAATAAGCGTTTCATGGAGAAATTTTACGCCACAAAGAACAGAACTGCATTTAAATTAACTACTTCTTCATTATTAAATAACTGTTATAAGTTATGCATGCAGATGAAATCCCTGTTAATAATTCAAGTTCCAATTGCGTTGCTTCATCACCCGATGAAAGGTTACTAAATCAATTCCACTGGGAATTTTACCATAACTATTCTTGAATTGAACTACATTTTTTTCAATCGAGTCAACTTCCAGATCATACGGAAAAATAAATGCTTTTTCAGAAGCTTTATAGGCTTCCAATTCTTGTAAAAACCTTCTCAATAAATTCACCGATTCATTATCTGACAGCTCAAAATCAGTTGATTTCACAGAAGTAAAGAAGTGCATTTCTTGTTTTGCACGAGTTAACAAAACATTTAAACGCTTATATCCGTTGCTTTGATTGAGTGGTCCGAAGCGCATGTGAAAAGAACCTTCTGAATTTCGCGCATATCCCAAACTGACAATCAAAACGTCTGCTTCATCTCCTTGAACAGTTTCCAATGCTTTGAAAAACAGTGTGTTTTCTTCTTGTCCAAGCGTTATTAATTCTTGAACTCTCAGTGAACATGCGAACCAAATAGTTTTCAATTGTTCTTCAGAAAAAGCAACTATTCCAAGCGTTTGATTTTCCCAATTGGAAAACGTCTCTAAAAATGACGCAACTGCTTTCGCTTCCAATTGATTTTTTCGTTCATCAAAAAGACCATTTTCCACATAGTGATAAAAAAGTACTTCTTTCCGATTTGGTGCTGGATAGACAATCAACTCATTCTTGTAAAAATGTTTGTTTGAAAATTGAATCAATTCTCTGTTCTCAGAGCGATAATGATGATGTAATGAAACGCGCTCAAAATAGTATGAGGCTTGATGCAACAAATCGTGGAATCCAAAATTTTTCCCAAAATAATTGGACGGTGCCATTTGCTGCTCATCACCAGCAACTAATGCTCTTTTAGATCGGAACAAAGAGCCCAAGCCATTTGGTAAAGGAATCTGACTCGCTTCATCAAACAACACTAAATCAAATAAATTTGTTTCCAACGGAAAATGATCTGCTACTTGATTGGGTGTTGCCAACCAAATTGGAATCAGCAATTGCACCCACTCTTTGGCTTCACTCTCCAGTAAATTTCGAATGGTTTGGTTATTTCTCGATTTTCCAAATTCTTTCACTAAAAGTGATTTTCCTTTTTTCAAACGTGCTTTCAATTCTTTTTGAGAAGGTGAAAGTTTCTGACTTGGAGTTCTCAAAAGTTCCTCAAATTCTGCAAATTGCTTCTGAATTTGAAAACGAAGAGAAGCAGAAAAATCAACAAATTCTTGATTCTCCATAGCGATTAATTCATCCAACCGATTCGCCAAAAATTGACCCGAAAATTTAGCTAGTTCAGGAGTTATCGATTCTATTTTTTTGAGCGAACTAAACAAAATCAACTCCTGCATTTCTTTCCAAGAATGAACTTCTGAAAGCAATGTGAAAAAGAAACGCGGAAGCAACTTTAATTTTTCAGTTACAACACTTAATTCCACAAAATCCTTTTGTTTCTGATGCAAGAAATCGACCAAAACAATAGAATCGTTTAATTCAAAATGACGAATCAAGGTTGATTTCAAGTGATTTAATTCTGAACCAGCTTCAAGGATAGTCCTCCTTTTTGATTTGGACCAACTTCCAATTTCACTCAATGGCGAACCGCTTTCCTTTTCCAAACTAAGTGCGTAACCCATTCCGATCTCCAAAGCAAGTAGATTTGCTTCTAAACCTAACTCATTGAAATAAATTTCCAATTCTTTCAGTTTCGCTTTCTCTTCCAAATAATTCTTCCAATTTGAAAGAGCAATTTCCGGTAAAATCGATGAGTCATTGACTAATCTTGAAATCGATTTTTTTCGTTTTCGGAGTTGAAGCCAACTACTCGCCTGTTGCCAAGACTCCACTTGACTTTTAGAAGGTGTTTGTTTCCAAACTTGGTTCTCTTTTTCAAGAAGTAGTAGTTTTTCCGATAACTCTTTCAGTAGTTGAACCTGCTTCTGAAATTTCTTCCACTCTTTGGGTTTTGAAAGAAGTTGACTATACGCTTTGTAATTTTCATTTTCCACCAATTGGCAACGACCCAACACTGCTATCAGTTTTTCCAGATCACCAAATGTATGTAAATCACTTAATTTTTGCTGCACAGCATTCAAACTCGAAAGTGCATTTTTAATCACTTGATCGCCATTCCATTGTTCGAAGAAAGTTGTTTTCAACCCTTTTAGTTTCGAAAACCCATTCAAGGCTTCATCTAATTGCTGGATAACCGCTTTACTAGTCAACCATTCATCAATATTCGGGCTTAAACTTGAAAATCGCTGATTGAGAACTGGAGTTTCTTGTAGCAATTCCTGTAATTGACTGTATGAAACCCCCGCAAAATAATCGGAAGTGTTTAAGCGATCGAGCAACAATTGCAAGTTCGCCTGAAGCTGTTCGGATAATCTTAAATTTTGGACTTCCTGAAAATTAGAATCTTCCAATACCTTCCAACTACTTTTCAATTGAGCTAGTAAATCTCGTGATTTTGTTTGGCTATGAACCACAAATGCGAAAGAATCCAATTGTGCTTCTGAGAGTTTTTTAACAAGAACATCCAAAGCAACCCTTTTCTCAGAAACAACCAAGGTTTTCAGCTTGCTCTTCATTGATTTTCCAAGAATATTAATCAAAACTTGCGATTTTCCTGTTCCAGGAGGTCCTTGAAGTAAGACATTCTGTGTGCGAAGTGTTTCAAAAACTGCTCGTTGATCGGTATCAGCAGCCGTTAACAAATCAGGAAGCAAATCCAGCTCTGGGAGTACTTCAAAATCAGAACCTAGCAATTGTTGAATCAGAGAATTTTTATGTTCCGATTTTTCAATTCCTTCCAATTCTCGCAATAAATGAAATCGGTGATAATGAAAATTTCCCACATAAATTTGGGGAGAAATGATCGATTCGATGCTCAATTTTTGGAATTGTTCACTCACCCATTCTAATTTTTCTTCCAAATTAAATCCTTCTGGAAAATCAGGAAAAGACTCTTTGCTCAACTCAGAATATAGAAACTTGATGTAAGGATTTACCTCTATCAATTCTTCATTGAGTTCGAGTTGAAGGATATTGTTGATTCGGATATATTCCCAACTAAGAGGAATAATCAACAGCGGAGATTGAATCTCAGACTCACGAATTGTAGCTGAAACGACACCATAAACCAAACACAATGAATTGACATCCGATTCTAATCGAAACTTATTAGCAGTTTGCCACAAACTCTTCCATTTACCATCCAACTGAACTTCGAATTTATCTTTAGGAAGAGTTGAATATGGAACGAGAGATTCGATGGATTCTGTAAAATTCACCAGCATATCAGACTTCGGCATGTCCGAAAGAGCATGTATAAAATCAGCGATATTTGTTGGTGAAGAACTCATTGAATTTGCAGGACGAAAATAGTTAAAAGGAAGATACTAATTCACGGAATTGAAGGAATTGGAGTTTGGAAAAACAAGAAGCGCAATTCAATCCGTAAAAGTTGTTATTTCTTTCCTGAACGATTAACTTTGTAATTCCAAAAAATGAATCCATTTTCTATGAAAGAACAAGATATGAAATTTGGTACCAAAGCTATTCATGCTGGCGTACAACCTGATCCAACAACTGGAGCAATCATGACTCCTATTTATCAAACGTCTACTTACGTTCAGGAATCCCCTGGAGTTAATAAAGGTTATGGTTATGCGAGAGGGAAAAATCCAACGCGTGATGCGCTTCAAGCAAATATTGCGGCGTTAGAAAATGGAAAACATTGCGTTTGTTTCAGCAGTGGTGTTGCAGCAACAGATGCCGTCTTGAAATTATTGAGCCCTGGTGATGAAGTGATTACTGGCGATGATTTGTATGGAGGAACTTACCGTTTATTTACCAAAATATATGAGAAGTTCGGAATCAAGTTTCATTTCATCGATTTAACAAATGCTGACAATGTAAAACAGTATATCAACTCAAACACCAAATTGATTTGGGCGGAGACTCCAACAAATCCAACGATGCAAATCATCGATATTGAAGCAGTTTCAACGATTGCAAAAGCTCACAATATTATCATGGTCGCTGATAATACATTTGCTTCACCTTATTTGCAAAATCCATTGGATTTAGGTGCGGATATCGTCATGCACTCAGTTACCAAATATTTAGGAGGACATTCAGATGTGGTAATGGGAGCATTAATCACAAACGACGAGAAAATTCACGAGCAATTGTATTTCATTTTGAATAGTTCAGGAGCAAATCCAGGACCGATGGATTCATTCTTGGTATTGCGCGGAATTAAAACGTTGCATTTACGTATGCAGCGTCATTGCGAAAACGGGAAACAGATTGCACATTTCCTGAAAGATCATCCAGCAATTGAGAAAGTATATTGGCCAGGTTTTCCAGAGCATCCGAATCATGAAATTGCTAAAAAACAAATGCGCGATTTTGGTGGAATGATCTCTATCGTGTTGAAAGATAAAAGTGTTGAAAACACATATAAAGTAGCTTCTTCTTTTAAAGTATTCTCATTAGCAGAATCTTTAGGTGGTGTTGAATCATTGATCAACCATCCAGCAACAATGACTCATGCTTCCATTCCAAAAGCGGAAAGAGAAAAAGCAGGAGTGGTAGATAATTTACTTCGCTTGAGTGTTGGTGTAGAACATGTAGATGATTTAATTGCAGATTTACAGCAAGCGCTAGCTTAAATAATATAATTAAAAAGGTATAAGGGGTTCAAGAAGTTTAAAGCTATTGAACCCTTTTGTTTTTGAACTATTGAACGTTTAAACATTTGAACATGATTATCATCACAGGAACATCCAAAGGAATTGGGCGAGCAATAACAGAGAATTATTTATCTCTTGGAGAAAAAGTCATTGGAATAGGTCGAAATCACACCATTTCTAATCCAAACTACACAGCTCTCAGTTGCGACTTAAGCAATCAGGAATTAGTGAATCAGATTCCTTTTACCGATCTTGGTGAGGAACCAATCATCTTTATTCACAATGCTGGTATTCTAGGAGAAGTCGATTATTTTGAAAAATTGGGTGCTCATGTACTTGTAGAAGTCATGCAAGTAAATCTCTTTGCTGGAGCAAGTATTCTTCAAAAACTACTGAAACAAATTCCTAAAGAGCAATCATTCAAAGCAATTTTCATCAGTTCAGGAGCTGGAAAAAATCCAATTGCATCTTGGGCATCTTATTGCGCTTCCAAAGCAGCTGTAGATTTGTTTTGTGAAACCATTCAATTAGAAGAAGAACAACTAGGTCGTCTGGAATTTAAGTGCCTTTCTGTTGCTCCAGGAGTTGTAGATACTGAAATGCAAGCAACAATTCGGGCAACAACTAGTGAGACTTTTTCAGAAATTGAGCGATTCAAAGAATATAAAAATTCGAACCAACTCTATTCGCCTGAGTTAGTTGCAAAAAAATTACACCAATTAATCCATGAAATGCCAATAAATCAAGTACAATATTCACTTCGTGATATCAACGTGTGAAGCCCACTTTAATCAATTGTTATTTATTGTCGTGTTAAGTTTTTGGAGAATCTTTAATTTCTTAAACAAATGTTGTAACTTGTTGCACTCAAAACACAAAACTATATAGAAACTAGTTATAACTACAACAATGAAAAAACAATTTTACTCTCTTTTAGGTATCTCCCTACTTTCTATTTCATCTAGCTTTGCACAAAAGCAAGAACGCGTTTTAGATAAACAAAACATGCGTGAAGGTGAACATGTTGAGTATTGTACTACGCATAAAAAAATGGCGGAGTTAAAGAAAGACCCTAAAATGGCTGCTTTGATCGCGCAAGCTGAACTAGAAGCGGAAAACCAAACAAAGTCTAAAGGTGATAACAACACCACAAAAGCAACAGTCTATAAAATTCCAATTGTTTTCCATATCCTACAAAATGGTGGAAATGAAAATATTTCGAGAGAACAAATACTAGACGCTGTTGCAATTTTGAATCGCGATTACAGAAAACTAAATACAGATGCAAATATCGTTCAAGCTCCTTTTCAAGGAATGCCAACAGATGTTGAAATTGAATTTGAATTAGCTAAAAAAGATCCAAATGGGAATTGTTTTACAGGAATTACAAGAACTAATACTGCTTTAACTATTGCCCCTCCTGATCAAGGCTGGAGTAACCCTGGAGGATTACAACAAGTAAATGCAGTAATTGCAGGAAATGATGTTTACCAAGGAGTTTGGTCTCATACAAAGTACTTAAATATTTATGTAGCTTCTGATATTGGAGGTGCAGCAGGTTATACCTTTAATCCTGGAATGGGGGGTTCGACTGCTAGTCCTTCTGGAATGTTTTATAACGGTATTTTCATGCTACATAACTATACGGGTTCAATTGGAACGTCCTCTCCAACCTCTAGTAGAGCCTTGACACATGAAGTTGGACATTGGTTAAATCTTTCTCATGTATGGGGCGGAACAAATGACCCAGGAGTTAGTTGTGGGAGTGATGGTGTCAATGACACACCGGCTTGTATTGGATCCACGTCATGTGTTTTAACAGCTAACACTTGTAATTCAGACAATGCATTTTGGGGATTTGATCAAATCGATAATGTCGAAAATTACATGGATTATTCCTACTGTTCAAAAATGTTCACTCAAGGACAAGTAGACCGTATGAGAAATGCGCTTTTAAGCTCTACTTCAGGCCGTAACCAATTAATTACGGTATCCAATCATGCTGCCACAGGAATTAATAGTGCGCCTACATTATGTAAAGCTAAATTTAGCACACCAAGAACAACTGTTTGTGCTGGACAATCTATACAATATACGGATGAATCCTATAACGTTGCAACAGGTTGGACTTGGACATTTACTGGTGGATCTCCAGCTTCTTCGTCTTCTCAAAACCCAACCATTACATACAATACTCCTGGTACTTATGCCGTAAAGTTGGTAGCAACTGATGGATCAACTAGTAACACTTCCGATATTGCCGCTTACATTACAGTATTACCTGCTGGCTCTGGGCTTCCTTATTACGAAAGTTTTGAAAGTTCTTTGACATTGAACAGTCCAAACTGGAGTGTTTTTAATGGTGGTGGAGCTGCTTGGGCAGTTACAAATACTGCAGGGAAAACAGGTTCTAATTCTGTGAAATTGGATAATTTTAGTCAAGCAAATGGACAAGTAGATGAATTAATCTCTGGAGCTATTGACTTATCAAGCATTACATCTACGACTGGAGCTACACTTTCTTTCAAACAAGCATTCAGAAAGAAAGCTGCTGCAAATAGTGATTTATTACGCATCTTTATTTCAAAAGATTGTGGAGAAACTTGGGACCCTAAAAAAACAATCACTTCTGGAACAATGTCTGGTGGAGCAATAGCAACATCAACTTGGACTCCAACTGCAGCAGACTGGCTTACGGTACATGTGACAAACGTTACTTCTGCATACTGGGTATCTAATTTCCGTTGTAAATTCCAATTGACTTCTGGTGGTGGAAATAACTTATACATTGACGATATAAATATTTATGCTGGGGCTCCATCTGAAACACCTGTGACTGCAGGATTAGAAGATCTTGGAACCTTGGAAAGTATTCTTTTATTCCCGAACCCTGCTGAAAATGAAGTGCAAATCTCATTTAACTCGCAAGTTGGAAACAATGAAATCAAATTCTATGTAACTGATTTAACAGGAAAACGATTAACGCAACATGTAATCAATGCAAGTGAGGGAAATAACTTAGTTCTAATTGCAACTGAAAATCTTTCTGCTGGAACTTATTTGATCCAAATGGTAGATGGAAGTAGCCAAAGAACATTGAATTTCGTGAAAAAATAGGTAACTAAAAACACTCGAAAAACGGTCAGAATTAAAATTCTGACCGTTTTTTTTTGATCCTGTTTAATCAACAATTAAGACACTTTAAGCAATTACTCATTTACATCATTCTATTATTTCTTAATTTCAGGAAAATTAATTTCATACTCTTTTCCAACTTTTCCGATTCATTTAAATCTTAGTAATAAACTAGCTAAAAACAAAAATGAAAAAACAATTTTACTCTCTTTTAGGTCTCTCCCTTATTTCCATTTCTACAAGTATTGCTCAACAACAGCGTGTTTTAGATAAAGAAAATATGCGTGAAGGTGAGCACGTTGAATACTGTGTGACCCATAAAAAAATGGAAGCATTAAAGAAAGATCCGAAAATGGCTGCTTTAATTGCCCAAGCTGAACTAGAATCAGAAAACCAAACAAAGTCGAAAGGTGATAATAGCACTACAAAAGCTACAGTATATAAAATCCCTGTTGTTTTCCATATTATCCATAACAATGGTCCAGAAAACATCTCACGAGAACAAATATTAGATGCTGTTGCAATTTTGAACAGAGATTTCAGGAAATTAAATGCAGATGCAAACTCTGTCCAAACCCCATTTCAAGGAATGCCATCAGATGTTGAAATTGAATTTGAACTAGCTAAAAAAGCACCAAACAACACTTGCTTTGCGGGAATAACGAGAACCGTTTCTGCACTTGCAAATGACGGAAGTGAAGGTCAAGATCAAGTAAATGCAGTTATTGCAGGAAATGATATCTACCAAGGCATTTGGCCTCATACGAAATACTTAAACATTTATGTTGCTGCGGAAGTAAACGGTGCAGCAGGGTATACCTTCAACCCGATGGGTGGTTCTGGAGCAAGTGCACAAGGTATGTATTATAATGGTATTTTCATGTTACATACCTACACTGGGTCATTTGGAACTTCCAATGTAAATTCTAGTAGAGCGTTGACACATGAGGTTGGTCACTGGTTAAATCTTGCTCATGTTTGGGGAGGAAACAATAACCCTGGATCTGCTGGTTGTAATGGAACGGACAATGTTCAAGACACTCCAGCAACTCAAGGTTCTACTAGTTGTAACTTAAGTGCAAACACTTGCTCAACAGACAATGCATACTGGGGATTTGATCAAATTGACAACGTAGAAAACTACATGGATTACTCTTATTGCTCTAAAATGTTTACACAAGGTCAGGTAACTCGCATGAGAAATGCAATTGTAAGTACTACCGCTGGTCGTAATCAAATAATTACAGCATCCAATCATGCTGCCACAGGAATTAATAGTGCGCCTACATTGTGTAAAGCTAAATTTAGCACACTAAACAGAACTATTTGTGCTGGACAATCCATTCAATATAGCGATGAGTCCTACAATGCTGCAACAGGATGGACTTGGACTTTCACTGGTGGATCTCCCGCTTCTTCATCCTCGCAAAATCCTACAATTACCTACAATACTCCAGGTACGTATGCCGTGAAATTAGTCGCAACTGACGGATCAACTAATAACACTTCTGATGTTCCTGCTTACATTACAGTATTACCAGCTGGCTCTGGGCTTCCTTATTTCGAAAGCTTTGAAGGGTCTTTAACATTAAGCAATCCAAACTGGAGTGTTTTTAATGGTGGCGGAACTGCTTGGGCTGTTACAAATACTGCGGGGAAAACAGGTTCTAATTCTGCGAAATTGGATAACTTTAGTCAAACAACGGGACAAATAGATGAATTAATCTCGGGATCTATTGACTTATCAAGCATTACATCTACGACTGGAGCTACACTTTCTTTCAAACAAGCATTCAGAAAGAAAGCTGCTGCAAATAGTGATTTATTACGCATCTTTATTTCAAAAGATTGTGGAGAAACTTGGGACCCTAAAAAAACAGTTACTTCTGGAACAATGTCTGGTGGAGCAATAGCAACATCAACTTGGACTCCAACTGCAGCAGACTGGCTTACGGTACATGTGACAAACGTTACTTCTGCATACTGGGTATCTAATTTCCGTTGTAAATTCCAATTGACATCTGGAGGCGGAAACAACTTATACATTGACGATATAAATATTTATGCTGGGGCTCCATCTGAAACACCTGTGACTGCAGGATTAGAAGATCTTGGAACCTTGGAAAGTATTCTTTTATTCCCGAACCCTGCTGAAAATGAAGTGCAAATCTCATTTAACTCGCAAGTTGGAAACAATGAAATCAAATTCTATGTAACTGATTTAACAGGAAAACGATTAACGCAACATGTAATCAATGCAAGTGAGGGAAATAACTTAGTTCTAATTGCAACTGAAAATCTTTCTGCTGGAACTTATTTGATCCAAATGGTAGATGGAAGTAGCCAAAGAACATTGAATTTTGTTAAAAAGTAATAACAAGCTATGACTATTATTAAATGAAGTAGTCATTAGACTGAAACCAATAAAAAATCCCCTGACGAGCAATCATCAGGGGATTTTTCTTTTCTATTGTTTCTAATTTTAGAATCCTCTTTTCTTTTTTATTTCAGCGATGAAATCTGTTAATTGCTGTTTGTCTGAAAAATAAATTGTCAAGTTTGTTTCTCTATTATTTCCTATTTTCGAACCTTCATAAACCGTAGAAATCACTTTATCTATATCAGTTAGAATAGTACACGAATACACTTCACCGTAAGTATTCAAATAGTCGATTCTAAAACCAGTATCAGTAATCACTTTTACGGATACTTTACGAACTGTTACCTCTCGAACGACTCCGTCACTTCTTTTTCTCACAACCGTAGAATACAGATCAGTATCTACAATTTTTTGATGGTATTCCAAGGTCGTTCCGTTTATTTCCATCGAAAAACATTTGGGTCCTTGAATAGTGATTGATTTACCATTATACTTAATCACTTCTTGGGCATTTAGGCCGTTTAAACTCATTAGACAGATGCCAAAAATTAGTAGTTTTTTTTTTGTCAGAATCATAAATTGTAGTTGTATTTGTTGTTTAATTTATTCTATTCACTTCGGTGGATTATTTATCGGAAGCAGTGCCTCACAATTTATCAGAAGCAGTGCCTCTCAATTTATCGGAAGCAGTGCCTCTCAATTTATCGGAAGCAGTGCTTCCTCTTATTTAATATAAATTTCTCCTTCATCCACCAACGATTCGCCATTCATGCGCAAGAAAAGTTGAATCAATGCAACGACATCCTTTTCACAATAAATACGAATGCGATCTAAATTCTGCTCTTCGTAATAAACACGAGCAACATCAGCTCCAGAAATATCATCTTTTGGGGTTGGAATTTTAAAAATATGACACAATAAAGCCAAACTTGTATATGCTTTATAATCACCAAATTTCCACAACTCCATAGTATCCAAATGAAGAATTTCCCATGGTTTCTTACCAGCCAAGTTAAGAATATTCGGCAAAGCAATTCCATTAATTAATAAACGACGACAAATAAATGGTAGGTCAAACTCTTTGGAATTATGTCCGCACAAAACATGCTTCGGAGTGTTGTAATTGTTTTCTAAAAGTCGAACGAACTGTCTCAATAAGGTTTCCTCGTCATCATGTGCAAAGGATGTCATTCGAATTGATTTTCCAGTTGCAGATTGATGCACAAATCCAACCGAAATACAAACAATTTTACCAAACTCAGCATAGATACCAGCTTTTTCATTGTAAACATCTTCTTTGGTTTTTTCTTCTGTTAAATAGCGGGCATTTTTTGAGTCGAATAATTTCGTGGTTTCTAGTTCCAAATCTGAATAGTTGTAAACTTCTGGAACCGTTTCTATATCTAAAAAGAGAATCTTATCCAATTGAGTCAAATCAAGCATATTTTTTCGTTTTCCATTTAAGTTATGTAAAAATATCAATTCGATTGTTCTCTTTTTTTGATTTTTTTCTGAAACGGCTCATTTTTTGCCCGTAAGGAATAGTATTCCTTTAAAGCTTACGAACTAACCTCAAATTCTTTTATTCTTTCCATCGCAATGAACTAACGCTTATCCCTCGTCACTGTCGCACTGACGTTTGTTGTGACTCAGTCTTCAAAAGCTAACGCTTATCCCTCGCCACTGTCGCACTGACGTTTGTTGTGACTCAGTCTTCAAAAGCTAACGCTTATCCCTCGTCACTGTCGCACTGACGTTTGTTGCGCCTCAGTCTTCAAAAGCTAACGCTTATCCCTCGTCACTGTCGCACTGACGTTTGTTGCGCCTCAGTCTTCAAAAGCTAACGCTTATCCCTCGTCACTGTCGCACTGACGTTTGTTGTGCCTCAGTCTTCAAAAGCTAACGCTTATCCCTCGTCACTGTCGCACTGACGTTTGTTGCGCCTCAGTCTTCAAAAGCTAACGCTTATCCCTCGTCACTGTCGCACTGACGTTTGTTGTGCCTCAGTCTTCAAAAGCTAACGCTTATCCCTCGTCACTGTCGCACTGACGTTTGTTGCGCCTCAGTCTTCAAAAGCTAACGCTTATCCCTCGTCACTGTCGCACTGACGTTTGTTGTGACTCAGTCTTCAAAAGCTAACGCTTATCCCTCGCCACTGTCGCACTGACGTTTGTTGTGACTCAGTCTTCAAAAGCTAACGCTTATCCCTCGTCACTGTCGCACTGACGTTTGTTGCGCCTCAGTCTTCAAAAGCTAACGCTTTTTCTTATTTTTGTAATTCATGGCAGAAGAATTATTCATAGCACAAACAACCAAAGAGGAGAAATATCAAGTTTTGATTCCGCAGGCCAAAGCACTTTGTGAGGGAGAACCAAACTTGGTTGCCAATATAGCCAATGTTGCATCCGCTCTAAAAATGACCTTTGATTTTTTCTGGGTTGGATTTTATTTAGTGGAAAAGAATGAGCTTGTTCTGGGGCCATTTCAAGGACCAATTGCCTGTACCCGAATTGCATGGGGGAAAGGTGTTTGTGGTAGCGCTTGGAAACAAAATGAAACATTAGTCGTTCCTGACGTAGATGCTTTTCCAGGACACATCGCTTGCTCCAGCGAAAGCAAAAGTGAAATTGTTGTTCCAATTCAAAAAAATGGACAGGTCGTAGCTATTCTAGATGTCGACAGTGCTGTTCTCAATGACTTTGATGAAATTGATTCAAAATACTTAAACGAACTTTGCGAATGGCTCGGTACTCATTGTTTCTAGGAACAATTCTTCTCTTAGCAGGTTGCGCTGAGATTGTTCCCTTAACTGGTGGACCGACTGATACGCGCGCAGCTCTTCCTGTTAGCAATTCTCAAATTCCAGAGCAAGGCGCTCTACATGTCAGCCAAAATGAACTAACGGTTAGATTCGATGAATTCTTTACTTTAAATGATCCAACGAATACTGCGGTCATGAATCCAAATGCGGGAAAATTGGAAGTAACTTCTAAAAAACGAGATCTTACTATCAAATGGGATGGGACACTTCAACCAAATACGACTTACATCATTCAATTAAATGGAACGATTAAGGATTTGAATGAAAAAAATGATACCATTCACCAATTCGTATTTTCAACTGGCAATCAAATTGATTCATTGAAAGTTTCAGGAATGATTACAGATGGATTTACCAATAAACCAGGAAGTTCCTATTCAGTTGGGTTGTATCCTGCAGATTCTGATCCATACAAAAACCCACCCATGTACATTTGCAAGAGTGACGCAAAAGGAGCTTTTGAATTCAATTATCTGAAACAAGGTAACTTTCAATTATTCGCATATTTGGACGCCAACAAAGACCGACTTCCAACAATTGGAGAAGATATTGCTTATACTTCCACCTTAGTAACAAGTGCTGATAGTAGTTATGCGCACATTTTATCTTCAAAACCAAAAGTACTTTCCACAAAAATGCAAATCAAAATTGCAAATCCTGGAGTGGCCACATTATTTGGAAAAGAAATTAAAGAATCTCTTATAAAACTGAATGGAGAATCGATTAATCTCATCAAACAATATTCCATCGATTCCGCATTGATTGCCTTGCCAATTGTAGAGAATGATATTTACACATTCGTTGTGGAACAAGATACCATTACCAAAATTCTCCCGATTAAGGATCGGAATAAGAATTTTTCAATCATTAACAAAGTGTACAAAAGCTCCTGGTTATTGGGTGATACCTTGCTCTTTCAAACCAATGAGCGAATCGATAAAATCGATACATCTCTCATCATACTGGAAGATAAAACAAAACTAAAAGTTAATTACAATTACCTGTTAGAAGGAAATCTCATTAAACTCATTCCAACTACTGAAATCTCGTTTGATTTAATTGTTCAATTTAAATCTGGAGCTTTAAAAGGTATATCCAATCAGAATGACTCTATCAAATTGGAAATCAAAACCTTCCACCCTTCTGATTTATCTAATTTGAAACTAGGCATCGAAAGTTTGAAAGGAAAATGGATTATTCAACTGATGGAAGGAAACAACCCAATCCGCACTTTTCAGAAATCCGAAACAGATACTGTTGTTGAATGGAACAATCTAATTCCAGTTGTATATCAGATTCGCTGTATAAGAGATATCAACGGTAATGGAAAATGGGATGCTGGAAATTGGATCGAAAAATCACAACCCGAAGAAGTCGTTCGCTTCGACATAAAATCCAAACTTCGTCCCAATTGGGATATTGAAGAGGTTCTTAAACTCGATTTAAATGAGTGATTCGGTTGAAAATGCCTTTCGTAAATGGAGGATTTACCTCGCCTTACTGATAAGCATTTCAATATCTACAGGAATTTTAGTTTATAGTTTTACTCGTTCCGAATTTCACGAAGTTGAAAAGGGAAAAGGCTCATTTATTTGGAAAGATACCAATCACAACAAGCGCATCGATTACAGCGATTCAAAAGAATTCACAGCATCTTCCAACGGGAATTTTGAAGAAAAATCAGCTTGGGAAGTCCTTGCAGATATTTCATGGAATAGCAACACGTTCTTTTGGCTTGCTATGGCGTTATTCGCTATGATTGGTAGAGATCTTGGTTATATTCTTCGAATTCGAATACTCACAAAAAAGCAGTTAGGCTGGAAACAAGCTTTTCATGTAATCATGTTATGGGAATTCGCATCTGCCTTGGCACCAGGAGTTTTAAGTGGGGCAACTGTGGCAATGTTCATTTTGAATCGCGAAAAAATTGCACTGGGCAGAGCCACTGCAATCGTTATTATCACAGCATTTTTAGACAATCTCTTTTACGTTGTTGTCATTCCCATTTTATTCCTAATCATTCCATCTTCCCAATTATTTCCAGCCACAGGAAATGAATCCATGATGACCGTGTTTTGGATTGGATTCAGCGTCTTTGCTATTTTGTGCCTCGTTCTCTTTTCAAGCATTATTTTATATCCTAAACTGGTTTATCACATACTCACTTTCATCACCAGATTCCCTCTTCTGAAACGTTTTCAAGGAGGGTCAAAAAAAGTTGGAACCGATATTAGCGAAACAGCCGTTGAGATGAAAAAAGAATCTCTTTCATTTTGGTTCAAAGCTTTTGGAGCAACAGTTTTCTCGTGGTCATCCCGTTTTTTAGTCATCAATTTTATTTTGCAAGCCTTTCTTAGTTTGGGCTTTCTTCAACAAATTCAAATATTTTCCAAGCAATTCGTTTTGTGGATGTTTTTACGCATCTCTCCGACTCCAGGGGGAAGCGGAGTTGCCGAATGGGCATTTGGTCAATTATTAATCGAATATAGTCCGAGTATCATACTGCTTGGTACCATGGCTGTTTTATGGCGATTGATTTCGTATTTCCCTTATTTAATCGTTGGATCAATCATTCTTCCACGCTGGTTATCGAAGCATCAGAAAAAGAAAGACTAAATCGATTCACAGAGTGAATAAAAGCCTTTGTTTTTCAGATAATATCGTTATCTTTGCGCTCTTAAAACGGTAAAAATCATGTCTTACGGTGTAAAAATTTTTGCAGGAAGAGCATCAAAAGTGCTTGCCGAACAAATAGCTACCAAGTTTGGAGCTACTTTGGGTGATGTAAAAGTTACGGAATTCAGCGATGGTGAATTTCAACCATCTTTTGAAGAAACAGTACGTGGTCAAGACGTATTTATCGTTCAATCTACCATGCCTCCAACAGAAAATTTATTCGAGTTGTTGTTGATGGTTGATGCTGCAAGACGTGCTTCGGCTCGTAAAATTATTGCAGTGATTCCTTATTTCGGATTTGCTCGTCAGGACCGTAAAGACAAGCCAAGAGTTGCTATTGGAGCGAAATTGATTGCAAATATGTTGATGGCAGCTGGTGTAGACCGTGTGATGACGATGGATTTACATGCGGATCAAATTCAAGGTTTCTTTGAAGTTCCGGTAGATCATTTATTTGCTTCTACTTTATTTTTCAATGAAATGAAGGCTTTGGACAATGGCAACTTAATTATGGCTGCTCCAGATGCAGGTGGTGCAAAACGTGCCAATGCGTATGCGAAGAAATTAGATACTGGTTTAGCAATTTGTCACAAAAGCCGTAAGAAAGCAAACGAAGTTGCAGAAATGACTGTCATTGGTGATGTTGAAGGAAAAGACGTCATTTTAGTAGATGATATGTGTGATACAGCAGGTACTTTAACAAAAGCAGCTGAATTATTCATGGAAAAAGGAGCGAAAAGTGTTCGTGCATTCTGTACACATGCTGTTTTATCCGGACCAGCATTCGAGCGCATCAACAACTCAAAATTGACGGAGTTAATCGTTACAGATACCATTCCGTTGAAAGAAAAAAGTGACAAGATTCGTGTCATTACGGTAGCAGATTTATTCTCAGATGTAATAGATCGATTAATTAAAAACGAATCCATTAGTACGCATTTTATAATCTCATAGAGGAAGCACTGCTTCCAATAAACGGTCCGCCGTGGTGGACGATAAATAATCCACGGAAAATAAATTAAATAAATAACAAATATGAAAGTAGCACAATTGAGCGGTTCGCCACGCGCGAACGTAGGGAAGAAGGATGCTAAAGCTTTGAGAGATGCAGGCTTAGTTCCATGCGTTCTTTACGGACAAGGAACACAGACACATTTCTCTCTTCCAGACATCAAAGTTGAAAAATTAATTTTCAATCCAGATGTATTTAAAATCGAATTGGACATCGACGGTAAAAAATCGAATGCAATTATCCAAGAGATTCAACAAAATCCTATTACGGATAAAGTGGTTCACATTGACTTCTTAGAATTAGATGCTAAGAAACCAGTTAAAGTGGCATTGCCAGTTCGTTTGACAGGAGCTTCTCGTGGTGTATTAGCGGGAGGTCGTTTGATGCAAGTTTTCCGTCGTTTACGTGTAGTTGGTCTTCCAGCAGATTTGCCAGAGGCTATCGTAATTGACATTACAAAATTACGTATCGGTCAATCTGTTCGTGTGAAAGATTTGGAAAATGATGGTTTAACTATCTCTGAAGCTAAAAACGCAGTTGTAGTATCTGTTAAAATGGCTCGTGGAGCATCTAAAGCTGCAGAAGCTGATGATGAAGACGAAGAATAAGATTCTATTTGAACTTTAAAAAAAACCTGATTTCGTATATACAAAATCAGGTTTTTTTATGCTCTTTCATTCTACACCATAAAAAAGCCATCTTAACTTTGACGCGAAGATGGCATAACTAACTATTAGATTTAGGCGTAGGTTCTAATTTCTTTACCTACTAAGGATGAAGCAAAGTTACTTAGCAACTTTGGTTTTCACCTGCCCTTCTTTCTCTAAAGCAGTTTTCAGTTTTTTAACCGTCAATTTTGAACAAAACACCTCATAGAAACCTGCAGAATTACTGTTTTATGATCATTTCACGGAATGCTTTTCCATCCAACTCATAGATCAATTGATAATTTCCGGCAGATAAATGCCCAATCAATAAATCCACGATGATATTATCCACTATTTTCTCCAGAACAATTCTTCCCGAGTTATCCATCAAAACAATCCTCCCTCCAACTCTGTCGGATTTGACAACCAGGATTTCAGAAGCAGGATTTGGATAAATAACAAATTTTAATTCTTCTTGGAGAAATGCACCTGGAGAAATGGTTGACAAAATAGGAATTTGTTCATTTGAAGACATGACATCGGAGAAAACACCCGCACCATTTTCTGCTTTAACAGAAAAATAATACCTGTTTCCGGCATTCAAGCTCAAACCACCAACACTTATATCCGTGCTCCAATAGTTATTTTTCCATTCCATCACATCAGTCGCTCCGATCTCTGTACCAATAGCCACCCAATAATTCGCAATATCCGAATTCGCATCAAAAGAAGTTGTCCAGTTCGCTTCCAGCATGGAAGTATATGTTGTAGTTGAAGCATCCGCAAGCAATACATCGTTGACCGTTTGAATTGCGGATGGGGTTGTCCAGTCAATTTTCACATCCTGAGAAGAGACCGCAGATAAATTTCCAGCAACGTCCTGAACAATTGACCGAATACGACCTACAGAAGTAGAAGAATTAGGACTTTCATAGCGCATATCACCACTCGCACCAACAGTAATAGGAGTACTTGAACTTCTCGAACGATAAACACGTAAATCATTTACTTTATAAACACAATTCCCAGTTCGGAAAGAGATGTAATTTCCAGTAGTGAGTGGAGTCGGATCTGTCCAGGTTCTCGCCAGTACATTGTTTACATACACTTGGTGTTTTCCAGTAGTTCGGTCGTAGGCAACTTTGTAATCGTACCATTGATCGACATTAAAATTATACACCACTTCATCAACCAAACTATACGTATCATTTGTTACTTCATAAATCTGAATCTTGTCATTATCCAAGCGGAAGAATACAAAATAAGAATTCCCCCTGTTGGGCAAAGTAGGATCACTGCAGAAATAATGGAAACCAGCTCTGCGGTTGGTTCCTGTTCCCGACATAGCTCCAGACCATTGATAGAGGTAACGATCACTCAAATTACTGGTTACGTTTGCCCATATATTCGAATTCCCATTGGACTCATCACTATGAACGAGGTTTCCGGAACCCAAAGCCCACATACCCGACTGAGAAGTCCAGCTGGAATGAATAGCAGTCTGATCGAAGTTGTCATTAAAAAATCCTTTCGCTGCATTGGAGCGCCAATCACTACCCGTAAGGTCTGTGACCTGGTAAAAAGACTTTTCAACACCACTTCCGCCTGCATTATCGGTATCCATATAAGTAGCAGTAAAATTCTGTGTGACCCAGCTTCCTGGAACACTTACAGTGGTCATCGGAGCAATGACATCCCCCAAAGCAGGGTTCGTAACAACACTTGTCCAATTTGCAACCCATCCTGCAGCAGTTGTAGCACAATCGCTTCTGAATTCAATCAGTAAAGATCCACTAGAAGAAGTAATTGTTCCTGGGGAATTGGTTCCTGTATACGTCCCGATTAAAGGTGCAGCAGTAGTTGCTCCATCATAAATGTAGAGGTAATCCCAATTTGCTTCGATAGAAAAACTAGAGAAGTTCAAAGTAATTGAACTGGCATTTGCTGGTTGGATAAGTGTCAAAGAACGTTGGTCATTGCTGTAATTCGCTCCGCTACCTCCGGAATCCGTAAAAGTTCCGCTAGACGCATTCAAATTATTCTGAGTTGGATTATTGTTCACCAATTGATAATACAAGGCCCAATTCCAATAAATTCCTGGATCGGTATGTGTTTGATTGGGGAAATGCTGGTGTCCTTTGATTTTGATGCATCCACCCAACACATTTGCACCACTTGTTGCTGCACCTGAAAATGTTCTCAGCGGACTAATTCCGTATCCACTTTGGCAAATGTCGCGGGTAATTCCTGCAGAAGCATTATACAATGCAGGTGTGTACCATTGCGCCTGAGTCACATATCCTTCGTGTTCGTATCCAATCGTATACGGATTTTCGGAGCCTACATGCCACGCTTTATTTGCTTCTAGAACCATTTGAGTAACCTGACCATCCGAAGAGCGAACTACATAATGATAAGAAACACTTGATGAACAATTCTGAGACCAGGATATTGCTCCTGCATAAGTTCCCTGAATAGTGTGAATAGTAATAGCAGAAATAGCAGTACCACTTCGAGAACTGAAATTACAGGAAGGAGCAGGATTCCATACAGCTGGCGTATACTCGAGTGATTTAACCAAGCTCTCTGTTTTTTTTGGAAGGTAATTCTGACCTGAATTTGATTGAATTCCATTCTCAGAAAAAGTAATCCTTTGAGCACTTAAAACTGACAAGTTCTGAGACCCGAAAAGGCTTTTCAAATCAAAATTGTAATTGGGGAAATGATACAAAGCCGAATTTTCATCGTTATTCAGAAATTTGAATAATTCGTAGAGTTCGGCATCTCTTGCAAATGCATTTACTCTTCCAGAATCAGATAAATAGGACAGCCTATTAAAAATCTCCTTCAGAGAATTTGGAAGTGAAGTTCCTTTTAGCTCTTTCATGTAGACATCAACAACCTTTCCAAAGGCAGAAATTTCAGCTGCAGGATCTTGCTTAATTTGAGAAACTGGAACTCCGGAAATTTGTGAAACGAGTTTCAGATTCTCTTTGAAATAGCCCTTGCCATGGGCAATCAGTCCTAAAAAGCCGTGAGACTTTGGCAGGCCAGAACAAGACTCTAATTCAGAGGTTGTCAAATAAGACATCCGGGTTTGAGTGAACGAAACAGCTTCCAAAATTCCTTTTGGAATCCCTGGATAAGCAGCATAAGTTTGCTGACAGTAAGATTCGAAATTCGCCTGACTTGTCTGTGCCAGCGCTGTGAAGCCGAATAAACAGCTTGTGAATAGTAGGATTTTCTTCATATATTTTCAATCAGTAGTATTGAACTAATATATTCAATTCTTTACATACTTGAAAATCAATATGAAACAAAATGGATTTAGTAATTTAAATTTACCTAGCAGGACTTTTCAAATCCTGTTTTACTCATGAAAAATATGGATCCATAGCACTCTAGAAAATCGAAAGTTGAAAAACATAGTAAAGAGCAAAACAGTGAACATCAGTGTAAAAATCCAAGCTAAAGGGAGAAACCACGCGAAGATTAAGAAAACGGGAACCAACTCAGCTATTGCTAGTCCGTAGCTAATATACATCGCTCCAAAAAAGTAACCTGGCTCTTTATCAAAACGATAATTACATTCAGAACAACGTTCGTGCATTTTAGGAGCTTTCAAACGAAGCAAAGATCCTTTCGTTTCAAAAATTTTTCCTTTTCCGCAAATCGGACAACATCCGTTCAATATTGGTGTAAACTTTGACATCGCTTTTTTTTACAAAGGTAACTCAGTTAAATCTATCCATATATTATTCATTAACTCCAATAATTACATTATTCAGACATATCCAAATTATTTCCTCTCTGACGCTCAATCTAATTTGTTCTTCAAAAGCTGTCGTTTTTTCTTGTATTTTTAAGCATGAGTTTTCCGCGTCTTCCCATTGAAAAATTCGATGAAAATGGCTTATTACAAGCTTTTTATATCAATCGCTTTTCCGAACATTTAAAAAAATATCATTCAGACATTAATCATCCACACAAACACGACTTTTACCTCACCGTTTTCTTTACAAAAGGAAAAGGGACACATGATATTGATTTCAACTCTTATCCAATAGAAGCAAATACCGTGTTTTTTCTTCAGCCAGAACAAATTCACGATTGGAAATTTGAGGAAGAAGCTGAAGGTTGGATTCTATTTCACTCGGAAGATTTTTACAAACTTTATTCTACTCACTTTGAATTGCATCATTGGCCGTTTTTTCAATCACGAGATTCAAAACCAGCGCTAAAAATTGACGGAAAAATTGGAGAAGTTTTGTTGCTCCGTTTTCGTGAAATGATGGAAGAGTATCAATTAAACACCAGTCATTCCTTTCTAAAAATAGCTAGTTTGAGCCAGCTCATTTATTCAGATTTAGCACGAATATATGACAATAATGAATCCATTTCAGCTCCAAAAAATAGCCGATATCAAAACCATTTTCATCAATTCATGGAGCTCTTAAATGCAAACTACATATTCAATAAAAATGCTTCATTCTACGCTGAAAAGCTAGCAATGACTACTAAGCATTTACATCGAATTTGTCTATCAAGTACTGGAAAAAGTACTACTCAACTCATCGCTGAACGATTAATCTTAGAAACCAAAAGGAAATTAGTCAGTGATTCGAAAAGCATTCAAGAAATTGCAGATGAATTAGGATTTGAAAACTACCCATACTTTCATTTATTTTTCAAGAAACATGCAGGGGAAACGCCGAAGCAATTCAGGGAGAGGAATTGAATGATTAAGTTAGTTTGTCTGTTAAGATTTTCATTTCAATAACAGGAGATATTTTCTCATACAGGATATTGTAAACGGCTTCCAAAATAGGCATATCGACTTGGAATTTCTTGTTGATTTCCTTGACACATTTGGTGGCATAATATCCTTCCGCGATCATATCCATTTCCAACTGAGCAGTTTTCACAGAATATCCTTTCCCGATCATAAAACCAAAGGTTCGATTTCGGGAAAACTTCGAATATGCAGTTACTAATAAATCACCCAAATAAGCAGATGACTTCACATCGCGGTGAATAGGGCTAACTTCATCTATGAAATTTTCAATCTCTTGAATAGCATTGGCAATTAGAACCGATTGAAAGTTATCTCCATAACCCAATCCAGCGCAAATTCCGGAAGCCAAGGCATATACATTTTTCAAAACTGCCGAAAGTTCTGTTCCAAACAAATCGTCAGAAGTAGTAGTTTTGATATACCTACAAGCAAGCATACGTGCCATTTCCTCAGCAATGTTTTCATGCTGACAAGCGACAGTCAAATAAGAAAGACGCTCCAAAGCAACTTCCTCCGCATGACATGGTCCGCAAATGATTCCAATATCTTTATAAGGAGTACCAAATGTTTTATGAAAAAAGCGCGCTGGAATAGCATTGTATTCGGGAACAATTCCTTTTACAGCCGAAAAAACAACCTTTCCTTTGAATAAATCGGGCGTTGTATCTTTAAACAAATCGACCAAAAAAGCAGATGGTGTTGCAACAATTAAAACATCACTTCTACTAATAATCGCTTCTAAATCGTTTGAGACATAAATCTGATTCAAATCAAATTCAACCGACTGCAAATAAGACGGATTGTGCTTATACCTCATAATATGAGCCACTTGATCTTCTCTACGTACAAACCAATTGACCTGTGCAAAATTATTACACAAGATTTTAACCAGGGCAGTAGCCCAGCTACCTCCTCCAATGACACCAACGGTTTTCATTCGCTTATTCATAGTCTCGACAAATGTACATATAATTCTCTTCGTTGTATTCAACCAGACTCTTTCGAAGACTGAAAATAATTCGTTATGCAATCTAACAGAAAGCACTATCTTTGCTAAAAAAATATGGCAGAAGTTTCACGTATTTCCACAAACAAAGCTCCGAAACCAGTAGGATTATACCCTCATGCACGCAAAGTTGGCAATCTTCTATTTTTATCGGGAGTTGGACCAAGAGTAGCAGGCTCTGATGATATTGATTCAGCGGTTCCAGGTCTGAAATTGGATAAAAACGGGAATTTCATTGAGTTTGATTTCGAAGCACAATGCCGAAGTGTATTTGACAATGTTCGAATTATTTTGGAAGAATCTGGATCAAGCTGGGATCAGTTAGTTGACGTAACCGTTTTCTTGGTAAATATGAAGCGTGATTTTCATGTTTACAACCGTATTTATGCGGAGTATTTCAAAGACAACTTACCTTGTAGAACAACAGTCGAAATCAACTCGCTTCCTACCCCAATTGCCATCGAATTAAAGTGTATTGCAACAATTGACTAATTAAATTATGATCGGATTTGCTATTCGCAGTTTACTAGCTGCAGGAATGTTATTCTTAACTGTTTATTCTTTTTATACTGGTTACTGGGGCTGGGGTATCTTTCTGATTTTCCCTACAGCACTTGTAATTTTGTCGTTTAATTACAACGAAAACTTGGCTTTCACGCTGAATCACATGCGTACTGGAAATCAAGACAAAGCGCAACGTGCTATTAACCGCATTACAGCACCTCAATTTTTGCCAAAACGCCAAAGAGCATATGTAATTTACATGCAAGCTTTGTTAAATGCACAAGCTTTTCCTTCCGTTAAAATTGAAGGGATGTTGCGTGAGGCCATTCAGTTGGGCCTGAAAAGAGGTCATGACAAAGCAATGGCTCGTATGCATTTAGCTGGACTTTGTGTTCAATCAGGTCGCAGACAAGAAGCAGTGACATTATTAGCAGAAGCTAAAAAAATGGACGATAGCGGAATGTTAAAAGATCAAATCAAAATGATGCAAAGTCAAATGCAGAATGCACCTTCTAAAAATCAGATGCGCATGGCACAAATGATGGGAGGCCGCAAGAAGACGCCTAAAATGCGTTAATTTTTGATGAAAACATTTGCCAATTTTCCTGAAAATTATGAGCTCATTGATGCTGGTGGTGGAAGAAAACTGGAACGCTGGGGAACAGTAACTACCATTCGCCCAGAGCATCAAGCATATTTTGGCGCAGCATTATCTAAAAAAGAGTGGACAGATTTAGCTGATTGGGAATTTATTCCGAAAACAGAAGGTTCACTACAAGGAGTTTGGAAAAAATTAAAGGCTCAAGCAGCTGAAGAATGGATTTTCTCAAGCAATCAGCTTATTTTCAACTTGCGAATCACAACGAATAAACATGTTGGGTTGTTTCCTGAGCAACAGATTAATTGGGAATTCCTTTCCGCC
Source organism: Fluviicola taffensis DSM 16823 (assembly GCF_000194605.1). NCBI lineage: Bacteria > Pseudomonadati > Bacteroidota > Flavobacteriia > Flavobacteriales > Crocinitomicaceae > Fluviicola > Fluviicola taffensis. The sequence continues at coordinate 1,396,103 of NC_015321.1, forward strand.
CATTTAGATTCCTCCAAACGTTTTTTAAATGCTTTTGCATATACTGGAGCAGCATCCCTTTTTGGAAGAAGAACGGGAGCAGAAGTCATTCATTGCGACAGCGTAAAACCGATGCTCGATTGGGGAAGACAAAATCAATTATCCTCTCAATTAGACGGAATCAAATGGGTGCACGAAGACGCCTTGAAATTCATTCAGCGAGAAGTTAAAAGAGGAAATAAATACGATGTTGTGCAGTTAGATCCACCAGCTTGGGGACTTGGTACAAAAGGCGAGAAATGGAAATTAGAAGACTTATTAGGAACTTTACTTTCAGAGGCATTTCAACTACTTTCCAAATCAGGAGTTTTGATTTTAAATACCTACTCTCCAAAAATAGATCTCAAAACGATTCATCACATCATTCAAGAATCGGGAATATCTACAAATAAGGCTGAAAATTCTGAATTATGGCTTAAAACGAATAGTGGAAAAGAGCTTTACTATGGAATTTTGACACGGATTTACAACCACTAATCACTCTCCCTTGTTTTTTTGCAGAACTCCATTTTGAATAGCAAACATAACCAATCCAACGACATTTCTTGCACCTACTTTGTTCATCATTGAAGTTCTAGCACTTTCAATGGTTCGTTTACTTTTAAATAGTTTATCTGAAATTTCCTGAGTAGTCATTTCATCACAAATCATTTCTAAAATAGTTAATTCGTTCGAGTTAAATAATACCATCGAATTCTCGTTAAACGAAGGTTGAATTTTCCCCGTATGAACCATTTTTGCTATGAACATCTTTGAAGTCCGATCACTTAAATAATACCCCGTTTCTACAGCAGATCGAATTGCCATCTGAATCTCTTCAGCTTCATCATCTTTCGACAAGTATCCATTTGCGCCATTTTCTATCGCTAATTCAACAAATTCAGCGTCATCATACATGGAAAGAAGCAAGACTTTCACATCAGGAAAAAATTCTCTAATTTCTTTTGTGGCTTCGATTCCATTCATTACGGGCATTCTGAAATCAATAAGAGCCAAATCTACTTGAGTCGTGCGCAACGATTCTATTAATAAAAGCCCATTTTCCACAGCTACAACAACTTCAAAACCATTGATATCATTCAATAATTTCACCAATCCATTTCTAAAAATAGATTGATCTTCTGCAATTGCTATTCTGATATTTCTTTTGCTTTCCATTTTAGAACAACTTTTGTACCTGGTTTCAGTAATTCATATTCAATTTGAGCATCAATTTGCTGACTTCTACTTTCAATATTTTTCAATCCCAAACTTTGAGATTTCAACTTGTCTTCCTTTGTAGGAATGAATCCAATTCCGTTGTCAGTAACACTCAACTGAATCCCCTCTTCATTTTGTTCCAAAGTTATTTCAATATTTGTCGCTTCTGCGTACTTTAGAATATTGTTAATTAACTCTTGTAAGATACGATAAACGGCCAAATTAACCTCTCTTGTCTGAGAATTACTTTTTGGATCATTCACTGCAATAACCGAAAAATCGACGTTGGATATTTGTTGTGCCAATGTATTTATTAAACTCTTCACGGCTGGAATAAGACCCAACTCCTCTAAAATTGTTGGGAGCAAGCGATTGGATAAACTTCTAATTTTGTTAATTGATATTTGTACTCCTTCGTTCAAGAATTTCCGCTCATTATCATCTATTGGCAAGGATGCAAAGGATAGTTTCAAAGCAGTAAGAGAAGAACCAATATCATCGTGTAATTCTATTGCAATTCGGCGCTGTTCAATTTCCTTTGCATCCAAAATTGCTTGAACCAAGTCATTTTTGTAATTCAATTCCAACTGAACCATTTCTTGCTTTTTTCGCCTCATTTTTTGTTGATATAGCACTGCGAAAACAATAATCGACAAAGCAAGAATAAACATCGCCAAAGAAGCAATGATTAACAAAAAGCCTAAGTTAGACGGTACCTGCTGAGCCATATTGCGCATGTATATAACAGATTGTAAAATAAAATCTGAACCAAATTGATTCCGTTCAAAATAGAATGAATTTCTGCCCCAAAATAACCATTAATGAGGTAATCATAGAGTACATTATAAACAAATGTACATGAATGACCAAGAAGCAAGACTCCACCAACAACAAAATAAATATCCTTGAAAGGATTGAATACTTTTTCTGTACGAAACATTTCAATAAAATAACTAATAATGACAAATGTAACGCAGCAAAAAGTTATTCCAGTTTGAACTGAAGCATGATTTTGCCAATCATCAAATGAATTGGTTAAAGTCGTCAATATGATTGCTATTGAAGATACTAAAATCAATAAAATTTTAGACCTTTTCTTTGAAAATTGAGTGAAAAAGAAAATACTTGGGAACATCAGTTCGACATACAGGTAAATTCTATAAAGCCACAAATTATTAATTCCTTTGTTGGCAAGTATTAATCCAGTAAGTTCGAATAAAAGAGTTAGTAATACATATAAAATAAGCAGTTTTGAAACAAAAAGGAGGTGTCCTCTAAACCAAAGAACACCTCCTAATAATAAAGGTCCCAAATAGGAATATACTATTATTTCAAACAAATTTCTACTGTGAATCTGAATTCAACACGTTTCTGGATCCACAATAAGGAGGACATCTCTTGGCAAGATCAATGACCACATTCAAGATATCATCTTCATTTTCATCAGCACCGACTAATACTAATTCAGGTGTACCATCTTCTTTCAATCCATAATAGAAGCGGATTCCTTTACTGTTTCCTGAAATTAGTTTTTCAATATTTGCTTTCCCAATAAAAGCTCCTTGAATTTTTCCTGAGTGAGCCTCGCGATAAGCTTTTGTTAAAGCTGCCGCAACTGAAATATCAATTGCTCCGCCTTCATTCCCTGTAAATGACATAATACATTAGTTTAAGTTATGAATCAATATTAATTTGAAATAATCGATAATCCAAACAGAAAAAACCACTAAAAAATATAAACATCTGATTTCATGTGTTTTAATAATTTTCGTATTTAAAAAAATGTGGTTTCCCGCAATGCATTTTCAGTATAAATACTGATGTACACCTCAAATTTGAGCAATACATTTGTTTCAGAAAAAGGAATAATTGAAATGTTTAATGAACTAATAAATAAGCCAAGAGTTGATATTCACAATAAAACGAATATTAGTTTTTGGAGTAGTGAATTAAAATGTTCAGAAAAAGAGTTACTCTATTGTATTTCTAAGGTTGGATCCTCAATAAGTGCAATTGAAAGTTACTTACACATGAACAAATCACTTCTTCAAGTTTGGTCAACGAGAGAATTTAAATATTAATTATAAAAATATATAGCAGCAGGTCGTTAAGAAATTACCCACATCCACTTTCACTGAGTTTATGCGGCCTGTTGCTTACTTTTTTTTCCTCCGCTCACTAAGCCAATTTGGCACGTTACCGCCTGAGTTGGAATTTTTACCACTATTTTTATTACCACTACTCATAGATGACCCCTGTTGATCTCCTAGTAACTGGGAGATTAACTCTGGTCTTTTAGCCTTCGTCAAACGATCCTTTATCCAATCTCTATTTTCACGCTTGTACCAAAAAAAGAAGCGATTTTGATTTTTCTTTTCGTCAGCTCCTTTAGCCGTATAAATTGGCTTCAAAGTATAGGGATGAACACCTGTGTAATAAATTACTTCAGAAACGGTCATAGGTGTTGGAGTAAAATCTTGAACTTGCTCCAATTGGAAACCCATGTCTTTCGTCTCAGCTGCCAAATTTGCCATATCAGCTTCTTCACAACCAGGATGCGAAGAAATGAAATAAGGAATCAAGGGTTGATTGATATTATTCTTTTCTGAAATACGATCGTACTTTTCTTTGAACTTGTGAAAGTATTTAAAGGACGGTTTTCGCATGACGCGCAATGTCGCATCGGAAGTATGCTCTGGAGCCACTTTCAATCGTCCACTTACATGTCGGGTAATTAGTTGTTCAATGTATTCATCGTGATTTCCATCATCGTTATTCTTATTGAAATCATCTACCAACAAATCATAGCGAATTCCAGAGCCAACAAAAGCCTTTTTAATCTTTGGATGTGCATCAATTTTACGGTATAAATCCGTCATGGCTTTGTGCGAAGTATCCAAGTTATTGCAAATCACAGGGTGAATACAACTAGGACTTGAACAACGCTCGCAAATCGCTTCATCCTTGCCTTTCATGCGGTACATATTCGCTGAAGGCCCACCAATATCTGATAAATATCCTTTGAATTCTGGCAATTTCACAACCTCATCAATTTCATTCAAAATACTTTTTTCGGAACGAGAAGAAATAAATTTTCCTTGGTGGGCAGAAATCGTACAAAAACTGCATCCTCCAAAACATCCACGGTGCATATTGATGGAAAACTTAATCATTTCGTAAGCTGGAATGGCTCCACGTTTCTTATATTTCGGATGAGGCATGCGCGTATAAGGCATATCAAACGACTGGTCCATCTCCTGTTCCGTCATTGTGCGATAAGGCGGATTGATAACCAAGGTTTTCGAACCAATTTTTTGCGTAATCCGATTTGCCTTTAATTTATTGGATTCAACCTCTACCACTTTGAAATTAGCTGCATACGCCAATTTGTCTTTTTGACACACTTCGTGACTCGATAATTCAACGGTCTCCCATTGCTTATTCTTAGGCAAATCCTTATCACCATCCTGAATAAATGCCACTTGATTCACAGTTGTCAAGGAACTAAAAGGAACTCCTTTTTTCAACAAGCGAAGAACATCTCGCAAGGGTTGCTCTCCCATTCCATAAACCAACAAATCAGCTTCTGAATCTACCAAAATGGAGGGCATTAATTCGTTTTTCCAGTAATCATAGTGAGTTACTCGTCGAAGCGAAGCCTCAATGCCACCAATTAAAACAGGTACATCTGGATAAATTTCTTTCAGAATTTTGGAATAAACAGTCGTTGCATAATCGGGTCTAAAACCAGAAACCCCACCTGGAGTATAAGCATCCGTTGAACGCAAGCGCTTTCCAGCTGTATAGTGATTGACCATGGAATCCATGCATCCCGCTGTTACTCCAAAGAAATATTTCGGTTTCCCCAATTTTTTAAAATCGCGTAAATCATCTCGCCAATTTGGTTGTGCGATTACTCCAATCTTAAAACCCTCACTTTCAATGATCCGTCCAATAACTGCTGTACCAAAAGCTGGGTGATCCACATAAGCATCGCCAGAAATTAGAATGACATCTAATTCATCCCAACCTCTTTTTTCAACCTCTTTCTTTGTAAGTGGCAACCAGTCCGTTATAGGCCTTTCCATATCCATTTTGCAAAGTTACGGAAAAAGAGTCTCTCAAGCCTTATAAATGAAGGATTTGTAGTACATTAACAGCACAGAGAAGAAGTTTAAAAGGTTCAACGAGTTAAAAGAGTTCAAAAATTTATGAGAATCAATTTGAACATTTGAACATTTGAACATTTGAACATTTGAACATTTGAACATTTGAACATTTGAACATTTGAACATTTATTATCTAAAAACTTCAAACTACCTAAGTTTTAGATCAAAACAAAATATATTACCTTTAATTCAATGAAACAACCTCTTGTTTACTTACTGATTTTGACTGGATTTATCCTGTATTCGTGTTCTTCAAGTAAGAAAAAACCAACGAAGCAACAAGAAATTGTGGCAGATTTGATTCATCCGCTCTATTTTCAAGACGAAGTCGCTGGACTCATTAATTTCCCTTTTTGGTTCAACGATAGTTTGGTTTCCAGCCACAAAATTCAGCAACTTACTATTACTTTCTTCAAAGGCGTTATCAACGACACTAGTGCTAATGATACCGATTACGGGGATGAAACGTTTCCAAAAAGAACTTTGATTTACAACTTCAATCAATCGGGAAGACTCATTCAAATGCAAATAGCCGATTTTTCAGAAGGAATTGTTATTTCCAACCAATCATTCCTACTGAAAAAACCAACTGAAATTGGATATTGTGATGTGATTCAGAAAGATAATTTATATGGTGTTGAGAACAATACATTTACTTATAGTCCAAGCAAAATAAACAGTAATTACACTGCTTTTGAATCTTCCAATGACAATGATTTATTGCATTTCATTTTAAAGAAAAAATACTTTGGGCCTTTATCGGTAGACTCCATAGCGAATCCTCTTCCAAACGATTGGATTGTTTTGGGTGAACCCATCAAACCAGTCAAAAGATACAAAGTGAAGAATAAGGTAAAAGAAACTTTTATTTCAGAATACACTTATTTTTCCGAGAATTATCCAAAGCTCATTACCAATGAAGATTATCCGTTCTTCAAAAAACGATATTTCAACTATTCAAATGGGCATTTCGATGGCTTCTTAGATTCTACTTTCATTGATAAAACATTTGTAACCTCGGTGAAAACTTTCATTTATTACGATAAAAACAGACTGCCTTCAAAAATAATCCACAAAAAGGAACATTTAGAAGGTGCAAACAAGTATCAAACTCACGAACTTTTTACCTATACTTTTTATGAATAAGAATTCTTTCTTTTTCCCTAATTTGAATCAATCGCTAACCCAATTCAGCATTCTGACTCAACAATTGATAAAGACTCGACATGCATTGAGTCTTTTTTTGTTCATCCAATCCTTTATTGGCTTCACACAAACAGATCAAGTTACGATCAAAAATAAGCAGTATTATGTTTATCCTCACCAACAGGAAGTCCGTGTGATGACAGAATATTATTTGAACTTTGCAGATTCGAAAGAAGTCATTAAACGCGATGATCGCAATGAAAAAATTGTCTCTATTGAGGTTCAACCTATTTCCGAAAAAGAAAAGAAACTCGCTCCAAAATTCCCGAAAACTTCAAAAAAGAACCTCAAACAATTAGAAGCGTTATTAGAGAATTATTCCTACTTCTTGGTAACTGCAACGAATTCAATTGCTGATGACCCTACTCCTGCCCTAAGAAATCTACCTGATGGAAATTACGTGATGTTTTATAGAGATATTCCCTATATCACTAAGCGCATCATACGCTATAAAAACGATCTTGTGGCAGCTACATTTTTCATCAAAAACAACCAAATTGAAGGAAAATGTGAGTGGTTTAATCCAGAAGGAAAACTAGTGATCACAGGAAATTATTCAAACAGTGAAAAATCGGGTGCGTGGAAAGAATACGTATTCCGTGAAAAATACGATCAAAATACCAAATACGATCCCAATCAAAGTATCGAAGAAAGAATAAAAAGTGCCGTTTATGATACTACAATTACAACAACAACTTTTACAAACGGATTGAAAAACGGCTCTTTTACCGTCTATGAAAACTCCGATTTATTGACTTCTGGATACTACACAAATGAGCAAGCATCAGGAGCTTGGGAATATTACGAATTCAAAAACAAGATCACCGTTGGAAAAAAAGGTCAGCTCATTATTACGAAAACAACGGATAAAACGCCCATTGATCGGTATGCCTTTCGTGCAGATCAAAAAAGAGGGAAATCACCCATGATTCGTCATCAAGTGGTTCCACCAAACTTCTTAGATTATAGCCGAAAAGATTCCTTGATTCTTCATAACAACTCTTCTTCTTCAGCCAACAATTACTCCGAGTATGGCTACGAAATGGAGTTTCCCGATTTCAGTAATTTTTACAGCCTTTTAGATAAAAAAGATACTGCAAATTATGAATTACCAGAAGAAAGTATAAACAGTTATGAAGGAGAGGAATATGAACTAGATGAAGAAATTTACTACGGTGATTATGAAGAGTCGATGTACAATGAAGAAAATGCGAATTACAATCCAAATGAATATTACTTATTCGCCAATAAAAAACGGTACACATACAACGATTTAATCGATTCCATTGGGTATTTATTTATCTATGAAGGAATTGTTGAACACTACTACCCCAATGGTCAACTGCAGTACAAATTTGAAGTCAAAGATGGAATGCTTCTAAAAGAAGAACCTGTTTATTGGGACAATGGAACGATTGCCAATGAAATTGTATTCATCCCTGATTCCAACCAATATGTACAGCGCTTTTACGATTACAACGGCGTTAAATACCTCGAAACTTGGCATGACCTGCGAGGAAACGTTTTAAGTGCACCAGAAATAAATAGTGCTTCAGTTGCGATTATCAACTCGAAAAAATATGATCGCAATTACGGACAACCTACTTTCATTTATGCCGAATCCAACGAAATTAAATGGGGTCAAATGCCTGAAAGAATACTGCTCATTCAGGAACTTTTCAAGATTGATTCTTCACTAGCAAAAGAAGTTTACTTCTATCCTTCTACTCGAACAATCATTTCCATGGGGCGGAATTTAATGGGTGATACGGTTTACCAACAAGAAGCAATATTCTCAGAAGACTATTTGAATGTCAATGCAACTTCAACCACTACATTCAAAAATATAACATTGAAATCGATTGAAAATGGCACCCTCGATGATTATTGGAAAAGCAGTATGTCAGATACCGTTCCAATTGAAAAAATGGCCTATTATTGGGAATACAAATATATCATTGATGGTGATAAAGAATTGCTTGTCGACGGAAAACCATTTACAGGAGATCTTCGTGTAAATGACAAAACGGGAAGTTTCAAATTGAAAGCGAGCAAAGAATCCGTTCAACTCACACTTCCAAAAAGCGATTCAGATCTCAAGCTTTATAAATCGGCCTTAAAGAGTTATTCCAAATCAAAAAAACGCTCTGATCTTCTAATTGGCTATGTTTCAGATTTTGGCGGATCGAGCCAATTATCGCATTCGGTTACGCGATTATTTACTCAGATTTATGGGTCACTTCAAGCACTTTACGAAGTTCAACCTTACGAACTAGACCGAAAAGAAGAATATCCTGATGGAGAATACGATATCCCTAACCCGCGTAAAAAAGGGACCCCAGAATCAGTTATCTCCAGTCTGCAAGGAAAATACTTAAATGGAAAACCAGAAGGAATCTGGACGTACAAAGATCAATTTGGACAAGTAAGATCAACCATTGGATACAAAAACGGATTGGCGCACGGAGATAATTTAGACTATTCGGTGGCAAATCCCTTACCAAAATACATGGAAGATGAATTATACAGTCAGTATAAAGATCCTTTGAGTCAATTTACAGAATATCCTGCTAAAAAAACGATGTATCTAGATTCCAAATGCACCTTCAAAAATGGTGAAATGGATGGGCCATACACGACATTGAACTGGAAAGGTGACACCCTAATGTATGTGAGCTACTTCAACGGAGCCAAAGAAGGTATTGAATACAAACGCAATAAATTATTCTATTCTCAATCCTTTTATAGAAACGGATATCTAGATGGAAATGTTCAAACGTACTTCACTTATCCGAAGAAAGATTCCATACTCATCTTCGATTTAGGATTTAAAAACGGAGCGCTTCAAGGAGAATCAGTTGCCTATCATTCGAATGGGAAACTAGCCAAAAAAGGATTTTTCTTAACTGGTCAACCTATTGATGACTACGAAGCTTATGACACACTAGGTTTTAAATACCAATACGTGAAGTTTCAATACAGTCAGCCTATCGAAGAAAAGATTTGGGAAGAAAACGAACTGAGTGTTCGCTATGAATTTGATTGGAGAGATTCCATTCCGTTCAATTTTGGAGATATTACTGAAAGTTCTAGTATCGAAAGACTCATCTATCAAGCTGGCTATGCCGATCAAGGAGTTTTTCAGCCGTATTATGGACGACCGAGTTTGGTGAATAAATCCGGAATCGATTATTACATCACCAAATATTATCCCAACGACACCATTGCCCGAGTTGGTGCAATTTCAAAAGGAGTTAAAGTTGGCTGTTGGAAATACTTCAACTACGAAGGCAAAAAGTTGATGGAAGTAGAATATTTCGACACCATCATTTCGATTAATGATAGCATTAAATTCAAATCTAAAGGAATTCTTTACTATTTAGACAAAGACAACAACGCTTTGAGTAAAAGTTGGATTATCGAGAAGTTTGAGAAATACGATTGTTCGCATACAGATCACAACGAAGAGCGCATGTTATATTGTTTTTGGGAAAAAGACACAACACAACACCGCAAAAACGGATATGTGAAAAACTATTACGACAATGGAAATCTTCAAAACGAAGGCTGGGTAAAAGATGGACTTCCTACTGGCGTTTGGAAAATGTATGATGTGAACGGAAACTTAAATCAGGTTGGGCAATACATTCTTGGAAAACGAGATGGCAGATGGTTAAAGGGCGATTTAGGAAGTGTAAAAAACATGAGCGAAATATGCTTGAATCCGAATTTGGAAAACTTAGAAGCCATTTTAAGCTATCAGGAAAAACTTTTGGATGTGAGCGTCATTACTTACCAAGTTGGAAAAGAGTTGAAACGCAAATACTACGGAATCAACATGAACAATGGAGAAGCTCCAGAAGGTTACTTTGAAGATGAAATGTATTATGGAGAGTGATGAAATAGGCGTTGAGTTAAACGTTTAAATATAATATTATTACAAACCCGTTTGAAAGTTGTGACTTTCTCATTATTTTCGGTGAAACCATACTAAACACTGGAATGCAAAGAAATATCATAACGAATATATTAAGGAGATATGTACCACTATGTTGCATATTCAGATGTTATAGCAATTACAACAGCCATGAGCAGAATATCACGCATATCGTATTCAATTATTCTGATAATCGCAATTGGATGCGCTATCTCAAGTTTGTACTATCCATATCTATTAAAGTTAAACCTGTTCGCAGGAGACCCAAATCAACAAAGAGTAATAAATGGAAGCGAATTCCTTTTTCCACGGATTATCATTGCATTTATGCTTGTTTCTTTGATATCGGTACTCTTGCTGAAACGACAAATAGTATTAATATTCTCATCAATACTTATCGTATGTTTCACATACCTTACAAGAACTTCAATCCATAGTCAATGGAATATTGATAGAGAGTATGGCACCAAAACTGGATTTGGTTATCTTATTTTATTCATAACGGTTATTGGGTACTTTATCATCTGTTGGATAATTATTCTACATAATTGGCTTGGTAAAAGATATCAAGCTACTAACATCAACTAAAAGCCGCGGGCTGAACAACTATATCCAAGAAGCCCGCGGCTCCTAGTTAAGAAACATTATACGCAATAAAACTGTCACTCAACCGTTTCACAGATGAATTATGGTATGAATTGATTTAATTTTAAGACTCATTTAATCAGTGGGTTACTAATTTTGTAACAACCTAGAATTTAAAAAACAACCACTTATGAAATACTCGCTTATTATTACCATTCTTTTTCTTTTGCCATCCATTTCAAATGCTCAAAACTGGGAAAATGTCAGCGATGGTTTAGATGATAACGTCTACGATATGATCAAGTATGACGGTGAATTATTCGTTGGCGGAAAATTTATGTATAAGGTCCAATCATGGAATGGATTGAACTGGACAACATATAACCATTTAAGCCTTACTGGTATTGCGTTCCCACTTACTTTTAGTGTGCTCAATGATACACTTTATACAGGCGGCGATTACCCTTATGTTGGTTCCCAATCAAAAGTTTATAAATTAAAAAATGGTAGCTGGGAGCAAGTGGGTGGAATATTTGACGAATCATCATGGTCATCAACCAAAAAGCTCATCACTTATGATACAATCGTGGTCTCGGGCGGTAGATTTAGCTCTATTGGGGGTGTTCCGATAAATAATGTTGCCGCATGGGATGGTTCTACTTGGAACCCCATGGGAAATGGATTTAATGGTACAGTTTCTAATTTCGGAATACATCAAAACACACTATATGCTACAGGATTATTTACCGCATCTGGTGCTGACACAACAGTTCAAAATATTGCTAGATGGACAGGAACAAATTGGGAATGCTTTGATAGTTCTGTTGTCTTTAATAGCGCATATGCGTTGAAAAGTTTTCAGGGTGACTTATTAATAGGTACCGTGGATACTATTGGCGGAGTTGAAATGAATGGAATCGCCAGATGGGATGGAACTAATTACACTGCAATGGGAGATCCACAAATTAAGGGTGTAAGTGAATTCTGGGAATTCAACGGTGAATTATACATAGCTGCAACTTTATTTGGAAGCAGCCAATGGATCACAGATCGTGCTGTAATGAAATGGAATGGTAACGGTTGGGATCAGTTAGGAAGTCAATTTAATGAAACCGTTTATTGCTTGGAAGATTACAACAACATGATGTTTTGTGGTGGTCAATATTCAAGTCCAACTTCACACATAGCGCGATTTAACTCTTCACTAGGCATACTAGAACAAGATAAAATTCAAAATCGGGAGGTTATAAAAATCGTTGATCTTATGGGACGTGAAACAGAATTCAAGCCGAATACTACCTTAATATATATTTATAGTGATGGCACTTCAGAGAAAGTCTTTCGAGTTCAGTAAGATAATTACTCCATTGAACGAAAATAATCGTTACTTGTACCGCTCAAAAAAATGAAACCTATGAAACGAATAATCTACCTAAACAGCATCATTTGTTTATTTCTTCTAAGCTGTAACAACGATGATGCAAAAGTGATTGGAGAAAAGCACCAGGATTTCAAACAAGAAATCCAAACAACGCAATTCGTAGAACCACAAGTCGAAATGGCTTCATTTGACGCAAGTTTTGAAGATGAATACCGCGAGAATATTTCAGAAGGAAGTATAACTTATAACGTTCAAGCAAATTCTGCAAGTTATACCACAGCTGATATAGAAGAAACCAATGCTGTTTCCGTAAAAAATGCACAGAAAAAGGTTCAAACGAAGAAAAAAATTATCAAAAATGGAAGTATGCGTATTAAATCCAAGCGATTTAATGAAAGCAAAAAAGACTTTGATAAAATCATCAAATCCTTAAATGGATATTACGAAAACGAAGAATTAGATAAGAACGAAGAGCGCATTCAATACGATTTAATCATTCGTCTACCTTCCAAAAATTTCGAACAATTGGTGCAAGGAATAGAAAGTGGAAAAGATGAAATTCTGTTCAAGAAAATAAACTCAAACGACGTTACAGAAGAATTTCTAGACATAGAAACAAGACTTGAGAACAAGCGCAAGTATCTAAAACGATACAACGAACTTTTGAACAAAGCAAAAAACGTCAATGAAATTCTAAGTATTGAAGAAAACATTCGTCAATTGATGGAGGAAATTGAAAGCAAAGAAGGGCGTTTGAAATACCTCAGCGACCAAGTTGATTTGAGCACGCTTCACGTCATTTTGTTCAAAGAATATGCAGTAAAAGAAGTCCAAATAACAAAAGATCCATTCTCTTCTCGCGCTGGAAATTCTTTGGCATCGGGTTGGGATTCTATCATCAACTTTCTATTGTGGACCGTTTCAAAATGGCCAATAATTTTACTCATCGCTGTTATAGCTTGGTTTGCAAGAAGACACTGGAAGAAACGAAAAGATGCGAGTAAGTAGAATCTGTTTCATTTCAAAATGATGTTTGACTTTATGAGACCATTACTAATTCTAGCACTTACCCTTAAACTTGGGCTTGTTCTTGGACAACCACTTATTGGAATTGAATTCCCCGTAATAAAAAACGAAGGTCAGACAATGGAAAGCTTTATCCCCGAATGCTGGACAGTTGTTGACTCAACTAAAGGCGATTTGAATGGTGATAATGAATTGGATATTGCATTCGCTATTAAAAGCAAAGACAGCTTAACAAGCTATTCTTTTATTGAGTTCGAAGGTGAGCAAAGAGTCCATAAAATGGAGGTAGAGAAATATCCCAGAAGCATCCTAATAGTTGCACTTAAACAACCAGGGGGAAATAATTTCAGCTTAATAGAGCAAAGTAATTCAATAATCAGTGGATTGGCCTCGAAAATTCAAATAGACAACCGTCTCTTGAAAATTGAATACCATTCAGATAATATGGAGCGTAATTTCTCAAACAATACCAAGTATTTTTTCAGTTATCAAAATGAACAGCTAGTGTTAATCAAGGTTAAGAGATTCGAACTATATGCCGGATGGACTCAGCATTTTATTCTTGATTTTAGTAGCCAAAAATTGGAATTGACCAAGGGAAAGTTGAATGCTGAAAAACAAAACATTATATGGAAAAATCTGGAACCTATTCAACCAAAAACAATGAGGGATTTTGAAAGTCCTTACCGTTGGTATATAACTGAAGGAATATACATATAAAAGGATTGCGTTATTCGCAAGTGCAGAACACTCTTTCAATGGAATAATGTTTAACTATAATTTGGCCTTATCCACATCATTATTAATAAATGGTACATTACTAACACGTTATGCATTATTTTTTATTTTTGATTCATGAAAGTATTTATTTCCATAGCCGCCTTTTTCCTTTCCTTGTCCATTTTCTCACAGAGTAGAATGAATATTTCAGGAACAAGACTGACCATAGTTCCTCCATTTGAGAAATTTACTTTTTCAACCTATTTTCCCGTTATCGGGGAAGATTACCATTATGAAATTAGTGCACTGGAAATACCCCCAAGCGAGCACACTATTTTTAGTTCCCAGATAGATTCTGTTACTTATGCTAAAGAAGGATACGCTGTTGTGAAACAATCTAAAATTATCATTGATGGTTTTCCTATGAAAATCGTTCGACTTAGAGGAGGGAATACTGAATCCTATCGAATATTATATGGTGATTCTACTTTTTCCGCAATTATTACCATTTCATTTTTCACCAATAAAGAACCTGATTTAGGGGAAAAATTAATGAACTCCGTTAAATCAATCAAGGTTGACAGGATCAATAAAATTAATTGGAGTAAACACCTTGTTATTGTGCCTCCTGCAAATAATAAATTTAAACTTGTAGAAGGCAGTTTTTATGGAAGGCTCCTTTTTACAGTAGAAGGAAAACAAACGGTTAGTTTGTGGGACGAATCGTCCATTATAGTCAAGCAAATATCTAGACCCGAAAATACGAGCAATGAAAAAATTGTTGCCCAATTCATCCCAGATTTACTATTGTCTGAAAAAGGATTAGAACTGAAAAAAGTAATCTATGACGGAACTTCTAGTGTAGATGGAAAAGAAGTTCATCAATTTATTGCTGACTGTACAATTCAAGGGGGAAAAAGCATCCGTTTCAATGTGATTGGTTATTTAGGAGACGAGTATGCTTTATTCTTACAAACCACTTCCACCAATGAAAACGACATGCCTGAAATTGACCGTTTTATAAAAGAAATGAAGCTAAAATAAATAAGCGAATTGAAAGAACGTAACACTCTGAACTAATTAAATCGAAAGATTGTAACGAATAAACTAAAACATGAGGAACAGGCTATTTTTTATTATTCCATTCTATTTGCTCGTAAGTTGTTCCGCCGATTTTATGTGTGGTGATGAACAAGAAACTGTAATCATTCGGAAAAATAAAGTTGAAAAAAGAATAGGTTATTCCTATGTTCCGGAAAGCGATTCATTATCGGACATAGAGTCTATTGAATATTTTGATCAACAAGGCAATTTGACCCTTTTTCAACATTACATGTCAGGTGCAGTGGTCAGACAAAAAAAGTATGAGTATGATGAACATGGACGCCAGCTAAAAGTTCACGATAGCATCAGCAATTCTTACCGTGTTTTTGAATACGGAAATAGTTGCGATGCTCTAAAAAGCATTCAATACAGTGCCAAAAATGAAGTGTTAAGTTATGTTGAGTACTCGGATTCTGCCGGTTATAAAGTTTATAAACAGTATAGCCCTAACGGAGATTTACTAAATTATTCCCTAAATAAAATGGATCAACATAAAAATCCTCTGAGTTTTGAAGGCTATCTATTCGACTACGAATATGACAAAAAAGGCAATCTATTGAAGCAAACCCGATTATATAAAGGACAAACATCAACAACCATTTTTGAGAGAAACAACAAAGGATTGATCGTAAAACAACAAATTATTCAAAATGAAGAATATTTGGGAGGAAGTTATTTTAGGTATGAATATTATTAAAAAAGTCAAAATAAAACATTTAATCTCAAATTAATTCGCCACTCTTAATTCATAATTCGCAATTCCAATCGTATCTTTACGATTCACATAATTTCGAGTTTTATGAATTTTAATACATCCGCTGTGTTCGACCAGCAAGAAGGCCTTGTTGTCCTTGTTGGGAAGAAAATTGAACCGCAAACCAAATTGCCCAAAGTAATTGCCGAAGAATTAGAATCTTTTCACAAAGATGCCGATTCACAATTCTTGTACTTGCCTATCAAAGGAAAACACTATGTGTTTATCAAGGATCAGGCAACCGATGAGAAGCAACGAATTATGGGAAACAAACTTCGTGGAGCTTTACCCAAAACCGTGAAAAGCATTTTCATTGATGGCGGAAAATCAAATAGCTTATTGCTTGCCGAAGGGTTTGCACTTTCCAACTATCAGTATTTAAGATACCGCAAAGAAGCTACGAAGGAAAAATTTGCACTAGAGTCAATTGATTTTTCTACAAAAATTACTCCAGCAGTTATTGCAGAATTAACTGCAACAGTAAAAGCCGTTTTCTGGGCACGTGATTTAGTGAACGAACCAGTTTCAGGCTTGAATGCAACGCAACTTGCAGAATCAATTGAGGAAAAAGGAAAAGAAGCCAAATTTTCAGTAACCATTTTAGAGAAATCGAAAATTGAAGCCTTGAAAATGGGAGGTCTTCTCTCTGTAAATAAAGGATCAATTGATCCACCAACATTCACCATCATTGAATACAAACCAAAAAAAGCGAGCAACAAAAAACCAATTGTTTTAGTTGGAAAAGGAGTTGTTTACGATACTGGAGGTTTGAGCTTGAAACCAACAGCTGGTTCTATGGATTCCATGAAATCAGACATGGCTGGAGCAGCAATGATGGCTGGAACTATTTACGCTGCAGCAATGATGGAACTTCCAATTCATTTAATCGGATTGATTCCCGCAACAGATAATCGCCCAGGATTGAATGCGTATGCCCCTGGAGACATTATCACCATGTATGATGGCACAACGGTTGAAGTATTAAATACAGACGCTGAGGGACGCATGATTTTAGCAGATGCTTTGGCTTACTCAGAGAAATTCAAACCAGAATTGGTTATAGACGCTGCAACACTAACTGGAGCTGCAGTTCGCGCAATTGGTTCAAAAGCTTCCATCATTATGGGAAATGCAGATAAAAAATATTTCAACCTATTGAATGAAGCAGGAATGGAAACCTACGAACGCGTGGTTGAATTCCCTTTCTGGGATGATTACTACGATGAAATGAAATCCAAAATTGCAGATTTGAACAACATCGGAAGCGGTTATGCCGGAATGATTACAGCAGGAAAATTCTTAGAACACTTCGTGAAATCACCTTATATCCACATGGACATTGCAGGCCCTGCTTTCTTAGACAAACCACAAGATTACAGAGGTTTTGGAGGAACAGGTACAGGAATTCGTTTATTGATTTCTTTCTTGAAAAAACTAGCATAAGATGGAAAAAGAGAAAGAAAAAATCAAAGAAGAAGGCCGTGCAGTTCCGATTCGTGTAGGAATTTCTATTGGAGATATCAATGGAATTGGACCAGAAATCGTTATCAAAGCTTTAGCAGATAGTCGATTGCTTTTAGATTGCACTCCGATTATTTATGCATCTTCCAAAACCATCTCTTTTCACAAGAAGGCGATAAACGAACCAGAATTCAATTATCAAAATTGTAAATCTGCAACAGAAGCTGTAAATCGCAAGATTAACATTGTGAATGTGTGGAACGAAGAAGTTCAATTTGAACTAGGAAAAGGTACAGAAGCAAGCGGTAAATACGCATTTCTTTCACTAGAAAAAGCTACAGAAGATTTAGCAGCTGGAAAAATAGATGTGCTGGTTACAGCACCAATCTCCAAAGAAGCAATCGGAAAAGCTGGATTTCAATTTCCAGGGCACACCGAATACTTAGCGCATTTGGCTGGGATGGATGAAGCATTGATGATGATGGTAAGTGGTTCGTTGCGTGTTGCATTGGTAACAACTCACCTTCCATTAAAAGATGTTTCTAGTTCACTAACGCGTGAAAAAATTCTGTCGAAAATAAAAGAATTAGACAGCAGTTTGAAGAAAGATTTCGGAATTCAACGACCTAAAATTGCAGTTTTTGGATTAAATCCACACGCAAGTGAGAACGGAAAAATGGGAACTGAAGAAGCAGAAATCATCACTCCGGCAATAAATGCTGCTCGAAATGAAGATATTTTTGCCCTCGGGCCTTTCCCAGCAGACGGCTTTTTTGGAAGTCCAAATAGGGGTCAATACGATGCCGTTTTGGCCATGTATCACGACCAAGGATTGGCAGCTTTTAAAGCATTAGCATTTGAAGATGGCGTAAATTATACTGCTGGTTTACCAATAGTTAGAACGTCCCCAGATCATGGAACAGCTTTCGACATTGCAGGGAAAAACGAAGCAAATCCGCAATCAATGAGAAGTGCAATTTATCTGGCAATGGATATCTACAATACACGCAAATTTTTAAAAGAAGTTGCTCTGAATCCATTACAAGCTCAAGAGTCCTCTCACCATAGAAAAAGAGGAGCTCGCGAACATGAAATTGAGTAAGAGAAGGAATGGCTTTCGAAAGAGGTAAGCGTCGGTGCAGACACAAACAAAAGCACTGCTTTTAACAAGGTGAAGCATCAACGCAAACAGTAAAATACAAGGTGAAAATAAAATTTAGATGAATTTAAATCAATAATAAGTATGTATTCGTTTATTTTTTCTACCTTTGCCCTCCAATTTTTGTGTAGTGAAGAAGTCTACGAATGAGTTCATAATCCCCTTTGTTGGATTAAAAATAGGGACTTATAGCTATGAGTTCGACATAAACAAATCGTTCTTTGAAGGTGTTGAAGAAACCCTGATTGAAGATGCAAAAGTCCGAGTGGATTTAGTATTTGAGAAGAAGGAAACAATGATGATAGCGGAATTTTCGCTTTCAGGAACTGTGTCCACTCCATGTGATCGTTGTAACGATCCGATGGATATGCAGATCCATGGAGATTACCGCATTGTTTACAAGTTTGGAACAGAAATTTCTGAAGACGAGAATTTAATTATTCTTCATCCAGAAACGTTTGAACTAAATGTTTCAGCACCGATCTATGAATTGGTGGTTATTTCATTACCAGCGCGTAAAATTCATCCGCAAGGAGAATGCAACGAAGAAGTAATGGGTTTGTATAACAAGTACATTGTGAATGCAAATGAACCAGAAACCAAAGAATGGGACGAAGACGATGATGATTGGGACGATGAAGACGACGACAACGAAGATCAAGGTGATTGGAAGGATGAAGACGAAGAGGATGACGATTCGGACGAACCAGATAACGACAAACCAATTGATCCAAGATGGTCGGTATTAAAAAATTTGAATTAACGATTGAAATAAATAAGTAAAATGGCACATCCAAAGCGCAGAATCTCGACAACACGACGTGACAAGAGAAGAACTCACGTCAAAGCAATTGCGAAGAACATTGCAACTTGTCCTACAACAGGTCAACCACATTTGTTCCACCATGCTCACTGGCATGAAGGTAAATTGTACTACAAAGGAAGAGTAGTAGCAGAGAAAGAAGTAGCGATTTAATTCGCGTTAGTAAGAATTCCTCCTGATGAAGATAGGAATAGATATTTTGGGCGGTGATTTTGCACCTGAGGCCAATTTAGCCGGTGCAATACTTGCTAGAAAAGAACTTCCTCAGGATGCACGTCTCGTGTTGATTGGCGACCAAGAGCAAATCTTGAGTGGCCTTAACGCGTTGAACGAACCTTCGGATGCATATGACATTGTTCATGCCCCGGATGTTATCACCATGCACGATCATCCTACTCGAGCAATTCCAAACAAACCCAATAGCAGTATTGCGGTTGGTTTTGATTTGCTCGCTAAAAAGGAAATTGACGTTTTTGCAAGTACAGGTAATACTGGAGCGATGCTAGTTGGTGCTATCTATAAGATAAACACCATTCCGGGCATTATTCGCCCATGTATTACATCTGTACTGCCTACAGTAAATGGAAAAAACTCCATCTTGCTGGATGTTGGTGCTAATGCTGATTGCAAACCAGATGTTCTTTATCAATTTGCGGTTCTAGGAAACCTTTACGCCAAAAGCGTTTATGGTATAGAAATTCCAAAAGTTGGTTTGTTGAATATCGGAGAAGAAGCTTCCAAAGGAAATTTACTGACGATTGCGGCACATAAATTAATGGCTGAATCGGATGAAATTAATTTCATTGGAAACATCGAAGGTCGCGATTTATTTACAGGGAAAGCAGACGTGATTGTTTGTGATGGATTTACAGGAAATGTGGTCTTGAAACAAGCGGAAGGTATTTACATGCTTATGCGAAAAAGAGGTATGAGTGATGAATACTTTGATCGGTTCAATTATGAAAATTATGGTGGAACACCCATTTTAGGTGTGAAAGGTAATGTCATCATTGGTCATGGAATTTCGAATGATAAAGCTGTGAAAAGCATGTTGCTTCACGCTTACGAAGTAGCTAAATCAGATCTTACTAAAAACATAAACGACGCTTTTAATCAATAAAATGAGTAAAATCACAGCAGCAATAACAGGCATTTGTGGCTATCTTCCAGAAGAAGTGGTAACAAATGACGACTTAGCTAAAATTATTGATACTTCGGATGAATGGATCACCACAAGAACTGGAATCAAGGAAAGACGTATTCTTCGTGAAGGCGCTTGCTCTGATATCGCTGCTGCTGCAGTAAAAGGTCTTTTGGAGAAAACGAATACTGATCCTTTAGATATCGAATTGGTTATTTTAGCAACCGTTACACCTGATTATCCTTTTCCATCAACTGCAAATGTTGTTTGTGATAAACTGGGAATGAAGAATGCTTGGGGCTATGATTTAATAGCTGCATGTTCAGGATTCATTTATGGTTTACAAACTGGTGCTGCATTCATCGAATCGGGAAAACACAAAAAAATTATTGTTATTGGTGTAGATAAAATGAGCGCAATACTTGATTACGAAGACCGCACAACTTGTGTGATTTTTGGCGATGGTGGTGGCGCTGTTTTGTTGGAACCAAATACAGAAGGAATGGGCATTCAGGATGCTATTTTGCGCTCTGATGGATCTGGAAGACATTATTTGTATCAACCAGGCGGTGGATCTGCAAATCCTCCAAGCCATGAAACTGTCGATCAACGTTTACACTTTGTGAAACAGGAAGGGAAACAAGTATTTAAATTTGCTGTTACCAATATGGCTGAAGTTTCAGCTGAAATCATGGAGAGAAACAATCTTACAGCAGAAGATGTAGATTGGCTAGTTCCTCATCAAGCAAACTTGCGAATCATTGATGCAACTGCAGAAAGAATGGGTGTTCCGAAAGAAAAAGTAATGATCAACATTCAACGCTACGGAAACACAACTGCAGGAACCCTTCCTCTTTGTTTGTGGGATTGGGAAAAACAATTGAAAAAAGGTGACAACCTCATACTATCTGCCTTTGGTGGTGGATTTACATGGGGAGCTATCTATTTGAAATGGGCTTATAATTCTTAATATAATCGAAAAAACAACTATAAATTATACTGATATGAATCTGAACGAAATCCAAGACTTAATAAAGTTTGTAGCAAAATCAGGTGTTACGGAAGTAGAAATTGAGCAAAAAGACTTTAAAATCACGATTAAATCAGAAATTAAAAGATCTGAGTCCCCAATTATCGTGCAGGCAGCAGCTCCAGCTGTTCAACAAATGGTAGCAGCACCACAACAACAAGTTGCAGCACCAAATCAAGCAGCACCAGCTGTAGAATCTGCACCAGCTGCTTCAACGGAAGATTCAAAATACATTACTGTAAAATCTCCAATGATTGGTACATTCTACCGTTCTTCTGGACCAGATAAAGATGCTTTTGTAAGTATTGGACAAATGGTCAACAAAGGAGATACCGTTTGTATCATTGAGGCTATGAAATTATTCAATGAAATCGAAGCTGAGTTCTCTGGTAAAATTGTAAAAGTATTGGTTGACGATGCTTCGCCAGTAGAATACGATCAACCATTATTTTTGGTAGATCCTGCTTAATAAACAGTTGTATTGCAACGCGCACACAACTAGTTAGTCATTAAACACGATTTTATGTTTAAAAAAATATTGATTGCCAACCGTGGTGAAATTGCTTTGCGTATTATTCGTACGTGTAAAGAAATGGGCATCAAAACGGTAGCAGTGTACTCTACTGCTGATAAAGAAAGTTTACCCGTTCGATTTGCTGATGAAGCAGTTTGTATCGGACCTCCCCCAAGCAACAAATCCTATTTGTCAATCGCAAATATTATTGCTGCTGCAGAAATCACGAATGCGGATGCCATTCATCCAGGATATGGATTTTTGTCTGAGAATGAAAAATTCTCGCGCGTTTGTCAAGAGCACAACATCAAATTTATCGGTGCGTTGCCAGAACAAATTGCTGGAATGGGAGATAAAGCAACTGCAAAAGCAACAATGATTGCTGCTGGAGTTCCTTGTATTCCAGGATCAGAAGGATTACTTGCTGACGTAGAAGACGCTCGTAAAACAGCTCTTGTAGTTAGATATCCCGTAATTCTGAAAGCAACTGCCGGTGGTGGTGGAAAAGGAATGCGTATTGTTTGGAAAGAAGAGGATTTAGAAGCAGCTTGGGATTCAGCTCGCCAAGAAGCAGGTGCTGCTTTTGGAAACGACGGGATCTACATGGAGAAATACATTGAAGAGCCACGTCATATTGAAATTCAAATTGCAGGTGATCAATACGGAAATGTATGTCACTTATCTGAAAGAGATTGTTCGATTCAACGTCGTCATCAAAAATTGGTAGAAGAAACTCCTTCTCCGTTTATGACAGACGAATTGCGTGAAAAAATGGGTCAAGCGGCAATCAAAGCTGCGAAGGCTGTAAATTACGAAGGTGTTGGAACAGTGGAATTCTTGGTCGACAAAAACCGTGATTTCTACTTCATGGAAATGAATACACGTATTCAAGTTGAGCACACTATTACGGAGGAAGTAATCAATTACGACCTGATCAAGGAGCAAATCAAAATTGCTGCTGGAGAAAAAATTTCTGGAAAAAACTACTATCCTCAAATGCACGCGATTCAATGTCGTATCAATGCAGAAGATCCGTATGCTGATTTCCGTCCGTCTCCAGGAAAAATTACAAGTTACCATTCACCAGGTGGACATGGTGTGAGAATTGATACCCATGCGTACGCAGGATACACGATTCCGCCAAACTATGACTCGATGATTGGAAAACTAATTGTAGTTGCTCAAACACGCGAAGAAGCAATCCTTAAAATGAAACGTGCCTTGGATGAATACATCATCGAAGGTATTAAAACAACAATTCCTTTCCACCAAAAACTGATGGAAGATCCTCAGTTCAACGAAGGAAACTTCACAACGAAGTTCATGGAAACGTTTGAGTTTTAAGAGAACGAAAATAATTAATAATCAAAAAAAGTAGGGGGTGAAAAATTTTTCACCCCCTACTTTTTATACCGCATTTGCCCTATTTTACTTTCATTCAATTAATTAAAGCTTCATCTTCTAGACTTTTTCCATAAATTCACTTCGTGAAAACGAAACGAAGTATCCTACGACAGCTACTGGTGAACATCCTTGTTCCCGTGTTGCTGATATTTTCCATTGTTTTCTACCTCACTTATCAATACAACTTAGACAAAGTTGAAAAAGACATTGTTCAACAAAAGAAGAACATTGTTGAAGAAACGCGAAATTTAATTGAATACTACGATTTTTCGATGCGTACACACGAGCAATCGCTCATTCAACGCATGCAAGATGCTTCCAAGGAAATTCAATTCGCTCTGACAAAACAAAATGCGAAATCAATTGATTTGGTCAACTTACAAAATTCACTTGGAATGGATCCCTCCCGAGAAGATATTTACCTCATCGATCGGAATTTAAAAATTGTCAATACGACTTTCAAACCTGATTTTGGACTAGATTTCAAAAAGCTCAACCAAACCTTCATTCCGTTTTTCAATAAGATCTTTCAATCGAAAACTTTTAAAGAAGATCGCTTTGGATTGGAAATAAAAACAGGAAAGATCAAGAAATACAGTTATCAAACTTCTTTTGATAGCAAACACATCATCGAATTGGGCTTCTATTCCAAATCTGCGGATGATTTCAAAGAATTATTACTCTCCAAAATTCGGAGTCTGGATAAACGTTTCGAAGCAATTAGCCGCGTTGAATTGTATTTGGGTGTAAAACAAATCGTTGATGTCAGTATCAAAGACCCGAAACTTCAAAAGGCCTATCTAAAATGTTTAGATCTGGAAAGAAACGTAACAATAAACACAGATAACAAGTCTTCAAGGGGTGAAGAATTCACAGAGTACATCTTTCTTCCCGTATTAGAATCCAAACTCTATTCGGGTTATGTACTCAAATTAGATACCAATGATCTTCCCTATCAAAACCTCATCGACGATTTAGTCCTTCGTTTTGGAATTATTTTCTTGCTTACAATCTTCATTCTAACGGTTATTGTTTATTTACGTTCACGCAAGCTCACCAAACCAATTCAGGAGTTAGCGCGCAAAACCGAAACGATTTCAACAGAAAACCTAGATCAGACGATTGAAATAACTGGAAGTTTGGAGCTGGATCTACTCTCCAAAAACTTCAATTCGATGATGCAGAAATTACGTCACTCGTATGAAAACTTGGAAGAAAAGGTGGTGGAACGCACACACGAATTGCAAGAACAAAAAATCATTGTAGAAGCAAAGAATCACGAAATTGTGGAAAGCATTCAATACGCACGTTTCATACAGCAAGCTTTATTGCCTTTAGAATCAGAAATCCAAGCCAGTTTTGATGAAAACGCATTTGTGTATTATGCACCGAAAGACATTATCGCTGGAGACTTTTTTTGGTTCGAGAAACGAAACACGGTGAGTTGGTTTGCCGTGGCCGATTGCACGGGTCATGGCGTACCTGGAGCAATGGTGAGTGTACTTTGTATCAATGCGCTGGTTCAATCGCTTTCTGAAAATCCGCACTCAAATACGGGCGAATTATTGGATAAAGTACGTGATTTGGTTGTAACAACACTTTCCAAAGAAGATCGTTCAGTAAAAGATGGAATGGATATTTCCCTTGCGCGATTTGATCACGAAACGAACCTCTTGCAATGGACAGGAGCCAATAATCCCTTGTGGATTTTCCGTGGAGAAGAGATTTTAGTGACAAGTCCCGACAAGCAACCCGTTGGTCAATTTGAAGGAGCCAAATCCTTTACTACGCATGAAATTCAATTGGAACCAAATGATTGGGTGATTCTTTTCTCGGATGGCTATGCCGATCAATTCGGTGGACCAAAAAACAAAAAATACAAATACGCTACTTTCAAAGAATTCATTCAAGCTCATAAAAACAAAAGTGGGGCTGAACTGAAAAACTCTTTAAAAGAAGAATTTGAAACTTGGAAAGGACTCCACGAACAAACCGATGATGTGTGCGTGATGGGAATTAAACTAATTTAGTTTAAAAGTTACAGGAAGATTATAAGTAGAATTTACAACTTGTCCATTTATCTTTGCGGGAATCCATTTAGGCATCCCTTTAACCATACGAACAGCTTCCGCATCACATTCCGGACAATCAGCTACTCCCTTTTTAACCGCTACATTCGAAATACTTCCATCTTTCAATATATAGACCTGGATAAAACACTTTCCAGAAATCCCTTTTTCCAAAGCAATCTGCGGATATGTTAGATTTTCTGACATGTACTTTTTCAGAGCTCCTAATCCTCCTGGAAATTCAGCACCTTCATCTACTATATCGTAAAACACCTCACCCGATTCATTAACAGTAGGCTTCTTTGTTTTAGACTCAGCTTCTTGCGTTGGAGGAGGTGCAGCCTCCCACTCAGTGGTCTGTGTAAAAGCAGTTCCGCAAATAAACTGAATTGCAGATATCAATACAAGGTTTTTCAATTTCATAGCTAATTGATTTTGAGTTATAATTTAAACGAAATTGGAAGTGAAAATATACAATTCACATTTTTACCATTTAATTGTGCTGGCTTCCATAGTGGCATTAATTTGACAACACGAACTGCTTCTTCATCACATTCAGGACAATTGAGAACACCTCTTTTAATTTTTACGTACCCAATAACCCCTGATTCAGAAACACCAAATTGAATGTAGCATTTCCCTTCAAGTTTTTTCTTAACGGCATCAATCGGATACTTTATGTTCGCTGATAAAAAGCGTTTAAGTGAATCTAATCCTCCTGGAAATTCAGCTGGAACATCTGGTGTTTCAAAAACAACAGCTCCTTTTTCCTCAGGGGGAGGAAGGGAATCCTTTTCCTGAGCAAACGATTGAAAGCTAAGAAAACTTAGTAAGAAGATTAATGATTTAGTGAAGTTGAAAAGCATACCGTTATTTTTTTCAAAGATCGCTAATTTGGTTTAAGTTTGAAACTTACTGGAAGAATATATTTCATTGGAATTGGCTTTCCATCCAGAAGTCCAGGTTTCCACTTTGGCATCAACTTCAATACTCGCAGAACTTCCTTATCACAGTTTGGGCAATCTGAAATTCCATTTCTAACAATGAAATTCTTACAAGATCCGTCTTCACCAATCAAAAATTGAACCCGACAAATCCCTTGGTATCCGTTATCAATTGCTTCCTGCGGATGAACCAAATTATCTGCAATAAATTTTTTCAATACTACAGAACCTCCTGGAAATTCAGCGGGTTCTTCGGGATCAACAAATACTTCGTCCTGACCAAAGACATTCGTGTTCAACAACAAAAGGAAAATAAAAACAAGCTTCATTGTAAATTTCATTTGTTGTACAATACTACTATTTTCGAGAAACAATTCATGAATAAAATCCTCAAGTGTCAGGTTCATTTATTAACCAGAATTTCCAACTAATTGAGGAAATAGTATCTTGTAATCAAATTCGTTTATCTGATGACTATTCAAATTATGAAACATTATACGCTCTTATTCTTTTTATTCCTATCAACCATCTCTATTTGTCAATTTGGACCAGTGAACATCATTGATAATTCATCCGCTTCTATTGGAATTCGGCGCATAATTACTGCAGATTTAAACAATGACACCAAAAATGAGATCATTGTAGCTCAGGCATTTAATGATAAAGTTGCCTATTATTCCAACAATGGAAACGGAACTTTTTCAAGCAAAATCATTATCGATTCCACCCTTTCCTACCCTGTTTATGTGGCTTCGGGAGATTTAAATGGCGATAACTCGCAAGATTTAGCAACCATTGGTCAAACGTATGGTGAAGTGGTTATTTATCTCAATAATGGAAGTGGTGGCTTTACGAAACATGAAATCGATTCTGCTAACGTCTTCTTGAATGCTTTGGTTATACAAGATTTCGACAACAACGGAAGTCAAGATTTGGTAATTATCGGTCAACATTCGATTGACTTATACAGAAATAACGGAAGCGCTTCCTTTACCAAAGAACATATTCTCACAACTTCAACTTCACCAAACGTCTTGGAATGTATGTATCTGGAAACTGCCGACATGAACAACGATGGCAAGCCAGATCTCATCACAGCAGAGACCCTCGGCGGAGTGATTTATTTCAATGATGGGGCTGGAAATTTCACCCCATATACTTTTACCTCAGAACAATTGATTGCACGCTTGATTCATGTGGTTGATGTAAACAATGACGGATTCAAAGATGTAGTGATTCAACATTCAACAGGAGATGTGAAATTGTATACCAATAACGGAGATGAAACATTTCAGCTCGAAGGAACGCTTTTTAATTCCCCTTCAATTACTTCTATGGCATCTGTAGATGCGGATGCGGATGGATTTCAGGATTTATACATGGCTTACTCAAACAAAGTACGTATGTTATTCAATAATGGAAATGAAACGTTTGGCGGACAAACTTTTCTGTATGAAAACAATTCCTTATTTACCAATGAGGTGTCTATTGGTAATTTAGATTCGAATAACGATCCTGAGTTTATTTGGTCAGCTGCTGGTGGAACAATTGCTTATCACAAAAGCACTATTTTGGGTCTTGCGGACGAAATGCAGACCGAAATTCAAGTCTACCCGAACCCAACTTCTGATTTAATCGCTATTGAATCTTCCGAAGAAATCGTCGAAATAAACCTCATCAATTCGCAAGGTAAAAAAGTCGCGTTTCAAACATTAAGCAATAACAAAACGATTGATTTATCCACATTGGCTGCGGGTTCTTACTTATTGGAAGTGATTGGAGAACATTTTACGGTTAAAAAGAGAATCTCTAAAATCTAATCAACCGTTTTTTCTTTTCTCGAGTCGTTTCAAAAAAGTAAATCCTACATCAAAAATGAAGTAGAGAATAATTGCTCCTTGAAATGCTCTAGCAGTGCACAGGAAAATGAATCCCGCCGAAAAAATCATCAACCAAATCATCGGGAAAGCAGCCCATTTATTCAAATTTTGCATCGGAACATTTAAAAACATTGCACGCATTAAGTCGTGTTTTGCTGGTGTCATTTCCTTGACCTCTTTTCGGAGATGAAGAATTTCCAAAATCAAAAAATAAATTCCATTGATCCAAAGCGTTTGAATCAGTAAACTACCTGATTCCCCATCAAATACACCGGGTTCTCCATAGGTATATTGTCGTGCAACGGAATCGTAATACAATCCGAAAAAAATGAGGTAAATGAAAAGCCATACACACAATACAAACAAGAAGCCAATTAAATAGGAAATCGCAGATCCAACCTTCGATAACGATGATCGGTTGATTGAGTGGAGAATGTGTAATTTGTAGTCGTAAACAAACGAAATTGCCATTTCGACTTGAATCCGTAAAGCAAAAATTAAATAACCTAAAATCAACACCAAAAAACTCTCTTTCGAATCCAACCAGCCTAACAGAAATAAAATGACTGGATGAAGCTTCATCAGAAGTGAAACTACCTCCTGAAACCAAAACCGATTGAATATAAATTCTTTTTTTTCTAGCATCTTCAATGATCAAGATAGATCAGGAAAAACAATTAGTTTTATAGGAAAATTGTTAAATCACTACAATAGTACGCTTTAAACTACTACAAAACAGGGCGTTCAGAACTTTTTTCAAAAAAAATGAATTTCGGCTGTAACTTTATAGACATGAAACGGTCTTACGATTGTTAAATGACTACATGACTCGAAAAGAATACAACGAAGCGGTTGATTTGTATGCTGATAATTTATTTCGGTTTGTAGTCAAACACACCCAAAATCGGATGTTGTCTGAAGACGTTATTCAGGAAACATTTGCAAAAGTTTGGGAAAAACACGAAACAATTGAAGCTTCCAAAGCAAAGTCGTATTTGTTTACAACAGCTTACCACCAAATGGTAGATACGCTAAAAAAAGAAAAGCGATCAACAAGCTTTGAAGGAGAAGATATCAAGCAAGATGATCCGCTTAGTCATTTGTTTGATGTTCAAAAAACGTTGCAAGAAGCAGTAAACAGATTGCCGGAAATTCAAAAAACGGTCATTTTATTGAGAGATTATGAAGGGTACAATTACAATGAAATAGCAGAAATTACAGCGCTGAACGAATCACAAGTAAAAGTGTATATCTTTAGAGCGCGTCAAACTTTGAAGAACTACCTGAAATCAACAGAATTAGTAGCATGAAGAAACTCATTCATACCGACAATTACGAATCCTTTTACCTGGATTATTTGGAAGGAACTCTTTCCGAAGCAGAGCGAATTGCGTTTGAGGAGTTCTTAGCTGCACATCCCGAATTGCAAGTAGATGAGGAATTACTGATTTTAGACGATGCTCCTGAATTATTGGGTGCTTTGGAAAAGGAGATGCTCAAAAAGGAAGAAGACCGTTTCGTTACGAGTGAAAATTTAGACTATTTCGCCATTGGGAAAATGGAATCTATACTTTCGAATTCGGAAGAGAAACAGTTGGATTCTTATCTTGTTCAAAATCCCAATGCTCAAAAAGTGATTCGTGATTTCGAAGAAACGCGTTTGGAAGCAATCACTGTTTCTTATTCCGATAAAGAAAGTTTGAAACAAAAAGAAATGGTGTTTATTCCGTGGAAAATCATTGCGGGAATAACAGGCGTTGCTGCGCTTTTACTTTTGTTCTTTCAAATTCAAACAGGAACTGGTAACTCAACAACAAATAGGGTTGCTCAAAAACAACCAGTCATTAAAAATCCAAAAACGGAAGTCAAAAAATCAGTGGAAATTGTCCCTTCTACCAAACCAATGGAAGAACAGAACAGCTTTGTTGCTCAAAAAGACAAAAACAATTTAGCTCCAAATTTGGATCAGCGTAGAAATACAACTCAAGAGGAAAACAAAAACGAAGAACGCAACCTTCCTATTGAACCAGAAGTAGATAAAAATTTGATTGGGAACAACAAACCTCAACCCCATCACCCAACTATTTTGCCCGAAGTAAAGGATAACAAACAACCCGTTTCACCCACTTTAAATGAAGAAGTAAAGAAAGCTCCAAGCAACGATTTGGCTTCAAATGCAGGACATTCATCCAACATGAAGAATCCAATTCCGCTAATTACCAATGCTCTTTCGGAGAACACAAAAACACCTGTCGATTTCAAAACCGGGAAAGCAACTGAAACGGAAAAAGGAGGGTTCTTTATTAAAATTGGAAAATTCGAGATCATGCACAAGTCATCGAAGAGAAAGTAGTCGAATCATAGATTAGAATGTTGAAAAAGTTCAAATAGTTGAAAAGGTTCAATTTAAAAGTCTATTAGAAAAAACCTTTGAACCAATAAATAAATTTCATCCGTTAATGCTTTCTAGATTCAATAAAACAACTATTTTTATCGAACTGCATGAAAGAAACCTCCTTCATAGAACAAAACAAAGAAAAGTGGAAGAAATTCCAGTCCTTAACTTCAAATCAAACAAGTGATCCTGAAGAAATTGCCGACTTGTATTCGGACATTACGGACGACTTAAGTTATGCACAAACGTTCTATAGCAAACGCACCGTTCGCGTTTATCTGAATCAAATAGCTCAAGGAATTCACAATTTGGTTCACAAACAGCGAAAAGACTCTTTCAAAAAGTTGTTTACTGTTTGGCGCGTTTCCATTCCACTAGAAATATACAGATCACGCAAAAACTTGCTTTTTGCACTATTTATTTTTCTTTTCTGGTCTATCGTTGGTGCTATTTCTACACATTTCAATCCTGATTTCCCACGAATGATTATGGGTGATCGTTATGTTGAAGTGACTTTGAGAAACATCGAAAAAGGCGACCCATTGGGTATTTATCACAGTGGATCACAAATTAGTATGTTTTTGGAAATTACCCTCAACAATATCACTGTTTCCTTCTACACCTTTATCGCGGGGATTCTTTTTACTGTTGGAACACATATTTTAATCTTCAACAATTCAATTATGTTGGGTGCATTTCAATATTTCTTTCACTTAAAAGGATTATTACTTGCTTCTTTCTTAGGAATTTGGATTCACGGTGCATTTGAAATTAGTTCCATAGCCATTGCTGGTGGAGCTGGAATTACCCTCGGAAACGGATTGTTATTTCCTGGTTCCTATACCCGATTGCAAAGTTTACAGCTCTCAGCAAAACGCGGCTTGAAAATCATGATGTCACTCGTTCCTTTTTTAATTGTAGCGGGGTTCTTAGAAAGTTTTGTCACACACAAGTACCAAGAATTAGCCGAATGGTCTAAATGGGCAATCATCACTATTTCCTTTGCAATTATCATTTTCTATTACATCATTTTTCCCATTGTTGTTGCAAGACGTTTCCCAGAATTGGTGCATGAAAGCAATCCGCCGATTAAAACGTATAAAAACGTTTTCGATTTAAATAAAATACGAAATTTCGGGCAAATTTTTTCCGATTCCTTCTCATTCTACCGTGTTCATATTGGCAAAATAATGCGCTACAATCTCGTTTTAACGATTCCGATTATTATTGCGATTGTCATTTTTCAAGATCTCACAAGGTATGATGAACTTACACATCAATACGAATACGATTGGGCGTCACAGTTGAGTATTATTATGGGATTTGGAGTGGAATCTATCAGCGATGTTGTCGTTACGTTTTTATGGACAATTATTCTTTCCATTTTTACGATTTCAATTCTGTATCACTTTAAATTTCAAGAAGAAAAAGCAAGTCTAAAAGCATTTCTACCTTACATGCTTCAAAAGCTTCCTGCTACTTGGCTCGGACTAAGCTTCCTCTTTTTAATTCTTTTCTACCTCCCTTGGTATTGGATGTTCCTTGTGTTATTCATTGCTCCATTCTTTTGGCTACAAGCTTCATCTATTGTTTTGGGGGAAGAACGCTTTGGAAAACGATTTAAAAATGGATTTGGATACGGAACAAAAAATTATGGCAATGTATTACTTGGGATTTCATTGATGTCTTTGGTATTATTCATTTTCGCACAACCAATAGCTTGCGTACTGAGTTACCAAGAAGTAAACTTTATGCGCACACCCATTCAAGAAGATTTGTTAGATAAACTGGCAGATTTCGTGAAAAATGTATCTCGTTATTACATGGCGGATTTCATGGTTCCAGCTAACATTGTACGTCAAATTTTCTATGTTCTTTTCATTTTGTTTACCCTTCCGCTTTTTGTCATCATGATGGGCTTTCAGTTTTATACCTGTCAAGAACAAAATCTTGCAACAGGCTTGAAAAAACAATTTTCCACTTTTGGAAAACGCAAACGCTATCAAGAAACCTCATTAGACTTTGATTAAATTCATCCTACATATCTTCCTTTTGACGTTTCCATTGGTTCTCTTTTCGCAAGTCCAGCGCAATAGCTCTGGCGGTGGCGCAAAAAAGGAGACCCAACAAACTCCTCGCGAGAAATGGGAACAGATCCGAGAAGAACACGGATACAAAAAATCAGAAAAATACAAAGGTCCAGAAACAGACGATTATCAAAGTCCTTCGACCATCAATGAATCATCTTCGAATAATTCAGGTACATCGAATGGAACTACAAGCCCGTATCAAGGAACTCCATATTCTGCAAAAGATTTAGAAGAAGGAAAAAGCGGTAAAAATGGAGGCAATGGAACAGGAAGTATTGAAGAAGATCCAAACATTGAACCATCTGATCCGGTAGATGTCCCTGATTTTGATGCGCCAGAAGGTCCAGACATCAATGCTCCTGATACTAGTTTCTCTGTAAATTTCTGGAAATATTTGGGAATAATCCTCGTATTGGTAGCCTTGGCATTTTTGATCTATTACATGATTAAAAACAGAAACCCACAAGGAACAAGGGCAATTCCGTTTGAAGCTTTAGTTGCCGATTTGAATCCAGCGGAAATTAGTAAGACAGAGCTTGAATTGAGATTGGAAGAAGCTACAGCTACTGAAAATTACAAGGAATGTGTGCGCATTTACTTCTTGTTTGCCATGAAGGAATTAACCAATCGCAAGTGGATTTTCTGGAAGAAGGAAAAAACAAACATGCACTACATCATTGAAGTGCAAGGAAGGCCAGCTGCACGAGAATTTGAGCAAATCGTTTCTATCTACGACTTAGTTTGGTACGGTGATTATGCCATCGATGCTACTAGTTACCAAACAATAGAACCACAATTGAAAAAAGCATACCAATCCATTGAAAACACTAAATGAATCGAAAAATAATCATATCATTTTTGGCATTTGCGTTATTTATT
Source organism: Fluviicola taffensis DSM 16823 (assembly GCF_000194605.1). Classification (NCBI taxonomy): domain Bacteria; kingdom Pseudomonadati; phylum Bacteroidota; class Flavobacteriia; order Flavobacteriales; family Crocinitomicaceae; genus Fluviicola; species Fluviicola taffensis. The sequence goes on from NC_015321.1 coordinate 1,430,013, forward strand.
GGCGTGGTGATTTGGTTATTGGATGGAACTGCTGCTGGTGAACAAAAGGTAAACAAAAAATACAGTTCAGATTGGGATAGAACATACGAACTAAAAAATGCTAATCCGCGAAATATTTCCTTTTTCATGGATCTATTAAAGGTTCACGTAAAAGATTCGATTTACAACCTAAAATACTGGGGAGATTTAGATACAATTCCCAATCATGAAGAAGCGACATACCTCTTTATTGGAGATGATTTTGGTGTCTCAAATGATTCGTACGATTCCATCATGCATTATGCAGATAGTGGCGCTACGGTGTTTTTAAGCTTCAATTACATGACCACCAATATTTACGAAAGGCATTTTTACGAAAACGCATTCTATTGGGATTATAGCAGAGTTCTCTTTGCATATGTCGGTGATACTTCATTGCCTTATTACAACATCTATCAAAATGATACAATCAATGAAAATTGGTTTTCCTTTGACGAATACGGCATTATAGATACCAACTATCGCTCATACCTTTTTGCGATGAAGCATCCAATTGCCTTTTATGAGAAACATGCAAAAGGGAAAGTTCATTTACATTGCATTCCAAATTTATTTGAAAACTACCAAGTTATTCAGCCCAATGGATATGCGCATGCACAAGTCATTCTCAATAAAATCCCGAAAGATAAACCCGTTATATTCCTAACATGTGGAATTAATAAAGTGGACGATTACAGCATTGATTCAGATGAAGACGACGAAGGTGGAGCAGAAAAAGAAGATACTTCACTGATTCAATTCATTCTCAAAAATCCAATTTTACGACTTGCCTTTTTACTGTCCATCGTACTCATATTGGTATACGTCTTTTTCCGAGCAAAGAGAAAAGAAGATATTTTACCTGGACATACCGAAAAAAGAAACATGTCTTTGGCATTTGTTGAAACATTAAGTTCTATTTACATTTCTAGAAACTCTCCAATTGGTGTGCTTCAAGTGATGCGAAAAAACTTCTACGCAACGATCAATAAGCATTTCTACATTGACCTAAATCGCAAAGAAAACTTGAAGGAAAACGTAGAGAAATTGATTGAAAAAGTTCCTTACGATGCTGAAAAAGTGAAAGCACTTATTTTGAGTTTAGATTCACGGAAAAATCATGTCGACAATAAACACTTGGGTGAAGTGTACGCCAATATCCGAGAATTCTATATCAGTACCGGAATTCAGCAGCCAAGCAAACGGTTTGTTGCTTCCGACAAGGAAGTTGCTCTCAATAAATTCATCCTTATTGGAGCATTTATTTTGTTAATAGGAGTGATTACTTTATTCCGCGGACTGTATTTACTGGCAATGGGCGGTGGAGTTGGAATGTTATTCGTCATTCCTGCAATACTTCTGATTTATTTTGCTTCACGATACATTCGAATTCCTGTTGCGCTTATCAAGGCTAATGAAATCATCATATACGGCTTAGTAGCTGGAAAACGCGTCATTTCATTGAACCAAACAATACATTGCACCGTGGAGAAATCACGTATTCTATTTGAATGCGAAGATGGAAACTCCTTTACAATAAAACAGACGATGCTTACAAAAAAGGCAAAATCTGCATTGAATCAATTTGTTGAATTCATTAAACTTCATAAATCATGATCCAAGAAGGAAATGACGATTTAGCGGCTTACATGCCGAGTAACGAAGATCAATCAAACGAATCTTCTAATAATCCTGTAGCTCCAAAAGAGCAACCAAGTGCTTTGTCTCAAAGTCCTGCGCAAGAAACCGTGCCAGAAGCTTTTGTACAACGCGATCAAACCGAACTATTGTGGGTCGCTGAGAAAGTGAACCGCGTTCGTGAAGAAATGCGCAAATATGTGATTGGGCAATCTGAAATGATTGAATTGTTATTGGCAGGGATTTTTTCCAACGGACATATTTTGTTGGAAGGTGTTCCTGGAGTTGCAAAAACACTTTCTTCCAAAGCACTTTCAAAAGTATTGCATGTTGATTTTTCGCGTATTCAGTTTACACCCGATTTAATGCCTTCGGATGTGATTGGTACTTCTGTTTTCAACATGAAGGACAGTAACTTTAACTTCAAAAAAGGGCCAATATTCTCCAATATCGTGTTGATTGATGAGATTAATCGTGCACCAGCAAAAACGCAAGCAGCCTTGTTTGAGGTAATGGAAGAAAGACAAATTACGTATGATGGAACACGTTACGAAATGTCGTTTCCGTTTTTAGTGATTGCCACTCAAAACCCTGTTGAGCAAGAAGGAACATACAATTTACCGGAAGCTCAATTAGACCGTTTCTTATTCAAAATCAAATTGGATTATCCAACCTTGGAAGAAGAAATGCTCATCTTGACACGCTACAAAGAGCAAATTAAATCCCCAGATTTAGAAAATATCCTGTCTGTATTCACTGCTGATGAATTGCGCAAAGTGCAAACGGTTGTAGAAAAAATTATCATCGAAGATCGCTTAATACAATACATTGCTCAAATCGTAAACAAAACAAGAAATCATTCTAAAATCTATTTAGGAGGATCTCCACGTGCTTCGCTTTCGATCTTGAAATCTGCCAAAGCATTTGCAGCCATTCGCGGTAGAGACTTTGTAACTCCAGATGATATTCAGTTTGTAACGATTCATGTGTTGAATCACCGATTGATTTTAACTCCAGAAGCAGAAATGGAAGGAACTCGCGTAGAAGAAGTTGTTCGCGAAATTGTTCAAACAATCGAAGTTCCTCGTTAATGAAATTCTTGGCAAGCATACATCTCACCCGTTTCTTTTTCCTCGTAGGAGGAATTGGAATCGCGTTAATTGGAGGAGCATTTTTCGCTCCTTTCCTCGGCATCATTGGTAAAACAGTTTTGTTTGTACTATTGTTTGCCGTTATTTTAGATGTCTTGCTTGTAAATGTCAATAAAGAACCCATTCGTGTGCAACGCAAATTTCAACAGCGCATGAATTTAGGGGATGAAAACAAGGTTACGGTTTCGATTCTCAATCAAACACCGCAACCCCTTCAAGTTGGAATTTACGAGGGCTATCCAGTCTTCATGCAGAAAAGAGCTTCTGTTTGGAATGCGCTTTTACTTCCGAAGAAAACCAAAGAGTTCAATTACTCCTTCACTCCCACTGAGCGCGGAGAATACGAATTCAGAAACGTTGTTATTTTTGTTCGATCGACTTTGTTTCTTGCTCAAAGACGACTGATTATTCCATTGGTTGAAAAGATTGAAGTCTACCCGTCTGTTTTGCAAATGAAGCAATACGAATTGAAAGTTTTCAATCAACAAACGGTTTCTCAGGGAATCAAAAAAGTGCGACGGATTGGAAACACCAGTGAGTTTGAGCAAATTCGGAACTACGTTCAAGGAGATGATTTCAGAACGGTAAACTGGAAAGCAACGAGTCGGAAAAATGAATTGATGGTCAATCAATACCAAGAAGAGCGGTCGCAACCTGTTTATTGCGTCATTGACAAAAGTAGACCCATGCAGTTGGCATTTCACAAAATGACCATGCTGGATTATGCCATCAATTCCACCTTGGTATTCACCAATATTGCTTTGCGAAAAGGAGACCGAGCGGGTTTAATTACTTTCTCAGACAAAATGGGATCCATTGTTCCAGCAGAGCGGAATCAAGGGCAGTTGAAACGCATTTTGGAAAACCTCTACAATCAAAAAACATTATTCAAGGAAGCGAACTACGAATTGTTGTATCAAACGATTCGCAAGCAAGTAAAAACACGGTCTTTGCTCCTGCTTTTTACCAATTTCGAAAGCGAATTTGCCATGCGCAGAGCTTTGCCCATGCTGCAACGGTTGAACAAACGACACGTTTTGGTAGTCATTTTCTTCCAAAACAACGAATTGCAAGAATTGGCGCAGCAACCCGTTCATTCCATGAAAGAACTCATCGAAGCAACGGTGGCCGATAAAATGTCGAACGTGAAGTGGAACATAGCCCGCGAATTACGCAAAAATGGCATTCAGACAATTCTTTCAAAACCCGAAGATTTGTCAATCAATTCGATCAATAAGTATTTGGAATTGAAGGCAAAGGGGGTGATTTGAAAAGTAACTAACCCGCCTATGAAAAGTGTTACTATTATTTTTATCTCTGTATTAGCGTTTGGCTTAGCTTTTTTAGCCTGTGATCCTAAAGCTGAAAAGATAAAAGCTTTTAATAGTTTAATCAGTACGTCTACATTCCAAGATACAGTAATCACCTACTCTTTATTCAGCGATTCGCTTATTTTGGAGTTTGCGAAGGAACCCAAAATGAAACATTGGTACGGCGAAATTTCCTTAATCAAATCGGCCCCTAATGATGGTATATTGTATATTCCATTTCCAAATAAGACCCGAGAACAAATGGGCATCTGACAATTAAGCAAAATAAATTGACTCTTACAGGCTTTCATATTCCATCTGATTCACTTCACCAGTATTGCATACATTTTCGTGCCGTGCCAAAGATTTTAGGATTTGTAAGCACAGGAGAGATATACACCCCGTTGTATCTCTTTAGCTCAAACTCCGATGGTTCGAATAAATTAGAAGTCAATAAGGACGTTAAAGATTTCAGAATTACCTCATTTGACCTGGTTAAACTCAAAAACATGTCTCCTGGGCTAAGAGATTTCTGCAGAGACTCCATTAAAAAAGCTTTTTATACTACCATTACGGATCTGGAAATTGAAGAAAGTAAATGAGCTCGAAATAGAATAACCCAAGAAATTATACTGGGGATCAACCTGTTTTGGAAATCGATTTGATGAGAACGGGATTTAGATTAATTTAGCACTTTAACACGATCTGATCCCAAAGGGTCGGGACAGGAACTCGCGCTAGCTTGGGATGTAACCAAAAAATAAACTGTGTCAAAATTAATAATTCCTTTTATTTTAATAACCTTAATATCTTGTAATCAAGATAAAAAGGCAATAATTACGAGTCATAAAAACAATTATGAAACCAAAAATTCTATGAAAGAATATTGGAAAGAATTTCAAAAAAACAATAGTGAATATACTAATATTGAACAACCTCCATCTTTTTTCTTTTGTGATAATAAAAAAGAAGCTGATGAATGTGCCGACCTAGTCGTTCAAAAAATTAAACAAGCTACCTCACCATCTGTATGGTGGTTTCAGAAAAATAATGAACCATTTCCAAAAATTGGAGATATTGCTATTGTTACAAATTGGGACGGAGAACCTAAAGCAATAATAAGGACAGTAAAAGTAGAGATCGTTAAATTGAAACATATTACACCAGAATACGCTCAAATTGAAGGTGAAGGAGATAAAACATTGGATTATTGGAAAAAAGCACATTGGGATTACTACACCAATGAAATGAAAGAATTCAATGAATATCCGAGCGAAGAAATGGAAATTGTATGCGAATATTTTGAAACTATTTGGTGAAAAACTTGGCTACTGCTAAAAATCCCCAAGCTGGCGCGAGCAGCTGATCAAACTGTTTTGGAAATCAATTTGACGGGAATAGGATTTCCGTTAATTTAGTGTTTTAGCACGAGCTTCCAGCTCGCACTAGCTTCGTGGTAATTAAAGAGCTAAAATAAAAGTCTATTAAAAAATGTCTAATACAGGATTCTCATTTAAATCTTTATCAAAAGAGTCTAATATCGTTGCAAAAAATCTTGAATTAAGCTTTTTTATTTTAATTACAATATTTGTTACCAATACTTTATTAGCCGAATCTAATCCAACAGATATACTCATTAAAAGTATTATACTGGGAGTAATCCTTATTTTTGAGTTGCGGTTTATTTATAAGTTATTCAAAGAGCCAACGTTTTTAGAGATTTTTAATGGTGAAATTATTTTACGACCATCGTTCTTTCTTTTTAAAAGAAAAATCCCAACAGTAGAAATAATTGGATATTCATCCATTGTAAGACCTTACTTTTTAAATAGAGGAAGGACAAAATTTAAATATTCAGCTTACTTATTGTATCTCAAAAATGGAAGAAAGGTTCTAATAACAGAATACTACTATTTAAATTTCAACAAATTCAGTAATGCCTTTAGAAAGAATGGATTAAAGTTTTTAGGAACCGAAGAAAATGAATGGAGCATCATGAGGAGAAAATTTAAATACGATAAAACATAGCTCCTTGTTAGCTGGTGCTTTCTCAACCATCCGTGTTGGCGCGAGCGGGAGAAATGGATGCCGAATCTATTGTTGTCAAAGAATTTGGCACCCGTAGCTCATTAGACCGAGGTAGAATAATGTTTGCAATTGAAGACATCACTAGAATTGATGCTGGAGGATTATATGAAATTGGATTGTTGAAAGTTCATAAAAAGAAAAATTAATGCTGATAGAAGCTCATCTTCCAAGCTGGTGTAAGCATGTGAGTTTCATCACAAGCTTTTCTAAAAATCTATAAAACACGATAAGTACTAACAAATCCCATCTGCCCATGAATTTTAATGGTCTCAATAATTTAACTTTCTATTTTGGTCTTGCCGCTTTGGCGATCATGTTAGTTTCTCTTATTGGAATTCTTTTGGGGCTTAAATTTAGAAGTATCGGTTACAAAATAGTTGTGCTTGTTCTTTCACTTGGTGCAGCGGTTTTGTCGTATTTCTGTTTCCGACATGAATTCAATTTCCCTATGATTGGATCCTTGTTTTTAGTTGAATCTTTCATTGGTTTCACAATTATTTTCGTGCGTAAACCATAAACAAAATAAGGTTTTTATATGTTGGAACAGCCTTATAAAATAAACGATTAGAGTAACTAATTCTTACTGACGGAAAAAATGGAAGAAACTTCAAAGAAAATTAAAAAGCGAAATCCAATCTGGATTTTCTTTATTATAGTATTCGCTGTTATTGTTGTTGTTATTGACTTCCAATTTTTTCAGTACAAATGGCGACCTGAAACACTTACTTTATTGGTTATTTATAGCTTATGTGCCCACATCCTTGCCATTGGATTATTCATCTATTTAATCATTTATACAAGTAGCTATCTAATACATAAAGCCTTAAAGGTTATTGCAATAATAGCAACATCGTTATCAATCTTGGTGCTGACATTATTGATGTTAATTTTCCCCTTACTTCCCCCTACGCCAGAAATTACACTGAAACCAGAAGGAACTAATCATGTCTATTATTTGTATCCGCAATCAGGATTCTTTACCAGAAGGGGGTATAGTGTCTATGTTCCAGATTCAGATTATACGATGGTACTATATGACGGAGATGTTGCAATGGATTTTGATACCGCTTATGTCTCGAAGAATACTTACTACATCAAGTTTGACGGTATGGATCGCCTCTTTAGAGCAGAATCTGACCATTTGTACTCCTTTGACTTATCTAAACCTCAATATTGAATACCTCAATCATAGTAATCCTCCTTCATCCAAATTCCCCCAACCGAGAACAACATATCTAATTCCGAAATTACTCACAGAGTATCCGTTTATTATCAATTACCTACATTAAAAACACGATTTATACACCTTTACTAAATCAAAGTGATAAAACTTGTCAAGAATCAAAAAACAAATTACATTGGCAATAAAAAATATGAAAATAAAATTAACCTTAATCATCCTAATGACCTCTGTTTATTCGTTTGCACAAAATGGTTGGTCTATTTGTAATACACCAACTTTCGATGGAAGGGTTGACGATATTTTCATGGTCGATTTTCAAACAGGCTATGCTGTATGCGGTGATGGAAAAATTGCCAAAACAATTGATAGTGGGGATAACTGGATTCAAATTCATAAAGACACCACTATTTATTGCCGTTCAGTTGAATTTGTAAATACCCAAAAAGGGTTTGTTGGTTCATTTTCAACTACTGGTACAAATGTTCTTCAGAGAACAACCGATGGAGGAACAACTTGGAGCGACCTCACGTCATTATTGCACCCTAAAGCTAAAAAAGGCATTTGTGGTTTAGCTGCTGCTGATCCGAATACTATTTACGGCTGCGGTAATTGGTTTCAAGATTCAGCATATATTGTAAAATCAAATGACGGAGGAGATAGCTGGAGTTTTATTGATATGTCTGCATATGCAAGTTCATTGATTGATATGCATTTTATCAGTAAAGATACCGGATTTGTAACAGGAACTGGGCTACTTCCATTACAGAACGCTGTGATTCTTTATACCACTGATGGAGGAGTAACTTGGTCTTATAAGTTTCAAAATACGACCCCCAATGAATTCTGCTGGAAAATTCAACATTTAACCAACAATATTTATTTTGCATCTATTGAAGATTTAACATCAGTTCCAGCAAGTATATTAAAATCAATGGACGGAGGAATGTCATGGACGATTCATCAGGTAACTTCTACAAGCCAAGACATTCAAGGAGTTGGATTCATTGATTCCTTGAAAGGATGGACTGGTGGAGGAACTCTTTCATTTGAAACAAATGACGGTGGAATTACATGGGATACCATTTTTATTTGTTCTGGTATGAATCGCGTATTTAGAGTAAATGAGAATCTTTTATTTGCATCAGGCTTTAATAGAATATGGAGGTACGATCCAACTGGAACTGCCAGCATTAGTGAAAGTAAACTGGTTCAAAATCACACAACGATTCATGTCAACTGTTATCCAAACCCTGTTAACGACAACCTGACAGTTAAAACCTCGCTTTCAAAATCTACACACTCATTACTTATTCTGTTTGACGCAGCTGGTAAAGAAATCAAGATTATTGATAATACAGACCGACCCAAAGGAGATTATACATACAATCTCAATACAGCTGATTTACCTCGAGGAAATTATTTCATCATTTTGAAAACGCATGAAGACAAAGCGACGATCAAAATTGTGGTTAATCATTAGTGGTCTATTTAAAACAAGAATGCGAAAAGGGGATTTGAAAACAGATAACACTATTTTATCTATTTCTCCAAACTGGAAAGGATAGTTCGACAACATTTCTTTCACAACCAGAAACATTTTTGCTCTGAAATTGTAACTTTAAACCTTTCTCAAAGAGAATTGAATTACAAGTGCATAATTACAAATTTATGCACTAAGAGCATTAACGCTTACAACAATTAATCATTCATGCTATGAGCATTTTTCGTAAACATAAATGGGGATTAATCCAACTCGGTGTTTCAATTTTAGTTGTTGTTGGTTGGCTAAAGAAACCAATAGACGAAGGTCAGGCAGGAAAAGATAGTTACTTTTTGATCTTCATTCTGGGAATTATTGTCACCATTTACTCCATAAGGGCTTATTGGGATTCGGAACTGAAAAAGAATGAAAAACGAATTCCATTTTTCATTATCATTCTTACCATTAGTGGTATTTCAATTGGTAGTGCAATTATCAAATCTATCGATAAAAAAAGAAAGCCATTAATCATTGCTACGAATGGGTATAATGAGCGAATTATTTTGTACAAAGACAATACCTATGTTTTTAAGCATCATGAAGCAGAATGGACGCATTATGATCGGGGAACTTACCGAAGGTTGAAGAACAAATTTCAACTGGACAAGAAAATTTTTGTTTCGATAACAAAGACAAGGGATTTTTACATTTCTGGAGACTCCCTCTATGTATTATCCAAATATCCAACAGATACTATTGTTTTTAAAAAAGGTCATCCTAAATTTCATTTCAGAACAAAAGTGATTAGTGAATGATTGAAAATTGTAACTTTATATCCATTGAGGCCATCGCTTACTTACAAAATAGCCAAAATGAAAAAAGAAACTACAGCAACCAATTCAATAGCGCTAGTCGAGGATCCAACACCAGATAGGCGAATAAAAAGTGCGCATTTATTAACGGACCCGGAATCGCGTTTGGATTCCCAGTTAGCGAAACCTCATCCTATCAGTGATTCAGATGTTCCTTATCGCGATTTGACGAATGCTGAAACCAAACGCGCAAGCATCGAGAAAATTATTGACAAACTGGATGTGAAGCACAATCTAAGATACCAACGAACCATTGATGATACCTATTGCAATGTGTACACGTATGATTTTTGCTATTTCGCACAAGTATATCTTCCAACTGTGTGGTGGACGGCGGAATCACTTGAAAAAATACTGGCAGGACAAGAGGTTGAGCCTATTTTTGATCAAACCGTTGCCCGTATCTACTCAAGTGCGATTCATGATTGGCTTTTAATGTGGGGAGCCAGTTTCGGATGGAAACGGATGACGGACCTGGATGAAATCCAACGGAAAGTAAACGAAGAAGGTGGAGTTGGAATCATTTGCGCCAAACGGAAAATAGTCGGACTTTCTGGACACATTGCTCCCATTGTTCCTGAAACTAGTGCGAAAAAAGCATACCGAGAAAATGGGGTTGTTATCTATCCTTTGCAATCGCAAGCAGGAAAATTGAATTACAACTACTTTTCGAAAGCCAGAAAAGATTGGTGGAATCACGAGCGGTATTCCTCTCATGTTTTCTATTACCACGATTAAACGAACATTTTTCAGTAAAATATCCATAAAACACATTACTAAGCCAAGAAAAATAAATGAAAGCAAATCAGAAACAAAACTATTACTGGGGAATTGGATTAGAAAACGAAACCTATATGCAATTCGAAGAATCAATCATTGTTTCTGGTGCATTCATACAGGAAAAAATTGGCTGTGAACGTTACAGTATAGATTACAGAACTTGCTATAAATCTGGCGGTCTGGAACATCTATTGGAAACTGCTTTCGATAAGACTAAAAATTATACCGTAAGTCGAATGATTAATAGTCATTCACTGGATAAACTGGATTTAAATTACCAACACAAGACTTTAGCAACTACAAAACCAGTGGTCGACAACCCAGAATACCTCGGAAAATCAATTTTAGAGAATTTTTTGGAAACCCAACCGTACAACATTCAGAGTATGCTCACTCAAAAAAACAATCCAATGGGATCTGTAAATTTTGATGGCGATTCGATTGAATTTGTAACGAAATATTTTGAAAATAGAACAATATCAGATTCGTGTGATGAGCTAGCAGCCACTAAAAAGCTGTTCATAGATAAAATCAATGAGTCAGCTGTCCTAAACGGAAAATTACATTTCCCCAATTACAACATAGGACTGAATATGTTTATGTCCAATCAGGATCACCTTGTTCTGTTCAACAATGGGACTTACCATTTTCACATTACGCTGCCAACGCTGACAGAAAATAGCAGAATCATAGATTATCCCGGTTTTGACAAGACACATTCCAATGCCATCTACTTGCTGCAATGGTTTGAGCCTTTTTTCATATCAACACTAGGCAGTCCGGATATTATGGACACCATTAGCAAGAAGCACAATCTGAATGAAAAATTCGCTTCAGGCTCCATGCGAAATGCCATGTCTCGCTATACCGGAGTTGGTACGTTCAACAAAGCGATGGCGAAAGGAAAGGTTCTGACCTACAACGTGGACGAATTCAGAAAGCTCCTGAAATTTGGCAAGGAAGAAAACATTTGGTGGCGCGATCAAGTTGAATCAGAACTGGACTATGAATTGCTTTCGGATGTTGGTTTGGATTTCAATCAGGAAAAAATGTACCAAAGCGGTTTTGAATTTAGAAGCTTTGACGAATTCCCAGCAACTTACTTAAATGATGTTCTTCATGCGATTGTTCTAATTTGTGAACACTCTTTAAACCTTCCAAATGTAACGTGGGGACATGATTCTGTTGTGTGGAATAATTTAGTTTTCAAGTCATTAAAATATGGTTATTTGACAGAGATAACCAAAGAAGAAAAGAAAGAAATACTCGATTTATTACAGCTTTCATCACACAAAACGGAATTTGAGACAATCGGGATGCTTGACACCTTTTTCTTCAAAATTCTAGCCGTTTTGCACGATACATACAAAGACAAAAATGTATGCATCGACGCTATGTGTGGTCAGAAAATGAATGCAGCTCCAAGCTGGGATAATTTCAACAAATACCAAGTGGAGCAACATTTGAAGCAGATTGAGGGGCTTGAGTAGGAAATAAGTGATCACTTATCCTATTTTTCAGTATTTTGGCTAAGATTAACAAACCTGCCTCTATTCATCTCGTACGGCTGTTTATAGGAAGGTTTGTAGCGGGTATAAATAAGTTAGCTGCAAGCATAGAGAACCCGGAAAGAATGTAGATATGCAAAAAAGCAACAAATATGATGGATTATCGTGGATGACAGAAGAAATCCGAAACAATTTATTGAAACGAGATAAAATTGTTGAAGAGCAAGACATTGAGTCATTATTTCAATTAGTTGATAATTCAGATTTTTCAATTGCTTTACATGAAATCTTGGTCAATCGATACGAAAAGTCACCTGAAAATTTAACTCCTATAGAACTTGATTTATTCCTTGTAATGCACTTAGAAAACGCTGGACAAGCAGATTCAATATTGACTTTCTTACAAGAATGGTATCCTCAATATTCGGACAAAGTAATAAATTCCTTGAACGAAATAGGAGCAATAAAATCGTCTGAAATTATTAAACAAGCCGTTGAAATTCTACCTAAAGATGGAAGCTGTTTTTTTAAAAGTGCCAGCGAAAACGAACAAGATTTAATGAGAGACTTAGATAGACAATTTTCAAGTTATCCAGACGGAAACATGAGAAATTTGTATAGAAAATATGCAGACAAGTATAGAAATGAGATTTTAAATACAAAAAAATAAAATGCCAGCCTATAACAGCACCTACCCAAAAGTGGCGGTTCAGTGGTTAAATCAAGCTTTGTGCTTCTATCAAAGTTTGTGCTTGGCTGATAGTGAATCGCTTCGAAATCGCCACCTACGCCAAGCTGCAAACCGTCAAACTGTCTAAAAACCCCTTTATGAGAATTAAATATTCGGATAGCTGTCAACGAGATTTTTCATATATTCAATTCTCAGAAGGTGAATTTTGGTTTTTAGACAGACTGCCGTTAGGTGAATAATTAAACCCGAGAATTGAAGTGAAAAAACACCTATTCGTAATATTAAGTATCGTAATTGTTATTTTAAATCCTTGGCTATGGAAATTTACTAAAGAATCCATAAATCTGCCAAATTACAATTTCATTCTATCTGCATTATTAGCCTTTATTGTTGGACTTCTGTACTTAAAACTGAATGGAAGGATTATTCAATTATTGCTAATTGTTCTCATTATACTTCCCATAAGCATTGAACTGATGTGGTATATTTCATTCAAAATTCACTATGCAAATAATGATGTGCATATGGAAGCATTTGGCGTTTACCCGAGAGAAATGTATAGAGATTTTAATTCCTATTTTGAATTTGCTTATGGAAATGGTAATTGGAAATACAGAATGAATAGATTAATATTTGAAATTGCAATTTGGCTTATCCTTTCAACACTATTCATTTTTATAAAAAGAACAAGGATTTCAAAATATCAAAACGAAAACATTATAGATCAATAAAAACACCTCTAACACTGGTTTGGCTAGATGCCTCCAATCTCGCTTCAAAAAAACGATTTTTATAAAAGAAAATAATCTAACTTCGAGTTTGGGTTTACTTTAAAAGTTCGCAACCTCGCCAAGCGCGAGACCGTTGGCGGGGATTGTAGAGTGAAACGAAAAAGAACAGACGTAAATTATGACAACTGAAAACACTCTTTATGCTGACCTGAAGGTTGTAAAAGAATTGGTTTATGACAAATGTGGTTTCAGGTTGACAAATCTAAAACTGAATTCAGAAAGTATTGAATATGGAGCTTGCTCATTTGAACTTGACGGACAGAAAATTGAACATAGGATTTCTAAAATTACGCCAACAAAGACAGGACAATTTGTAACTATTTGGAAACGAGACAAAAATGGCGTAACCGAACCTTTTGACATTTTAGACGACATTGATTTTATTGCTATTACATCAAAAAGTGGTGACAACATTGGACAATTTATTTTCCCAAAATCAGTTTTGGCTGACAAAGGAGTTATTATACAAAACGGAAAAGGTGGAAAACGTGGAATTAGAGTTTATCCATCGTGGGATACAGTAACAAATAAACAAGCAGGAAAAACGCAAAGTTGGCAGACAAAATATTTCGTAATAATTAACAACGACAACACAACCGACTTTGACTTGACAAGAAAAATATTGAACAAAACAAACAGAAATTGATAGCGAAAAAAACAACGAACCGCCAACAAGGGTTTTGCGCATAGGTGGGCTGATCCCGAAGGGTTGGAACAAGATGTCAAAATTTTAGCGATAGTTTTTCGATTTAACTTTAGTAATAATATCGGCTTTTGTGCTTCGATTTACCGCCCGAACACAAAGCCCAAAAACGTTGGTGGTAAATTTATACCCACCTTAATCTGGCAAAAAAACAATAACTAGTAATTAAAAAAGAACAAATTTATGGGAGCTTGGGGACACGGAATATTTGACGATGACACAGCATATGACTATGTTGATGAAATTGACAATTCAGACAATCCGAAAGAAATTTTTAAAAACGCTTTTGAAACTGCAATGAATGCTGAATATTTGGAATATGACGACTGTCACGCAGTAACAGTTTCAGCATCATATATTGACAGCATTCTTAATGGAACAAAACCGAGAGTGGACGCAGAAGATGAGAATTTCTTCCAATTTGTAGAAAAAAATAAACATTTGGATGTAACAGACTTAAAGCCAAATGCTGTAAAAGCATTGAAAGTAGTTATCAGTGATAATTCGGAATTAAATGAACTTTGGACAGACAACGAAGAACTTTACCCAAAATGGAAAGGGGATATCGAAGAATTGATTGAGCGATTGAAATAAAAACTACCGCCAACATCAACTAAAAGCCACCCGCTGAACAAACCACAACGGAGAAGCCCTCACTTCAATCGTTAAAAAGCACAATGGGTTTTAATTTTAAAAATCTAATTTTACAGGCATGTTTGAACGAAAGTTATATATCGCCATACTTCTTGGTTTTTTTATTTTATCCGGAATAGGAATGTGTTTTGGAAATCCCGAAGAAATTCCTTGGTCGGATTGGATTAGTGAAAAAGGAAGATGGGTTTTAATTCTCGGCAATTTATTATTTCTCTTCTTAGCCATCCGTCAATTGCGAATCTGGAACATATCCGTAGGAGAAAACGAAATTTACCTGAAACGTTTTTTAGGTTCAAAAAAGATTACCCTTCTAGAAAAAGAGTTGACTTCCTTTCATGTGGAATTACATAAAGATCCATGGTGGATGAAAGGCCCACGAACAACAATCCTCATAACCCTTCATACCACACAAGGAACAATCACATTAAACTCATCAGATTATTCGCATTTTGACAGCACATTAGCGAAATTATTTTCTAAAAACCGACAAATGCACATGGAATGTCTTCGGAAAATCTCAACGTTGAAATCCAAAAAAAATCCTCGGAATTAAAAGCGACAAAGACTCATTTAATCATTCATTGAGGCAATCCAATCATCCTTAACATTTATTCGCTTGATAATTCCTTGACACTCACTCCTAGTCACTAAAATTGTGTAATTTTGCACAAACTAATCGAATAAGAATGTCAGCAACAGCAACAGATCTTGGAATACAAGAAACATTAAAAACATTGGGAATCGAAGCGGTAAACCGTGGAGCTTCAACAGGAGGATATTGGTTTAACACACGTGGAGCGCAAATCGATTCAGTTTCGCCAGTAGATGGAAAAATAATTGCATCTGTTTCTTCCGCAACAGAAACAGAATACGAAGCAATCGTATTAAAAGCACAAGAAGCATATCACTATTGGAGAATGGTTCCTGCACCAAAGCGTGGAGAAGTTGTTCGCCAATTGGCAGAAAAAATCCGTGAGAAAAAACAAGCTCTTGGAGAATTGGTTTCTTATGAAATGGGGAAATCATTGCAAGAAGGCTTGGGTGAAGTTCAAGAAATGATCGACATCTGTGACTTTGCAGTTGGACTTTCTCGGCAATTGTACGGTTTAACGATGCACTCTGAACGCGCTGGACATAGAATGTACGAACAATACCACCCATTAGGAATCGTAGGAATTATTTCTGCATTCAACTTCCCAGTTGCGGTTTGGAATTGGAACACAGCTTTGGCTTGGGTATGTGGAGACGTTTGTATTTGGAAACCATCCGAAAAAACGCCTTTAACAGCAATCGCTTGCCAGAAATTGACACAAGAAGTTTTCGAAGCAAACGGAGTTCCTGAAGGAGTTTCTTGTTTGTTAATCGGAGATGCTGAAATCGGAAAATTAATGTCGAACGACACACGCATTCCATTGATTTCTGCAACAGGTTCTACTCGCATGGGTAAATTGGTTGGTGAAGCAGTTGGAAAACGTTTGGGTCGTCATTTATTGGAACTAGGTGGAAACAACGCCGTAATCATTACAGAAAGCGCTGACTTGAAAATTGTAGTACCAGGTGCTGTATTTGGTGCAGTTGGAACAGCAGGTCAACGTTGTACTTCTACTCGTCGTTTGATTATTCACGAATCTGTTTATGATAAAGTAAGAGATGCGGTCGTAAACGCTTACGGACAGTTGAAAATTGGGAATCCATTGGATCAAAACAATCACGTTGGACCACTTATCGATAAAGATGCAGTAAAAGCTTATCAAAACGCGTTGATTCAAGTTGTTGAAGAAGGCGGTAAAATATTGGTTGAAGGAGGAGTTCTTTCTGGTGAAGGATATGAATCTGGATGTTATGTAAAACCAGCAATTGCAGAAGCTCAAAACACCTTTAAAATTGTTCAGCACGAAACATTTGCTCCTGTATTGTATTTGATGAAATACTCAGGTGGTGTAGAAAATGCAATCGCTGTTCAAAACGGAGTTCCACAAGGATTATCTTCAGCAATTATGACGAATAACTTGCGTGAAGCAGAAGCATTCTTGTCTCAAGCAGGTTCTGATTGTGGAATTGCAAATGTAAATATCGGTACATCAGGTGCTGAGATTGGTGGAGCTTTCGGTGGTGAAAAAGAAACTGGAGGTGGCCGTGAATCTGGTTCTGATGCATGGAAAGTATATATGCGTCGTCAGACCAACACGATCAACTACACAGATTCATTGCCATTGGCACAAGGAATCAAATTTGATTTGTAAGAAATCTATAAAAATAAACAAGAAGGGACGCCACGCATGGCGTCCCTTCTTGTTTTATAACATTCAAATAACCTAATTTTCAGTTATTAACCCTAAATTCGTCCTTGTAAAGCCACAATATGAAAAACACATTCCTTTGCTTGATTATTCTCCTTTCCTTCAACATTCAAGCACAAAATCACACAATCGATTCTTTACAGAATGTTCTCGAAAAAAACAAAGAAGATACAAGTAAAGTAAGCACTTTAGCCCAACTAAGTAAAGAATTTTTATTCACCGCCAATTATTCGAACGCTCTTGATTGTGCCAAAAACGGCTATAAATTATCTGTAAAATTAAAGTACGCAAAAGGACAAGCAATGAGCCTTTTAAACATTGGAAATGTAAACCTGTACCAAGGAGATTTTCCGAAAGCAATCACCTATTACGAACGCAGCTTAAAAATTAGTTCACGAATTGGAGACAAAGAATTGATGGCAAAAGCCCTAAATAACGTTGGAGCTATATACAATCATCAGGGAGATATCAGCAAAGCTCTGAAATATTATAACCGCAGTTTGAAAATCAACAAACAAATTGACGACAAATTGGGAATCGCACGATGCCTCATAAATCTGGGATCCATTTATACATTCCAAAGCAATATTCCAAAAGCACTTGAATGTTATCACCAAAGTTTAAGTATCCTGGAAAAAACAAATGAACAACAATTAATTGCAACCTGTCTTACCAATCTTGGAATTACCTATGACAATCAAGGCGATAAACAGAAAGCACTCGACTATTACAATCGCGGGATGAAAACCCTTGAAAAAGTAGGTGATAAAGTGGGAGTTGCCAGAACACTTAATAATATTGGTGTTTTGTATCATGGAAGCAAAGAGAGAAAAAAGGCACTTTACTACTATTTACGCAGTTTATCCCTAGAAGAAGAAATTGGAGATAAACAATTAATCGCAAATAGTTTGACCAATATTGGAAATATTTACACCGAACAAAACGATTATTCAAAAGCCTTAGATTACTATACAAAAGCGTTGAAACAGGACGAAGAAATTGGAGATAAAAAATTAATTGTCAATACTTTATACAGAATAGGAAACGTATATTACCTACTTGGAGATCTCACCAAAGCAACAGATTATGCAGAAAGAAGCATGGCCATTGCTGAGGAAATAGGTTATCCAGTCGACATTCAATTTGCAGCAGAACTACTCAGTAAGATTTACGAAAAACAAGGAAAAGGAATACAAGCTCTGGAAGCCTATCACCTCTATATCAAAATGCGCGATAGTATTACGACTACCGAAAACCGACAGGCAGCTACCGAAATGAAATTCAAATACGAATACGAGAAAAAAGTTGCTGCAGATAGTGTTCAAGTTATAGAGGAGAAGAAAATCGTTGCATCGAAGTTTAAAGAAGAACAACGAATGCGCTACACCCTTTACGGAGGACTCGCTTTAGTTACACTTTTTGGTGGTTTCATGTTTAATCGATTCCGAGTTACAACCCGCCAAAAACAAATCATTGAAGTAAAAGAAAAAGAGACACAAGAACAAAATGAGCTTATTTCTCATCAGAACAAAAAAGTCGAGCATCAAAACATCTTATTGGAAGAAAAGCAAAAAGAAATTTTGGACAGTATTAGTTATGCCAAACGGCTTCAAGATGCCATTTTACCTCCCAAATCAGTCATTGACGAAGCTTTTTCTCAGAATTTCATTTTATACAAACCAAAAGACATCGTTGCGGGAGATTTTTACTGGTCAGAGACAGTGAATAATCGCTTTTACATTGCAGCAGCTGATAGTACGGGCCACGGTGTTCCAGGCGCGATGGTTTCTGTGGTTTGTTCCAACGCATTGAATCGTGCTGTAAAAGAATTTGGGTTGACAGAAACGGGACAAATTTTGGACAAAACGCGTGAATTGGTTGTTGAAACCTTCGCAAAAAACAACGACGAAGTAAAAGACGGAATGGATATTTCATTGCTTTGCATCAATAAGGAAAACGGTAAAATATCTTGGACAGGAGCCAATAATCCGCTGTGGTATATCCATTCAGGAGAACTCACTGAAATCAAACCAAACAAGCAACCCATTGGAAAAACTGAAAATCCAACTCCTTTTACAACACACCAACTAGATTTCATACCAAATACAACGTATTATTTGTTTACAGATGGAATGGCAGATCAGTTTGGTGGAGAAAAAGGAAAAAAATTGAAAAACAAACCTTTCCAAGAATTCTTACTTCAAATAGATTCATTGTCTTTGTCTAAACAAGCCGAACGAATTGACGAAAAGTTTGAAAACTGGAAAGCAGATCTAGAACAAGTAGATGACGTTTGTATCATTGGAATTCGGGTGTGAGTTGATTTTTAAAGATGAAAGTAAATCTAAATCTATTAGTTGGCATCTTTTTAATCATACTCACTTGGTTGTTTGTAGGAGTTTACAGAGATGGTGAATTTTACGAACCCAGCTTATTCATCAAATACAAACCTTCATTGAAAGTCTATTTCTATTCGCCATCTGGTATGTCGGATTTGACGATTGAAGACCTGCCCGAACTGGATAAATCAGAAGAGATAGCTTTTGAGGAATTTGTAGAAAACCAACATGAATTTAGCCAAAAAATATCTTTTCTAGCATCTCTTCTTATTCAGTTTACATTAACCTTCCTGAGTTTTGGATTGATTAAATCCAAAAGAAAACATCCCAATTATTGGATTCAATTCCCTGCACATTTTCTAATATGTTTCATTTTCGGGTTTGTGATTACGATTCTTATGCTGCAATTTGACAAATTTCTGATCACCATATTATTCAGTATTCTGATTCTTGGATTTAACAGTTTGATGCGGGTTTTGGTAAGTGGCTTTCGAAAAATTCCGAAGTTGCGCGATTAATCGGGGTATATGTATGATTCCGTACCTAAACCATTTTTAAATACAAAACGTGAATATTTACCACAAATGTTTTGAAGCGCCTACCGGTCGCTTCTTTTTCAATTGTTAATTAGGAGACTTAGCGAGACTGGTAAGCTCGCTTTAAATTTGTGCATTTGTGGTAAAAAAAGGAATGGGTGTGGATCGCAATCAATCCACCTCGGAATCCACAATCTCTACAACTCTCCCCACCAATTTATCAACGGTCATGATTTTGATTCCATGCGGATGAGACGGAGCGCTTGTAAGCAATGACTTTACAATTCCTTCTGTCAATTCGCCAGAAGATTGATGCTTCTTTTGGATAAATAATACAATCATTCCTGGTTTGATATCTTTTCGCTCTGGTTTCATGGTTCAAAATTACAGAGAATTGAATCAATCTCAAACCAAAATCGATGAATGTGAAATCATCTGGAAACAATCTGGATTCAAAATTATTATCTTGTCTTAATTTTGCATACATGCCGAACAAATATACCCGTTTCCTTCCTTTTGAAAAATATAGAGTTGTTACAACACTTTCCGAGGAAGAAATCATTGAACGTTTGAAGATTATTACAAGAACAATAAGCAAAATTCAGTTTTCTACAAGAAAGGCGGCTATTCTGCGTTCAAATTATGATTACAATGGGGAAATTTCAGGAAAAAATTTTGAGATCTGGCGCAATATTAATTACAGAAATTCATTCATTCCTATAATCACTGGAACTGTTGGCTCTAAATTGGATAAAACAGAGATCCATGTTTCCATGAAATTATCATTGCTTGCAAAAATAGTTTTGATAATTGTGCTTTCAATAGCATGTGTCATTTTCTTAATTGGTTTTACATTTTACCCTTTTGGTTTCAAGGTATTTATTCCAGTTTTTGCAATCATATTGAGTTATTTAGTGATATTTTTGGCATTTAAGTTAGAAGCGAGGATAAGCAAAAAGGATTTGAACACGATTTTTAAAGCAGAAACCGAAACAAATACCTTGTGAGATACTTATTTTTGAATCAACAACCCCTCAAAATTGATTTATATTCATGACTAAATTCAGTTCCGTTTTCATTTTTCTACTCATAGCTTTAAAACTAAGCGCCAATGATGGGGCATACTATTCCGGAGGAAGCACATTTTATCCACTGAAGGAAGGGAAGATATCTATGGATAAAGAAATCCTCTCCTTTAAAGTCATTAACAAGCAATGTTATGTCACTATTCATTTTGAATTCTTTAATCCCGAAAATGTAAGTCGAAAAATACTCGTCGGATTTCAAGCACCACAAGCGGCTGGCGATGTAAAAGAGGAAGAAATAAAATTTCCGCAAATCTTTGACTTTAAAGTCAGTCAGGATAGCAGGTTACTTCCCTTTCAGCTAAAAACAGCAGAATGTGAAGATTGTCCGTTGAAAGAGGAACAAACCATTTCATCGCATCAAGCAGGCAGTGGAATTTTCGTCTATCTTTTCGAGATTGAGTTCAGACCTGGAATCACATCGATCGATCACAGTTATCGTTTTCGGTCAGGTTCATCTGTAATGACTGACCAACTATACCCTTACATTCTTAAAACAGGAGCAAAATGGGCTGGCGGAACAATCAAGGATTTGACGGTAAACATCGATATGGGCAACGATTCGTATTTCTATGTAAGTGATAT
This sequence comes from Fluviicola taffensis DSM 16823, assembly GCF_000194605.1. Classification (NCBI taxonomy): domain Bacteria; kingdom Pseudomonadati; phylum Bacteroidota; class Flavobacteriia; order Flavobacteriales; family Crocinitomicaceae; genus Fluviicola; species Fluviicola taffensis. The sequence goes on from NC_015321.1 coordinate 1,451,725, forward strand.
TTTTGGTAAAGAAGCTAATTGGTCAGTTCTTGGAATTGGTAAAACAACTTCCTCAGTTTACAACAATTATGAAGTAGATTGTAAGATGATACGAATATTAAGCGGACACCTTCAAATTCACTGTACTAATTGGAATCCGCAGCAAAACTTAGAATTCGGAATAATTAAGCCGCATTGTTATGAATTTGCAGTTTATCCAAAAACATTGAATCGTATTATGACTGCAGTGAATTCTCTAAATGTTGAGAATTTAGAGGACAAGATTCCTTACACGAAAGAAGAACTTAAATTCATCAGAAACACCTTCTTTGCTCAAAAGGGCTATGTTTTCTCCAATTCAGAATTATCGACATACTTTAGTAAGTTTGAGTGGTACATTCCCAATCCAAATTTGAAAATGAGCGAAATTCAATTTGATACAGATGTGAAACTTTTCATTGAAGAAATTCAAAAAAAGGAAAAACAGTAAGTCCCATTGAATTAAAATTGAACTATTTTATCCGATTTGAAACTTGTTCTATTCGAAGTAGATTTTCGTCTTTATCATAATATTCAATTGTTCCGCTGACCAGTTGTTCATTTTCAAAAATTCCCTTTTCTATTGTATACGGAATGGAGAAATCGATAGGCATTTCCATACTCATTTTATGCCCAAATCTGGGACTTTCTTTCTGAACAATTATTCCGTTTTCATAAATCAATGTCACATCTGTATCATAATGTTTAATGATAGGCTGATTTCTAACTGACTTAGAATAGACGATGGAAAAATCACCAAAAACAATAGTGCGATCCTTATGTTCATATTTTTCACACAACCTAAAACCAGTTGGATAGAATGTGCGTTCCATCCAATACTGCAAATCAGCTGAAGAATAACGCTCCAGAACCCGCTCTCCTTTTAGATTAAAGGTTACCGTAGTATCACCAATTCCATTCGCATCATACTGAAAAAGTTTACACACATCACAATCTACAAACTCCTGCCAATCTTTTACGTCATAACTACATTGTTTTCCAATGCGAATCCATCCACCTTTCTTTCGTCCCAAAGAATCAACCTTATTAACCAGTTGTCCATTAAACGTAGTATCCGAAAACTTCCCGTTTATCACCTTCATCGAATAACTCAAACTAGTAGAATCCCTATAAATATCTCGTTTACCATTGAATAGCTTTCCATTTTCAAAAATGCCGATTTCCTTGATATAGATGGTTCTTGATTTTCCAAATTGATTGTAAACTATCGTATCAACCGATCTACTTTCAATTTGAGAAAAAGACATTATAGTCAAAAGAATAAAAAACACTGAAATTCCTACGGTTTTCATCGAACCAATATACTCTGAAATGTTCACTGAAAATCAAAAAATAGAGCAATCTATTCATTTAATTGAGTGAACAGCTATTCTGTCTTTATGTATCTTACAGGAAGACTCAATCTTCAGTATATTTGGAGAATATTGAACAATCGGATGAGAAAACGGTAAAAATTTCACTCCACTACACCGTTAGGCCTCTATAAATCTATCCTCATTCCAGTAATCATAACTATTATTCCGCTTATTTACAGGAAATAAAAACAATCTGAGGGAATACTATCTTCTTTCACGATACTAGTTTCATATACTACAGATTTGTATATTTGGGAAAATGATACATCGCATACTCAACAATGGGATATCGGTTAACAACACTGTTTCACTCAATCGAAAACTTCGTGTTAGCAACCTAATTACTCTAATCATAGCAGTGGTAATGCTTGCTTATACTCCCATGTATGTCTTATACAAACAACCAGCTGGCATTGTATTAAACAGTCTTTACTTTAGCTCCAGCATTCTAACATTTATACTGATCCATCAGAAAAAAAAGATTCCAGCGTTCGTTCTTCTTGTCTGTGCTAGTATGCTTTATTTCGTTGCTTCTAGCATTGTTTATGGAGCAAAAGTAAATCTTCACTTCTTTTTGCTGATTGTCTGTATGCTTCAGGTCGTTTTGTTCAATAGTCAGCTCATTATCCGAACCTTCATTGCTTTATGTATTGTTTCATTCTTTTCAGTGGTTATTTGGTCGCATTTTTATGACCGATTGATTTATATTCCTCAACAAACAGAATCAGCAGAAGCAATTATGGGAAATGTAAACTTATTACTGCTTTTTCTGATTATTTCACTCTTTATTCTCTTCTTCAAAGGAGAGATGATCGCTGGTCAAAAACGTATTTTAGAGCAAAAAAACCTCATCGAAGAAAAGAATAAAGACATTACCGATAGTTTATTATATGCACAGCGAATCCAAAATGCGATGCTCCCAAGTGCTTCCTCTTTGGAATCTATATTCTCTGATTATTTTCTATTCTTCAAACCAAAAGACATTGTAAGTGGCGATTTTTATTGGGCGTTTGAAAATGAACGTTATCAGTTCGTGGCTGTTGGTGATTGCACTGGGCATGGAGTTCCTGGTTGCATGATGAGTGTTTTAGGAATTAATCTTCTGATTGAAATTGTGGAGAACAAGCAAATTCAAGAGCCCAAAGTCATTCTAGAAGAATTGAGAAACGGTATTCTTTTAGCCTTTGATAAAGACCGAAAAAGTGAGGAATACAAAGACGGAATGGATATTTCAATTATTCGAATTGAGAGACAAACAAATACATACACCTTCGCCGCCGCCAATAATTGTATCTATCACCTAACTCCCGATCAACTAGAAGAACGAATTGCAGATCGACAATCAGTTGGTTATTCCCACGAATCAAAGGCTTTTTCCCAACAAGAATTCTCTTATCAACCAGGAGATTTACTCGTACTATTCACAGATGGATTTGCAGATCAGTTTGGCGGACCAAAAAACAAAAAATTCAGATACAAACCGTTTCAAGAACTCCTTTTTACTCAACAGCAAAACAATAACCTCTCAAAGGTATTGCACGTAACATTCGAAAATTGGAAAAAGGAACTAGAACAAGTAGATGATGTCTGCGTTTTTGGCGTACGATTGTGAAGTAACATAAAACACGCCCCAATTCATGAAAAAAAACCTCTTTATCACCCTAATTATTAGCGCATTGGGTGCTTTGACATTCTTCTTCTATGAGAGAAGCCAGGCTCCAAGCCGTGTTTATGAAATTGGAGAATCTCTTGATAGCTTAAATCATGTCGTCGTTTATTACAATGGAGGAATGGGAAATGTCAGCGGACGAAATACTTCTCCTGATGGATACAATATCGGACTGAAATACCAATGCGTAGAATTTGTGAAGCGCTATTATTACGAGCATTACAAACACAAAATGCCCAATGCTTATGGGAACGCTATCGATTTTTTTGATAAACGCTTAGTGGATGGTCAATTGAACGCAGAGAGAGATTTAATTCAATACACGAATCCAAGTAAGAGCAAACCAAAAGTTGGAGATTTAATCATTATGGATGCCACTTTTTCAAACGAATACGGACATGTCGTAATCGTTTCCAAGGTAACAACCGACGAAGTAGAAATTATTCAACAGAATGCTGGAAATCCAGATCACCCAAGAGATGTCTTCGATTTAGATTTTGATGAAGGAAATTGGGAAATTGATAACGGACGAATTTTGGGTTGGTTGCGGATGAGAAAAAGCGACGGCTTATAATACGGGCAAAATTCAGTGCAGCCTATTATGATATTCCTATTTAAAAATTGTGTCCTGAAAATAGATCGTATTATTTCGGATTACAAAACGCAAATCGTATCTTCTAAAACCAATTTCTTGCTCCATTTCAGTGTCTAATTTTCTTTCATTCACATGAATCACTAATTCTTCTAGGTTTTTTGATTGAATTTTGAAATCTCGTTCAAATACAATGTAATTTTCATAAGGAGCATTCCTAGTTATTATGCGAAATTGATCGTCACTCTTTTGAACTTCTTTTCCATCTGTTGTAAATACCAAGGGTAAATCTTCACAGTAGATACTTCCATCACCTTTCTGCGAAACCAAGATATAATCTCCTGCTCGAATGATTAATTTGTCTAAGTCATAAGAACATTCTCCAAAAACAACTGGAATACTTCCATGTTTAATCATTTTGAATCCCTTTTCATTCGTTTCCTTCAAGCAAATAAATGGGTTATCTCTATCATCGTCTTCTCCCAAATAACAACTCGCAATCCAAACATACGAATCAGATCGCACAAAGTAAGCGAGTGTATCTTCTTCGTCGTATCCCGATAAATCATATTTGTCTAAGAATTTCAACGAAAAATCCTGCTCCAGTCGTTTCAGTTCCAATGCATTCAAATACCCTTTTTGAACTTTGAGTTTCTCAAAAAGTTTTCCGTCATTAATCTTCTTCTGCCGCTTGGGGCTATTACAGGAAAGGATCAGTGAACAAATCATTAAAAAAATCCAGAGACCCTTTGTTTTTCTCATTTTGATAGTGTGACGTAATATTGCGGAATTACTCCTTTTTCCCACTTGCCAATTTGAAACTAATGCGGTAATAGAAAATCGGAAGGAAGCCCAATTGTGTTTTTTCAGCCAATGGTTCCTTACTCGGATTTCCCAAATCAGGTGCGTAAGCCAAGCCTAGCACATTTCGAGTATTCAGAATATTCACCAAATCCAACCCAATCTCGTGGGTCGATTTTTTCGCATTCATCTTCCAACTAACTTTCAAATCGGCACGGAAGTAATCTTTGAATTGACGCGTATTGAAGAGTGAATCACTAAAAATTAATTCTTTTTGGGCACTTGTTTCTGGCAGATTGATGTATCCGTAACGTTTTCCGCCCGCAACGGTCACTTTTCCACCTATCCCAATCGTGTGTTTCTTTCCTAATTTGAATTCTTTTCCAAACAAAATGTTTGCAGTATATAATCCGTTGTAGCTCGTATTTCTCTCAACACCATCACTTCCTTTGTATTTACTGTCATAAATTGAAACCGTCGTCAAGATATAAAAGCTTTTATCGAAGAACTTTTGCAAGGTCAATTCCAAACCATAATTCACCCCTGTTCCTGTATTTTTCAAAGTATCTGGAAAGAAACGTGCAAATCCACTTCCTTGATTAATCATGGAGAACGATGAAGCTTGAGCTGTCACTGGAACTTCATACAAGTATTGGTAATAAATTTCTGTTTTAAACTGGAATCCTTTTTTAAAATTCTTTTCGTAACCCAAAGCAGAATGCACTGATTTGGTGAATCCCATGTTCTTATTATGGTAAACTTTGTTTCCAGAAGCATCGAACTGATGATAGGTATATGTATAATACGGCTGTGTTTGACTATGCAATCCAGCTCCAGCAAATAATTTCTGATTGCCTTTCATATTCCATTTCCAACCCAAACGGGGCTCAACAGGACTCAAAGAATTGCTGAAAGAATAATACTGTGCATGCAATCCTGCTGTAAAATCCATTTTTTCAGTAATCCGGTATTTCCACTGGAAGAATGGTTGGATCAAAATCCCTCCCTGTCCTTTGTAATCCCAGCGATTAATGAATTCCGTTCCAGCGGTATTCAAAACACTATCGGTCATATTAAAGGTGAAAAAGTCTGCATTCAATCCAGCTTTGATTACATGTTTTTTTCCAATTTTGTGATTGATGCTGAACATACCCGAATAACGAGCAATTTTATAGGAATACCCCATAATAGGATAAATACTGTCAACGCGAATATTCACTTTAGGATCTCCGCCGTTATAAGTTGTATCCAATGAACGAATCAAATAATTGTGCTTCGAATGCTGATCGTCAATACTTGCAGAAAAAGTGGTTGTTAGGAAAGTGCGTTCTGAAAGTGATTTTTTATACGTAATTCCTCCAACAGCCATTCCCGTACCGAAATACTGATCGCGATCCCCTTCTCCGTATAAATCGGTGGCATACTCCGTTTGTTCGGAAATCAAAATTTTAATATCGCTCTTTCCTCCCATTCCCCAAAGAGAAAGCTGGCCTCCTTTTTTTAGTGGAAAATTGAATTTAAAAGCACCATCCCCATAAACTGGAACAGCATCCGTTCCGATCCGAATCCCCATGAATTGAAACAAACTTAAAGTAGAATAACGACCCATGATTAAATAACTTGCATTCGATTTTTTACTTAAAGGACCTTCTGCTAAAACTTCTGTCCCTAAAAATCCAAATTGACCTGTAAATTCATGTTGCTTCGAGTTTCCGTTTCGCAATTTCAAATCAAAAATACCCGAAACAGAGTTTCCATATTCAGCAGGGAAAGCAGACATGAAGAAATCAGAATTGGCTAAGCTTTTGTTATTGATAATGGAAACAGGTCCGCCAGAACTTCCCGAAATAGCGAAATGCGACGGATTTGGGATATCGATTCCTTCCACTTTATAGACAATTCCCAAGGGTGAGTTTCCTCGGACAACGATATCATTCCGGGAATCATCTGCACCTTGAACACCCGCAAAATTACTCGCCATACGAGCAGGATCTCCTCGTGAACCAGCATATCTCTCTGTTTCTTCCACAGAAAATTGCTGTGCAGAAACAGTTGCCATTTCATTTTTGACTTCGCCCTGTTTTTGAGCAACAATAACTACTTCTTCAACTTCACTGATCCGTTCTTTGATTTTGATTTCCAAAACTGTTTGTCTCCCAGAATTCACCTCAACGGAAGCTCCATAATTTTCGTAAATGGTCGACTTAATGAACAAGGGGTACTTTCCAACAGGAACATCTAAGAACTGAAATACACCGTCATCATTTGTGCTGGTTTTTAGCTTGGAGCTATCAGAAAGTGTGATAATTACCTGAGCGCCAAAAATTGGAAAGTCCGATTCAGAATCTAGAACTGTACCTCGAACGGTTTGAGTAGGTTGAGCAATAAGTATAGATACAAACGCGCAAAAAAATACGGTAAGGATAGTTTTCATTCATTAAGTATAACAGCGTAAATATACATTTATTGAATAGACTTCAAATATTCCTCTTTCGTCCATTCTTTAATGTATACTCGACGCAAATCCAAAAATTCCATGGGATTATTCTTCAAATTTCGAACTTTGGAATAACTCAACGTGAAGTCGTTTGCATACCACAACGGAATAATTGGAGGATCCTTCATTAATTCAATCTCCGCTTTTGTAAAGAGCTCCAATCTTCTTTTTTGATCAGACGAACGCGCTTGTTCAAAGTATTTATCAAATAAAGGATTTACGTAACGTGATTGATTTCCGCTTGATGGCAAATCTTTCTCTTTTGGAACTAATTTTCCATAGAAATTACCCAAGAATGTTTCGGGACTAGAATAATCAGCCACCCATGCGGTACGAAACATATCACCCTTTCCCATGTTCCCATCTTCGTTTCTTTGTTCAAAATTAGATCCATCAATATTTACATTAATTCCAAGAGTTTGGTAAATCTGATCAGCAAGTTCTTCTGCTACCGCAGTATTCAAATCGGTTATGTCCAATCTCAAATCCACACTGCCAAATCCTTTCCCACCTGGATATCCTGCTTCAGCTAATAACTTACGCGCTAATTCCACATTTAAATCGTAACCGTATTTTTTAATCTCTGAAAAATCATAGCCTTTAAAAACAGAATTGATTGGCGGAGTAATTCCGTAAATTCCATATTCGTAATATTGATTTCGAAGCACATTATCTGCCAATCGTTTTCGATCAATGGCATAATTAAATGCTTGTCGCACACGCACATCCTTAAAACGAGGATCATTCATATTGAAGAAATAGTATTGTGTGGTAAGCAAAGGGTTGTTGTATAGCTCTTTTAAAGGAGGTTGTGCATTGAAATCAGAAATTCTTCCTTCCAACATTTCAGTAATCCGAGAAGTTGGCAATCCAGAAATCAACACCGTTTTTCCCGTTTCGAACATTTCGAGTTGTTCCAATTTTCTAGTTTGAACATAAAAAACAACCGAATCTAAATAAGGCAACGCATTTCCTTTTTGATCAACCATGTAATAATCTTGATTCTTCAAAAGAGTATAGCTTTCGTTATCCGCAGGTTTCGTAAAATAGAACGGACCTGTTCCAACCACATCCGTTTCTTTATCAGCTTCAACAACCTTTTTAGAAACAATACTCGCACTCAAATTTGCCAATTTATTGATATACGTTTGATCTGGATTAATTAACGTAATTTCTAGTTGTTTGTTTTTGATTTTAATTCCGCTAATCGATTTAGCGTTTCCTTTGTAATAATCTACAGCACCTTTCACTTGATCAGCCAACAAAAACAAATAAGCTGTTGAAGGATTTCCATCCGAATTTGGTTTACATGCCTTTTCAAAAGTAAACAAAACATCTTCCACCGTCAATTTACGATCCTCCATAGATGCAAACACTGGATTATCATGAAAATAAATACCGTCTCTAATTGTAAATGTCAAAACCGATCCATCTCCGCTAATCGTCCATTTTTCAGCAATTTGTGGTTGTAATGACAAATCTTCTGCATTAAAGCTAACCAATCCTTCCATTACTTGAGAAAGTAATTCAAACGAATAAACATCATTCACATCTCTGGCAATAAAAGTTGAAGGGGTATTATCAAGAGCCATTTTAAAACTTCCACCAGCGAACTCAAATTGCTTTTTATCAGATCCGCAAGAAGTTATTAAAAATGCTATAAGGGCTAAATAAACTAATTTCATAGTAGTTGTATGAATGTTTGTATACAAGAATAGAAAAAATCTTTTACTAAAATAACTTAAAAATTCAAAATAATCACATCCCAAATAGTAACTTTAAACGCAGAATAATCGACGAATGGACAATATTTCATGATAAATTAAGTCATTAGGTGGTTTAACTGAAAAAAAAAATGTAATTTCGTTGCATAAAATGTTGGTAATGTAAAAAATAGCTATTATACTTGCCACAGTTTTTAGTGTAGCTACTAACAAAAATGAAACAGTTGAAAACATATTTACTTTGCTCTTTCGCTCTACTGCTAAGCTTTTCAAGCTCAGCGGTTCTTTCTATTGAAGGAAGTTATCAGGGTAAAAACTTATATGTTCAGAATCCAGATGTCGGAGACGGTTTTGGTTTTTGCGCAACAAAAGTTACTGTTAATGGAGATATCTTACCAGGAGGAACTGCAATTTCAGCATTTGAAATCGATTTTTCATTATTCAACATAGAAATTGGTGAGCCTGTATTCATTGTTATCGAACATAATGATGGCTGTAAACCGAAAATTTTAAATCCTGAAGTTTTACTTCCTCGAAGTACTTTCAATACAGTTGATATTAGCATTCAAAATAACGGAAATCTTTCTTGGAAAACGACCAATGAACAAGGTAAATTACCTTTCATCATTGAACAATATCGCTGGAACAAGTGGGTGAAAGTTGGTGAGGTACAAGGAAAAGGAACTCCAGGAACAAATACTTATGAATTTTTAGTTACTCCTCATTCTGGCGAGAATACAATCAGAGTTGTTCAAATAGATCATTCTGGCGAAAAAAGAAATTCAAAGGATGTGAAATTTACATCAAGCATTCCAGTTGTAGCAAAAAATCCCGTCAAGGTGAAAGATGAAATCAATTTCACAGCGTCTGGAAAACCAATTGAAACGAAATACGAAATCTATGACGCGTATGGAAACATCGTCAAGAAGGGAATCGGTTCATCAGTTCCATGTTCAAACTTATTGAAAGGGGCTTACTATATTAACTTCGATAACAAGACTGAAAAATTCTTTAAGGGTTAATCCCGAATTAACATAATTTAAATGAACCCTGGCAACCGTCAGGGTTTTTGCTTTAACAAACTTTGCGTGGTTTGCTTCTTAGCGGTAAAATCATCCAAGAATTTTTTAACGCAAAGAAAAAGGAGAACGCAAAGACTTTACTATATTCGAATCATGAATAAAATCGAGCACATTGGAATTGCCGTCAGAAATCTGGAGGAGGCAATCAAAACCTACACGGAACTTCTTGGAACCGAATGCTATAAAACGGAAGCGGTAGAAAGTGAAGGCGTCAAAACCGCTTTCTTTCAAGTCGGAGATTCAAAAATCGAGTTACTGGAAGCAAGCAGCGAGGCAAGTCCGATTGCGAAATTCATTGAAAAAAAAGGAGAAGGAATTCATCACATTGCATTTGATGTTACAGACATCCAGGCATCAATGAAAGATTTGGCGTCAAAAGGATTTCAATTGTTGAACGAGCAGCCAAAAAATGGTGCTGATAATAAACTAGTAGCATTCATTCATCCGAAGTCTTCGAATGGAGTTTTGGTGGAATTATGTCAGGAAAAAAGGTAAATCAAAAACTTCTTGATTTTTCGCTAATAAGAGACCCTCAATTCCTGCAGATTTTGCTCCTTCCACATGCTGAGGACTATCATCAATAAAAAGTGTTTTTACAGGGTCTAAGTTATTCTCTGAGCATACGAATTCAAATATATTTGAATCTGGTTTACGCATTCCAATCGCTGAAGAAAAATAGGTTTTCTCAAAATACTGCTCCAAATTTTTATGTCCAACTGATTTTTCTAACGATCTTCGAACAGCATCAATATGTATATCATTGGTGTTACTCAACAAAAATAGGCGGTATTTCGTAGCAAGCTCTTCCAAAAGTTGCAGGCGTTTTGTTGGAAAATCCAAAATCATAGCGTCCCAAGCATGAACCACCTGATTCGCCGTAGTGCCAAATGGCAAACGATCTAAGAGTTGATTAACGAAGTGAAATGAAGAAACTTCACCTCTTTCAAAACGGTCAAACAAATTCGTTTGCTGCAATTGAGAATAGGATTCTCCGAAATTTTTCATTCCTAAGGAAATAAATGCCTTTTCTGTTAAATCGTAATCCAAATTCAACAAAACTCCACCCAAATCAAAAATGATTGCTTCTTTTGAGGTATTAATCATAGTACAAAAGTACTAAGTTCACTCAAATGACTGAATGATGGAAGAAAAAGATTTAAATATACTCGTTCAAAAACTTCAATTGCAGTTGAGTCAACGTAAATTACTTGAAAAATTGCAAACACAAATAAACAAAGACTTTCAACGAGCTGGAATTCTTGATTTTGAACTATCCGATCCAGATCCAAAAGTTTGGAATGGAAAAATTCAGACAGTTCTGCAAAAACTCAGTGAAACCCAACTTCAACATCTCCTATACCTCATAGACATACCAGAATTAATTGTCATACAAACCAACAATCATGAAAACCGGTTATTTTATCTTTCAAATGCCATTTTACATCGTGAATTAATGAAAGTTTCTTTTCAAATTCAATTCAAGTAAAAAGCGACTTTATTCAATTATTCGGTTCAATATTCGAGGTTCAAAACAATATATATCAATTTTGCATTTTTTTATAAGGCTTTTCGAGTCACGCATGGACTAAAAGTTATAACTTTACCCACCATTATAGTGCACGAACATGGATAAAGTGACGTACGTCGGAAATGCAGATGTAAATGCGATAGAGCATTTGTATCAGTCATACAGTAAAGACCCTGAAAGCGTAGATGTTAGCTGGCAAAAATTCTTTGAAGGATTTGATTTTGCTCGAACTAACTTCGAAGATGGAAGTGAAATTCCTGAAAATTTTCAGAAAGAATTCAAAGTAATTAATTTGATTCACGGGTATCGAACTCGCGGACATTTATTTACAAAAACAAACCCTGTTCGCGAACGTCGAAAATACGAGCCAACTTTAGCCATTGAAAACTTTGGTTTAGAGGCTTCCGATTTGGATACGGTATTTCAAGCAGGAGAACAAATTGGTATTGGTGCGGCAACATTGCGGGACATTATTCTAGATTTAGAGCAATGTTACTGCCAATCAATTGGTATCGAATACATGTTTATGCGTGAGCCAGAGCGTTTGGAATGGTTCAGAAACAGCATAGAAGTAAAAAATCGACCAAAATTTGATGTAGCACGTAAAAAGCATATCTATAAAAAACTCGTTCAGACTTCCAATTTTGAAGCCTTTTTAGGGAAAAAATACGTTGGTCAAAAGCGTTTCTCTATTGAAGGTGGCGAGGCTTTGATTCCTGCCTTAGATGCGTTAGTAGAAAAAGGTTCTAGCTTAGGAGTTGAATATTTTGTAATGGGAATGGCTCATCGTGGTCGTTTGAATACCCTAACAAATATCTTCCAAAAAAGACCACAAGATATCTTCTCCGAATTTGAAGGAAAAGAATTTGATTACGATGGTGCATTTGACGGAGACGTAAAATACCATCAAGGGTTTACTAGTTCTGTAACAACTGAATCTGGAAAAGAAGTAGGATTAACACTTGCTCCAAACCCTTCTCACTTAGAAGCCGTAGATCCAGTTGTTCAAGGTATTGCACGCGCAAAATTGGATAATCATTTCCAAGACGAAAACAAAGTTTGTCCGGTAATGATTCATGGAGATGCTGCTGTTGCTGGTCAAGGTATTGTTTACGAGGTGATACAAATGGCTTTGTTGGATGGATATCGTGCTGGTGGGACAATTCACGTAGTGGTTAATAACCAAGTTGGATTTACAACAAATTTCCACGATGCGCGCTCATCAACTTATTGTACGGACGTTGCAAAAACAACATTGACTCCAGTTTTTCATGTAAATGGCGACGATATTGAGGCAGTTATTCAAACCATGGAAATTGCCATGGAGTACCGCCAAAAATTCCACCGAGATGTATTCATAGATTTATTATGTTACCGCAAATACGGACACAATGAAGGAGATGAGCCTAAATTCACGCAACCGAATTTATATAATATCATCGCGAAACATCCAAATCCGAAAGATATTTATTTGAAGCAATTATTAGCTGAAGGGTCACTTTCTGCTGAAACTGCAAAAACAATAGAAGACGAATACAATGCTCATTTGGAAAGCGAGTTCGAAACAGCGCGTAAGAATGAAAAAGCAGTCGTTTGGGATTTCTTAAGTAAAACTTGGGAAGGCTTCCGCCATAGCAAATCAGCTGATTTTGATTCAAGTCCTGAGACTGGAGTTAAAAAAGAGCGTTTGCTAGAGTTGGGGAAAAAATTAGCAACTTTACCTGAAGGCAAAAAATATTTTCGTAAAATTCAAAAGATTTTTGACGACCGTTTAGCGGCTGTTGAAACGAATAATTTGGATTGGGGAACAGCAGAAATGTTGGCTTATGCTACACTTCTGGACGAAGGAACCCCTGTTCGTATTTCTGGTCAAGATGTAGAACGCGGAACGTTTTCTCACCGTCATGCTGTTGTAAAAACAGAAGATACGGAAGAGGAAATCGAAACCTTGAACATGCTTTCGGAAAAACAAGCAGCGTTTACAATTTACAATTCATTATTGTCAGAATATGCAGTTCTTGGATTTGAATATGGATATTCATTAGCTGCACCAAAAGGATTAACGATTTGGGAAGCACAATTTGGAGATTTCTTCAATGGTGCTCAAATTATGATTGATCAATTTATTACAGCTGGTGAAGATAAATGGTCTACTCAAAGTGGATTGGTAATGCTTCTTCCTCATGGATATGAAGGTCAAGGTGCAGAGCATTCAAGCGGAAGAATAGAACGTTGGTTACAACAATGTGCAGATGATAATATTCAGGTTGTGAATACTTCTACTCCTGCAAATCATTTTCACTTGCTTCGCCGTCAATTGATTCGCCCATTCCGCAAACCATTGGTGGTATTTTCTCCTAAATTATTATTGCGCTATCCAGCTGCTACTTCAACTTTAGAAGAAATGGCCAGTGGTAACTTCCAAGAAGTAATCGATGACTCTAGCGCAAAAGTTGGTCAAGTAGATACACTTGTTTTCTGCTCAGGGAAATTCTATTACGAAATGAAAGAAAAAGCTCTTGAAATGGGTGCAGATAACATGGCATTTGTTCGTATCGAGCAATTGTATCCTTTACCTCAAAAGCAAATCGATGCTATTGTTGCAAAATACAACGCAAAGAATGTTATTTGGGCACAAGAAGAGCCAGAAAATATGGGTGCTTGGACTTACATTGCAATGAATTTAAGACACATTCCATTTGTTGGAATCACAAGACCAGCATCTGCGGCTGCGGCCGAAGGTTCCAAAAAATTGCACGAACGTCGTTTGAAACAATTGTATGCAGATATATTTAAATATGCATCTGTTCCAGTAAAATAAAAATATTAGAAAACTAAAACCAATTCAATTATGTCAATCCTTGAAATGAAAGTACCTAGCCCGGGAGAATCAATTTCTGAAGTAGAAATTGCAACTTGGTTAGTTACGGATGGTGACTATGTAGAAAAAGACCAGCCTATTGCAGAAGTTGATTCTGACAAAGCAACATTGGAATTGCCAGCAGAACAAGCGGGTATTATTACTTTGAAAGCGGCAGAAGGCGATTTAGTAAAAGTTGGACAAGTTGTTTGTTTGATCGATACTTCAGCTGAAAGACCAGCTGGTTCAGCAGCTCCTACTGAAGCTCCAAAAACAGAAGAGAAAGCACCTGCGGCTGAGAAAAGTGTTGAAGCTACTCCCGTTGCAGAAAAAACAAGTGCTCCAGTTCCTAACCCAGGGCCTGTAAGTGATAGTTATGCGAAAGGAACGCCTTCACCAGCAGCAGCAAAAATCATGTCTGAAAACGGTGTAAATGGAGCTAAAATAAATGGTTCTGGAAAAGACGGTCGCATTACGAAACAAGACGTTGTTGAAGCAATGGCAGCAGGAATTCCTGCTGATGCTACTCAAGGATGGGGAGGAACACGCGATCAAAATCGCGAGAAAATGTCCATGCTTCGTCGCAAGATAGCTGAGCGTTTGGTATCTGTTAAGAACGAAACAGCCATGTTGACTACATTCAATGAGGTTGACATGAAACCAATAATGGATTTACGTGCGAAGTACAAGGATCAATTCTCTAAATTCCACGAAGTGAATTTAGGATTCATGTCTTTCTTCACGAAAGCTGTAACTGAAGCATTGAATTTGTTCCCATCAGTGAATGCACAAATTGATGGAAATGAGATGATTTTCCACAACTACGCAGATATTGGTATCGCAGTTTCATCTCCAAAAGGATTAATGGTTCCGGTTGTTCGCAATGCAGAACAAATGAGTTTGGCTGAAATTGAGCGAGAAATCAAACGTCTAGCTATTAAAGCTCGTGACGGAAAAATTACTCCAGAAGATATGACTGGTGGAACATTTACGATTACCAATGGTGGTGTATTTGGTTCAATGATGTCAACTCCAATCATCAATCCTCCACAATCTGCTATTTTGGGAATGCACAATATTATTGAGCGCCCTGTAGCAATTGATGGTAAAGTGGAGATTCGTCCGATGATGTATTTAGCATTGTCTTACGATCACCGAATTATCGACGGAAAAGAATCTGTAGGATTCTTAGTAAAAGTGAAAGAAATGATTGAAAATCCTGAAAGAATTATCTTCGGAGGAAAAGACCCTTATGCGGTACTTCTAGGATTGTAAAATCTAACAAATTCATACCAAAACCCTGCGTTGCTTAACGCAGGGTTTTTTATTTGATTAATTTGTAACACCCTGAATCACAAGTAGAAATAATAAGTTAATTTCGTCGTGCAACTAATTGTTAGATTTACAAGTCTGTCTATTAGAATTTAAACTACATACTACTAATAATAACTTTTATGAAGTTAGCTACTACTATAGCGATTACTCTAATCGGCTTTTCTGCTATGTCTCAACTTTCGGCAACGAGCAGCTCACAATTAAATACCAACTGCAACGGAACAGATTGCAATTATTCTGGACCAACCATTCTCATCAATGAATTAATGATTAGTCCGTTCGACAATGACGGGTCTATCTCTGGAAATGGCGGAGTATCTGCTGGAAGGGGAGAATGGATTGAGTTATATAATCCAAACCTCTGTGAATCCATCGATATATCTTGTTACTACCTAGGAAATAATACACCAGAAGGAAATGGCGGATTTGTTATTCCTGCAGGAACAATAGTACCACCTTCTGGATTTTGCATGATTCGTGGAGGAAATGTACCTGCAGTTCCAGCCAATTTATTGGTTCAAAATGGAGGAAAGTTTGCGCAGCAGGAACTCGTTTATGGTTTCCAAATGCAGGAGGCTGGTTCGCGTTTTACGACTCCAATGGAGTGCCACAAGATGCCGTTTCATGGATATCTTCTGCAAATACCAATGGTTCACCATGCGTTCCAACTTTACCCGGTTGCATCAATGTAGCTTCCCTACCAAGTTATGACAATATTGCAGCCAATCGCAAAAATTACTTAAATACTCCCGCATCTTTAATTCTTGACAATTCAGTAAGAAGATTTCCAGATGGAGGTTCTTGGGATACACAAGCAGCACCAACCTATGCAACATGTAACAGCACATGTATTCAGCCAGGAACTTCAACGTGCACGGGAACAGCAACCGTAACTGTTTCTGGTGGAACTCCCCCTTATACTTATGCATGGGACGATTCTCAAATTCAAACGACACAAACGGCAATTAATCTATGTGCAGGAACTTACAATGTTACTGTAACTGATAACGGAGGGCTTGTTCAAGTTTTTCAAGCAACGGTAGAAGATTTTATTCCAACCGTTTCAGTCAATTTACCTACTGAAATTTGTATCAATGCCAATCCAATAGCGATATCCGTGAGTCCAGTTGCAATTGCAGGTCAAACTGGAACTTTGACAGGAACAGGTGTTAATACAACAAACTTTAACCCTGGTACGGCTGGAGTTGGAAGTCATACTGTCAATTATTTCTTTGAAGATGAATTTGGTTGTAGCAATACAGCAAATGATGCAATTCTTGTAAATCCTTTGCCAATTGTTTCCATTACAAATAATCAATCTCCTTATTGTCTTTCAAACACTCCTGCTGGATTAGTTCTTTCACCTACAGGTGGCCAATTAACTGGAACTGGTGTTACAACTAATCAATTTATTCCATCACAAGCTGGGGTTGGAACATTTACACTAACTTATACATATCAAGACACAAACGGTTGCTCAAATTCTACCACTATCAATGTGCAGGTAACTGCTCCAGCTCCTCCAAGTTTAACAATCCCTTCTGATTTGTGTATTGATTCAGATACTGTTAGTATGATTGGAAATCCAACTGGTGGAAGCTTTCAAATTGACGGGGTAGCTTCGAACAATCAATTTATTGCACCAAATGAAGGAATCGGAAATCATATAGTCGTATATACAGTAACTGATGGAAATGGATGCATTGCAACGGCAACCGAAAATTTAATGGTCCACGAACTACCCAACATTGTAATTCCTGTAAGTCAAAATTACTGTTACGAAACTGGATTTCAAACTGTAATCCCAACCCCAACAGGCGGAACATTTACTGGAGATAACGTAATTGGAAATGGAATAAATACTACTGGTGTTATTCCAGGAACATATACTGTTTCGTATTCATACTCAGATCAATTTGGTTGTTCGAATCAAGAAACTGCAAACTATTCAATTACCAGTCCAATTGAACCAAATTACGTTTATGAAACAACTTGTTTTCAGGGAGCAACATTGGTTTCATTAACTCAAAACCCAGGATATACCTACAATTGGAATATTGAGAACATCTTTGCTGGTTCTGGAAGTTCTTATTCTGCCACTTTTAGTACACCAGGAATTTATTCACTGACTTTAACTATCACGGATATTTTTGGATGTTCGTATGATTCAGTGGGTGTTATTCAAATTGAAGAAGGTGTCAAGATAGAAAAATTGGCGATGCCAAACATTATTACTCCTAATGGTGATGGAATAAATGACTATTTTGAAATGCCTCTTTCATTAACCGAATGTTTCGAATATGAAATTACGATTGTAAATAGATGGGGGAATTTAATCTATCAAATGGATAAAGATCATCCGTTATTTGACGGTCGTACTAAAAACGGAAACGACTTAAATGAAGGTGTTTACTTTTACACCCTAAAATCAGATGATTTTGACTGCAATGACGAAAAATTCAAAGGTATTTGTTCTGGTAATATTACAATTGTACGATAAAATTCTTCGAGACATGCTCAATGGATCAAATTATCAAAAAGGCTGGTATAAAATATATACCAGCCTTTTTGCACTACATTCGGGTCATCTGTTAATCACTGATATTTACTCAACTTAGTACCATCTTCATAAACATAAATGACAAAACCTGGAGTGTTTTCATCCACCGCTTGTCCCATCAAATTTATAATTTCTTTCAGAGGGCTATCTTTCATCGTATTATCTACTACTACTAAATTTTCATACGTTCTTCTTGTTCCATCAGTATCCACTTGTGTAATGCGGTAATAATTTTTCTTACCATTAGTTGGATCGGAGTGATTGATCTGGTAGTTTTGCCTCACTTCCGAATTTCCAAGAGAGTAAACCCTTGAAATACTTGTCCACAATTCCGCTTCGGGATTTACGGACCATTCAACATCAAAGTAATCATTATCTTTTTCAGATAAAGTAGACCACTCCAATTTGTTTTCACTTCCCACTCTTTTTGCAGCAAACGAAACCATTTCAACGGGAAGAACCACATTACATGCAATATCAAAATCGGTGAGTTTATAACCTGTAGAGTTGACAGACACATCCGATTGAAAATTAAAACGGAAACGGAAATTTGGAGAAGTTGGAGCCGTAAATGGGGGAATGGTTGTTCCTGGAGCAACTCCAAAATTTCCAGTCCAGCCAGTTCCTACACCGTAGGGATTAATCCAGGTAGTACCATTGTTCAATGAATACTCAAGAAACATAAAATCGAAACTAAATTCCGCATTTCCAAATGCCATAAAAGTTATGGAGACTGTGGATGCATTCGAACAACTCGCATCAATTGTTGGGGAAGTATAAGTCGTATTCATGTTATTACTATAATTCCCCGCACAATTGGTTGTGACATAATTACAACCAGCTTGCCATTGAAGAGCGCCTGCGCCTACCCAACCAGGATTCACCCCTGCAGTCCAAGTATACGGAAGTTGGGAGAAAGCAGCAAAATTCAATGCCACAATCAAACCTGTTAGTAGCTTTTTCATGACTTTCTGAGTGTTGCCCGGGGTAAATACTTTTCTTTAGCAAGTAGGTTTATAATCAAACCTTGTTCATTTGTAAAGGAGAAATCTACAGATTCTCTTCGCAAGTCTTCATACTGAGAAACATCAAATGAGTTGATATCAAATCCAATCACATGAGAATCATCAATGGAGTAGCTCTCACAATAATAATAAGTGATTGCCTCTAGCTTTTGTTGCGGCATCTCCGCAAGTTGTTCTTCTGTAAAATGTATCAACAACCTTTGATCGTATGTAGAATTACCCTGACCAAAGGAAAAAGACGCAAGAGTTAGAAAAACAATTAGGATTAAATTGTAATTCATTAATATTAAGTTTCAATGAACTAAATATAAAGTTTAAACTAATTCGTTAAACACAAAATGAGTAAAACAGAATTATTAACGAACATACCGTTTCATTCTTTGAATATTGTTTATTCATCAAAAGAATCAGGTTAAAAAAACCAACCTGTAAGAAGAAGTCTACGTTTAAGTTTCAATAGCTTGATACAAATCCTTATTTTTGGCATTCAGAATACATTCAATATGCGCGTACTATCTTTAATTGGTTTACTCTTTCTAATTTTTTCATGCGGTGGAAATGCTTCCAAAAAACCCGAAAAGCAGCTTACCATTGATCAACTTTACAAAAAGTATCCAGATAGTGTTCCTATCATGATTCAACATGGAAACTTAATGTTTGAAAGGTACGATTTTGATAAATCATTACATGATGGAGCAAAGGCTTATAGAATACAGCCGTGGAATACGGAAGCTCGTTTTTTATATGCAAACGCGTTGAATAACAGAGCTGAAAGAACTGCTAGTGATGTAATGTCTGCCCAGCAGCATTTTAAATTCGTGATAAACAAACAACCAAAAAATTTAGCTGCTCTTGTTGCTATTGCTACAACATATGCACAGCAAGGAGATAACGAAAAAGCATTTTACTATAGCAATGAGGCACTCCGGATTAACAAAAAATACAGAGATGCTTATATATTGAAAGGAAGTATTTATTTAAGTTTAGGTAACACCAAACTGGCTAAATCATCGTATCAAACAGCAATTGATCAAGATCCGGATTTCTTTGAGGCTTATGTAAAACTAGGATTAATGTATCAAGCAGAACAAGATCCATTGTGTATTGAGTATTTTATAACGGCCTCTCAAATCCGACCAAATAACATTGAAGTTTTGTATAATTTGGCTTATGCTTATCAAGAATTTGACAAAATTCCCGAAGCACAACAGACATATCGAGAAATGCTCAAAAAAGACCCCAGCTTCACTCCTCCATTATTTCAATTAGGGTGGATTAAACAAAACATGGAATCTGATATTGACAGCGCAGTTTTTTTCTACAATAAAACACTTCAAAAAGAACCAAGATATGTTGAAGCATGGCATAATTTAGGAATGATCAATGAAATGAAAGGAGAAAAATACAAAGCAATTCAATATTACAGAAAAGCCTTGAAATACAATCCTGATTTTAAGGATTCCGATGATGCTATCAGACGACTATCAAAATGACGCCAAAAAAAGCGATTCTTTTTCAAACCTTTATTGAGGGACTTATTCCTATTTTGGGTTATTTTTATTGGGAATGGGACGCAAGCTTTATCCTCTTGTTCTATTTAATTGATTGGATCTTATTTTGGATACTTAGTGTGCTAAAAGCTCAGAAGAGAATTCAATTCAGTGAGACTGTTGCAGAAAAAAAACTGGCGAGCAAACGTCTAAGCATTGCGTTTTTATGTATTTTAAGCACCTCTCTTGCGCTTTTTTACACCCTGCCGAACATACACTCGATTTTTTCATGGAAAGAGCGCATATGGGCATTCTTAACATACAGTGACCTGGGGATCCAACAAGGAATTCTATTAATTCCATTGATGACATTGAGTGGATATTTAGCCTATAAACAGCAATTTCTTATACCTCAATTGTTTAGAAAATATCCAGTAAGTCAATTCACCAGAGAACCTTTAAAACAAGGAATAATCCTTACAATCATTTTTGGGATTGTTTTACTCGTATCCTATTTCTATCCATTCCCCGAAGAAGTTTTAATTTTCGGAACTGTTGGTGGAGTAATTGCCTACCGATTGTTTAGTCGAAGTACCATTTGATCTTAAACCACTTTCTCTAATTCTTGAAAAGTAATACCCAATTCTTCTAATTCATCTAAAATTGGATTGTAAACTTCTGGTTTAATAGGCAATAACACACCTCTTTCCGAAATCTGATGGTTTAGAATTAGCTTTGCGCAAATACCAACAGGATAGCCAACCGTTTTAGACATTGCGGTATGTTCTTGATCATCTCCCAAATTCACCATAGAAGATTCGATAAATCGCTTTTCTTCATTTAAGAGAAAAGTAAATTGATGGACCATTACCAACATATCTTTATCATGAGGCTCTAAAACCCACTTATCCCATAATATCTTTTCTAAAATTTGTGCGGCAGTGGCGTCTTTCAATCCCAACTTCGTTGAACCATCAAATAAACCTAACCATTCATATTTTGAAATATCCGTAATTCCTAAAGGGAAGCAAGCATTCATCCATTTCTCTTCAACAGGCGTTTCCTCTTCAAAAGGAAGAAAGGCATTGATAAAAGTTCTTGGTGTTAGGTTTTCTGAATCTTGTACAATTAAATGGTCATCTGTTAAACCCAATTGAACAAATACATTCCAATCTTTACTAAAACCTGGTTTGCGCAATGTTCCTCGATAAATCGTTGGAATATCATCCAAACCATAGATGTGTCGGTAAGACAACGAATCTCTATTCGCATACCCTTCAAAATCACCATATCCATCAATCGATATGGTATCCAAACGAGTAAAAACCTGAGTGTAAGGAATGTATTTATACTGATGTCTATCAATGTAGCAAGCCATTCCCCCTTGTGCTGCTAGAACCACATTTCTGGGATTCCATGTGAATTTATAATTCCATGGATTCGTATCGCTTTCTGGGGCTACTAGTCCACCACAGTATGATTTGAATCCGATAATATCTCCACCCTGACCCTTGATTGAATCAATAATACGCATAGCGCTCATGTGATCAAGTCCTGGATCTACACCTATTTCATTCATAAAAATCAAACCGGCATTACGTACTTCCTCGTTTAAGGCGCTCATTTCAGGAGAAATGTAAGAAGGTGTAATTAAATGCTTCTTTAATTCCAAACAATCCTTTGCAATTTCAATATGAAATCGGGCTGGAAGCATTGAAATAACCAAATCAGCTTGCAGTAATTCTTCCCAACGTTCATTACGATCTAATGCATTAAATGAAAGTGCAACACCATTCGGATTGCCGCCCAACTTGTGTTTCACCAAATCCAAAGATCGATCAACAACACGGAGTTGCCAATTGTTTTCGTCAGCATGATCCAACAAGTATTTAATAAGAGTAGAAGCAGAGAGCCCAGCGCCTAAAAGCAGAATTCGTTTCATAATCTTTAATCTAGTGCGAAATTAAACGAATTCACTCAATTGATGTATCGTTTTAACCTAATTTAAAAGGAAATCTATCTGAAGGTGTTAAAATCAAAAAAGCCCCTTAAAAAAAGAGGCTTCTTGTTTAATATTTAAAAAAATGATTTATTTCAATTCAGAAAGTTTGAAAGATTTTCCATGCATATCGCTTGTTACTTTAAACCAAGCGCTTCCACAATTATCACCTTCTAAATGCTTCACTTCCGTTCCTTCAGTATAACTAAATCCTTTAGAAGCTCCCGCACTGATGTAATTATGCCCACCGTTTACACAGTACTTGTATTCAGAAGATGTGTCATTAATCACCTTAAACTGAATATTGCTTAGTACTTTCTCCGAAGAACTAGCGCTAGAAGAAGTAAAAGACTGAATTCCGAATGCTCCAACAAATAAGAATGTCGCAAAAGCAGAAATTTTGATTAGTTTTTTCATAGTAAAAAATTTTTGGTGTATAAATATATGAAAACTGAATTTAATTATTGGATAAATTTATTTGTTTGCGCTTACAGCGAACATTAATACGAGTTTCCCTGATTCGTCGTAGATATTGAGTACTTGTTCTGCGAAATCTACTGTGAGTTTCTTCCCGCTCAATATCTCCATAAAACGCTTTTCCGTTGAAGCAACAAGTTCGTCTGCACACATCATTTTGGTAGAAAACACATCTGAAAACATGACTGTATTTCTGGTTGTTTTCATAGTTCCTGAAATACGATTACAACCATTACTTCCAGTAAAGGAATTATTAGCCACATCCATTTTAATTCCAGCTTTTGAATGAACAACCTCATTTCCATCCATTTGTATTAATCTCAACTCTTGTTGATCAAAATAATTCCACGGTGTTTTCTCTGGTCTTACGCTTGGAACAGTTTCGCCATCTAATACTGGTTTTTCAATTGCCTTTAAAACAAATACCTCCTTCTTTTTTGCAGTCCAAATCATTAATCCCTCTTTTTTAGCAATCTTGAATTTCTTGTTTGAGAATGAAGCTAAAAAAGCTGTTTCAACTTCACTAGGTAATCCAGAACAAGCCATTTTCGTTCCAGCAGCTTCTTTCACACAAATTTTTGTTTGCTTTTTATTCAATTTCACAGAGGCCATGAAGTTGTTACAACCACTTTTTCCACTTACTTTTTGAAAAGTGCTATCAAAACTCATAGTAACGTCTACATCTGTGAGTTCCTTTCCATTCATTTTAATCACTTTATAAATAGCCCCCTCACTTTTGCTAATCATCGGAGTAACAGAAATTATTTTTCCCAGTCGATAGGTATTCCGTGATAAATCTTGTGGAACGGGTTCTGGGCGCGGAGTTTCTATAACTTCGATTACATATCTGTTGCCAGCCACATATTCAAATCCAGTAATTCGGTCATAAAAAAGCTCCCAAGTTTTTGAGCCATCTTTCATCACTTGAAAACACGTTTGAGCCATCATTCTGCGGCAAGGCACGCATTCTTCTTTGACAGTCATACGGATAGTTGTTTGTCCAAAAACACTTGATTGTATAAACAACCAAACCATCATTACACCAATGCTTTTCATACCATTTATTTTGTTTCTACAATTTACAAATTTGTTGCCAAACTTTCCGGCAAGTTGCGAAGATAAAAAAAGCTCCCCGAAGGAAGCCTTAATTATTCGAAGTTTATAAGTTTACTGAATCACTAATTGTTTCACCAATGCTTTCTGATTACCATGATCCAAAACGTGAACAAAATAAGTTCCTTTGTTTAAATCGCGAACAGATAATGTATAACCGTTTTCATTCATTTCCTGGCTCATAACTGTTCTTCCTGAAATGTCAATCACCGAGATTGTTTTCGCTCCTTCGGAATCACATTGAATAGTTACCTGGCTTGAAGCAGGATTCGGATACAAGATCATTTCATTTGCCGCTGTATTTTCAGCTAATCCTAAGATACATACTTCGTTTACCGGACTTCCGTTACAGTAATTGATCGGGTAAAGATTAGCTGTTTGTGAAGGTACATTTTCCGGTTGAAGTGCCATATTTGTACATCCAAGTCTTTCTACCAAGAAATCTCTCACGAAATTTACAGTTGTATCCATATACGCAATTTGTGTAGCGCCCCCTCCTGCGTATGGAACATGAGGAGCCCCTCTGAAAGTATACAATTTGTGCGGGTGATTCAAAGCGCAACTTCTTTCGATCAGCATGCGGCTTCCATCCAGGTACATAATCGCAACTCCAAAAGGAGTTACAGTTCCACGATTGTATTTTACGGTTGCATCTGCTGTTCCATGAAGAGATACCAGAGGAATATCTCCAGCTTCTAACCAACTGTAACGACCCAATGCTCCGCACAGATTGATTACTCCAGCAACTTTGGTAGAATAACCTGGATTCCCACTAGCGCCTTCGATTCCTCCAAGAGTATTCAGATCAGTAGAACCAATGTAATCCTGAATTTCACAAGCCTGGTCCAGGTATGCTACATGCAATGCTGTAATTGCTCCGGCAGAACTACCCCCGATAAAAATACGAGTGGTATCGATCTTGTAAGCATTCGTAGTTGCTCTGTCCTTGTAAAAAAAGCGGATAGTTGCTTTCAAATCCTGCGTAGCACGAAGAACTGCTTTGATTGCATTTACGGAATCAAGAGGAAAAAAACCTAAGCGGTAATTAATGGACGCACAGGCAAATCCTTTTTTAGCAAAGCGATTAGACAATTCCTGAACATCGACATCTGTTTTTGTACCACCTTGGAAGCTTCCTCCATGCACCCAAATAATTAAAGGTCTCGCCACAGAAGTATCTGCAGCTGGTTCATAGAAATCCATAGTCAATGAGGTCGTTGAACCCGAGAAAGAGATGTTCGATCCGTATTGGATATCACTAGTAACGTTTACAGTAGAATAAACATCAGAGGCATATCTTCCAGTCTGACAAGGCGTTTGGCCAAATGCAGCAGTAGCAGATAAGATACATGATAAAAGTAAAGTAGAAATTTTCATACACTTTTTGTTTTTAAAAATTAAGGAAATATAGTTGATGAGTAATTTACAGCATTTAAGGATGGAATCTGCGCTTTGTATTTCACATTTAAAGCACGAATAAATTCGTTAGCAATAATGGCATTTCCCTTCGCATTGAAGTGAATTCCATCCAAAGAATACGCTCCACCGGAAACAAATTTGGCACTTAGAGTAATTCCGTTGTAAACCATTCCTTTTTGCAAAGTATTCACCAAATCATTTGTCCGAGCAATAGCTAAATTATGAGCAGTGGCAATATTTGTTATCACCGCATTATATTCAGCAATTCTTGCTCTGATTGCTGTCAATTCATCAAGTGTTAAAACAAATTCATCTCTAAAAGGGAAAGCAGAACCCATTAAATTACATTTAACTGAATCCAACGGAGTACTTAGCAACACCAATTCTCCCGGTTCCATGTGTCTTACATTAAATGCTCCTGCTCCGGGATCCTCGATCATAAATCCATTCGCTCCTTCCTGAAAAGAAATTCCGATCGGATTGTAAATATTGTTCAATGAAGTGACTTTGTCTGGAGTTAAATTCAATCCGTTCCAAGGAACAGTTGTAAAATAAGGCATTTCGGTAATATCCGGAATCAATGAGACAATCCCTTTTGCACCATTTGCTGTTAGCGTTGATACAATATTTTCGTAAGCCAAACTAAAATTAGCAACACTTGTCATACTTCCATTACTTGCACCTTTTTGCACAAAGGGAAGCAAATCTTCTATTCCTAAAAAGACTGCAAAACAAGTGGGATCTGAAACAGTTGCATCCGCCAAAACAGTCGCACTTGACGAAGAATTCATTCTTCCAAAGAACGAATTAGCCGATCCATAAGAAGAAACATTGACAGCAGTTACGGTCATTCCTGGAATTCCAAAATTTCCAAAAGGCTGGCTCGCGTTATAGATATTACTGCTCAATGCAGCAACATCTCCACTAGCAGCAATTCGAACAGGGGAAAGAGAAGTAACTCCCAAACAATCTGTTTTGTAACCCAATTTCAAATGTGCCATCCCAGAAGCATTTACACCAACAGAATTGACAGACATCATCGGCTGATAGAAAGCCCCCGAACCCACAACTTGCAACTTTAGGCTGATCAAATTCGCGATTGAGTTTTCTTGTCCTTCGTAGTACAACCCATCGTCCATATAACCAGCCGTGTGAGAGCCACCAATCATCACAAAGCGTGATGCGTCTATCTCGCCAGCCGAACTACTTGGTTCTTTGTATTTAGGTTTGCACGAATTCAATCCAAGTGTTCCGATTCCAATAACTATTAGCGCTAAAATTCCTGTTATAATTTCTTTCATGATCTTACCATTTATAGCTTAAACCAATTCCTGGAGAAAGCGCAATTGTTGTAAAAGTTCCGTTTAAATTTGATTCTAAATTTCGATCTGTTCGTTTAATTTTTGTTCCATAAAAAGACAAATCCAAATTGAAATGTTCGTTGAACTTGAAGCCCAAACCACCTGTTCCATAAACTCGGTTATTGTCTGGTGATTCTGGTGTTAAATAACCATTTTGAACAGGTGAAAATCCGTATCCTCCACCCAGTCGAATACTAATCATTTCAGTAATTTTATAATTTACTCCTCCTCGAAAAGCAAAGATGTTCTTGTACTTTCTTGCTGATTTTGTATCTGCCAAACTTGCAGTATTGGTTTCATAATCGAATGCCAAAGTATCATAAGATTTCCAGCCAACATAATTGATATCTAAAACGAATTGCCATTTTTTACCTGTGTCATAAGACCCTCCCAAAGTCAACACGCTAGGTAAAGGAAGCGATGAAGTAAAAGGTCCATTGGGGAAATTTGCACTCAATGATTCTGGAACGGTGAATGTTGCTTCACCTTTTTTCACTTTCATAGAAACCTGTGAACGATAAGTTAATCCCAACGAAAAATGCTCATTTACTTTAGCACTCAATCCTAAATTATAGCCAAATCCAAGTGCTTTACCAGAAAGTTCAGCATGTGCGTATGATCCATCTGCAAATTGAACTGGAATATCCTTTTGAAGATTCACCGATCCCGTTGAGATGACAAATCCAGCTCCAAAACCAAAGTGTTCAGTAATTTTATATGAAACCGTTGGCTGAAAATAAATAGACTTCAAAGACAATTTAGTTAGCGCAAATCTTCCAATCCAGGCATCTTCATATTCGATGGTACTTCCGAAAGGGGTGTAAACTGCTAAACCAACTTTCAATTTTTCCGCTTTCTTAAAATTAAAAAGTGCATACGCTGAAAATGGTGTTCCCATAGGAGATTTTGTTCTGTATCCACCTCCTGAAGCGGAATCAACAAACAAGGTGTTTGCGAAAATTGGTGAGAATCCCCCATTTATTTCGCTTTTCTTGACAAAGGCAACCCCACCAGGATTAAAAAACAATGCAGAAGCATCTTCTGAAAGCGCTGTTCCTGCAAGACCCATTCCCTGCTGTTTTTGACCTTGAAAATTGACTTGAAATCCTTGCGAAAAGGAATTAAACACAGCTATTGAACTGCAAATAAGTAGTATTGTTTTTTTCATAAGTAGATTAAACGAAAACCGTTATTGGGGATTAAGATACAAAGAATCTATGAGCGCACAATAAATTTAACAATCCCCTCATTTTATTTTAATGACATTCCGCAAAATAAAATTAAACAAATGTATAATTTTTATATATTGCATTACTAATGAATCAATTATGAATGGAATCTATTTAGTTGTTATTGGAGCATTAACCAGCTTCAATTTTTGGAATGAAAACAAAGTAATTGAACCGAAAGGCATGTATGGTGGAGATGGAAAAAATGCGCCTTCCCTACAATTAAAGGAAAATCATACTTTCATTTACACTGATCTAACCAAAACTTCAAAACCGATAAGGGCAGAAGGGACTTGGTCAATAGAAGACAATGAATTGGTATTAGAATCAACTAGCAAAGTTCGATTAAACAAGCGCTACACGTTTATTCGCGAAGGGAAATGCATCAAAACCAGAAAGAATTTTGCATTTTACACACTTTGCAATTGCAGTGATTTAAGGAATAGATCAGATACACACAGGGTACAAAAATGATTTAAACAAGCCTTTTCTATCTTTAGCTGCTTTCTCCGTAAACCAAATCAATTGATTATTTCGAATTCGCTACTTTCCGATACAAAACTTGCTAAAAATATTTGCCAGCAAATCGTCTTCTGAAATCTGACCCGTAATACTTCCCAACCAAAACATGGCTTGTCGGATATCCATAGCAACAAAATCTGCAGTGATGTTTGTTTCCAATCCCCATTTAGCTTTTTCAAGTGAATCTTGTGTTTTCAAAAGAGCATCTAGATGGCGTGCATTACTAACAATTGTATCCGATTGCGTATTAAAAGAACCCAAAATTTGCTGCGATAGCCACGCTTTCAACTCTGGAATTCCACTTCCATTTTTGGCGCTAATGGGTAAGAATGGTGTTTGAAATTCCCAGGGACTATTGATTTGGTCTGCCCGCAAATCGTATTTGTTACCAATTACTAAGAAATGTGCACCCGAATGAATCGTTGCTTGTTCATCTGCCCACTGACCTGTAGTATTGGAATCCATAGAGAGATGTCCTTCCGATTGGGAGTTTTCTCCACTAAAATCGCTCAACATCAATACAATTTTGGCTTGTTTGATTTTATCCAACGAACGTTGAATTCCAAGAGCTTCAATTTCTTCTGCTGCTTCTTCCCGAATTCCTGCGGTGTCGATTAAGCGAAAAAGAATTCCATCGATATTTAACGTTTCTTCAATCACATCACGCGTAGTTCCAGCAATATTGCTCACAATTGCTCTATCTTCGCCAAGTAGTTGATTCAAAAGCGTACTTTTCCCCGTATTTGGAGCACCAACAATGGCAACAGGAACTCCATTTTTCAAGACATTCCCCAATTCAAAAGACTGAATCAGTTTGCGCACATAAGCTAAAACCTCCGTCACCAAAGCAAGTAATTCTGTTCTATCAGCAAATTCTACATCTTCTTCGGCAAAATCGAGCTCCAATTCTACCAACGAAGCAAAATGAATCAACTTTTCACGCAGGTCTTTCAATTCATTGGAAAAAGACCCACGCATTTGATTCATGGCTACTTCATGAGAGCGAGCCGATTCGGAAGCTATCAAATCAGAAACTGCTTCTGCCTGGCTCAAATCCATTCTTCCATTCAAAAAGGCACGCATCGTAAATTCACCTGGTTTAGCCAATTCGCAACCACTCGCTAGGAACAAATTGATTATTTCCTGCTGAATAAACAGGGAACCATGACAGGCAATTTCAACCGTATTTTCCCCCGTAAAACTATGCCCTTCGTGAAAAACGGTCACCACAACCTCATCCAAAACAGAACCATCTACTTTTTTCAAACGCAGGAAATGAGCACTGTGAGAAGGTGTATTCTCAAACGATTTTCCAGCAACTCGACTTAAAATATCAATCGAATCCTTACCCGATAAACGGATCAATGCAATAGCCCCCATTCCTGGAGCAGTAGATAAGGCACAAATGGTTTTTGGAGAAATCATGGTACAAATTTACGAAGACTTAATTAGGAATACCGAATTATACACTTGATTTGTCTTTTTAGGGATAAGAGTGCACTTATCCTTCTTATACCAGGGTAACTAATTGAGTTTACAGAGATTCACACTTGAAAAAAAGCCGAACAGATCTCTCCATTCGGCTTGTATTCTATCTATTTTCTTTATTGCTTCAAGAACGATTTTGCAGCTATTCCATCTCCATGTTCAATCAATAAGAAATACTTTCCGCTTTCTAAGGTTGAAACATCCAATGAATCGGTGATTGAAGAAGTTGTAATCACTTTTCTTCCCGCTAAATCCATTACAACAATTGATTGAAGACCTTTCAAAGTTCCAAAGTTCAACTGAATAAATTGACTTGCAGGATTTGGATACAATTCAAAATCACCGAAAGATTCTTCCTCCAGTCCAGCGCAACTTTGAACAGTTACCGTGAAAGTAGCATTGCTTGCGCAACTATTCACATCTGTTCCAACAACCGTATAAATTTGTGTTGCACCAGGAGTTGCAGTCACATTTTGAATTGTGGAGCTATTTAAAGATCCAGCAGGACTCCACACATAACTTGTTCCTCCAGATGCCGTTAAAGATGCAGAACTTCCAGTACAAATAACTCCATTTGCAGGAACCGAAGTAATAGAAATGGAGGCAGGAGCAACGATTGAAATATTCGTTCCATTATCTGTTCCAACAGTTGCAGGAGCAGAAGCATCTACACGAATTCGATATCCAGTTCCAACTGACAATCCACTTGGAACAGTAGCAGCAATACTCAAAGAACCTGTTGCTATAGAAGTCAATGTTCCAATTGAAGTTGGAGAAGCAAATGATCCAGTACTATTAGACAATTGTGCTGTATAGACATTTCCTGCGGTAACTGTCCCGGTAACCGAAAAAGGTACAGAAAGGGCTGAGCTAACATTCGAACAATAAGTAGTGGTTGTAATCGCTCCTGTAGCTAATGAAGCGCCAGTAGCAACAGTTCCTGTGATTTTTACTTCATCTATTGAAAATGCAGGATCATCTCCTGAACCACCATTTTGCCATCTAAATCTGAATTTCAAAGAAGTTTGGTTATTGAATGCAGGTAAAGTGATTGTAGTATTTGTCCAAGCAAGAACACCAGAATATTGTCCGCTTGCGGCAGTCCAAACTGTTCCGCCATCAGTTGAATACTCAACAATTCCAAAAGAAATTCCTGTTGCACCAGCACTCAAATACCAAAAATCCAAGGTTACATTCGTAAATCCTGTTGTAACAATAGGAGTAGTTTTGGTTGCACTTTGATTGGATGCAGAACCTATATCAAAATTTGCATTACAAACACTCAAAGATCCACATATCGAAGTATTCGTTATATGTAAATAAGTTGAATTTACTCCACCAGTAAATGTTCCAGGTTGATTAGGAGTATCATCGATAAATCCTGTAAAACCAATAAACTCATTATTGGCTAGCCATTGATTTTGTCCTGTTCCACCATTTAAAGTCCAATTTCCCGCGCCAGATTCAAAATCGTCTTGAAAGATTGTTGTTTGCGAATACGCAGATAAGCCCATTGATAGGGAGCCAAGTAGTAATAGTTTATTCATAGTAGAAGTTTAATGTCCTCCAATTTAAGACACACACTTCTAAATTCAAAATTTGTTACTTTGTTAACAGATTTAGTTACAAATCTTTACGAGATAAACGAACTATTTCTCTAGAATTAAAGATCTCTTCTTCGCAAGATGAAATAGGTCAATCCAAAACAAAGCAAGACATACCCACCAGCTAATAGTAGTTGTTCATTCAAACTCAGGATAAAAATTCCAGCTTCCTTTGCTTTTTCGTCTGAAACCATAATTGCCCTAAAAAAAGGCATTGGAGTTAGGTCCGCATACACTTTCAGCGGAAAAAACTGATACATCTTTGAAGAAATAACATTCCCTAAAATAGTTTCAACTGGAAAATAAATGATAAACGTTACAATGGCAATTGCAGGTCTCTTTACCAAAATCGCAAACAAGAAAGCAAAACTGAAATACCCAATTGTTTGAATAAAATAAAGTAAATTGAGATGAATATTTTGAAAAAAATCTGTACTTGTAGATTCAATTAATCCAATTACTAAACCACACAAAAACGTATAAATAGTAGCAAGCAAACTTAGAAAAACAACAAAAGCGAATTTACCAAAAATAACTTGCTGCTTTGTCAAGCCTTCAATGATATTCTGACGCATGGTTTTATACTGAATATCATTGGTGGTAATCACAACCACAGATACTGCCAACAGAATATTGAAAAAACTGGCACTATAGGTAATAAAACTCCAGATATGAGGAAACTCAAACGGACTCTCTTGGGTGAAAATTGCTTTCAATCCTGGATTCATCTGAAAAAAGAAATTCATGAAATACATCCAAGCTGGCACCACCAACATGTATACTAAAAATAGAATCTTCAAGGTTTGAAACTTTCTCAGTTTCGCGTATTCAAGTGCTATAATTTTTCTCATAACTTCATTCTTTCTAGGAAAATTGTTTCCAAACTTTTCTGATACGCATGTAATTCAGAAAGGTAAATTCCTTGTTCAACAACTAACTGATTCAATTTTGCGCCCGAAATCCCTTCTTCCAATTCAATCATTATGGAATCATCTAATTTATTCAGCACACTTACTCCTGGAATACTTTTTAAAACCTGAATCAACTGATCTGGGTTTTCAGACATCAGTTTATACGATTTTCGTTGAATCAAGAGGTCTTTCATGGTTCCGTTATAAACCATCTCTCCTTGTTTCAACATCACTACATGGGAACAAATTTTCTGAACCTCATCCAATATATGCGATGCCAAAATAATTGTTTTTCCTTGTGAAGCAATGTTTAAAATCAACTCGCGCATTTCTGCAATTCCTTCCGGATCCAATCCATTGGTAGGTTCATCTAAAACAAGTACCTCTGGATCTGAAAGAATCGCTGCAGCAACTGCTAAACGTTGTTTCATCCCCAAAGAATAGGTGCGAAATGGCCGTTTTCCACGTTCTGCCAGATCTACATACTCCAAAACTTCCTGAATACGAGTTTGGTCATGCGCCAAGTTTTTGATCGTTGCTGTTACTCGTAAGTTATCGTAAGCATTTAAATAAGGATAAAAATTGGGGGTTTCCAATAAACAACCAATTCGCAAGCGATTGATATCCTTTTGACCATTGTCAAACCAAGAAAAAGATCCTTGAGTTGGATGTAAAATACCCATCAACATGGCAAGAGTGGTAGTTTTTCCACTTCCGTTCGGTCCCAACAATCCGTAAACATTGCCTTTTCGTATATCGAAAGACACATCCTTCACCGCATCTACTTTGTTGTATGATTTGGACAAGTTAGTAACTTCCAAAATGATTTCTTGATTCAACATCTATTCAGAATTTGAATCAAATATAAAGTCTCCAAATGAGATTAAGAAGAAAAAAGGATAAATGGTCTTGAGCGATTATGAATATAAATTACTTGAAACTATCAATTTGGTATTCGGAACTCGGTATTCGGAATTATCCTAAGAGCGTTTTTCTTTAAAAAAATCAATCATCAATTGAGCGCATTCTTGCTCCATCGGGCCTTTACTCACAACCGTTTTTGGATGATACAATTCATTTTGAAAACGACCAGCACCACGCTTTTCATCTCGTGAAGCGAAAATAATTTTGTTCAATTGCGACCAATAAAGTGCTCCTGCACACATCACACAAGGTTCAAGCGTCACATAGAGTGTGCAATCTTTCAAATACTTTGCCCCCAAATATTCGGATGCGGCAGTAATCGCTTGCATTTCGGCATGAGCAGTTACATCGTGAAGGCGTTCCGTTAAGTTGTGGGCGCGTGCAATAATTTGATTATTAACAACAACAACAGCACCAACTGGAACTTCTCCCAATTCAAATGCCTTTTGCGCTTCCATGTATGCTTGACGCATAAAATACTCGTCGTTGTAAGGAGAAATCATGGCCTATTTTTGAAATTGAACTTCGAATGTTTTAGTCCAGTATTTTCCGGTCATGTACGTTTTATTGCTTAACTTATTGTGCGCAATTCCGTTCAAGACATCTCCTCCATTCTTTCCACGAAGAACCAATTCGCTGGCGTCAATTTCCTCTAAAACTCTTCCTGTGGTAGGCTCAATTACTAACACAATCGAAGTTGTGTAAACATTTGCATAAATTTTTCCGTCAATGTATTCCAATTCATTCAATTGCGTTCTTGGACCTAAATTGTCATATACTTCAATGAATTTTGTCGCTTGAAATGATTTCGGATCACGGAAAGTAATGCGTTCAGAACCATCCGACATAATAATCGATTTTCCATCGTTACACAACCCCCAACCTTGTCCAACATAATTAAAATCACCTTTCAATTGCATTGTTTTCTTGTCGTAGAAGAAACATCTGCTATTTTGCCAGGTAACTTGATACACTAAATCACCCAAAACAGTAATTCCTTCACCAAAGTAGGTCGCATCTAATCCATTCTTAGGTTCGCTGAAAGTACCCGTTTGCAAAGAAACTGGCCCAACTAACGTTTTCCCCAACTGACCTGGATCGCCCGTTCCTTCATATAATTGATTTCCATCAAATTCAAACCCTTGTGTATAATTCTCTTTACTATGCGGATACTCTTTCACAATTTTAGCCAGCAATTTTTCAGGAACAATATCTGAAACAACTCGAATGTTACAGGAGTTTTCTAAGACTGTTTGGTCTTGAAAAGTAGAACGCAATACCAAGGGTCGAGTTCCAACACCGTAATAATTAGTTTGCATAGCAACCGTTCTAATCTGCTCTTTCGGATTGTTCCAAGTTTCAAAAATGGAATCATTGTAGATCAACTCTACTTTAACCAAACCTTCAGGAATACGGAACTTGATGGGAGTGTTTTGCCCATACTTCACTTGAATTAACGATCCTGGCAAATCAAATTTTGCCATTAAAGTGTCCTCTGTTTCTCCTCCGTTTTCTTTCAGTAGTGGAACGATTACAAACGCAGCTATTACAAGGATTAAAATCGCTATGATTCCGTATTTTTTCATCATTAAATGAGATTCATTATTTCTGAAGCATCAATTTCACTGTGAGTTGCCGAATAAATCACTTGGTGGTGATTCATCAAAATAGCTTGTGGTGATTGATGTTCTACTTTCATTAGTTGTTCTATTTCTGCAGACAATGCCCTGTATGCTAACAAATCCAAATACACACACGTGCAATTTTGTGGATTCATTTTATTTTCAAAACGATTGAGTGCCATGGAAGAAATGCTACAACGTGTGCTGTGTTTGAAGAACACAACAGGTTTCGCTTCAGAAGATTCTATCAGCTCATGCAATTGGTCTGAACTTGTTAATTTCACCCATGGAAACACTTCTTTCTCTTTGCTTGAAAATAATCCCATCTTAAAAATTGACTCCTTTAAATTGTTTCAAAAAACGCACATCATTCTCCGAATAAAGTCTTAAATCGTTTACACGGAATTTTAATTGCGCAATGCGTTCGATTCCCATTCCAAATGCAAATCCAGTATATGTTTCAGAATCAATTCCAGAAGCTTCCAACACGTTTGGATCTACCATTCCACAACCCAAAATTTCCAACCAGCCAGTATACTTACAGACGTTACAACCTTTCGAATTACAAATAGTACAAGAAACATCTACCTCAGCACTTGGCTCTGTAAAGGGAAAATAGGAAGGCCTTAGACGAATTTTTGCCTTGTCTCCAAATAAAGATTTCGCAAAATAATCGAGGGTTTGTTTCAAATCTGCAAAGGACACATTTTTATCGATGTACAATCCTTCCACTTGGTGAAAGAAACAATGTGCACGTGCAGAGATTGCCTCATTTCGATAAACCCTTCCTGGAGAAATTGTTCGAATAGGAGGCGTGGAAGATTCCATTACTCGTACTTGAACGGAAGACGTATGCGTTCTCAATGCCATTTCACGCACACCTTTCTCAATAAAAAAAGTGTCTTGCATATCCCTTGCAGGATGTTCTGGCGGAAAATTCAATGCGGAAAAGTTATGCCAATCATCTTCAATTTCTGGTCCTTCAGAAACAGAATAACCAATGCGTTCAAAAATTGCCAAAATTTCACTTCGAACAATCGAAAGCGGATGTCTTGCTCCCAAAGCAAGGGGTTCTGGAGTTCTTGTAACATCTACATCCGAGTCTGTAGCAGTTGTGTTTTCCAAATTATCTTTCGAAACAATCCATTTTTCTTCTGCTTGAAGACGGAGTGCATTTAAAAGTTGCCCCACTTCCTTTTTTTCTTCATTCGGGACATTTTTCAATTCACCAAAAAGATTTTTCAGTTCTCCTTTTGAACCTAAAAAGTGAATGCGGAATGCCTCAACAGCATTCATATCTGTTACCGCATAATTTTCTATTGCTTCCTTCGCTGCAGCGATTTGCTCTTTCATCTGACTAATCCAACCTTTTGAATTTTTAAACGTCTATTCAGAAAAGATTACTGGTTTTGTAACCTTTTTGGTGATTTTGATGTTTAAAAACATACTTTTTAAAGCAACGAAGTTACGAAATTGTAGAGAAACAAATTATAATCGTAAAAAGATTATATTTACAACGAAAAAAAACAACACTATGAACAAAATGGTACGTAAAATTGGGTTCATGAGCGTGATCGCAGTACTTCTAGTAATGGGATCATGTAAGAAAAAAGACCCGTCTATATTGAAGGTTTTCGTTCGTTCAGCCAATAATGAATTGGTTAACAATGCTAAGGTCATTCTTATTGCGGATGTCGATTCTGAGCCAGCTACCCCTGCTTATGTTGATACCGTTCAATCAAATTCATCTGGTTTCGCAACGTTCGATATGCAAGAATTTTTTGACCTTTTAGGAAAAAAAGAAACTACTGGATACTTTGACGTATTGGTAAAGAAAGATACATCTGAAGGTTCTGGCTACATTCGTTGTAGAGCGCATATCACAAATGTTATAACAATAAATCTTAATTAACCCATAATATTAAACTCATGAATACAGCAATAAAATCCGCCTTTTACGGAGTCTTGATAGTTGGAATGGGGGTTCTTTTTTCATCTACGGGTTGTAGAAAGAAAAAGGACACAACTGCTATAATCTATGTGATAGATGCTCAAAACGATCGCGTAGCAGGTGCGCAAGTTGTTATTAAAGGAGAATCAACGACTACTCCTCCTCAAGCAGTTATCCTTTTCGACACAACTGAAACTGATGGCTCTGGAGCAGCTTATTTCAACTTCAATGAAGTTTATCAATTAGGACAAGCTGGTGTAGCCGTTCTAAACATTGAAGCAAGAAAAGATGTTCTTTCTGGACAAGGAATCATTAAAATTGAACAAGAAAAAGAAAGCGAAGAGTCTGTATTTATACAGTAAATTCAATATAACCTATTTTTAAACCCTGACTCCAGATACTGGAAGTCGGGGTTTTTTATTCACTGAAAATTCCAAAAAGAACATTTAAATCACTTGTATATTCATTTAGGCAAAATGTAATCAAGTAATTGGTCGAGATTTGAGTAACAAAATTGATTATGAGTTATTTATCACACGTCATTTTAGCAACCGCAATTGGGTCAATTAGCTTGACTGCTGATTCTTGCGTGAAAAAGAAAGATACAATCGCAAAGGTAACTGTTCTGGATCAAGATAATAACCGTGTTTCTGGAGCAACCGTTCAATTAATCGGAGAACCTTCCACGGGAACAACTGGTCATGGAGCGGTAAACGATCCCAAAGTAACAACGACCAATGATCAAGGTGAGGCCACATTCAATTACAACGATATCTATCAGTTGGGGCAATGTGGTGTCGCCGTATTTACAATAAAAGCGAGCTTAGGTGGTGCCGTTGGTAACGGCATCATCAAAGTGGAGCAACAAAAGACAAATGAAGAACGCGTGTTTTTGTAACCAATAAACCATAAAAATCCCTCTGCTGTGGCGGAGGGATTTTTTTATTCAGTCAATTCATATTTATATTTCTTTCCTTTATCCAGGGCTGGAATTCCCTCTTTCAACCACAAAGGTTCCGACTTATTCAATAAATAATAATCGAAAAATTGGCGCATTCGGATACTCAAATCCATTCTATTTGCGGGTTTCATTAAATTGTGATCGTCTCCATTGTAATTCAGCAACCAAACAGGTTTTTGAAGTCGGCGCAAACCGGTATACAATTCAATGCCTTGATACCATGGAACTGCACCATCTTCATCATTATGCATCATAAGCAATGGTGTTTTCACTTTTGGCAAACCAAACAATGGGCTATTCTCTACATAAAGTTCTGGAGCTTCCCAAATCGTTTTACCAATTCTACTTTGTGAATGCTCATATTGAAATTGACGACTGTAACCTGATCCCCAACGAA
This sequence comes from Fluviicola taffensis DSM 16823, assembly GCF_000194605.1. NCBI lineage: Bacteria > Pseudomonadati > Bacteroidota > Flavobacteriia > Flavobacteriales > Crocinitomicaceae > Fluviicola > Fluviicola taffensis. The sequence continues at coordinate 1,490,260 of NC_015321.1, forward strand.
TTCCACCATAAGCAGAGAACATATTTCCTACTGGAGCTCCTGCCATTGCTGCTGCAAAACGATCGGTCATAGTAATCAATTGCGCCGTTTGATATCCTCCCCAACTCTGACCTTGTAAACCCATTCTTTTTGGATCAATATTGGAATAAGCCTTCAAAACAGCATCCGTTCCACTTAAAATACAATCATAAGCACTATTTGCAGGATGTCCCGCTACGTAGCGAATGTTCGGAATAAAAACAATGTATCCTGCTGAAGCATATTCTGTTGGGAAAACAATAGAAGCTGTTGGTCTAGGGGCATAGTGATTGTGAATATCATCCGAGTACATTTCGTAGTAGTAAATCAACAGTGGATATTCTTGATTTACATCAAAATTTTCGGGCTTATAAATCAATCCTTCTAAAGGAATTCCAGAATAACTCGTCCATTTTATCAACTCCACTGTTGACCAATTGTATTGGCTTTGTTGTGGATTCGCATGAGAAATTTGGGCAATCTCTGCACCTGGTTTTGTGGTTGAAAATAAATCTGGATAATCTGAATTTGAAGAACGGTTAAACAGAATTCTAGTTCCTTTTTTTGCCTTCGTAAAATTGAAATAGTTATGGTTCGATCCAGAAATTAATTCAAAATTCGCCGTATTAAATTGGCCTTTCATGCGATAAACATCCATCATTTTACTTGTTTTATCAAAACGAGTAAGAATGGTGCTTTCTGGATAATAACGCACTGAATCTGAATTTAAATTAATCAACACATAATTATAATTCGTGTCAATTTCAGTCTTCTGAAGAATGTTTGCAATAGCCCGAAAAGACTTTGATTGAATATCATAAGACAAAATATCTTTATCTGATTGAATCAACACATTTTTATCATCTGGGCCCCAACCAATAATCCCTTGTGGTAGGTTATCGTAAATCATTCCATTCTTATCTTCAAATAAATTACCTTTCCAACCACAAGTAATGCAATGTTCTTCGTGAGAATCCACATTCATTAAATAATAGTTTTCAGCAACATCATTCCAAAAAACAAATTGCTTTCCATTTTGGGAAAGAGAAGGGCGTGAAGACAACATATCTCTCAAAGGAACTATTTTCCCGTCCTTCACATGCACCAAGTAGTAATTCTCTGGGTTGGGATAGTTCCAGGTTTCAAAGCGGTATTGATCATCACAACTTGCCAACATTACTTCTTGATTGAGTTTGCTTGAAAAAACCAAATTCAACGAATCATTGCCTAATGAAATTGCTTCTCCTGTGTTCAAATGATAAACTGCAAGATTTGTGCGAGTCTGGTCGCGTTTCAACTCAGTCAATTGCTGTGGTTGCATGCGGTCATCTTTCCAATGCCACAAATCCACTTTCGATTTTTCACTTTCTAACAAACTATCCTTAAATGGTTTATCGGGTTTATCGGCAAGTCCAAAAAACACATCCGAATCATTATTATTCAAATAAGGTTTGAAATTGTTTGATAAAACCTCATTATTTACAAATAGCTTGGAAGTATCTATCAATTGCTTGAATTCTTTCGTAGCAGGGTTGATCATAAACAAAGACCAACGCTTGTTTGTAGCTGTATCAACAGTTGCCATCCCTAATAATTGGACACTCTTACCGGAGAAATTGAATCCAGCATACTCAACAACTCTTTTCTTGTCTGTCCAAAGTTCCTTTTTCGAAAAATCATAGATATTCAAACGCAAGGAATCCTTTTTAAACTTCTCTTGCTGAACAAAAGAAACGTAATTTCCATCCTTGCTCAACTCAAACTGAGTGACATTTTTAAAGTGTTTTTTGTGTTTCGAAATCGGATCTAAAATGGTTAACAGCTTCCCGTCCGTTTTCATTTTTCCCTTTTTCGCTTCCAATTTCTTCTCTTTCTTTTCCTCTTTCTTCGATAAATAAGCCTTTGGCCATTCATTTTTAGTAGACAAGTAGGCGAATACGCTTCCATTTTCAGCGAGTTTGAATTCTTTTAAATCAGCAAACTTCATCAAGGAATCCTTTTCAAAAATCCAAACTCCCAAAGAATCTTTCGGCCATTTTTCTTTGTTTACCTTGTTCAATTCTACCTGACGTAAAGTGTCAAATCCGGGATGAATTTTAAAGAGTAAAAATGCACTTGTACCATCAAACTTCGGTTCATATCCTCTTGAAATGGAATCCTTTTTTCCAGTTTCCAAATTCATCACAAATAAAACGCCATCTCCCCGATACGGTTTAATAGAATAAGCGGCATACTTGCCATCTTGAGAGAGTTGAACATCTCCAATTCTATTCCAGGAATTATAGACATCAGGACCCAAAATTTTCTTTTGTCCGAATGCATTTATTCCTAAAAACAGAGCAACTAAAACACTAAATCCAATGGAAGCTTTCATGAAAACCGTTTTTTTAAACTAAAGGTTAAATATAAATACTTAATTTGTGACTCAAATAATTAAAACGCATGATCCTTCGAAAAGGAATTTTACTACTTATTGTAATACTTTGGGGATTTTCAAATTCTTCATTTGCCATTGAAATTCCTAAATATGTTAGTGAAAAAAACATTACTTGTCCTAGACCAAGCTCTGTCATTGAGATTTTCAACATTCTAGATCTACCTGAAAACAAGGAAAATTCAGCAGAATCAACTGAAAAAACACCAATAAACCCTGAAAAGAAATCAACAACTACGGATAGTATTTCTGTGATAAAGCTTCTGAATGAAGCAAAACCAATTGTACATTCTGACTATAAGAAAGCATTCAAATTAACGAATAAAGCACTTGAAATAGCAGAAGCAAGTAAAGATGAAGAACTTATCGGAAAAGTCCAAAATTCTATCGGAAATCTCTATTGGTTCTCTGGAGATTACAATCATGCGTCGGAATTTTATATCAATGCGCTAAAGAACTATCAAAAAACGAATAATCAGGGACAAATTGCAGAGTGCTACCGAAATATCGGGTGGATTTATTTAGGGCAAGGTAAATATGAATTGTCGGAAGAATATTTACTCAAATCACTTCAATTAAACACCAAACTCAAAAATCAGGAACGAATTATTATCAACTACGATGATATCGGAAACTTGTATTTAACCTCTAAACAATACGAAAAAGGGCTTGAATCTTGTGAAAAGTCGCTGCAACTTGCCAAAAAATTCAATCTTACGAGTGCTATTGGAACCATTCACATTACCAAAGCTCAATTGCATTATAAATTGGATCATTTATCGGATGCAGAAGAAGAATATAAAGAAGGAATAACGATTTTAAACACGATTCCAAATCAGTCTTACAACCTTACTTTAGGTTATTTGGGTTTGGGAAAGGTGAAGAAGGATCAAAACAAATTGAATGAATCACTACCGCTTTTTGAGAAAGCGATCAAACTTAGCAAAGCTAATAACTACACGCCCGAACTTTCCGAAGGATATCTTTTAGCATCGAAAATTTACTCGGTTCAAAACAACATCGGAAAGGCATATAATTATATGGAAATGTATGCAGAAACCAAAGATTCTGTAAATGCTCGAAATAACCGAAATTACATCCAAGAAATGGGTGCGAAATTAGAGTACGAACAAAATAAACTTCAAATTAAAAATCTGGAGCAAGAGCAAAAACTTTCAGAAGCCAGTTTAGATCGAGAGCGCAATTTCAAAATTTTCCTGATCGTCGTTATCTTATTCTTGTTTGTCTTTGGATTGTTTGTTTACCGTTCATTCTTGCGCAAAAAGAAGGACAACCAGTTAATCGCAAAAGCCTATTTGGAAATTGAAATAAAAAACAAAGACATTTCAGACAGTATTGAATACGCACTCCAAATTCAACAAGCACGATTGCCACATATTGATTCCATTCAATCTTGTTTTCCCGGCTTTTTCGTCATGTACCTTCCAAGAGATATCGTGAGTGGCGATTTTTACTGGTTTACCGAGACAGAAACTGGTAAGAAAATTTTCGCAGTCGCTGATTGCACAGGACATGGTATTCCTGGCGCTTTTATGAGTATGATGGGAATTGACGGATTGAATTACGCCATTTTAGAAAAACGAATCGAAAGTTCTTCTCACATTCTAAATCATGTCAATAAGTTCATTATTGAATCCTTGAAACAAGATTTGGACACCGTTAAAAGCAAAGACGGAATGGATACAGCGATTTGTATCTTTGAAAAAGATCTGAGCAGTGTCAAATATTCAGGTGCAAACAGACCTCTCTGGATTATCCGCAACAATGAGTTGCTTTCCTTCAGCCCTGATAAAATGTCCATCGGCGGAAATAATTATGCGAATTATAATTTCAATGAAGTCGATATTCCACTTCAAAAAGGAGATTCACTTTACTTATTCTCAGATGGATATCCGGATCAATTTGGTGGCGAAAAGAACAAAAAATTCATGACCAAAAACTTGAAACAACTGTTGTTAGATATCAATCAATTACCAGCACAGGAACAAGAAACAATTTTGCATCAAAAATTGAATGAATGGAAAGGTGATTTCTCGCAAATCGACGATATTATCATTGTTGGAATAAAAATCTAAAAAAATGAAATTCTTTTTTGTACTTATCCTGATTGTTTCAGCAAGTCAGTTAGCCGCCCAACACAGCTCTATTTTTCCACAGCCTACAAATGTGGAATATACCACAGAGCAATTTGTTTTCAATGGCCAATTAGCTCTAGATAGTACAAAGGTTCCAAAAAAATTGTTTGAATACATCCAGAAATCCTTTGGACGGATTCACGCTATTCACTTAGAAGCTAGTTCCGCCAAAAATGCAAACATTCAGCTCCAACAAGTCAATACCTTAGTTTATACAGAAGGGTATCAATTAAGCGTTACAAATTCAGGGATCGAAATCCAATACAGCAGTTATCAAAGTTTGTGCAATGCTTTTCAAAGCTTGAATCAGTTGTTTCAAAATCAAACCAAATTGGCTGGAATTCGAATTTCAGATCAACCAGCCTTTGCCTATCGGGGAGTTCACTTGGATTGCAGCAGACACTTTTTTACAATTGCAGAACTAGAAGGTTTTATTGATCAAATTGCTCGGTTGAAGTTCAATAAATTCCACTGGCATTTAACAGATGATCAAGGTTGGCGAATCGAAATCAAGAAATATCCCAAACTAACAACTATTGGGGCTTGGCGAGACAGCACATTGATTGGACATTTCAGCAAACAACCCATTGAATACGAACACCAAAAATACGGTGGATTTTACACCCAAGAAGAAGCAAAAGAATTGATAGAATATGCGCGCATTCGCGGAATTGAAATTATTCCTGAAATTGAAATGCCTGGACACGCAAGAGCCGCATTGGCTGCTTATCCGGAATTGAGCTGTACAGAAAAACAACTTCCCGTAGTTGGAACTTGGGGTGTTTTTGACGATGTGTTTTGCAGTCAAGAAAAAACCCGCACGTTTCTAAAAGATGTTTTAGATGAAGTAATTGCCATTTTCCCTTCACAAGTCATCCATATTGGAGGGGATGAAAGTCCGAAAGTCAGATGGGAAGCTTGTCCGAAATGTAAAGCGGTAATGAACGAAAATCAACTGCATTCTACTCACGAACTTCAAAGCTTTTTCATCCGAGATATTGAAAAACATGTAAATTCAAAAGGACGAACCATCATTGGGTGGGACGAAATATTGGAAGGTGGTTTGGCTCCCAACGCACAAGTCATGTCGTGGCAGGGAATGGAAGGCGGAATCGCCGCGGCAAAGCAAAAACATCAAGTAGTAATGACTCCAACTTCGTACTGTTATTTAGATTACTATCAAAGTGGACATCCTTCAGAACCCTTAGCAATTGGCGGTTATCTTCCTTTGGAAAAAGTATATCAATTCGACCCTACAAAAGGAATTGAGAATGAATACAAACGCTATATTTTAGGCGGACAAGCCAATTTGTGGACAGAATACTTGCCAACAATGAGCGCTGTGCAATACAATCTTTTTCCGAGACTACTTGCCATGTCTGAAGTTCTATGGACCAAGGAAGATCAACGAAAATCGTATCCGGAATTTGTTCAGGGACTCATTAAATATCAGTTTCCCTATTATGATTCTATGAATATCAACTTCTCAACAGCTTGTTTGGAACCGAAGTTGTTGTTTAGCAAATCTGAAAAGGGATTAATGCTTGAAGCAGTTTCGAACATAGAACATACAAAAGCATCCATAGAGCTAATATTTGAAAATCCAGCGCTCATTTGCGAGTTACCATTAATCAAGGCTGAAACATTTTCAATAGGTGACTATCCTGATACTTCTAATCATTCCAAACTCCTTCTATATCCTCTTCCAATTTCCGCAAGCTTTGATTTAGAAGTAAAAGTGACAAAAAAAGGGGATCTATTGAGGGTCAACAAGTATGAAATAACCACACATCTTGCATTGGGAAAACCCATCACATTTGATACTCCCCCCAATGAAAAATACAATGCAAATGGAGATTTGGGATTAACCGATGGAATAGTTGGAAAGAAACCATGGAAAGGAAATCAATGGCTGGGATTTACTGAAGATACGGTTCGTTTTCGATTGGATTTGGGTAAAAAAATCAAATTTGGTCATGTTAAGCTTGGTTATTTGAATGATCCAGGAAGCTGGATTTATGCTCCAGAAAAATGTGTGATTGAGGTCAGTAAAAATGGACGGAAATGGAAAAAAACAACTGTTCCTGATAACGATACTCTCTCGGAAAACTTCTACCTGCATGAAAAACTGAAGGCCCGACACCTGAGAATTACGGTTATTAACAAAGAGAAAATTCCAGAAGGAATGACAGGAGCAGGTTTCACACCTTGGACCTTTTTAAATGAATTAATCATCACCAGATGAAAGTAGAAATTTGTGTCGGCACATTGGAAGCCGCAAGAATCGTTAGTAAACTTCCAATTGATCGTATTGAAACATGCATTGCTTTGGAACAAGGCGGTTTAACTCCTTCAAAAGCAATGGTTTCTTGGATTCAAAACACTTTTGATTTGGAACAACATGCGCTTATCCGTGTGAGAGCAGGTGGTTTTGTTTACAACTACGATGAAATTGTGGTGATGCGGGATCAAATTTTGGAATTGAAAGATGCGGGAATTAAAGGATTGATTGTTGGAGCGCTGACCAAAGATTTTAAACTCAATTTAGAGGCATTAGAAACTTGGAAACGAACGGCACCAAACGTAGATTTTACTTTTCACCGTGCTTTTGATTCGATTGATGATTGGAAGACTGCCATGGATCAACTCATTAAAATGGGTTTTAAACGCATTTTAACCAGCGGATCAGACCAAAGTGTAGCTCATGGAATAAAACGATTAAAGGAACTTGTTACATACGCAAATGGTCGCATTGAAATCATGGCGGGTGGAGGAGTAAAGGAAGAACTCATTCCTGAACTAAAAGCAACAGGTATCCATGCCATCCATTTTTCAGGAACTTCGAAAGTGACTGTGGAATCTGAGACCGCTTTTCAGGAAACTTTGTTGCTTCCTGATGAAAACAAATTGACTACCATTCTTGTAGCGATTCAGGGATAACTTTATAATATCATGAATTCGTTATATCACGAAATGATGATATCATGTTTTCATTACACTAAAAAGCCCCGAAAAATAGTATCGGGGCTTCTTTTATAATTTTAGAACCTAAGCCCTCAAGACTCGAGTCTAATCCTAATATCTTGATGTCTTAACATCCTAGTTCTTAATCAACTTGAATGACTGAACAGCACCACCCACTTCTATATTCAAGAAGTAAACTCCTTGCGCTTCAGAAGAGATGTCGAAAGTAATTCCATCGGTTGTTTGTGGTTTTTCTTCTCGAATCAATCTTCCAGTTACATCACGAATCACAAAAGATTTCAAGTTTACTTCCTTGTTGAAAGAAACCGTGATTTTTCCAGTAGATGGATTAGGATAAACAGAAACATCGTCGAAATTCAAATCATCAATTCCAAGATTTGCAATGTTTACACAAGAACTGGTAACAGAACAAGATCCAACTGTCACAGTAACCGCATACAATCCATTTGCACTTGGAGTAAATGATTGAGAAGTTGCTCCTGAAATTGGGCTATTTCCTGTTGAACAATTCAACCATTGGTATTGCGCACCGCTTTGAGCGGAAGTGATTGTAATTCCGTTTACAGAAGTTGCCGTATTTACTGGAGTTTGTGTAATTGTAATTGACTGACAAGCTCCACCCGAAACACAACCTCCTTGTCCACGAACAAAATAAGTTCCTGGCGCAGATAAAACCATCGATGTTCCGTTTCCAACATTCGTTCCACCACAAGAGTTAGAAGTCCAGTTCCAAGCAGTTGCATCATTTAATGTACCAGCCGATACTGTAATTGTTGTACTTCCACCTGGGCAAATCACCGTATTTCCAGAAAGGGTTGGCAATGTAGGATTATTACAAGGAGGTCCTCCTACTGTAATTGTAAATCGATTATTAGACACATCGAAGAACGTTCCGTTTTGAGAAATAACCATGATGATTGCATTCGTTGTTGCAGTATTTGGTACCGTAACAATCTGAGAACCATCATTCGGGACATCATTTGCTAAAACAGTAAAAGTTACCCCCGCATCTAAAGAAATCATTACATCCACATTTGCACAAGATACAGGTGCAACATCCGTATTTGCTACAGACCAAGTTACTGTTTGTGTTGTATTTCCTGCCCATATAATTCCTGTTGCCGTAGGATAAGTGACAACAAACGGTCCTGCAGAAGCCGTTGTTGTAATTACAAGATCTTCATTGTCATTACATCCTCCACCCGCTTCATTATCACGAACAGTACAGCGGAAATTCATTGTTCGGCTAACAGTTGGAAGAACTTCCCAAGTGAATGGGCCATTTGTCAACAAACTTGCAATAGAAGGAAAGTAACGTGTACCACTGGTAGAAGGGGGTCTTGAACGGAAATTGGGTCCGTTAGTTGAAGTTCCTACAGGTGGTTGCGTCGAATTTTGATTATTCATCTGCTCCCAACAATACGATAAAACATCGCCATCTGGATCTGTCGCAGTTGCTGTTAAAGCAAAAGGAGTTCCTGCAGGAATAGTTACATTTCCTACTGTACCTGTAATAGTTGGTGAAGATTGATTTGGAATTGCCGTTGAAACAGCACACCCATTTCCACCTGCACCTAGGAAAATGTGCATTTCATTCATATTTACGCCATGAAAATGATCATCCGAATTTGGCTGTACGTTATGAGGTGAACAAATTCCTGCATACGCCATGATTGAACTTCCAGAGCCTGGTTCCATTGCAGTTGCATTATTACCATTGCCACTACAAGAGCCTTGATTACTTCTGAAGCTGTGGTTCCCCGAAAATTGGTGACCCATCTCATGAGCAACATAATCAATATCGAAAGGATCACCTACTGGTGCACCTGATCCAGTCACTCCCTGAGCTTTCAATGAAGAACTACAAACAGATCCCAACATCGCAACACCTCCAGAATTTGTTCCGAAAACGTGGCCGATGTCGTAATTTCCACCTCCAATAACAGATGTTACATTCGATTGATTCTGACCAAGCATTGTTCCAGCATTTCCGTTGGAATAAGGATCGGATCCACCTGCCGTATATATCAGCAAGTTGTTGTTTGGAATGATGGTCATTGTTACTGCTAAATCACGCATGTAAACACCATTTACACGATTCATTGTTGTAACCTGAGCTGCTTGAGCTAAAGCAACTGTTCCACCTTGGAAAACAGTGTATTCTCCAGTTGCTGCTAAAGCTAAGCGATAGGTACGTTTGGTACAATTTCCAAAACTTTTAACAATATTATCATTCGCTCCTTCGATTTCAGCACCAATTCCTTCTTCCAAATGACAAGCAAATACTTTGTCTGCAGTAAAATCTGCTTTTGAGTAAACGACATAGTTTTCGATATCACCACCTCTGAATGAGTATGGATCGATAAACAATGTTGGTTTTCCAGGAACCAATGTCATTGCATGAAAACCTTGAGGAGTTAAATCAAATTTCACAACCTCACCAGAATTATCCATGGCGATTCCATCATAAGATCTAATTTCTGGGAACTGAGCTACTAAACCCAAAGACATGGTTTCATTTTCATGAACCTGATAGTGCCCGAAAGTTCCATCTGGTCTTGGAAGTTGTATAAAAACAGGAATGTAACTTGGGTCATCTATGCGTTTAACAAGCGCTAAAACCTGACGCATTTTTTCCACATCCAAATCAAAGGTTACATATTTTGTGGGTTTAATGTAGCGAATTCCACTTTCTGGAATTTCATTTTCTGCTATCTTTTTCCAAGTATCTTTTTGCAGGGTTGTAGTTTGAGAAAAACTAACAGAGCATACAGATACACTTAGGAAAAATACGCTGGAGAGAAGTATTTTTCTTTTCATAAGAGTGTAATTTGAGCTCTGAATTTAGCATTTAAATTATTACCTAGGTTATCTTTTATGTGTTAAGATTGAATTCTTAAAATGTTTTTGAAGGCTTATCAGTCATCTCAAAGACCAGTTTTGCGCCGTTTTTAATACTCTGATAACTCAATATAAAGTCCTTCATTTTAACATTATTGAGATAAACTGCTTTTACATAAATATTCTTTTCACTTTGATTCTTGGTTGAAATCTCAATGATTTTTCCATTCTCCAGGTTAATTTTTGCGGATTGAACTAATGGACTTCCCAAAACATAGTCATCAGAGCCTGGACAAACTGGATAAAACCCGAGGGAACTGAAAATATACCAAGCACTCATTTGTCCGCAATCATCGTTTCCACTTAGTCCATCAATTTTTGGAAGATACTTTGTTTTCAATACTTGACGAATGTACTTCTGAGTTAAATCTGATCGGCCAACCCAATCAAACAAATAAATCACATGATGCGAAGGCTCATTCCCATGTACGTAAGAACCCATAATTCCTTCTCGGGTAATGTCTTCTGTGTGTTCAAAATATTTATCCGCCAACTGCATGGTAAACAAAGAATCCAAATGAGACGCAAACCGTTTTTTCCCACCCATCAATTCAATCATCGAATCTACCTGATGAGGGACATACAAACTATAATTCCAGGCATTCCCTTCAATGTAACCAGCTTGGTGTGTTTCCAAAGGGTCAAACTTTTCAATAAATTTTCCAGAGCTCATTCGTGCACGCATAAATCCCGAACTCGAATCAAACACGTGTTTATAATTTTCACTTCGCTTAGAAAATTCTTCGTAAATATCCATTCGCTTCAAACCAAGAGCCATCTGAGCAATACACCAATCATCGTACCCATATTCCAACGTTTTAGAGACCGAACTCCCATTTTTATCTTCAGCAACATACCCCAAGTCAATGTACGAACCAATTCCCTCAAAATAGCGGGTTCGTGCTGTCTGGATACAAGCATCCAAAGCTTGATTGTAATCAATTCCTTGCAATTCTTTATTGTATGCATCCGAAATAACAGAAACGGCATGATATCCAATCATACACCAATTTTCATTCCCATGATGTGACCAAATCGGCAACATTTTTTCAGCACTTTGCTTTTGATGAGCAATCATTGAATTGACCATATCCGCATTTCGCTTTCGCTGAACCAAATTAAACAGTGGATGCAAAGCCCGATAGGTATCCCAGAGTGAAAACGTTGTATAATTAACCAGTGATCTATCTTTATTGTACCAATTGGAAAAATCCAAGCCACGATATTGACCGTCGTGATCTTGGTAAACTGTTGGACTTAGGCACGTGTGATAAACTGCCGTATAAAAATTGGTTAAATCTCCTTCGTTGAGCATTTGCACATCAAACTTATTCAATTCTTTTTCCCACAAAGATTCCCCTGCTTTCCTGTACTGATCAAAATTCCAATCAGGGGTCTCGTATTTCATGTTTTCCACAGCTCCTTCCATACTTACACTTGATAAAGAAACCTTGAGAAGTAATTCTTTCGAAGAATCTAAATCAAAATCAAAGAAAGCGCGTAATTGATTCGCTGACATTTCTGGAAAGTTGTCTTTCAAATTGAATTTTCGCCAAAAACCCTGATAGACTTTTTTGGATTGAAAATCATCGTATCCATACGATTTGATCGGTCTAGAAAATTCGATTGCAAAATAGACCGTTCGATTCTTTGCCCAACCAGAAGTTTGTCTGAAACCAATGATGTGATATTCATCTACAACACGAACGTAAGTATTTACGTTCTTCCCCTCGTAATTATAAATCCCAGAAATGAGATCCAAAATAATGTGGGAAGAATCTTGTTTTGAAAATGTGTATTTGTGGATTCCAACTCGAGTTGTAGTCGTTAATTCCGCTTTTATTTTGTGATCATCCAATAAGACCGAATAATAATTGGGTTTCGCAATTTCATTTTGATGACTATAGGCAGAACGGAAACCACTTTTCGGATTGAAAGCAACTCCTGGATTCAACTGTAACTTTCCAGAAGTTGGCGCAATGAGAATATCTCCCAAATCAGAATGTCCTGTTCCACTAAAATGTGTATGACTAAATCCTACAATTGTCGGGTCTTCGTATTGATAACCCGCACAATATTTATAAATCTCTGGATTGTATTTTCCGCCAATTGCATAGGAAAGAGTATCTGTATCAGGACTCAATTGAACCATTCCGAATGGCACCGTTGCACCAGGAAAAGTATGCCCCATCTTAGAAGTTCCAATGAGTGGATTGACATATTTCAATTTGCTTTGGGCTGAAACAGAAACCACAAAAAGGGTAATTCCAACAATTAGAAGAGAGAAACGCATGGACTTCGATTTTCACGAATATACCCAATTGTTCCCACAGAGGAGCGCAGAAGTACGCAGATTTTTACCACTCAGAGTACAAAGCTCACAAGGAATATTAAAACAACAAGTCCTTTGCTTACGCAAAGGGACGCTAACATGTTTGAACAGCAATTTTCAATACAGTGGAAAAATAACCTAGTGGTCTTCGTGATTAATCTAGAAACGCAAATGTTTCACAGTATGTCCGTCATAGATGAGTTGTTTCAAAGAGTCAATTCCAATCATCAAATGTTTATCTACAAATCCGGCAGTAACTTTTGAATCACTTTCGCTTGTTTTCACTCCTTCAGGCGTCATCGGCTGATCACTTACTAACAGCAAAGCTCCAGTAGGAATTTTGTTTGCAAAACCAACCATAAATATTGTAGCCGTTTCCATATCGATTGCCATTGCACGAATGCTGCTCAAATATTCTTTAAACTTCTCATCGTGTTCCCAAACTCTGCGGTTAGTTGTATAACATGTTCCTGTCCAATAATCAAATCCAGCATCACGAATCGTTGTAGAAATTGCTTTTTGAAGTGCGAAGGCCGGCAATGCGGGAACTTCCGAAGGAAAATAATCGTTGCTTGTACCTTCACCGCGAATTGCAGCGATTGGCAAAATCAAATCTCCTACTTCACTTTTACTTTTCAAACCGCCACATTTCCCCAGAAACAAAACTGCCTTTGGTTTAATAGAAGACAAGAGGTCCATGATGGTCGCGGCAGAAGCACTTCCCATTCCGAAATTGATAATGGTAATTCCGTTCGCTGTAGCACATTGCATCGGTTTATTTTTACCAATGACTTCCACTTCATACATATCTGCAAACTTTTCAACGTAATTGAGAAAGTTGCAAATAAGAATGTATTCTCCGAAATTCTTCAATTCTTCACCTGTGTAACGCGGCAACCAATTTTCAACTATTTCTGATTTTGTCTTCATACTGTGATTTGAGAGTTTTGTGAAAATAGGGAGGATTTTTGAGAATCGAATGTTATTTTTTGGTGAAATTGAGGCTAAAACGATATTGCTAAGGTCAATTTGGAGTTTCGCTTCGCTCACTAATTTTTAACCACATAGAAACATAGCACACATAGCTTTATTTGTGGTCTCCACAGATAATTACTTTTCTACTTTTAGTCTATATATTCTATGTGACCTATATGGTTCATTATTTTCGAAGGAACGTCCAAAAGGTTTTTTTACTGATTCCAGTCACTTTTACTTGCGGATACAATTCACCAAACGAAGTTGGAATTTTGATTTTCTTTGAATCATCCCAACTCATTTTTACTCCAAAAGCTTCTCCATTATTCAATTCCAAATAATCTACTTCTTGTTTTGTATGTGTTAACCAAAAGAATACTTCAGGTGTTTTACCTGCATATTGATTGGCTTTATAACGTTCGCTAATCACAAAATTTCGCCACAATTCTTCCACATCGTTCCTAAATTCCAACGGTTGAAAAGCACGAATCAGGGCATTACGAATTCCATTGTCTAAGAAATAAACAACATGACTTTTTTTCAATTCGTAACGATGTCCGTTGTTGTAAGACGAAATCAGAACCAACAAATTTGCCTTTGCGAACAACTTCACATAACGCTCCACAGTTTCATTGTCCAAACCGCACTTTCTACCCAAATCATTGAAACTGATAACTTTCCCTATGTTAAAGGCCAAGTGTCTCAACAATTTAATCAGATTTTCCTTTTTATTGATTCTTTCCGAGGCTCCTAACTGAGTGAAAATACTCGATTCAATAATTTCTGAAACGATTCGCTCTGATTCATCTTGATTCATAATAACTTCTGGATAATAGCCATAAATCAATCGCTGTTCTAATTCTTTATCCTCTTGAACTAAGCCGTAAAACTTAGCACTTTCTGAATAGGAAAGCGGAAAAAGATTGAGTTCCAAACCTTGTTCGCGCAATGCTTCCCACAAATCTTCGTGTAATTCTGGTTCGAATGAACAGATTAAAACTACATTCTCCAATACCTCGTTTTCAATCGCAAAATCAATGTAGTCTTGAAGGGATTCTAATAATTGTGCATCGCGAATAATAATCACTTTTTTTCCTTCACTGAACGTTTTCAAAGAATCCAACCCACCCTTGCGGAATATTTGCAGTTCTTTTTTATTGGAGCAATCGATAAGACCAATACTGGAATTTTCCAAATTAAAGACACGAGAAACAAGGGTTAATCGACCAGTTCTTCGCGCACCTTTTAGTACAACAATTTTACTTTCTTGGCATTTTTGGCGGAATATTGGCTCCAAAGTTCTTTCGATCATGATTCATCAATTAGTGAACCGAAATTACCCTTATTCGATAAATTCATTTGAAGATTGCGAAAAATGAATAAACAACCAACTGTTGGTTACTCCTTTTCTGTCAGTATTTCAAACTTTTGAAAGAATGAAGTGGAGCGATTTGAATGCATGAATTTATTTCCTCCGTAACAGATTAACTCATAACAAACGTCACCAAATTGAATAAATCGTTTCCATTGATATCCTTTAATTGGATCAAGAACTAGTCCTTCAATGGCTTTTGCACCATCATCTAAGGTAAAATCACGTGTTTTAGCCAATTCATTTTCAACAAAGTTGTAGCGATTATCATCCAAATAATCTGCTGAGCAGTGAATGAGTAATTCAAACGTATTTCCTTGACCCAATTCCTGATAGAGATAATGCTTCTTGTTATCATCTGAAATCTCAATGGGCTTCCCACCAAAAGTCATTCGAAAGGAATTTTCTTCATCTGTAATGGAATAACTTTTCCAAGATTGAATTAATTTCTTACTCGCCAAAGTCGTATTATCATACGTTGCTTTCACAGCTCGAACTTGAAATCCTTTTTGTCTTAATAGCTGTAAAACACCATCGCTTCCATACAAATGACCAGAACCAATTGCACAGAAAACAGTTCTCTTACGAATCAAGGTATCTAATCCTTTTGCCATAATTTGATTTCTCTTCGTAATTAATTCATCGTATGCATCTGGAGTACTTTTAAATTGCGATTTCAACATGTTTGTCAGAGAGGCAATATCACCATTAATGTACGTTTGAATAAAAGCTTCTTTGGTAAAAAACAACCCGTTGATAGCCGTTCTGGTATTAAATAATTCCGGATTTTCGGCTAATTTTAATTGATCTTCGACTGTTTCTAGCTGATAAAACCCTTTTCCTCCGCAATAACCTGCTTGTTGAAAATAAGCATCTAAAAATTGTGGGCGGCCATCCTCCGAACCGTAAACTGTTTGAGTCGCTTTTTTAGAGCTTGCGAAGGAGCGTTTTTTATCAAATAACTCGAAATTAAAGAGATTCAAACGAACATCGTATTCATCGTAGATTTGAGTTACGTCCGTTTCTAAAACGACCGCATCAACACTTGCAAAAGCAGAGTAAAGTGAATCTGGAAAATTAAACAACCGTGGATCATTTGAGTGCATACTTCCAAATACATAGCTGATTTTCTTGGAACGTGGAGCTTTAATTTCCCACAATAATTGGTACTCTTTTCCAGTTTCCTGAGCAAAAAGCGTAGAGCAATTCAAAAGCAACAGAAGAAAACCAATTTTGTACATATCTACCAAGACGCTAAAAACAGTGAATTGTTTTATTTCAGTAAGTTAAACAAATCTAAAAGTAACTAAAAAACCAGTCTATCGACATGATTTTCTCCAAAAGCGTATGGAATATATGCCAGTGAATCAATTGGTTTAGTTAAAATGATTGGTGTTGACTTTCCAAGTGAAATCGTTCCATGTGTTTCAGATAATCCCATTGCGTATGCAGCATTGATAGTTAGCGCATTCAATGCTTCTTCTGGAGTAAGGCGCATTTTCACACAAGCCAAGGAAAAAATTTGCTGCATATTGTCACAAGGAGTCGTTCCCGGATTGTAATCTGTAGCCAAAGCAACAGGAAGTCCTTCCTGAATAAATTTGCGGGCATTTCCATAAGGAATATTGATGAAGTGAGAACAACCTGGCAAGAATGTCGGCATACATTTACTTCCTTTCAACACTTCAATATCTTCATCATTCGATTCTTCGAGGTGATCTACAGAAAGCGCTCCCAATTCCACAGCGGCTTTTACTCCGCCCATAATCGAAAATTGATTCACATGCACTTTTGGAATCAGTCCCACTTTTTTTCCTTCTAAAAGAATGTATTGCATTTCTTCGACGGAGAAATAATTTCGTTCGCAAAACACATCGATATAATCTGCCAATCCTTCTTTAGCAATTAAAGGAAGCATTTCATTGACAATTAAATCGATGTATGCTTGGTGATTTTCTTTGAATTCCTTCGGGAAAGCATGGGCACCCAAGAAAGTAGCTTTGATTGCAATCCCCGATTCTTGTTTTAAGCGTTTGATTACACGGAGGATTTTCAATTCAGCTTCAACAGAAAGTCCGTAACCAGACTTAATCTCCACAGCACCTGTTCCATTGGCTTTCATATTGTTTACACGCTTCATGGCTTCCTGAAACAACTCTTCTTCTGAAAGCTCACCCAATCTGCGAGCAGAATTGAGAATTCCACCACCTTTCAAGGCAATTTCTTCGTAAGTCAGCCCATTGATTCGATCCACAAATTCTTCTTCACGTGTTCGAGCAAAAACGGTGTGCGTATGCGGATCACAAAAAGCAGGTAATACACTTTGGCCTTCAGCATCAATCACTTCTACTCCTCGCCAATCAGTAATTCCTTCCCAATCTTCCATGGAACCATAAGCCATGATTACTCCATCTTCCAATGCCAAAAACGCATTTTTAATGGTTGGAACATGCTTCATTGCTTCACCACAAATCATTTCTGGAAAGTCTTCTCCTACTTGATACAGGGTGTGGATATTTTTAATCAGAATTTTAGACATTACTCGTGTATTTCAGGCTTCAAAGGTAATACAATAAACCCTTCCATCTGCGTTCATGCGCTCAAGCTACACGCAATAACGATGAATTTTCAAGCTGTTGCAAATTAGGTACATTTCCATAGATTTGTTAGTTAATACTTTTCAAAAAGTCTAATTTGCATCACGTCGAAAAAGCATCTTCGATATGTTCCAATTTGGTGCGGAATTGATTGTGGACAATGGAAATAATATCGAAACGCGTATCATTACTAATCCCTTTGGATTGTACATAGTGATCGGCACAGATGATAATTTGCCGTTGTTTTTTCTTGGTAACGGCCATCCAAGGTTCACCAATTTCAGCTGTTTGGCGGGTTTTTACTTCTACAACAACAATTTTTTCGTCTTTCTCAGCGATGATATCTACTTCAAACTTCAAATAGCGGTAATTTACTGTGCGAATAATATAGCCAGTTTTCAGCAAGTGTTTTTGAGCCATTTGTTCTCCAAAAATACCTAATTCTTGATCTGTCATGAGCCTTTTCTTACTTAAGATAAGAAAAAAGGACATTTATTACAAGGAATGTTCAAATGTTCAAATGTTCAAATGTTCAAATGTTCAAATGTTCAAATGTTCAAAATAAATTTCCTTAAACACCTTTGAACCACTTTTACCTGGTTCTAAACTCAATACTATTTCCTCCGCTTCCTTTAATGACTTGCTGTCCTTCTTTGAATTCAAGTTCTTTAATCACTTTCCCTCTTTTATCGAATAGTTTCATTTTTCCATCCTTCAAACCATCTTTATAGTCAGTTTCAGAAATCACATTTCCTCTGCGGTCCATTTCGGTGCTTTTACCGTCCAATTTTCCATCTTTGTATGTGGTAGTATTACTCGGAATTTTTCCGCCTGGCCAGTAAGTGTACCAAACTCCATGTTTTTGACCATTTTTATAGCTCCCTTCCTCTGTTTTTTTGAAATCTTTTTGAGAAAATGAAACTGCAGGACCATCTTTAATACTTTCCTTCACATCGAAATCTTTCAAAGGGCCATATTCAATTTTGGATTTTTTGGTAATTACTTTGTAGTTGAATAAATCTTTTGGTTTTCCATTTTCAAAGTAATTAATCCATTCACCCGTTTTTTCACCCTCTTTGTAATTTCCAGTTACATTCAACTTTCCAGTAGGATAGTAAGAAATCCATTTACCTTGAAGTTTTCCTTTCTTGAAGGAAGCAACGTTTTTTTCTATACCATCTTCCCAATAGTTTGTCCAAAGGCCTTCTTCCTTTCCAATTTCATAAACTCCCGACATTAAAAGGATTCCGTTTTCATACCAAGTTTCCCATCTGCCGTTCTTTTCATCGTTTGCGAAGTCTCCCTTTTTGAACTTACTTCCGTTTTTATAAAAGTATTCCCAAGTTCCAGTTCGCTTATCATGGTCGAATTTCCCTGTATTTCTTAGTTCTCCAGTTTCATACCAAAAACTCCACTTTCCGTCTTGTTGGCCTTTGTCAAAATAACCTTCCTGATCTTTGGTTCCTTTTTTGGTGTACCAAGTCCAAAGACCGGATTTCTCCCCATTTTTGTAACTCCCTTCTACATTTACTTGTTCATTATCATAGAAATACTTGTATTCACCGTCGAGTTTCCCATTCAGATAATTACTAATTTTCTCTCTTTTCCCCGTGTAGTAATAGAAATTCCAAGTACTATCTTTTTCTCCGTTTTTAAAATTTCCATTGATGAGTAAGTAACCATAAATGGAAAATTCTTCAAAAGGTCCATTTTTTATACCGTTTTTGTAATTGTACCATTCTCTTTCCATTCCCGTGTCATAGAAAGTAAGGTATTCACCCGTTCCATCAAAGATTTTTTGAGTATGCAAGCTATCTGGCATCCAAAATTGACGCATGTAACGAATCGTATCAATAAATTCCTCTACTTGCTTTTTTTGACCTGTCAAATAGTAAGATTCCCAAATACCAATTTCCTTTCCGTTTTTATACGATCCTTCCACGCTCAATTTTCCGATTTCATTCCACTCTCTGAAAACACTATCTTGTTCGCCTAATTTAAAATATCCCTCCTGCTTTTTTTTACCATTTGCATAGTTTGAAAGCACTCTTCCATGCAATTTTCCACGGTAATAGTTTCGTTCTTCCACTTGAACGCCAAAACGATCGTAATACAACCATTTACCGTGTTTGTCTGTCGATTCACCTAATAAGTCCTTGTAATAGGAACCAGTAGACTCTAGCTTAGTTCTCTCAAAATCATAAAAATTTCTGAGTTTCGGAGTCAGGTTTTCTTTTTGAACAACCTGAGCAGTTAAAGAGAAGGAAAGAAAAGAAAAGAGGATACAAACAAATTTCATGGAATTGGAATGATAGTTTTGACTTAATAATAGAAATTTCAATGAAATGTTACAAGGATTATTTAGCTAAAAATCCTTTGATGATTAACAAGATACCCGTACCAATTATTACCAATGCAACAAATCTATTGAGACTAACAAGTACTTTTTCTGTGATGAATGGCCGAAGTTTCTTAGCGCCAATAATTTTCAATAAATCAACAGCGAAGAAGGTAAGAATGATTACTAAAATATACCAATAAGTACTCTCATTGATTGCATTAGAGGCGCTTTTTTTACCGTCAGCACCTAGCGCAATAACCGTAATCCAATAGAAAATAACACCTGGATTGGCAAAATTGAGTAAGAATCCCTTCAACCCAAGTAAAATGAAATCTTTGGTTTGACTGTTTACTTGTTTTTCCGCTTCCCCTTTGTTTTCCTTAGGTTTTTTCAAAAAACTAACTAGTCCAAAACCAATTAACACAATTCCTCCAACAATTTGAATAATATGGGCATATTCTCCAGAGGTTATTTTACTGACTTCTGAATAAAAGATTAGTGCTATAATGATATAAATGAGATCAGAAAGCAAAACCCCTAAATCAAAAGCAATTGCTGCGCGAACACCTTTGCGAATACTTGTTTCTAAAAGAAGGAAAAATACAGGTCCAATCATTATACTAAGTATAAATCCGGTAACAATTCCTTTTAAAAGTATATCAAGCAAAAGATTGGTTTTTCGATTTATACAAATATAATCATTCGTTTTTCTTGGAGGATGATAATCTAAAAGAAAGCATCTGCTTAAAAGTGGATTGCTTAAAAAATGAGATTTTTTGTAAAAAAACAGCACTGATGTTATTTTTCCTGCCAATAAGTCATTACATTTGCACGTCTTGAAAGCTGTTTAGAAACAGTTACAACATTGAAAATAAGAGGAGTATGAGAACGGCCATTGCCAACAAAAAATTAGAAACAATTATTTCCCAAGTGGAAAAAGAAGGAATTGCTTATAAAGCTCTTGTTGATGATTTGAAAGAATTGCGTGAACAAGCGTTGAAAGAGCAAGATCCATTGGTGGTAAAAGTTTTGCGTTTATCATACGAGTTCTTGCTAGATAGAAACGGGTTTGATGTTCAGGCACAGTACGAAGAAGATGAAGAGGGCAATGAGTATCCGTTGGAGATTGAAGGTCAAGAAAACTTTTTGTACTTGATGAATTTGTTGAAAAATGCGGAGCACAAAATCAACAGAGAAGAAATTAAAGATTACCGTACTGCTTTAAAATTAGAGTTGTACTAAAATTATAAATAATACGTTTAAAGCCTCGATCCCGTGAACTCGGAATCGAGGCTTTGTCTTTTAGGAAAGGTTGAAAATTTTCAGTAATTAATGAACACGTTCGAACAGGAAACAAAACAGTTGGGCCACATTGAAGCCTTACGGGCACTTGCTGCATTAATGGTTCTTGTTTTTCATTTGCTGTCTTTTAACAGAGGTGATGAATTTTTAATTGAAAATGCATGGATTCGAGAATGTTCCAAATTTGGAGCACAGGGTGTAGAACTGTTTTACCTCATTTCAGGATTTGTCATCTTTTACTCACTAACCAATACTGATCCAAAAAAATACAACTACTTTCGATACCTTCAGAAGCGATTTTTACGTATTTCCCCTCCTTTCTGGGGCATATTATTTCTTATTTGTTTACTCGCATTCGTTTGGAAGGGAGATTACCCCTATTCAATGAAACAGATTTTGGAAAATGCAACGCTTACAGTTGATTTGTTTCATCATTCAAACTGGATGAATCCCATTTTTATAACATTGAAAGTGGAATTTTTATTTTATGGTATTATTGGATTTTTAATCCTAATTATGCGAAAGAATAAGTGGGTTTATACTTTTGTTTTAAGTCTTTCACTTTGTTCTGTTTTCTTTTTTCATCAGATTGATATCATTCACAATATTCCATTTTTTGTAGCAGGAATTGCCTGTTCTGAAATTTACAAATCAAAGAACTTATTGATTAATTATCTGCTAATCATCAGTGTTTTGGTTCTATTAGGAAGTATTTTCTCACTGGAAGATTTTGTGATTGTCTGTATTGGCATTGTGCTCATCCTTTGGATAAAGCTTAAAGGTTTTTGGATAGAATGGCTTGGCAAATTTTCATACTCTCTTTATTTAACACATGGTTTTTCAGGAGGTTTATTTCTCTTCATCTTCAAAAATGAAAACTACTTGAATTTGCCTAGTTGGTTATCGATTGTATTAGCAGTTGTAGTAGCTATTGCATTTGCATATTGCTATTACCAAATCATCGAAAAGAAGGCAATTCGTTGGTCGAAGAAGATTCATTATTAAGCTATCCAAAAGAGTTAATCCATAAACCGATACTTGATAATACAGTAAATAGCTCTAAAGCCGTCTTTCCAACCTATTTTCTTTCCTTCTTCGTACGTTCTTCCGTAGTAAGAAATACCTACTTCATAAATACGAAGTCCCTTTCTTTTTCCTAGTTTGGCTGTAATTTCGGGTTCGATCCCAAAACGATTTTCTTTGATTTTAAGTTCTTTGGCAATAGATGATCGAATCAATTTATAACATGTTTCCATGTCGGTTAAATTCAGGTTGGTCATCATGTTTGAAAGTCCAGTTAAGAATTTATTTCCTTTTGAATGCCAATAAAATAGAATTCGGTGAGGCTGATGCCCCATGAAACGAGAACCATAAACAACATCCGCATTATCCATGTAAACAGGCTTCAACATCAGATTATATTCCTCTGGATCGTACTCCAAATCTGCATCTTGAATAAGAATGTATTCACCTGTAGATTCTTGTATTGCGCGATTAATTGCGGCTCCTTTTCCTTGATTATGGGATTGTGAAAACAACCGAATATCCATTTTTGGATTGGCTATTATATAGCCTTCGATGCGAGAAACAGTATCATCTGTAGAGCAATCATTTACAATGATAATCTCTTTTTCTACCTCGTTTTCAAGCTCAACTTTTTGAATCTTATCTAGAATTAAATGAATGGTTGGCCCTTCATTATAAGCTGGAATTAGAATAGAAAGTTTTTGTATCATATACAATAATAACGAATGAACTGAAATAATATTAGATACTCATTTCAGGAACAAAATCTGGAACAACTAAATCTCCTTCTGTTTTTGAAATGATTTCCTCTACACTCACTCCTGGTGCACGTTCGATCAAATGAAATTTGTTATCCTTAATTTCTAGAACAGCTAATTCAGTAACTACTTTTTTCACACATCCAACTCCTGTTAAAGGAAGAGTACATGTTTTCAAAATTTTTGACTCTCCTGCCTTATTGGAGTGCATCATGGCAACGATAATGTTTTCTGCAGAAGCAACTAGATCCATTGCCCCACCCATTCCTTTCACCATTTTACCTGGAATTTTCCAGTTGGCAATATCCCCATTTTGAGACACTTCCATTGCTCCCAAAACAGTTAATTGAACATGTTGTCCTCTGATCATTGCAAATGACATCGCAGAATCAAAAAATGCTGCTCCATTGCGAGCGGTGATTGTTTGTTTTCCGGCATTGATTAGATCTGGATCTTCTTCTCCTTCAAAAGGAAAAGGACCCATGCCTAAGATTCCATTTTCAGATTGAAATTCAACCTCAATTCCTTCTGGAATATAATTTGCCACAAGCGTTGGAATACCAATTCCTAAATTCACATACCAACCGTCTCTTAATTCTTGTGCAATTCGTTTTGCAATTCCGATTTTATCTAGTGCCATATATGCCTTATTTTAATTCAATAATTTCAATGGATGGATTCGTAAGCTTGAAATGCTTTCTTTCCGGATTCCAAATATATATAATCAATTGGGATTCTTCGTTCTTAAAATTCCTAGCAGCATACGGATAATTCAATTTAAATTGTTGAACATTCTCCCCAACATACCAACGAATATTTTGATAATCATACCTTAAATTTTGTTCTGTAGAATCATTGGTAGCAACTACCATATTGAAATCATTCAATTCCTTATCGGTTTTCAAATGACCTTTCAAATTAATTTGAATCTGTTTATTTCTCCATTCTGGACGTATTGGTCCGCCATAGAATGAAATGTATTCATCATCCGATTCCCTCGTTTTTCCAATTGAATCAAACAATTGAACTTGTTGAAAGGGCTTTTTTCTTCTTAGAGCAATGTAAGTACTAGCAGGATCTTCTGCTACAACATCATACATGCTGATATCGTCTTTTGAAAATAAATAAGTGGTTTTGGTCAAAATTAAATCGCTACTCGGAAGAAAATCTTTTTGCACGGTTCCGATGTGTTTCTCAACGTGATTCGGATTTGTTCGCTCAAAAAGAGAATAAGTTAACTGCATAATTGGATAGATGCTAACTGTTTGATTGGGCTTCAAATCTTTCATAGCAGTTGTATAGAATTCTTCACTCATTCGGTCGTCTGGTGAAAAAATAGAAGTGTTCAGATTCAATTTCACCAAGAAACTCACAGGAAATAAGACTAAAACGACTAGAAAATATTTGGAAATCTTGCTTTGAGCAAAAAGAGTCGTCAAGGCTAGTATGCTCAGAGGAACAAGATACATTGCAGCACGATCTTCTGGGTAATTTACCTTCATGATTTTTGCCAAGATGAGGATGGCTAGAATGTTCCCGCCAATCAGCATCGATACCCAAAAAGAGGTGCTGGATAGGAATTGCACCCACGATTCTTTTTTCCATTGGATAAATAGAATAATTGCCCCAATCAGCCCAATTAAACAATAGGCTATTCGAAGCCAATTTGCATCGTAAAATAAAATATACTTGGAAAGTGTTTTTCCAGTGACCCACCAAAGTCCATCTAAACTTCCATAATACAGAGCTCCTGCTTCTTTTAGTGCAAAACTAAATTCAATGAGGGGAAGAATGGAAAAGCAGAAAACGAGCAGTAAAAAACCATGAAAAACAAGTGCTTTTACACCTATTTTTTTGGCGTGAAGAAGAGTCATGAATGCGATATAACCAATGACCATTAAACTCGTGATGAGATAGGTCAGATTGGAAAGAACCGCCAAATAGAAGAAAAAGAGTACGAGAATTAAATGTCCTGTATGTTTTTCTTTTAACCACATTGATAATTGAAACAAACCAGCCATGAAGAATCCAATCCCAAGTCCATAACCCCTCGTGTAACTGAAATAATCAAAAATCCATGGAATCGTATTCAATGCTACAAAGCATAATTCTCCCCAAAGGCCTAAATTCAGGTTACTGGTGAGTTTTCTACTGGACCAAAAGTAAAGGCAAAAGCAAAGAATCGAAGGAAAACGAAAAAGGAAAAAATGTTCTCCAAATAAACGATATGAAAAATTTCCCAGCCAACTGTTCAATAAGTGATTATTAGCATCCATCAATGAACGACCGCCTTTAATTTCTCCCGTTTCTATGTAATGAAAATAGGTAGCTACTTCATCATGAATAGGTTCTACAAACCATGCTCTCAATATGGCATAAATCAAAAGAGCTAAGAAAAATGCCCAAGTAGCTATTTTAGAAGAGGTATTTGTTTGATTCAAAACGCTTTAATTAGGGATGAATTACTAAATTATCTAAAGTTTTCGGTTCCTTCAATTTTTTCAAAACAGTTCAAAAAGAAAAAGTGGCCAATGAGCCACTTATTTTCTAATTACACGATTATTTATTTTGTGCGAACTGTTCGCTGTTCAATGCGCTTTTCAAATTTTTCACCTTGAAAAATGCGTTGAACAAAAATTCCGGGAGTGTGTATGAAATTCGGATCCAATTCTCCAGCAGGAACCAATTCTTCCACTTCAGCTACTGTAATTTTTCCTGCCATTGCCATCATCGGATTGAAATTGCGAGCAGTGGCTTTAAAAATTAAATTTCCTTCCGTATCACCTTTCCAAGCTTTTACAATAGCAAAATCAGCAGTTAATGCGCTTTCGAGAATATGCGGCTTTCCGTCAAAAACACGCACTTCTTTTCCTTCAGCCACTTCTGTTCCATAACCTGCAGGTGTAAAAAACATAGGGATTCCAGCTCCTCCAGCTCTGCATCGTTCAGCTAAAGATCCTTGAGGAATTAAATCAACTTCCAATTCACCAGAAAGCATTTGACGTTCAAACTCCTCATTTTCTCCAACGTAAGAAGATATCATTTTTTTAACTTGCTTGTTTTGCAACAATAAACCCAAACCAAAATCATCAACACCTGCATTATTGGAAATACAAGTCAATCCTTTTGTACCCATTTTCACCAATTGTCCAATAGAGTTTTCCGGAATACCACATAGTCCAAATCCACCAACCATCAAGGTCATGTTATCTTCTATACCAACAAGGGCTTCTTCAACGTTTTTTACAACTTTATTCATAGTTAAAAAGATATTTCAGGGGGAATGATACCTAAAGAATCTGATTCCTGTATTTCAATAATTTCACCTGTTAAATTAAACACCGAATTATCAAAATTCTTCGGAGCTTCAAAGTCCGTGGTTGAAATAGCAATCTTCGGATCTTTGTAAATTTTATTCATGTAATATCCATAAATTGGAAGGGCCGTTCGAGCACCCTGACCTTGATCTGTACTTCTAAATCGAACACCTCGATCTTCTGCTCCAACCCAAACACCTGTTGCTAAATCTGGTGTCAAACCAACGAACCAACCATCTGAGTTATTTTGGGTAGTTCCTGTTTTTGCTGCAGTTGGATAAGGAATATTTCCATAATCTGATCCACCACGTAATCGACTTGCGGTACCACCTTGCACAACACCTTTCATCATTTTAAGAATTGTGTAGGCAACATTCTCGTTCATGGCTTCTTTTGTAATGCTTTTTGCACTGTAAATGACATGCCCTGATCTGTCTTCGATGCGCAAAATACTTGTTGGCTTATTGAAGATTCCTTTATTAACAAATGTAGATTGAGCGCCTACCAATTCGTACAGCGATAAATCCATCGATCCTAAACACATCGCCGGAACCACATCTAAATCACGTAATTCAATGTCCATATCACGCATGAGTTTTGCTACTGTTTTTGGTCCAGCCAGTGCCCCCATTTGCTTCATGACATATACTGCAACTCTGTTGTTAGACATCGATAACCCTTTTTGAATGGAAATTGTTCCTCCAGCTTTACTTCCGTCTGAATTCCGAGGACACCATTGTCCATCTGGATTTCCACTTGGGTCATATAAATCAACACAGTAAGAAATATTAGGAATCACCAAACCTGGTTTTATTACGTTCATAGTAACACCAGCAGCGTAAACAAATGGTTTAATAGTCGATCCAACTTGTCGTTTCCCTAATCTTACATGGTCATATGCAAAATGGTCAATGTTTGCACCGCCAACCCATGCTTTCACAAAACCAGTACTTGGTTCAATAGAAATTAATCCTGCTTGTAAGAATGATTTATAGTATCTCATGGAATCCATCGGACTCATTAAGGTATCTTTTTCACCGTCCCAACTAAAAACGCGCATTTGAACGGGCTCATTAAAAACAAGCTTAATTTCATCGTCAGATAATCCTGAACTTGACAAGTTTCTATAACGATCCGACCGACGCATGGAAGAGTTTAAGATACTTTTCACTTCGTCATCCGATAAAGAATTAGAGAACGGCCAGTTTTTAGCAGATTTATTGTTTTTGTCGAATTGTGGCTGAAGTGTTTCTTTTAAATGTCTTTCCATTGCATATTCTGCATGTGCTTGCATGTCTGCATTCAGAGTAGTATAAATTCGCAAACCGTCTCTGTAAATATCATAAGGAAGACCATCTTCACGCTTGTACATTAAAGACCCATCTGGGTTTTTCGAGCTCAATAAATTTGTTACTTCATTTCGGAGTGATTCTCTGAAATATGGAGCAATCCCGCGTTTATGATCTACAATTTGATAGTTTGTAATCAGTGGTTTCTTACTGAGAATATCGTATTCTTCTTGGGTCAATTTTTGGCGCAATGCTTCATTCCCTTCATCCGAATTTTTCAACCATTGCTTCAATACTTGATTACGACGAGTCAATGCTCGAAGACTATCGCTTGCTCTGGCATCTGCAATTTCGGCTTCCGTTATAGATTCTGGGCTCACTTCTTTGTTTCGCGCCAATGAAAGGCGGTAATTCTTGATTTTGAAGGTATAAGGATTGTAAAGTGCTGGATTTTTACACATTCCAACCAACATAGCAGCTTCTTCTTTCTTTAGTTGGATTGGTTTTTTGTTGAAATATACTTTAGAAGCATTTGAAATTCCGACAGCATTGTATAAAAAATCAAACTGATTCAAATACATAGTGATGATTTCTTCTTTTGTAAAACGAGCCTCTAAACGAGTAGCGATAATGTTTTCACGTACTTTTTCATTCAATCGTCCCCACATTCGACCAATTCTACCAGGAGCTTCCTCCACATTTTCGCTATTGAGTCTTGCTAGTTCTTGACGTTCGCGCAGCTGAAGTGTATACAATTGTTTTGCAAGCTGTTGGGTGATTGTAGAAGCTCCACCAGCTCCACCAACATTGATAATTGCACGTCCAACTGCTCTGAAATCAACTCCCGAATGCTCATGAAAACGTTCATCTTCGGTTGCAATCAATGCGTCTGTTACATTCGGACTAATCTTGCGGTATTCCACAGAAGTTCTATTGATTTTCCAATATCTTCCCAATTCTGTTTCACCATCATCAGCAATGATTACAGAAGCCAATAATTCTGGTGGATTATCCAACATGGCAACAGGTGGTAAATTATCCTCTGATTGAAATAAAAGCAATGCCCCAACAAAGTAAAGTGGGAAAGTAGCACAAAGCCAATAGAAAATTGTTGCTCTTTTGTGTTGTTTTGGTGAAAAAGACTCCGTTTGTCCTTTACTTTTCTGTGCCATACGACTCATTTGAATGGTAAAAATAGCGAAATTCGATTCGCCTAGCAAATATCGATAATCAGAAGCAATAGTGAACACTATTTTAAGATACTTTCTAACAAAGAAATGCTAAAAAGAATGTTGGATTGATCGGGGTTAAATGAGTAGGGTTGCGATGTATCGCAACCCTACGTAAATATTTGTTATTTGAAGAATTAATCCTCTTTGTTGAACTGCACTACCGCTTGATCATTTTTCAAAAGTTTCACTTCTATAAAACGGAGAGATTCCCTTTGTTGAACTGCACTAACGTTTGTTCAGTTATCAGAAGTTTCACTTCTATAAAACGGAGAGATTCCCTTTGTTGAACTGCACTAACGTTTGTTCAGTTATCAAAAGTTTCACTTCTATAAAACGGAGAGATTCCCTTTGTTGAACTGCACTAACGTTTGTTCAGTTATCAGAAGTTTCACTTCTTCTTATTATGATCTTTTATAAAATTCTCAATAGCAGCGGTCATACTTGGTGCGTTTGGCATTGGGGCATGAACATCTAATCTCAAATTATTTTTCACCACGGCATTTGCCGTAGTTGGACCAAATGCAGCAATTAATGTTTTATTTTGTTTGAAATCAGGGAAATTTTTGAATAAACTTTCAATTCCTCCAGGACTAAAGAAAACCAACATATCATAGTAAACATCTTCCAAATCACTTAAATCCGAAGCTACTGTTCTGTATAACATTGCTTTAGTAAACGGAATTTTAGCATCTTCTAATGTTAATGGAATTTTATCTTGTAAAATATCGGTACACGGAAGCAAAAACTTTTCGCCTTTGTGTTTTTTGATTGGATCTACTAATTCTTCAATCGTTTGTTTTCCAAAGAAAATTTTACGCTTGCGATAAGTTACATACTTCTGTAAGTAAAGTGCTACAGCCTCAGAAATACAGAAATACTTCATTGTATCAGGAACTTCGAAACGTGTTTCTTCTGAAATACGAAAAAAATGATCTACCGCGGTTTTTGAAGTAAGAATGACAGCAGTATGTTCTTTTAGGTCTATTTTATGTGTTCGGAATTCCTGAACGGAAACACCTTCTACATGAATAAACGGCCTGAAATCTATTTTCAACTTATACTTTTCGGCCAAATCAAAATACGGTGATTTCTCGCCTTCCGGCTTTGGTTGAGAAACCAAAATTGTTTTAATACTCAAGGTTTATTTTGTTTTAGCGTTGAACATTATTACCATAACCAACTTGAAATTTCATCATTGAATACCAGTTTTATGACAATCAAAAGAGGTAAAATTTCGAGCGTCCAAAGGTACAAAATTATATAATACCATGACACACCCAATTGGAAGGCGTGATAAAATCCACGAATAATTCGCAAAACCAAGAAAAACAGAAAGGTTCCACCGATGATTAGTTTTGATTCTAACACAAATTGTGGCTGAAAATAAATGAAAATAAATTCAATGAGTATCACTATACCAGCACTTTGTGCTAAAGTAAAGGTGAGTTGATTCATTTCCTGAATAATTTCTTTAAATCCTGTAATTGTACCCGTTAATGATATGATAATAAATTGATAAAGAAAGAGTATAACCGGAAAGGCTATGAGAATCGATGTTTGATACGTACTGAAATCCGCCAAAGAAAAATGGTTGTACCAATAAATGCAAATCGCGCAAATTATGAAGTATTGAAGAATCAGAAACAAGGAAGTCATCGGGTTTTCACGGATGCCATTTTTGTATCTTTCAGTAATGCTCTGAAAAAAAAAGGTGCTTTGACCCAAAATCAAGAATACTTCACGCTGACGTAAGCGAGCAACAGAAATTAATAACAAACAAACACCCAATGCAGCAATAATTGCGACAGAATTGTGCGCGCTACGCTCAGTGAGCTGCATCACCTCATCTGTCGTGGAACCTCTGAATAACTGTCCGCTTAATTGCATGAATAAAATATGATTCGTTTGTAAAAGTACTATTTTGTAATTCATAGTTCAATTTTTATTCATTCATTGATTTGATTACATTTGCAACGATTAATAGAAAAAAAATTCGAATGAAATCTGATTTATATTCACATCCCGATTATTTATTGATGGATGAATTGCTTACAGATGAGCAAAAACTGGTACGTGATGCTGCTCGTGCGTGGGTAAAGAAAGAGGTTTCCCCAATCATTGACGAACATTACGAGAAGGCAACTTTTCCAATGCACTTGTTAAAAGGATTGGGTGAAATTGGTGCTTTTGGACCTTATATTCCAGAAGAATATGGTGGCCCAGGTTTGGATCAGATTTCTTATGGTTTGATTATGCAAGAATTAGAGCGTTGTGATTCTGGTTTGCGTTCAACTGCTTCGGTTCAAAGTTCTTTGGTGATGTACCCAATTTGGAAATACGGTACGGAAGAGCAAAAACAAAAATATTTGCCAAAATTAGCTACTGGTGAAATGATGGGTTGTTTCGGATTAACCGAGCCTGACCATGGTTCAGATCCAGGAAGTATGATTACGAACTTCAAAGATATGGGTGATCATTACCTATTGAATGGAGCTAAAATGTGGATTTCAAATGCACCTTTTGCAGATATCGCTGTGGTTTGGGCAAAAGATGAGACTGGTCGTATTCATGGATTAGTTGTTGAACGTGGAATGGAAGGTTTTTCAACTCCTGAAATGCATGGAAAATTATCCCTTCGTGCTTCTTCAACAGGTGAATTGATTTTTGTGAATGTAAAAGTTCCAAAAGAAAACTTGCTTCCAGGTCGTTCTGGATTAGGAGCTCCTTTAAGTTGTTTGGATTCCGCTCGTTTTGGAATCGCTTGGGGTGCTTTGGGTGCGGCAATGGATTGCTACGATCAAGCTTTGAGATACTCAAAAGAACGTACGCAATTTGGAGTTCCAATTGGCGCTTTCCAATTAACTCAAAAGAAATTGGCTGAAATGATTACTGAAATCACAAAAGCTCAATTCATTACTTTGCGCGTTGGAGAATTGAGAAATGAAGGAAGAGCAACATCTTCCATGATTTCAATGATTAAGAGAAATAACGTAGAGATTGCTCTAAATATAGCTCGTGAAGCACGCCAAATACATGGTGGAATGGGAATTACAAGTGAATATTCGATGATGCGCCACATGGCAAATTTAGAATCTGTTGTTACTTATGAAGGAACACATGATATTCACTTATTGATTACTGGAATGGATGTTACAGGTATCCCTGCTTTTACAAGAGAGAAACCGTAAAAATATAGTTGAAAAAGTTAAAAGGTTCAATAGTTTAAACTCTTTGAACACTTTGAACCACAAAAAAACCCGTTAGCTCAGGCCGACGGGTTTTTTGTTGGGTAATGTTTTTGAATGATCTCTAGTTCCAATGTATAATCTGACCAGCTATCATGGAGTCATTGTACGAATCGCGTAATCGACTTAATTTTTTTGCCGCATGTTCATCTCCTAAATTTGCCTTCGCTTTCAGTTTGTAATACAAGTCCAAAGAATGTCCGTAAACATCTTGGTCGAGTACTTGTTTAATTTCAGAAATTCGACCATTTACACCAATTAGGAAGTGTTCAAGCTCACCTAATTCGTGTAATTCATCTTCTGTTAAATCTTTGCGATTCAGCAATTTAGAATAACGCGGCAACAAAATTCCCAACAAATCGATAAAACGATCTAGCTCTCGTTGAATGGCTGCCTGTTGTTCTTTAAATCCCATATTTGAAAAGTATATCTTTTTATTTAACCGTAAAAATTTAAAGTGTTTTTTAACATTTTAGAAAAATTCAATCTGCTTTGCTTGTTTGCGCCTTTGGATTAATCTGTAATTTTGTTTGATGGCTGGCTGTTATATTCATATTCCCTTTTGTGCTCAAAAATGCAGCTATTGCGATTTTCATTTCTCTACCAATCATTCATACAAACAGGAAATGGTTGATGCTCTTTGTTCGGAACTAGAAATGCGTGCTAAAGATTGGAAAGCAGAATCTTTCGAAACTATTTATTTCGGTGGTGGAACTCCGAGTATTTTGACGAATGAGCAGTTGAATCAATTAATTCAGCAAGTGAAAAAAACCTACTCTGTTTCTGCCGATGTAGAAATCTCCTTAGAATGTAACCCAGATGATTGTAGTTTGGAACAATTAGAAGGATGGAAGAAATTGGGCGTAAATAGATTGAGCATGGGAATCCAATCGTTTGATGAGCAACAATTGAAATGGATGAATCGCAGCCATACAGCTTCTGAAAGTTTAAATGCCGTTTTGAATGCCAAACAAGTTGGGTTCGATGAATTGAGTTTGGATCTGATTTATGGCTTACCAAATATGAGTTTGGAGTCGTGGGCAGCTCAACTGGATCAAATTATCGCTCTAAATCCGGAACACATTTCGGCTTATTGTCTTACCGTTGAAGAGAAAACAGCTTTATCTAGTTGGGTGAAAGAAGGGAAAATAATCGTTTCAACAATCGATCAACAATCAGAACAATTTGAATTATTGGTTGCTAAATTGAAAACTGCTGGATTTGAGCAATACGAAATCTCCAATTTTGCCCGAAACGCGCATTATTCCAAGCACAACACCTCTTACTGGAAAGGAACGAATTATATAGGAATTGGTCCTTCCGCTCATGGATATAACCAAAAAGAACGGTATTGGAATCAGGCAAATAATAAAGCCTATTTACTCGAAATACAAAAAGGAAAATTGCCTGAAACAATTGAAACACTTTCCCATTTTGATCAGTTCAATGAATTATTACTAATCGGTTTGCGCACAAAATGGGGTGTTTCTAAGGAGAAATTATTCCAATTGATTCAACCAAATTCGAAGTGGACAAAGATCGTAATTGATTACGAAGAACAAAAAATGTTGATTCAAACGGATGAAATCATTGTTTTAACACAAGAAGGAAGACTCTTAGCTGATGCAATTGCGGCTGATCTTTTTTTAATTGCGAATTCGTAATTAATTTTCCAAGGTTTCTAATCCGAACTGACAACGGAAATCTTTCCGACTTTTCTTTTCCAAGAATTGATTCTTACTGATGATTACAAAATCTTCACGGTCAGGTCGCTCGTGAAATAAATGATATTGAATCGTTCGAAAGCGTGTTGAAAAGGGTTTGATTCCTGCTTTTATTGCTCGGTATTCAATGTCCGTATCTTCTCCAAAGCCTGGATTCGTATATGTTTCATCGAAGCCATTGAGCAAAATCAAATCGTCTTTGTGCCAACCCATGTTACAACCCAATAAATGTGGATTTTTTTTACGCATGAAACCAGGTAAAAAGAAACCTTCTTCGATTCGAGTACTTTTATTTTTAAATAACTGTGTGATAGTTGGAGTAATCATTTTTCCTTTCCGAATACTTTGTGCGGTTTTGGCATCCAAATCAACTCTTCGACCAATACATATTCTACCTTTTTGAATCAATTGAATGTGCTGCTGAACAAAGCGTGGATGTAACACACAATCCCCGTCAATAAAAATCAATTGATCACTCTCAGAAGCACGAATTGCCTTGTTGAGCATTTTATTCTTCAAGAATCCATTATCTGGTTGTTGTAGGTGTTTGATCCTTAGTTTCTGACTGTATTTTTCAATTAACTCATCAAAACAAGCATCTTCACAGTCTTGAGAAACGATTACTTCAAACTGGTTTTCAAGTTGAATTTCTACAGATCTCAAAACGGCTTCAAGTGCCTCTACATCTTTATAAACCGAAATAATAAGGGTTGCTTTCACGCTGTAAAGATAGAAAATTAACATTGTTTATTTAGTAACCTTTTTGAGATCCCATCAAGTGAACTCAAGAGAACTCTAAATTTGCAATATGCGGTTAGTTTTCACTTGTTTGGTTTTTATCTGTTTATCGATTATTTCCTTCGGTCAGGGAATTACTATTCTCATTGATCCAGGTCATGGTGGTTCAGATCCTGGACACGAAGCGGTGGATAAGAATCTATTGCCTGAAAAAGACTTAACGCTAAAAATTTCACTCAAATTCGGGGCATATTTAACAGAACGTTTGAGCAATGTTACAGTTCTTTATACACGTACAGACGATCGCTACCCAACTTTAGATGAACGCGTCAACATGGCGAATTCCAAAAACGTTGATTATTTTATTTCGGTTCATGTCAATGGAAGCCCCAATACGAATATCAAAGGAACGGAATCACATGTTCATTCCATGAATTCAAAACCTTCGGTGAAACTTGCACGTGCTTTTGAAGAAGAATTTAAGGGAAAAGCAGGTAGAAAATCGCGCGGAGTGAAAGATTCTGATGATCGGGAGCATTCCTTGCAAGTATTAAAATTTACTCAAATGACGAGCGTTTTGGTAGAATGTGGCTTCATGACCAATGTTTCAGAAGCAAATTATTTGAATACAACAGATGGGCAAGATATTATTGCATCGGCTTTGTTTCGAGGAATGCGAACTTACCTGCAGGAAAATCATCCAACCATTTCATTTACGAAAAAATCAGGATCCGATTCCAAAAATACGCAAACAACTAACTCCGCCGAAAAAAGCTACAGTGTTCAAATCATGAGTTCAAAAGAGTGGCTAGATACTGAAAAAGGTGGATTCAAAAATCTGAAACACACTGTAAGCCGCACACAAATCTCCCAAACAGGATACCGCTACAAGTATTTTTCGGGGAGTTTCAACTCAAAAAGTGAGGCAGAAGCATATTGTGCTGAAGTAAAGAAAAAGGGTTTCCCTGATTCAATTGTCGTTGAGCGAAAGAATTAGCTCGAAATGTATTACTTTTGTTGAGAAACACACTTGAAACACATTAATTTACCAACAAAAGGATATGGCAACTGTTTTTGAAACACGCTTGATTGGAAATATTGGAAAAGATGCCGTCGTGAAACAAATGGAGCGCGGTGTTATTGCAGTAAATTTTCCAGTTGCGCACAATAAAAACTGGCGTGATAAGCGTACAGGAGAAGCAAGAACCAAGACAACTTGGGTAAATTGTACCATTTGGAAGAAGGAAGGTGCGAATATGCGCATTCTAGACTTTTTGAAAAAAGGTGCATTGGTGGAACTCGTAGGAACCCCTTTCGCGAAATCTTTTTCCCAAGAAGATGGTTCTTCCAGATCTGAAATCCGTTTGAATGTTTCAAGAACGAATATTTTGAGACCAGCAAAATGCGAGGAAGATCTTCCGTTTGATATGGTAGATGATAACGAATCACCTTGCGAAGATGAAGGTTGTGACGCAAGTTTGGATGATTTCACATTGACTGAAGACGATTTTTAG
Source organism: Fluviicola taffensis DSM 16823 (assembly GCF_000194605.1). Taxonomy (NCBI): domain Bacteria; kingdom Pseudomonadati; phylum Bacteroidota; class Flavobacteriia; order Flavobacteriales; family Crocinitomicaceae; genus Fluviicola; species Fluviicola taffensis. The sequence goes on from NC_015321.1 coordinate 1,526,516, forward strand.
TCCTGAAACTCAGTCTACTACTCGATTGCATTAAAAATATTTTCATTTTTTTTCGCAGAATTTGTGTTAAAAACAAATCTTTAGCTATATTTGCACCGCGAAACCAGATTCCTTCTTAGCTCAGCTGGTTAGAGCATCTGACTGTTAATCAGAGGGTCGCTGGTTCGAGTCCAGCAGAGGGAGCAAAAATGAAAAAGAGTGTGAGTAATCACACTCTTTTTTTTTGTGAGAAAAACAAATCAGCACATCTTTCTGTGGACATTCAAAGAAATCACATGAAAAACGGATCAAGACCAAATTCGGATCAAGACCAAATTCTGGGGACTAAGCATAAATTTGCGTTAATCGGAATAAAAAATATTGGATATCCCTAACACCTCTAAATTGAGATCTAAATGCTTTTATTTTGGCATTAAATGCTTCAGCGGAAGCATTTGTACTTCGGTTATCAAAGTAATTGAGGATTGTTTTGTAATGATTTTGGATTGTTCTAGATATGGAGTTGAAAGATTTAAAACCAGCTTTAGTTACTTTTTCATGCCATTTGGCCAATTTGGTGTAAGCGTAAATTTTGTCTTTGGTTTGTTCAAAAATCCCTTTCAGTTGTTGTGCTAGTTGATAAGCTATTTGGATATCTGGATAAAGATAAAATAGGATTTCCGCTCGTTGTTTTTGATTGAAGGTCCATTTAGAAGGTTTTTTATAAAGTACGTATCTGCTTCTTGCTAATAATTGCCTGATGGTATCTCCGTTTTCAAGGATAACAGGATGGTATGCTTTCTTTTGATTCTTTGCTTTTTCAATGGCTTCATTTTCTGCATCGAGCGCTTCCCATCGATGCTTTACGCGAAGCTCCTGAACGGCTTCCAAAGCTAGTTTTTCGACATGGAAACGATCTGTAACAAGCACAGCATCTGGAAAGTTTCTTTTTGCAATCAAATTCATGCTTCCAGCCATATCCAGAGTTATTTCTACTACCTTTTTACGAAGCTTTAGTGGAATTTTTTGAAGTATTGTTGTAATGTATTCGGAGTTGGTTCCTGTTATAATTGCGACAATGGATCCTTGTTTTCCTTTGGCTGCTTTGTTGGTGATGATGGTGTAAAGCTCACCCTGAGATAGAGAGGTTTCATCCAGGGATAAATGAGTTCCAATATTATCGGTAAAAAGTAAATACTCTTTGGCATGAGCAAGCTGTTCCCAGTTCCTAAAATCACTTAACCAATCCTTATGCTGTCGTTGTAGTTTCTTACCCTTGACACCATAAAATGAACCAATAGTATGACAGCTGAACGGTTTAGAAGCGACTGATTTGTTTTAAAAAAGAGGCAAACTCATCGGTCATGCGAGTACCTTTAGCAACGATATTCCAATCTCTTTGAACAATCTCCTTGGTGTTCTTATCAGTCCATCTTCTGCGCTTTACATGCAGAAAAACATGTTTACCTCTGAGTGGAAAATCCTGAATCGTAATTTCATCATGGAATCCTTTAGAGATTAATTCTTTATGAAGATGCTCTGTTGGTGGTTTATTTAATTCTTCAAAGTAAAGATGCAACGTTTCATTTTGCTTTTCAACTTTCATGAAGTCAAAGAAATCAACCAATAACTCTGGAAGTACCAGTTTCAATAGTTCAATTTGTGGATCCAATCGCTTTTTTTTCCAAAGTTCTAAATTCTATTCAAATTCCTCCCCAACTTTTGTGATTGATCCTGAAAAACACTTTTTACATCCTTTTCTTCTTCGTTTTACTGCAGTTTCCAGCTTCGCTCTTTGGACAGGTAAACAGAACGGTTGAGAAATTGAGGTATTATCCAGGAATAAGCATCGAAAAGAATTTTGTGGATCTCAAATCTTTTGAATTAGGAGCCAATGTATTTGCAACCCGAGGCCGACTCACAAATAATGTAATCAACTATTATGGGCTAGAAGCTTCCTACAAATGGATTACATTGATGGATCAAAACTGCAACGGCTTTTCTCTTCGAGCAATTTATCAGAATGTAACTTATCCCATTGGTTTCAATGTACAAAGCTCTGTTTTGATTGCTAAAAAGTCTAATTTCTTTCTCCCTGAAATTGGTTTGAGCTTATTTGGAGTCCTATCCTTGAATTATGGGTATTATTTCCGAATGGATTCCCCTCAGCGCTATCATTCATCACTTCACAGCCTTAGTTTAAAACTGAGTATCAACATCTGTTATGGCGAATACTTGAATATAGTAGGCAAAAGTGAAAAATGGCGGTTCAAAAAAAGAAATTCGACGAACAACTAGCCCTCGTTTGCAGAAATCCATAAAAAACTTACATCTTTTACAGGTCTGTGCTTAAATCTTTGGAAGTTAAAACCAAAAGACCTACATTCTATTCGATTAGAAAGAGTGTATTATGCCAAGAACAAAAAAGAAAACATTTTTCAGAAGTCTTTGGACAATTACAAAAAACACGGCCAAGGATTGGATAGCAGCTGATCCATTCAGGCAAAGTGCAGTGGTGGGATATTATGCTGTTTTTTCGATTCCTGCACTTTTAGTGATCATCATTGCTGTAGCTGGATTGGTATTTGGTGAAGAGGCGGTTCAAGGACAAATTTCTGGTCAAATCAAATCAGCATTGGGTACAGAGACCGCTGAGTCCATCGAGAGTATTATTGCAAAAGTTTCTGAAGAGAAAACATCCATTATTGCCGCTATTATTGGTTTTGTAACCTTGATTGTAGGTTCAACGGGAGTATTTACGGAATTACAGACTTCTTTGAATCAAATATGGGAAGTGCAGGTAGTTGCCAAGAAAAAATGGTTGAAAACCATTAAAACACGCTTGTTTTCTCTTGGGCTAGTTTTGTCACTGGGGTTTTTGATGCTCATTTCCTTATTGCTTACTACAGGGTTAGAAGCATTTAGCGAGATGATTAAAACGCATCTTCCTGACTTTATGCCATTTGTACTTAAGACTGCAAATTTCATACTCTCTTTTGCTGTGATTACTGTACTTTTCGCACTAATTTTTAAAATATTGCCCGATGCTAAAATCCAATTTCGGGATGTTTGGATTGGTGCAATGGTCACAACCCTTCTTTTTATACTGGGCAAATTTGGCCTGGGAATTTATTTTGCAAAAGCAAATCCAGCATCGGCTTACGGAGCAGCAGGATCGGTGGTGTTAATTATGCTTTGGGTATCTTATTCGTGTATGATTTTGTTTTTTGGAGCAGAATTTACCAAACAATATGCAACCTTTCACGGTCATGAAATACAACCTACAAGTGATTCAAAAAAGATTGTGAAGGCAAATCGATTGCCTTTACCAACTTAAACTAATACATTTTATATGATTATTGTTAAAGCGGCTACTTTTATAATAGTGTGTCTAACGGCAACTTACTCCTGGTCTCAAACAGAACTAGGATACTCGGGAGATTTTAAGGTCTTGGATAAAAATACGACCTATCATTTTACACTCGTCAACGGAAGTTTACTTCATCCTGTTTATACTATGATTGAAGATACCAAGTATATAAATACAATGTATCTATCTGATTCTATGCTTCTTTCAGGGGTTGATTCTATGATGATTGTGCATAAAAAAGATAGTTTATTGAAGCACTTCATTGGCAACTTCGAAGGAACGTATGTGAGATATAATAAGAAGGGTAAAATGACTGTGGCAATGCACTTAACGAAGCCGCTTAATTCGGATGTTACTTTTTATAACCGACGGGAAGATCTCCGAATGAATTTTTATCCCAATGGAAAGCCATACGCCCAGTTCTATTTGAAAAATGGATCTCCTTCACGCAACGTCATTTATTTCACTAGAGACGGAGAAATAGATCAGAAAGTAGATCTTTCACAATACCGTAAAGGCGAAGAAGTATTGATTCAAAATCCGTGGGATTTTCGGATGAAACGAAAGATGCTTAAAATCCTCATTGAATAATTATTAAATAAAACTTATTCAATGAAGCCAAGCTGCGCGCAATTTTTGTTGCTCAGTTGTAGGGTTTTCCACTTCCGTTATTTTGCCATTTTGGATTTTTAATCCTGCCTTGAGCAATAATTCTTCCAAAGGAAGTTCTTTCGTTCCTTTTATGTAATCAGCTATGAATGTTTCGAGTTCTGGAGAATCGCTTAGATTCACTATTTCCTTAAACAGTTGATTGTCTTCAAAGGGCTTTCCTCTGTAATGTTTGATTAAGTCCAATACCAAATCTTTTGTGCCATATTCCCCCCCCGATAATTCGCGCAATTGGATATCCAAACACAAATTGATTAAAGCTCCTCTCAGATAGACGTTGTAATAATCCTCTTGGTGTTCCATCGGATGTAGACTCAAATCACTTATTGCAAGATTCGGATCGAATTGCTTCATGGCTGCCATTTTTTCTTCTACAATCTTGAAAAACTCTTTTTCGGTTCGTAATCCAGTTTTTACAGGCATGTGCATGGTGAAATATTCCGTCATTCCTTCGTATAACCACAAATGTTTCGAAAATTTCGGGTCGTTGTAATCGTAGTTTTCAATTTCATAAGAATGTAAGCCAAGCGGCATTAAAGTATGGAAAAACTCATGACTCGCTATCCCGTAAATATTCTGCCGGATTGTTTCAATATCCAAAGGCATGTACAACAAAATCAATGTTGAATTGGAGTGTTCCAAACCGTCTCCAATCAAATGAGTGCGATTAGATGCCAAACTGTGATAAATAAGAAAGGTATAGTGATCTACGGGCAATTTATTGTTCAAGTATTTTGCCTGATTGATTAAAAGCGGTCGAATATACTCCGCAATGTCTTTGGAAATGGGTTTCCCCGATGTGGAATGACAAGCTACTTCCACCGAAATTCCTGGTAAGTGAATCATCGTAGTATCTGGCAAAGCATATAGAATTGGATTATCAACTAGTTGGTGGTAGTTATCAGCGTCAAAAAAATCTTGATTTGGTTTCACGGTTTTCCTCAAACTGGTTGCGGGATACAAATTGATTCCTTTTTGAATCGTTAACTCAATTGGATGATTAACATGTCCTCGAAAATAACCGAAAAGACTATTGGGAGTGATTACAAATGAACTATCGCTGAATGAACTTGCTGCAGATCGGTAAAAGCCATTCTTCATGTTCTCATCGAAAGCTTCCCAAGCATCATCTACCAAATAGGAAACACGGGATATTCGTTTGGCGTCATAAATCTTCCACGAATTCAAGTCTGTTTTTTCGGTTTTTAATTTGTTGCCTTTTTTGTCAAAGACTTCGAAAGCTGAAATGTATTGCCCGAAATTCATGGCGCCATAAATTCCTGGAATAATCTTCGGAAAACAATACGTAAGTGTATCTTCTGAAAAGCCCGTGATTTTTAAACGAACAGCCAATTTATCATCTGAAAGCTTTTTAAGACTGGTTTCGTAACTGTATTTGATTGGTTTTGTCTGACCATAAGTGGATTGTGTTATTCCGAAAAAAGCAAGAATCGAAATAAGAAGAGTAGTTATTTTCATGTGTTTTGAAATTGTACTTCTAAGACGTTTATGGGGATTAGAAGTTACAGTTTATTTCTATATAGATTCCACTAATTGGTATACCTATCTTCTTCGATTATATCAAAGGCTATATTACAAACTAATGTTAGTTCAGTAGTCAAATAATCTAATTCCATTCAAAACATAATTTGATTGCTCTTCTTCAATATAATCTTTATAAGTTTTAAATTTTCCTTTTTCATTAAGTTCTATTTGGCTGTATTCATTCACAAAATCAAACGTCACATTACTTTTTAAACATTTGATTACATTTTCGTTACTGCCACTATATGAAGGAACTATCTCAAAAGAGATTTTTTCTAGGTTTAACAGTTCTACAACTTCTCCGAAGGTTTTATTCTTGTTATCCTGCAAGAACCACTTGTCGATAGTCCATAATTCATTTTTAAAATTTATCATTTCTTTATGATTACTACAATCTGCTTGCAAATGGTCGTTTTGAATACCATTTATCTTTAAGTTGTTCTGCCAATAGAAAAACTCATACCTTGCAAACATCATTCCTCCTGAGCCAGTCCCATAATCGTTATCTGAGTCAGGCTGTCCTAGAACTTTAATAACTTCATCTTTTGTCATACCTATTTTAACAAGGCCAAAATGTCCTGTTTTTATAAAGTCTTTGAGTGATATGAGTGTTGTTTTATTCTGTGTCATTCATGGTGTATTTCATCAGATTTTTAGACATTATGTAGTGACTATTGGGGTTTTGCATTCGTTTGTCTTATTTAAACAAAATCAAACCATTCTCCTTCTCAAATTTAAACCAATTTTCTAAAGATCATCAGAGACTCTTTTTAAAGATATCAGTACTTTAAATAATACCTTATGTTTCCATGTTTCTTTAATTCATGAAATTCTGCCTTTGATTTTTCCATCTTAATTCGTACCTTTTTCCATCAAAAATAACAGATAGCATTTACGATCGATAACGAAACAACCAAGTTTATGGAAGAAAATAAAAAAAGACTAACGACTGCTTCCGGAAAGCCTTATGTGGAGGACGAGAATTCAATGAGCATTGGAGCTCGCGGACCACTTTTACTGCAAGATTTTATTCTGCATGAGAAAATGGCGCATTTCAATAGGGAACGAATCCCTGAAAGAGTAGTCCATGCCAAAGGTTCTGGTGCATTTGGAACATTTACGGTAACACATGATATTTCCAAGTACACAAAAGCCAAAATTTTCAATAAAATTGGGAAGGAAACAAAGATGTTTGCTCGCTTTTCTACCGTAGGTGGAGAAAAGGGAAGCGCTGACACAGAGCGCGACCCGCGTGGGTTTGCACTGAAGTTCTACACCGAAGACGGAAATTGGGATTTGGTTGGAAATAATACACCCGTTTTCTTTATCAAAGACCCGAAGAAGTTTTCAGATTTTATTCATACCCAAAAACGCGATCCAAGAACGAATTGTAAAAGTCCGACGATGATGTGGGATTTTTGGAGTTTAAATCCGGAGAGTTTGCACCAAGTGATGATTTTGATGAGTGATCGTGGAACTCCTCACGGATTCAGACACATGCATGGATTTGGATCACATACATTCAGTATGATTAACGCAAAAAATGAACGCGTTTGGGTAAAATTCCATTTCGAAACACAGCAAGGGATCAAAAACTTTACTGGAGATGATGCTGGAGAAATGAAAGGGAAAGATCCGGATTTTGCTCAGCGCGATTTGGTGGATGCAATTGATCGAAAGGATTTTCCAAAATGGGACTTGAAAATTCAAGTAATGACGGATGAACAGGCAAAACAATTCCCCTTCAATCCGTTTGACCTAACGAAAGTTTGGCCGCATGGAGATTTTCCGTTAATCGATGTTGGAGTGATGGAGCTGAATCAAATTCCAAAGAACTACTTTGCAGATGTGGAACAAAGTGCGTTTGCACCAGCTCACGTAGTGGACGGAATAGGATATTCCCACGATAAAATGCTTCAAGGAAGATTGTTATCTTATCCAGATGCACATCGTTACCGTTTGGGTGTAAATTTTGAGCAAATTCCAGTAAATCAATGCCCGTATATGGTCGCTAATTACGAACGTGATGGCTTGATGGCTGTAAATGGAAACGGAGAAGATGCTCCAAATTACAATCCTAACAGCTTTGATGATATTGAAATCGATCAGGCATACAAAGAGCCGCCGATTCAATTGGATAGTACATTAGCTGATTGGTATGACCGCAATGGAGAAAATGACAACGATCATTATACCCAACCTGGTTTATTATTTACCAAAGCCATGAATGATTACGACCGTCACAACTTGGTTTCAAATATTGTGGATGCAATGAGTGGAATAACTGGTCCAAAGAAAGACCTCATTATCAATCGCCAATTGTGTCACTTTTTCCGTGCAAACCCAAATTTAGGAACTGCCGTAGCAAAAGGCTTGAATGTCGATTTGGACGAGGTGATGAAGGCAATGAAGCATGAATAATATATTAAAAGGTAAATATTGTGGGGGACGCGAAGTATCGTGTCCCCCACTTTTTTGTTCTAGAAAAATTTTCCATAAAATACAAACCCCCAGCAAATTTCTTCACTGGGGGCGTAGCTACCACACGTACTTCACTATCAACCTTGTACATGTATTACCTCTAAATTAAACCTAAACTGAAACCTAAACTAACCTAATTGTTACCTAACTTATAGCGTTATGATTGATAGTACACTCTTTAATAATTTTTCTTCATAATAAGATTCAATGTCACAATAGCTGTCTTAGGAATTTTGTAATTCAAACCCAAAAACCATAATTCCTAAGTCGAGACTATTGTAAGACCTTTTTGGTTGTATTTTCGATTTGGCGGTTTGGCCCCCAAAAGAGACCGTTTTACCACACGAACGGAAATACTTCCTATATAACTCAAATTTTCATTTCAAATGTGTAATCACTGTGTTTGAAAACGTTTTTTCAAAGTAATTTCTTGCATAGTCTATTCTAAAGAACGTGCCAAAGCCATAAAAACAAAAAAACCGTTGATAATCAACGGTTTTAACTTTGTCATAATTTCAGAATATTTTCAAAATGAAAAAAATATTTTCAAAATGAAAAAACATCAATCCTCATCTTCTTCTTTTAACATCCGATAAATGGTGGTTTGACCAATATCCAATTTATCTGCAACCAACTTTGTATTGTTGTTGTATTTGTCCAAGAACAACTGAACAATTCTCCGATTGTAAGCACGCAAACTCATTTCTTCCGCAATAATTCCTGAAAGAACATCCGCACTCGCTACCACGATATCATCTGCATCAATCACATCGTTCATCGACATCACAGATGCAAGTTCAATGACCGATTTCAATTCACGGACATTTCCTGGCCAAGGATAAGCTAAAAGCTTGTTCTGAGCCGCTGGGCTAATTTTCTTTACAGACATTCCGTTTTCTTTGCAGAAGCGTTCCACAAAGCTCTTACTCATCAGTAAAGTATCTTTTTCACGTTCGCGAAGTGGTGGTAATTCAATCGGAAGACCGAACAAGCGATAGTACAAATCTTCTCGAAAACTTCCAGATTTTACTTCTTGTAGTAAATTTTTATGGGTTGCAACAATGATTCGACAATTGAATTTGTAGATTTTATTTCCTCCAACACGTGTAATTTCACGTTCTTGCAATGCACGCAGTAGTTTTGCTTGAAATACAGGATCCAATTCCGCTATTTCATCTAGAAACAAGGTTCCTCCGTCTGCTTCTTCAAATTTCCCAATGCGGGTTTGATTTGCTCCTGTAAAAGACCCTTTTTCATGGCCAAATAATTCGCTTTCAAATAATTCTTTGGGAATTGCAGCAACGTTAATGGCAACAAAAGGCTTGTCTTTGTATATGGAATTGTAGTGAATGGCTTTTGCTATGACTTCTTTCCCTGTTCCCGTTTCGCCAGTAATCGAAACAGTAATATTGTTGGAAACTGCTTTTTGAAGCAACATGAAAATATGTTGCATCTTGCTACTTTGACCAATAATTGTATCGCTGAAATTGTATTTTGTTTGAACCTCTTGCTCCAACTTCTCGATTTTCTTCAAGAGTTTGGTCTGATTTTGAGCATTTGCAAGTGTATTCAACAACCGATTTCGAATATCTGTTCCTTTTACGATGTAATCATAAGCCCCCAATTTCAATAAACTAACTGCAGTTTCAATTTCCTCCTGTTCTGAAATGACAATGACTTGCGTTCCAGGACAAGTTGCCTTGATTTTTTCCAATAGTTCTTCACCTGAAATGTCGGGCAAACGATAATCCATCGTAATTAAGTCTGGAACATCGCTGTTTAGACGAACGAGTAACTCCTTCCCTGTTGAAAACGATTCAACTTCGTAATCGGGATTCAATGAGACGGTATGGACTAATAATTTTTGATACCAATCATTGTCTTCCACAATAAAAATGCGTTGTGCGATACCGGTTTCCATAACTCTATTCTTAATTTAATTTTTCTTTTACTTGATCAATCATGTGTTGTGCTTGGTCCTCAAAAGCTTCCATGAGGTCTTGCATTTCATGAACAATTACGGTTTCTTTTCCCATACGTTCAATTTCTTTCAACGTTGTATAGCAATTATTTGCTCCAAAATGCTTGAAAGGCGCTGCTAATTGATGGGCCAATTCCGAAGTTTCGCTCCAGTTTTGTGCTTCGGCCAATTCTTTCATTTTGATTAACCCCTTTTCAGTCGAACTCACAAAAGTTTGAAGCAATTCTTTGTAGAAAGGCTCATTGTTATTGGTCAATTTTTGCAGACTTTTGAAGTCTGCTTCGTCTAATTCCGTTCCCATGTTGTGATCTTTATAAATGTGATACAATATCCCTCTTAATTCCTCTGGATTTACTGGTTTTGTTAGAACTTCTGCCCAACCAGATTCAAGCATTCGTTTTCTTTTTTCAGAATCCAGAGTCGCCGTCAAGCCAACTACTGGAATTTGATTCAAGGTTTCCATTTCTCCCATTTTCTGACGGAGTTCGTGACCATTCATTTCAGGCATTCGGATATCCAATAAGATAATGTCCACATCGTTGTTTTTCAACTGTTCCAAAGCTTCTAATCCGTTAGATGCTTCGAGTAAGGTTAAATTTATTCCATGAAACAGACTTCGTAGCAGTGTCCGATTAAATGGTTCATCATCTACAATCAATACGCTCTTATCTTTTAGGAAAGAGAAATCGGTGCGAGATGGCTCTCGTGGCACATCAATCTTATCTTCGGTTATTTCAAACGGTATTTCAATGAAGAAAGTAGTTCCAATTCCTTCTTTACTATTCACCCGAATGGAGCCATTTTGCTTGTCGATGATTTGTTTGGTGATACTTAAACCTAAACCTGTCCCTCCATATTTTCGTGTAACCGTCAAATCAGCTTGCTCGAAAGGCTCAAAGATTCGTTCTTTCTGTCCTGTAGACATTCCAATTCCTTGATCTTGCACTTCAATCAAACAGCGAATTTGTTTATCATCTACCTTTTCAAACTTTAAGAGAATGGTAATCAATCCGTCTTTCGAAAATTTATTAGCGTTGCTGATTAGGTTAATAATGATTTGACGAAAACGCAATGGATCTCCCAATACATTTGGAAAAGGAGCCTGATCTAATTCAACCACCAACTGATTGTTTCGTTCTTGTACCTGTAATTCATATTGTTCCTGGAGCATTGCAATTTCATTGGCAGGATTGAAGGCAATTTTTTCCAATTGAATATGGTCTTTTTCCAGTTTTGAAAGATCCAAAATTTCATTGGTGATTTGAGAAAGATGTTTCACAGAATTGCGAATAATCTTCACTTTTTTAGCAGCACTTGCATTCAAGGGTTCGAAAAACAATTGCTCCGTAAAACCAGAAATCGCATTCAAGGGAGTTCTAATTTCGTGACTCATTGTAGCCAAAAAGCGTGATTTTGCTTCTGTCAATTGATCACTTTTATCTTTTGCCAGTTCTAGTTGAAAATTCGTTTCTTTCGATTTTTTGAAAAGAGTAATGATTAAAAGAACAATCATTACAATCAGAAGAATAGAAATAATACTAAACAATAAGATGATTTGATTGGTTTCGGCGGCAACTTGCTTCGCATGTTTGGTTTCTTTCAATAGTTCTTTCTTATCCGACAACTCAATAGCTTGGAAAATTTGACTGATATGCTTACTCAACAGGTTATTTTCGCGTTCCAAATTCAACTTGTAGAGATTCAATTGGGATTCTTTGGAAACAGCCACATTCTTAACTGATTTTATCTTTTTGGCAATTTCATTGGTGCTTTCTTGTGCAATATCTGAGGCTTTTAACTTTACTCCTGGGGCAGCTACAACTTTAGTAGGCTCAGATTGTTTATTTTTTCGTTGAAACCATTTCTTTTTTGTTGGCTCTTCTTGTTGCGGAACTGGAACAACTTGAAGTGCATTGACCTCATCCCGAATTTCCATTTTTATTTTCGCGATTTGGCCGGCATTCTCTAGCTCATTTTCAACGATAGCCATGGTCTCGTTCACCCGGTTTTCATTCTTAATACTCATCAAGGTATCTAAATTGAAAAACCGCGCATTCACCAAATTTCCGAGTTTCTTGATCTGATTTTGGTAGTTTGAATCAGCAGGACTATAAGATTTAAGAAGCTCTATTTTGCGGTTTGTTTGAGATTCTAAAATTTCAAAATCCAAAAGTGCGTTGGGGTTGTTTTGATACAGATAAGAGTAGGTTAAATTATCCGACTTCAAAACATTGTTGTTCAAATCTCGGACAAGAAAGCGGCGTGTTTCCTTTAAATCTGTAGGGAGTGGGCTCTCGGAAACTTGTCCCAAATGATCATAAACCCAGTATCCAGTTGTGCAAACGAAGATTAAAAGCAACCCAATAATGACAAAGAGAATGCGTTCAAAAAGAATATTTCCCCAACTTTTTTTCATATTGACACAAATTTTCAATTTGAAAAATACGATAATTTTTTTGATCAACTCTTTTCAAAATGAATTTTAACGCTTATTTAGATTGTTTTATTTTTAATTAACGGGGTTGTGAAAAATTCCTCTTTAATAAAATAGGACAATTGCATTATTGTGTGAAGCGACTCAAAAACAAAATTCGCATAAATATCTAATAACTCAACTATGAAGTTGAGGAGCTTTGGTAGTCACAAATTGAAAAGTTTCTAAAAACGAAAAGAAATCGAACTTTTTGAAGGATATAACTGCAAGCTTCATTCTCGTTCTGTTTCTCATTCTCAAAAATAACGGCAGAAGAAAGAGTGAGATTGAGAACGAAAATGAAGACAAAAATTAGCTATAAAATTAAATGTGTAATTCCGATTGAATCACGTAGTTCGGTATCTACTTTTACATCATCTGCATAATCTTTCCAGTTCGATACTACGTTCGATACTTTATCAATTATCTCTTCAGCATTTTTAATATTCATGCTCTTACTAACCGCAAGTAGGTCTTGTCGTGTAATGTTTTTTCTTTTGCCGTTTATACTTAGCGCATGTTGACTTACCCAATCGCTTCCTGGTCTATATGCGTGACAAACATCATAGGCAGGTGATAACTTCCAATCTCCAGATTTATCCATTACAAAGGCAAAGTTTTTTGTATGGTCATCACAGTTTCTTGATATAACATTAAAAACCATTCTGCGGAAAAGTTCTTGTGCACTCGGATAACTTAATCCGAGCATTCGCATGGTTTCAAAAAGCTCTTCATAACTATATAAGTTAACCTCATTAAAATCGTAGTGTCTCATAGCACAGAATGTTTGAACATGAATTTTTCCCCTTCCATGTTCCCTGTCAAAACGCTTAGTCATGAAGTGTGCTCGTTCATTCTCTTCTAGTAATCTACATTCCATCATTTGTATCCCAGAATCCTTGGCCATTTTGTAGTATGCCATTTCCACTCGACCATATCCTTTAGATACACCAAATTGAGAATCAGACACACCATCGAACTTGATTAGCCAGTGTTCAAATCCTTTTGGTACGCTTGCTTGACCACTTCTAACTTCTCCACTATTTTCATTATACGCAATAAGAGCCTTTGCCCTTGCCCCACCTGCAGAAGAGCCAATTTTTAGAATTTCAAAAAGCGCTTTTTCCTCGTCCTCTGTTAGGTTTGTTGTGAAATCCTTCCTGCCTGTAAGTATTTCTTCTGCAATTTCAATTAGACTACCTAGTTCAATTTTAGTTGATGTATTCTTTGGTTTTGGTTGAACGGGTTCGAATTCTAGTGCTCCCATACCCCTTTCTCCAATGAAACATAAAGTCTCAACTGGATTTAAACTATTTGTTGGTCGTCCTTGCCTTGCCAACCATGTATTAATTAGAGCATTTCCATATTTATCAGGAAGAATATCTGCTAATAATCCAGGTAATCCTTTAAAAGTTGAGTTTTCTCTGTTTTCTGTGAACTGACACAAGTTTTCTCCTTGACTTATAGGCATTAGTATCGGTGATAAATCAAGGCCTGTTTTTAAAAATGTCGAATCGTACTGAAAAGTACCTAAACCTGTTTCTGGATCCCAAGCTATCGCTCCAACTCTTTTGTTCCAGATATTTACAAAGGCATTATTTATCATTACCAGTCTGATTTTTTACTTGTTGAGTCTTTTTTTTGACCAGAAGCTTTTTGTCGTTTCTTCATTTCCATTTCTGCCAACAGAATTGGGCTGATTTGGCTCTTCACCTCAAACGATTCGAAGACATGTAGTTTGTTGAGTATTCTTAGTACTTGAATCAATGTTATTAATTGACATCTTTTTCCCATTTCCAAATCCGAAAGAGTGGTTCTATTTATTCCCGCTCTTTCTGCTAGGTCCTTTTGTTTGATGTTCTGTTGTAAACGATGATGTTTAACAAAATCGCCTATTGTATGAATGATTGCATCATCACTCATCCTGTATATATTCATGATGCTTTTAACCGTCATAAAATTGAATTTTTAAGCTTTGTGATGTTTTTATACGACAAATATAGTTATTTTTTTGTTTAAAAAATCATTGTGTGATGGATAAAAGCATCATAAATAGCAATATTCGAATACTATGATGGATACATCCATCTTAATGGTTGTTAATTATACAGGGGGAAATCCTGGCCTTCCAATTCCTTTGACACCTGAAAACTCTATATGCTTGTAGCTACCCTTAAGTGTTTGCTCAGGGCTTTTGTTATCCAATATTATTATTTGTCTATTACCACCAATCATGGAAAGGTCATTAAAGAAAGAATTGACTATATCTGCTGAATAAAATCGTTTTCAAACTCCAGCAAACGAGCTTCAATTTTATTAATCTCATCCTCAAGAACATGTTTCTTAGCTAAATTTCTTTCGCCTTCAACAATTTTAAATAATCTCGATTTGATAAAATTTGCTTTTGGACTCAGCTCTTCATCAATTTTTAATTGAAGAATACTTTTCCTTCGTTAAATGCAAATCTTTTGACTGATCATTTATAAAGGCTTCAGCGGAAGCCTTTAATGCCAAAATAAAAGCATTTAGATCTCAATTTAGAGGTGTTAGGGATATCCAATATTTTTTATTCCGATTAACGCAAATTTATGCTTAGTCCCCAGAATTTGGTCTTGATCCGAAAAAAAGCTGATGAAGACAAATGATAAGAGCGAGCAACAGTGTGAGAGAAGAGGGCAATAAAAAAGCCGATGAAAATCATCAGCTTTTTTATTGGTACCTCGAAGCGGAAAGAAATCGAACTTTTGTGGAGAAGATATTACGTCAATAGTTCAACTTTATTTTCAAAGAAGTTATAAGCCCTCTCTCAAAAGAACTGATATAAACCAAATGATGGGTGAACAAACTAATATACCTGTAATGCTTCCTAAAACAATTGTCTGATTTCGATTAATTTTTATTGAATCAAATTTTCGTCTCCAAAAAAAGCTTGTAATAAGAAACATCAGAACCATAAAGAAACTTAGAATATAACCAACTTCGGTTCTTGGAGCAATTGGTCCATAAATGGCATAAGGATTAGAGAAAAGCAAAACAGCCAAAAATTTAATTGAAAAAAAAGTCCAAATCATAATATTGGTTATTCGAAGAATAGTCCTGTTGAAAGTAAATGCTGCAACTGCCACACAAGTGAAACAGTAAAAATGGGTTAAAACGCTCAACGTTTCAAATCCATAGACCACTCTTTCAACAATCCCGTTTTCCGTTTCATTGAATTCAAAATAAGTACATACAGGAAGAAAAATGGTTAAGGAAATTAATATTCCGGTTATTGAAGCAACAACCGCCATTTGCTGTTTAAGATCCCATTTATTCAGGAGTTTCATGCCCTTAGATATTATCGGTGGATTAATTGATTCTAAAAATAAAGAATAAATTCTGACAGAACTTCAATATAAACCTCATTTCTTTTCTTGCACTAAAAAATAACAGCTATGAACATCAATTTTTCGATTTAGCGCAATCTCACACTCGGTTCTCACACTCACACTGTAAAAAAGCTGATGGATAGAGCAATCGAGAAGAGTGAGCAACAGTGTGAGAGAAGAGGGCAATAAAAAAGCCGATGAAAAAATCATCAGCTTTTTTATTGGTACCTCGGGCCGGAATCGAACCGGCACACCCGAAAGTACAGGATTTTGAATCCAGCGCGTCTACCAGTTCCGCCACCGAGGCATTTATATTCTTGCTGTCCGACTGACAGCTACTTACCGATGTAAGCGGGTGCAAAAATAAGGAATTATTTCAAATCAGCAAGTGCATCTGAAAAAATCCGAATTATTTAATAATTTTCAAGACTGCTCGCTGATCTCCTTTTGTAATCTCAATGAAGTAAACCCCGTTTGCCAATTCGTGTAAATCAGTTATTGTTAACGATTTATCGGTTGTCGATTCCATTGTTATTTCGTGTGTTTTAATCATTCTTCCAGAACCGTCTCGGATAGTTAATTGTGCCCCAACTAAATCTGTTTGACTCCATTCTACTGTAATAATAGATGAAAAAGGATTCGGATAAGCAGTAATTTTATGAGTATTTACCAAATCCTGAATTCCAAGCATACTACAGCTATTCAATGTTCCTGGCATGTTTATATCTAACCATTCCAACCTTCTTTGAAACCAAGATTTCAAGCGCTGAACTTCTTCTGCGTATGTTTGACTTGGCGCTTGGACTTCTGGCGTTCCGGTTGCACTGCCCAAATGTCCCCAAGTTTGATAATGCCAAACCTGACTTTCATTCACAGCTTGGGCTACCGAATCAATTTTTGCATAGATGTAGGATTCTTTCAAAATGCTTCTCCTCATATCGTCATAACGACAACGTAGTTCATTGGCGAACAAAGTGTCTTCCAACAAACGAATGTACCATCCAGGAGCATTCACATCCTGATCGCATGCTCCATACATGAATTGAGAGCCGTCTTCAGAGCCGCTCCACATGTCTTTTTCAGCCCAATCGAAATCCCAAACCGGACCAGCTTTCATTTTTTTCACCGTTCCATCTACTTTATCTTTGTCTTTGGAGAAAAAACGACTTTTCTTAAAGCCATCTCCGTTTCTGCAAACTTCATTTACAATAAAATAATCAATGAAAGAAGGAACATCGATAAACGCGCGGTAGCCCAAACTTGGATGTGCGAAATTTGATCCGTACAAAGCATCTTCGTAATCATCGATGAAGTTTTGGATATAAGTCGTTTGCTGTGGCATCAGATCTTCTGGTTTTGGATACACGTAAACCATGTGAACATCCAATCCTGGGAATCCAATCGGACTGTGATTTAACAGCCACGAATCGTTGTTATTCCAATAATCGATTTTCAAAATATAACCCCCAGTAAGATCTACGCCAGCAATTTCGGTTGGGTCCAGTTTATTCACATCTACGCGATTATTGTCGCGTTTGATTTTTTCTCCTAGTAAATAAATTCCCTGATATTCTCCGTTCATGACCACGTCCACCAAACGCATTCTCGTTGCATAATGATCCATGGAATCAAATAGGTGGAAGGGAAGAATATTTCGAGCAAAAGATTTGTCGTTGTAATTTGCTAATAGCACCCAATCACTTTCAGCGGGCATTCCAAGTAAGGAAGAATCAATTGCATTCCCGTTGATATCCCATGTTTCAAGTGCGTAAGGCTTTTGTGGAAGCGATAAAGAATAGTTCCCACGGTATTCGATGCCAATTTTTCCATTGTATTCATTCGGAGAATCGCTCATGTAATTTCGAATTCCTTGTCCATTGAACCGAATTTTCATGTCTGCCATTACCTTTGGGTCATTCTGAATCACATTTCCATTCGTATTGATTTCAACAATGGGCAAAAGGGAAGAAGAGAATGCAAAATAACCAGCTGGGTTATTTCCAAACGCAATCGAAAAAGAAAGAACATTTCCTTGATCTCCACCATAATTATCATTCACCCGTAATTTCCACGTTCCATTCGGATTTTGACCGTTGTTGATCAATCCAATCTGTCCGACTGGTTTGAATGTTCCTGTATAAGGTGCTGTTCCTGAAGCTAAAATGGCAGCTGCATTTGCATTGAAACAGGTATTCGTAAAGTTGTCATCGGCACCGCCTGTATTGGAAAATAGCAAAACGGTCGTTCCATCGGGAGCAACAATCCAAACTGTTAAATCAGCATCGTACGTATGTGTCAAATTGATACAAACAGTTTCCAAACCAAAATTTGAGGTATCAACTGCATTTGGAAGTCCATTAACGGCAACAGGAATATCAATTGTTGCGTTGTCATTAATTGATCCACTTCCGCCAGTAAATGTTTGACAAAACACAGAATAAGAGATGCTTAGAAATAAGCAAAGAAGAGAGTTCTTCATAATTTTTCGCAGTTCAATAACGAAAATAGTTAAAATTGAATTAACAATTTCTTAATATTAGATTTTAGCAATGGGAAGAATTACGATTCTAAATAACTTGGAAATCTTCTCTTTGTGTTAAAACAAAAAGCATAAGTGAAACCACTTGATTTCCAAGTTTGTATCATTTTTCAATTAAACAACGTATCTTTGCCGCGTCTACTGCGATAGTAAACATTAATTCTGCTCGTGATGAACACAAGAAAAACAGGTACAGGGAAAGGCCGTACAACAACAGGAAGAGGTGCAAAGCCAAGTGGCTCAAAACCTGCTTCTAAATCTGGGAGACCAACTTCCAGAACAGAAAAACCAACGTCGAGAACGGAGAAACCTGCTGTAAGAGGCGGTAAACCTGCTCCAATTTCAGATCGTACTCGGAAAGAAAATCCAGAAGCACCAAGAAGTACTTCGTCAAAACCAGAAGGCACTGAAGAAACTTCAAAACACATTTTCAAACCAAAAGTTCGCAAGGGAGATCCATTGCCAACCTTCAATGAAGATGCGGTTCGTTTGAATAAGTATTTGTCCAACGCTGGGGTATGCTCCCGCAGAGAAGCAGATGTATTGATTCAAACAGGAGTTGTTTCAGTCAATGGGGAAGTAATTACCGAAATGGGTTATAAAATTAAGCCTGGCGACAAAATTCAGTATGACGGTGAAACAATTAATGCTGAAACAAAACGTTACGTATTATTGAATAAACCAAAAGGATTTATCACAACGATGGATGATCCACTAGGTAGAAAAACGGTAATGGGCTTAGTAATCAAAGCATGTAAGGAGCGTATTTATCCTGTCGGGAGATTAGACCGTGACACAACAGGTTTGTTGTTGTTCACCAATGATGGAGATATGGCTAAAAAGCTGACTCACCCGCGTTACGAAGCAACAAAAATATACCATGTTGAAGTCGATAAACCTGTTCAATCCGAACATTTGGAACAGTTGATGAGTGGAATTGAGTTGGAAGATGGTACTATTAAAGCGGATAAGGCTGAATACGTAAAAGATGGAAAATCTTCTCGTGAAGTAGGAGTTGAAATTCACTCTGGTAAGAATAGAATCGTTCGTCGTATGTTTGAGAAATTGGGTTACGAAGTAGTAAAACTAGATCGTGTTCAATTTGCAAGCCTGACGAAAAAAGATCTTCCACGAGGATATTACAGACATTTAACCGAGAAAGAGGTACATTTTCTTAAAATGACTAAATAATCAAAGATGTTTAGAAAGCTGTTATTCCTATTCCTTTTAGCAGTTATTGCAAACCCAGCTGATGCTCAAATTCGGAAGCATCAGCGCAAAAGAAGTACCAATGCTGGGACACTTTTTTTCTATTGGGGATACAATCGTACTGCATATACACAATCCAAGATTCATTTTATTGGATCTGATTACGACTTTACTTTAAAAGGTGTAAAAGCAACCGACAGGCAACCAAAATTTGATGCGAATCTCTATTTGAATCCAGCAAATATGACCATTCCACAATACAACTTCCGGATTGGATATTATTTCAATCAGAAGTGGGCATTTTCACTAGGAGTGGATCATTTCAATTATGTGATCAAGCCGAATAGTGAAGTTACTTTAGACGGACATGTAAGTACGGGAGTAGATTCTCTGTGGGAAGGAAATCACGACCAAGAAGTAGCGACTCTTGACAGAAATCACTTCCATTACGAGCATTCTGGTGGATTGAATTATTTACGCATTGAATTGATGCGTTCCTTTGATCTTTGGGAATTGGGAGACAAACGGCAATTTGCAGTTACTGGGAATGTCGGTTTAAACCTTGGTCCAATGCTTACGACAACGAATTTCTTATTTGCAAACGAACAAAGTAATCGTTCGACAGCACTTTCAGGATATGGAGTTGGGGCAAATGCAAGCGTTCGATTGGAATTCTTCAAACACGTATTCATTCAAGGAGAAGGTGGATTGGCTTTCGCTCATCTTCCTGGAGTTAAAACACGATCGGATGATAGAAATCAACGTGCCAAGCAAGCCTTCGGATTAGCAACCTACAATGTATCTTTGGGGTTGATGTTCTACATTAAAACCAAGAATGGCTGTGATAGCTGTCCACACTGGTAGAAAACAAGATCAAAAGGTTCAAAGAGTTTAAAGGGTTCAATTTGAACATTTGAACATTTGAACATTTGAACATTTGAACTATTAATAAAATGAAATACTAATTAAAAATAGACGTCGGATTTAAAGGTTATTCAAGTCCTAATATCTTAAAATCCTAGAGTCTTAATATCGAATAAAAATGTCACAAGAATTATCAGAACAAGAAATCCAGCGACGACAAACGTTGCAACATCTACGCGATGCGGGGATTGATCCTTATCCTGCAGCACTTTATCCCGTAACCGATTATTCGGCTTCAATCAAAAATAAGTTTGAGGAAGGAAAACAAGTTTGTTTGGCTGGTCGATTGATGAGTCAGCGGGTTATGGGGAAAGCTTCTTTTGGTGAAATCCAAGATTCTGAAGGAAGAATTCAAGTATACTTTAACCGCGATGAAATTTGTCCGGGAGAAGATAAAATGTTGTACAACGATTTATTCAAAAAATGGTTGGACTTAGGTGATTTCATTGGAGTAAAAGGAGAAGTATTCAAAACACAAGTAGGTGAGGTTTCCGTGAACGTGAAAGAATTTACCTTGTTGAGTAAATCATTGAAACCGCTTCCGACTCCTAGAACTGATGCAGATGGAAAAGTGCATGATGCATTTACAAACCCGGAATTACGTTACCGCCAACGTTATGTTGATTTGGTTGTAAATCCGCAGGTGAGAGAGGTTTTCGTGAAACGAACAAAATTATTCTCAGCGATGCGTAATTTCTTCAACGACGCGGGTTATATGGAAGTTGAAACTCCAATTCTGCAAGCAATTCCAGGTGGAGCTGCGGCAAGACCATTCATTACACACCACAATGCGTTGGATATTCCTTTATACATGCGAATTGCCAATGAATTGTATCTGAAACGATTGATTGTTGGTGGGTTTGATGGTGTTTACGAATTTTCTAAAAACTTCCGCAACGAAGGAATGGATAGAACACATAATCCGGAATTTACGGCAATGGAAATCTATGTTTCGTACAAGGATTACAACTGGATGATGGATTTCACAGAGCGTTTATTGGAACATTGCGCAATTGCTGTAAACGGAACATCAGAATGTACATTCAACGAACACAATATTAGCTTCAAAGCGCCGTACAAACGCGTTACGATGCGTCAATCAATCATTGATTTTACTGGTTTTGATATCGCTGGTAAATCGGAAGATGAATTGAGAGCAGCAGCAAAAGGAATGGGAATTCCAGTTGATGATACAATGGGGAAAGGAAAATTGATTGATGAGATTTTTGGTGAAAAATGTGAAGGAAATTACATTCAGCCAACATTTATTACTGATTACCCAAAAGAAATGTCGCCTTTGTGTAAAACACACCGTGATAATCCGGAATTGACTGAGCGTTTTGAATTAATGGTTTGCGGAAAAGAAATCGCGAATGCTTATTCAGAATTAAATGACCCGATCGATCAGCGCGAGCGTTTTGAAGATCAGGTTCGCTTAGCCGAAAAAGGAGATGACGAAGCTACTGGAATGATTGATCAAGATTTCTTACGCGCTTTAGAATACGGAATGCCACCAACATCTGGATTAGGAATTGGAATGGATCGTTTGATTATGTATTTAACCAATAATCCATCTATTCAAGAGGTATTGTTCTTCCCTCAAATGCGTCCTGAAAAAGTAGTTAAAGTTGTTTTGAATGAAAACGAACAAGTGATTTTCGATATTATGCAGCGTGAGAAAACAATGGAATTGCTTACATTGAAAGACTCTGTGAACTTGAGTAATAAGGCCTGGGATACAAGTATCAAAGGACTTACAAAACATGGATTATTGAAAGTGACTAAAATAGATGAAACATTAACTGTTGATTTGGTTTAGTTCGCTTTAAGATCATTTAAAGCCCTGGTCTGTTATGATGGATCAGGGCTTTTTTTCTTTTCAGGGATAAGTGCAAGCTTATCCACCACTTACCACGGTAACTAATTGTTAAAAATTTACTCTATCATCAATAAATCAACAAAATTTTCACAAACCTATCTTTTAAAGCAACTATCCATCTCGCATAATCATCTATAGTGTTATGAAACAATTACTAAGAGAATAAAAAATTATTGAAAAATAATAGTACCTTATTCCTAATTTACGAAACTGAGTAAAATCAACTACTTTATGAAGCAACAAAAAACTCGTTCAAATCACTGGTTTATTCCTATTTGTGCCATTGCTACATTTACATGTTTGCTTTTTCTCTTTCCAGCATGTAAGAAAAAACCAACTGTTGAACCAATTGTTCCTCCTGTTGAAGAAGAAACTGGAGTTTCTGTAGATTTAACCACCGTTCCTTATTCCAAATTATCTGATTATCGTTTCTTCGAAGGTGATTTAAAAAATCAAACTCCAGCAGAAAAGGTGATTCCTTATGAGCCAGCTTCAGGGCTTTTCACTGATTATGCCCACAAAAAAAGATTCATTTGGATGCCTACAGGAACGAGTGCAAGCTATGTTAATGATGGTGATGTGTTGAATTTACCAGTTGGCGCTGCTTTAATCAAAACGTTTTATTACGATAACGTTCAACCTGCAGGAAGTACACGCATCATTGAAACACGTATTATGATTCGAAAATCTAGTGGTTGGATTTTTGCCAATTATGTTTGGAATACACAACAAACTGAAGCTTATTTAGACCTGAATGGAAGCACGACCAATGTGAGTTGGATTCAAAATGGACAAACAAAAAGTACCGCTTATCGAATTCCAAATGAAACAGAGTGTAAAACATGTCATAAAATCAATGACCTGCCTATTCCCATCGGAATTAAGCCACAAAATCTAAATATTGATTATCCATACCAAAGCGGGATCCAAAATCAACTAGAAAAATTAATCGCTGTTGGGTATTTACAGAACACCCTTCCTGGAAATATTGTTTCTACCGTAAATTACATGGATCAAACGAAAACTGTTGATGAGCGTTTCAGATCATACGTCGATATCAATTGTGCACATTGTCATGCCGAAGGAAAACATTGTTCCTACCGACCAATGCGTTTAGCATTTTCAGAAACATCAGATCCTATTAATTTAGGTCTGTGTGTGGAACCGGATGACGATATTGATCCCGCCTACGTATACATCATCAAGCCAAATGATAAGAACCGCTCCATGATGCATTTTCGACTGGGCTCTACTGTTCCAAGTATACGCATGCCTTTACTCGGACGAACCATTGTTCACGAAGAAGGATTGCAGCTTCTTGAGGAATGGATTACCTGGAAACAAACCTGCAACTAACATACTATTTATGAACTAAAACCAAGAATTATGAAAATTAACTTTACATTTTTTCTGTTACTGGGAATTCCTGTGCTTTCTCAGGCTCAAAACTCCTGCGGAATGGCTGTGCCGGTTACAGCAGGAACTTATGCAGTTACAGGAGTTGACGGAATGGCTACCACTCTTGCCTGCGCCTCAGGTGGTAACACACAAACTGCTTCTGAATGGTACACTTACACTCCAACAGCAAATTATTCAGTAACTGTGACAACAGACCTTCCTGCCAGTGGTGGGACCGATACACGTTTCCATGTATACACGGGAGCTTGTGGTGCTGTTACTTGTTTTTCGGGAGATGATGACAGTGGTTCTGGATTAACTTCAACAGCAACTTTCAACGTAACAAATGGAACAACCTATATCATTTGTTTTGATAACAAATGGACTTCAGCTGGATTCAGTTTTATGCTGACAGAAGCTCCAATTATAGTTCAACCCACTCCACCCGTAACTTTTACGGCAAACACATTTCCATCCATTAGTGGAAATTATGGATTGGCCACCACAGATATGGACGGAGACTTTTTGGATGACATTGTTACCGTATCGTCTTCCAGCGTTCAGATCCTCTACCAGCAAATCAGCGGGGCTTACATCACGACAAACATCCCTACTCCTGCGGCTACTTTCGAGCCGTCATGGAGTATGGCAATCGGAGATCTTGATAAGAATGGATTCAACGACATGCTTTACGGAGATGGAAATGGCGTAACATTCATGAAAGCAAATTCAACAGGAACTGGATTTACTCAGGTTGCAGGTCCTGAATATGTATTTTGTCAGCGTACCAACTTTGTAGATATCAATAACGATGGTAATCTGGATGCCTTCTCTTGTCATGATGTTGATCCGAATGTTTACTATTTGAATGACGGAAGTGGAAATTTGGTCTTCCATAATAGCGGATTAGGTGATCACCCGGAAGGAGGAAATTACGGTTCGATTTGGATGGATTACGACAATGATGGCGACCAGGATTTATTCATCGCGAAATGTCGTGGTGGAGCTACGACAGCTAAAATCGACGAATTACACAGAAACGACAGCAATAACGGAAATGTTGTTTTCACGGATGTTTCTGTAGCAGCAGGAATGGCACAACCGAGTCAATCGTGGTCTTCCGCATGGAATGATTTCGATAACGACGGATTTATGGATGCCCTGATTGGTATCAGTTCATCAGCTGACGGCGGACATCTTTTAATGAAAAACGATGGCGACGGAACTTTTAGTGATGTAACAACAGGTTCAGGATGGGATACAAATCCTAGTACAAGCATCGAACATGTTTCATTTGATTTCGACAACGACGGTTTCACAGACGTAATGGGTGGAGATAATAAGATCCTGTTCGGAAACGGAGACATGACTTTCTACCCAATGGTTTATGCATTTTCAAGTGGTGCTGTCGGAGATATGAACAACGATGGATTCCTGGATGTTCGAAATGGAAACACCATTTACATGAATAATAAAAACAGTAACAATTGGATTACAATTAACCTACAAGGGATTCAAAGTAATTCAAACGGAATTGGTGCGCGTGTAGAAATTTACGGTTCTTGGGGAAAACAAATTCGTGATATCAGAAGTGGTGATGGGTTCAAATATATGAACACATTAAATGCTCACTTTGGAATTGGAACAGCAACAACGATTGACTCTCTGTTTATTAAATGGCCATCTGGAAAAGTAGATCAACTTACAAACCCAGCAATCAATCAGTCAGTAACAATTGTAGAAGGTGCACATCCATTAAGTTTAGTAGAAATTGACGGCAAAAAAATAAGTTTATTTCCGAATCCAACAACAGATTATTTAACCATTGAAAACTTCAATTTATTAGATGCATCAACTATTGAGATTTATACCCAACTGGGAGTGCGCGTTTTAAATACATCGAAACAAAATGCAACCATTCCATTAACTGGTTTGGCTAGTGGTCGCTATTTCTTAGTGATTCAAACTAAAAATGGAGAAAAATATTCAGAATCATTTATAAAAATGTAAACGAATAAAAAAGAATTGTATATAAAAATGGGGCGTTTATCGATCGATAAACGCCCCATTTTTTTTGAATCTACTTCAAATTACAACTTGAAAACAACTCCACCTGTAATGTACGATTTTCCGTAGCCCGCTTCCGCATAAATTCCAATATTTTCTTTCGGAAAAAAACGAATTCCCGCATGTGGACCAAAGAAAAGCAAAGCTCCAACATTGCTATCGTAAAACACATCGTCTTTGTATTTCTTTCTCACATTTCTGAAAGCTATACCACTACCGATATTCAAACCAGCATACACATCCAGTTTATCTGCAAATGATTTTCCAGCTTTATCAGAAATCAATTGCAAAAAGTGGAAATTACCAATAAATCCTACAGGCAGACCAAAACTCCAATACGGTGAACCAGTCAATCCTGGAGCATATGGTCCATAATAACCAATGTTTCCAATTCCTACTTGAGCACCAATCATGAAACCGAGACCCACGTATTTGTGAATACCAAACTCCATTTGGAGATTGAAAGCCCCAAAGTTATTGTTATACATCCTGTCATAATCTGAATAGATTGAATAATGGTTATTGATACCCAAACCTAACTGCAGATACTTACTTCCGCTCCCCCCAAATCCCTGGGCTTGAGAATTACTTGCAAACAGCCCCAAGGCCGCCAGCAAGATGATCATTTTTACTTTTTTCATAGCTACCATTTTTACTCTTATTTGATCAAATATAAGCAAGAGGAAATAAAAATGATCAAATAACTAACATAAATCAGGTTTTTTTGTGATTTGACTCATTTTTAATGAATCACTTCCTTCTGATCTTTGTACTATACAAATCAGAGAGTTATGAAAACAAAAGAAATAAATCAAAGCACTTGGATGCAATTAGAAACGGTAGCAAATCAATACCGCTTCGGTGTCATTGCAATTACCTTACTTGTCATCGGTTGTTTGGGTGGTGTAACGATGAATTATGGTGCAGCACTTCATACTTGGTCATTAATTGCTGTAGTTATACCAACAATGACAACACTCAGTTTACTTTTAGCCGTTGCGCCTATGAAATGGATTATGAATGCAATTATTATCACCCTCATTGTTGATGTTCTAATCCTATTTCTGGTATAAAACGTAATTGAGATTATTATTCGAACTTAAAGGTTACTCATTCAAGTAACCTTTTTTGTGTTTCGAAATCCCTTGAATTCCAAAGTTGTCAGTACCTTTGCACCTCGAAAATCGGAAGTATGATCTCAGTTGATAATGTAACAGTAGAATTTAGCGGAAAAGTATTGTTTAGCGATGTGTCTTTTGTAATTAATGATACAGACAAAATTGCCTTAATGGGTAAAAATGGTGCTGGAAAATCTACTTTATTGAAAATTCTTGCTGGAGTAAATAAAGCAACAAAAGGAGGGGTTTCCGCCCCAAAGGATGCAATCGTTGCTTATTTACCACAACATTTATTGACAGAAGACAACTGTACCGTATTTGAAGAAACGAGCAAAGCTTTTGCTAGCATTTTTGCAATGCGTGATGAAATTGAGGCACTGAATCAAGAGCTGACCGTTCGCACTGATTACGATTCAGACGATTACATGAGACTTATTGAACGTGTTTCTGAATTAAGCGAAAAATTTTACTCCATCGAAGAAATCAATTACGACGGTGAAGTAGAAAAAGTGTTGAAAGGAATGGGATTTGAACGAGAAGATTTCACTCGTTCAACGTCCGAATTCAGTGGTGGATGGAGAATGCGCATCGAATTGGCTAAAATTCTACTTCAAAAACCCGATTTGATTCTATTGGATGAACCAACGAATCACATGGATATTGAATCAATTCAGTGGCTGGAAGATTTCTTAGTGAATAGCGCCAAAGCAGTTGTCGTTATTTCACATGACCGCGCTTTTGTCGATGCAATTACCAATAGAACGATTGAAGTAACGATGGGTCGTATTTACGATTACAAAGCCAAGTATTCTCATTACCTCGAATTGCGCAAGGATCGAAGAACTCAGCAACAAAAACAATACGAAGAACAACAAAAATTTATTGCAGAAACAACCGAATTTATTGAACGATTTAAAGGAACGTATTCCAAAACACTGCAAGTTCAGTCGCGGGTGAAAATGCTTGAAAAATTGGATATTATTGAAGTAGACGAGGTGGATAATTCTGCACTTCGTTTGAAATTCCCTCCTGCACCACGTTCGGGTTCCTATCCCGTCGTTATAACGGATATGAGCAAGAAATATGACAATCATGTGGTTTTTAAAGATGTCAATGTAACCATAGAACGAGGAGAAAAAATTGCTTTTGTAGGACGAAACGGTGAAGGAAAATCTACGTTGGTGAAAGCAATTATGAAAGAAATTGGCTTTGATGGAAACTTGGAATTGGGTCACAACACACAAATTGGATATTTTGCCCAGAACCAAGCTTCTCTATTGGATGAAGAGTCCACTATTTTCGAAACGATTGACCGTATTGCCGAAGGAGATGTCCGTACGAAAGTAAAAGATATATTGGGTGCGTTTATGTTTGGAGGTGAGACTTCTGCCAAAAAAGTAAAAGTACTTTCAGGAGGAGAAAAAACACGTTTGGCATTGATTAAATTGTTACTAGAACCCGTCAATTTATTGATTCTCGATGAGCCGACGAATCATTTAGATATGAAAACCAAAGACATTATCAAAGATGCCTTGAAGGCTTTTGACGGAACATTGGTTTTGGTTTCGCATGACCGTGATTTTCTAGATGGATTGGTAACAAAAGTTTACGAGTTTGGGAATAAACAAGTGAAAACGCATTTCGATGATATCAATGGGTTCTTGGCGACGAAAAAAATGGAGAATTTGAAGGAAATTGAGCGGAAATTGAATTAATATTTAGGGACGTGACGCATCGCGTCCCTAAATATTAATTAAAAACTGTTCGAATCACTTCCAACGATTTCATTTTTCGCATGCCACTTATATGAAACTTGTAGTATTCCAACCAAGCATCAATTAAAAGTACACGCTCATTTTTGGGGATAGAGACGGATAAAAAATTCATTTTATCTAGTCGCAAACTATCCACCAACCAGTGCAACCAAGGTTCTTCTAAATAAGCTGGTAAAAAAGGCAATTCGTTGGTAAATTTCCCTTCTTGCAGTTCAAAATATTTCGGATTTTCGTGTTGAATTTCTGGCTGAAACCCTTCTAATTTCGAAACCTGTGCTAACAACCAAATCAGGTAATTGCTAAGCTCTTCACTGGTGTTTAACCAATGGATTTCTTCATTCAAAAAATGAAAGAGTTTTTTATCTTGGTGATTGTCTCTCAAACAAATCAGCAATAACTCGGAAATGAAAAAAGCAATACTCGATTTCAAGGGGTTTCCGACCAATTCATGCAACGGTTCCAGAGCTTGCATTTCGGTTAATTTCAGCAAACTACTATCATTGCG
Organism: Fluviicola taffensis DSM 16823; assembly: GCF_000194605.1. Classification (NCBI taxonomy): domain Bacteria; kingdom Pseudomonadati; phylum Bacteroidota; class Flavobacteriia; order Flavobacteriales; family Crocinitomicaceae; genus Fluviicola; species Fluviicola taffensis. The sequence continues at coordinate 1,555,796 of NC_015321.1, forward strand.
TTTGTAGTAGGTAATTTCAGCAATTTCTAAAGGAAATAAAATCAATCCTTTCTTCTTCCTCGCTCCTTGAAATAAAAAGGTTTGAAGTCCAGATTCTAAGGTGAATAGATTCACTATCAAACTGGATTCTGAATAAGGCGAGCGGGATAAAACGATTGCTTTATCTTGAATTTTCATCGGATTACAACCACTTTACCTACCTTCTTCCCTTTTCCTTCAACCGGTGCAGTCCAAATAAAATAAACTCCAGAACTTACATTTTCACCCGTCAATCGTTTTCCATTCCAAGTTGCAGTTCCCCCATTTGAAGTAGTTTTATACACCAAATTTCCAGCGGCATCTGTGATCTTTACATCACTGTTGTATTTAATCCCTTGAATGGTAATTGGTCCAAAAAAGTCTGGTTTCACCGGATTTGGGAAAACGGTTGTGGAAGAGTATTCAGCATCTTCATAAGTTGCATCCGTGCGTAAAGAAACCATCCCATTATCAGTGATAATGAATAATTCTCCTGTCAAATGATTGAACTCCATGTCCACGACAACATTGGAAATCATGGGCGAATTGTCTTTGTTATAATTGGCAATTACTTGCTGTCCATCAGCTGAAATTAAAAACACACCAGATTCTTGCGTTGCAATCCATTTCCGATTTCCACCATCAATTTCTATGTCCGAAATGTAAGAAGTTCCAAGCAGTACTTCAACGTTTCCATCATAAGTGACCAATATTTGAGAAGCATCGGTAACTCCAGCTGCGGAGAATAAGCCAGAACTATTGTACAGAACAGCCAATCCATGATCGGTTCCAATCCAAATTTCATTGTCAAAATCAACTGCTATTGCTGTTACATTTGAAGAAGGCATGTTTCCAGCCCCTTCACCTGTTTGGAGCACTTTAATAATATCATCAGATGTATTTGAAATCGTTCCGTTATCCTTATATCCCATCAATCCTTTTCCATACAAACTAACCCATTTATTACCGTTGTAATCTATGGCTATTCTTGTAGCAAAAACGTTTGCAATACTCGAATTTGTAGCCATGGAATACCAATTCCCATCAGCAGTTTTGACTTTCAACGGATTAGTAGAATAACCATTAACGATCCATAAATTGCCATCGTCATCGTATTCCAACCCTGAAACACAGGCAAAAGTATTGCCCAGACTCGTGTTTTCAATTATTGAATTAGAGGCATTGTATACTTCAGTTATTGAATTTCCATTTGTAATACTCAATGCATTGACACAATATCCACCAAGTGCAATTTCCTCCAAATTTTTCGGATTAATCGATGCTGCTCCAATTGCCCAAGTATTCGTATTCCAGAGGGGTTGGTTCTGCATATCGTATAAATTCCAAACCTCATCCTTCATTGCATAAGCTCCCGACCGACTATAACTCAAATCTACACGTTCAATAGACCCCCCGGTAACTATTAGTTTACCATCCCGTCCGCTCAAACTGTAAAATTCGTTTTTCGGAGGACCTTCTTTCGAAATTATTTTCGAACTACCATACGAATCGAACTTCACCAATCCATTCATAAAATCAGCAATCCAATACGTATTTGAACCATCAAACACTACTGATTTTATTTCTGGCAAAGTCAGTGAATAATTTGAAAGAGATAAGAAAACACTCAAATCCGGATTAAACAGAATGTAAGATTCGGAGTAACTAACCCCAAATTTGTTATTGATTACCTGAAAATTTGCAATCTCCATGCTAAATTGATGACCAATAAACTCTTGTAATCCAGAAGAGGTAACTTTCATAATGGAATCTCCTCCATACCCCTCTCTCTTTGCTAGTAAGAATATTTCATTATTAAATAATGATGCTTTCTGGTATGAAATTTCCAAAACAGGAACCTCTACTCGCGCATCAACAGCCCAGTTATTTGGATTTCCCAACAAGGGGTTGTTCTCAAAGGCTTTAACCATTCCATCATTATGCAAGGCATAAATCGAATCATTCAAGAACAAAATAGATTGATAGTTTTTAGGAAATGAAAACGGATTGTATGTATCCTTTACTTCGTGTTTGATTGGATCTAAAACAATAATAGCGAATCCAGTTGCGGCATAAACTCTGCCATTTCTGACAGTAAATCCATTGATTCGCTTATTACCAGTTATCGATGCAAGTTTGATTGCAGGAATGTTTACAATACTTCCATTGGAATAGAGCTGATCGATGTTTCCATTTTCATACCCAATGAAAAAGGATTTTGTTCCTGGTTCATAAACGATACAAGAGGTGATAATATCTGAAAGTCCATTTTGATTATTGTATATTTTGCTTTCACCAGCTGCTTCATCGTATTCAATAACTCCATTTTTTAAAGCCGCAACTGCCAATCCATCACCATAAGCCACATCGATTGCTTGTGACGCTGCTACGTGCATGCGCCATTGTCCCATACCAAGTTGAGAGAAAACAGCCCCTGAAGCACCTATTAAAACAAGTAAAAGAAAGTAACGCATGAAATATGTTTTGGTGTATAAACGCATACTCTTCAAAATTATTGGAAAAATGCGAATGGAACTTGAAAAATCGTTTAAATTTCAGGAAGTTCTGTAATTAGTTTGTGGATTTTGAATTGTTATTGCAGCTGCGAGCCAAAGAAAAAGAGTTGAATATTCTAAAGCTTTTACAGACGAATTAGGCAAACAAGCAACGAAAGTCACAGAATTGTTTTCGCTCCAAACCAAAAATATATTCGTAAAACTGCATCCAGCATTCTGATCGATTTTGAAAAACAAATAGTCCTTCGGTTCAATCGTTTTAAGTGAGTTCTCAAATTGAGGTTCTGACGTTCAATGTGATTGATTCCCCTATGCTTGGTAGAATGGAGTTCTTTTGGAACAAGTTCTTTGTAAATATTCAGTTTGTCTGTTGTGATTTGCTTTGCATCGGACAAGACTAAAGTAGATATGATCTTTTTGAGGTTACTTTTATTTCGTCTGCCAAGCACAATATCTATTACTTCTCTTGTTTTAGGGTTTAAGGAATCGGCAACACAAACTCGATTATTCTTATTTCCGATATAAGTAAATAACTCATCTACCTGATAAGTTTGCCCGAATAAAATTGGAGATGATCTTGTAAGGTGTGTAGCAATCTTCAAAATCCTTTTAATAACGGTAGTGGGAGAAATATTTAATATTCTTCCGGTACTCCTGATTCCACATCCTTCTTTTGTAAGTTGGATAATTTGTTGGTCTGTGATTAGACGGGATGAATAAACGTATTGTTCGCGCTGGTATTTGAAACACGTTTTACAACGATATTTTTGAGTATTCTTACTCCATCCTTTTCTGACGCAGGCATTATTACAAAAGTGGCATAGCATGTTAGGTGACGTTTTGATACACCAACAACGCAAATACTACCTTTAAGGTTGCTATAAAAGACGAAAAGTTACCTTGTGAGAGTAACCTTTCATCTGAATAAACTTCAGTATGTATATTTTTATCTGAAAATCAAATTGTTAGCTATTTGGTTTTGAAATAGGTGACAAACTGGAACACTACCCACTACCACACTATCTTACCGAGCTATACTTCTGAAAGAATCAACATTTAAAACTAATGTATTGTCATGAAACTTTTCATCCAGCTTTTCAAATAATTTTTCAAATTGAGATTTTAAATCTAATAATTCATCTTCACTGATAATCATTATTAAATTGTATACAGCTTGTTGTAAAGTCTTGGATTGATTAGTGACAAATGACGTTAGTATATTCCACAAATCATGAGAAATTAAATTTTTCTTTATCTCTAGGATAAATACAATCACACTGACTCTATCGAGTATTTCACTATTATTGGTAAAATCATAAGAAAAACTATTTTTAGCGACAGCTTTTATTTCTTGTTCCAAAAAGATTTGTATATCTGCCTTGTGTTCCTCTTTAAATTCCGATATAAAATAGTCTAGAACTTCTATTGATTTATCATAGTAGTCAAGACTACCATAATTCTTTAAGCAATTAATCAATTGAGAATAATATTTCATCATTTTAGGTTTTTTATAACTGTCGGTTTTCCGATTAAAGAAGCATTAAAAATCATTGTTGAACTACCAGGGAAGCCAAAAGAAACTCCTTTTTCGTACTTAACATACCACATACCTATTTTCCTTGCCGAATTAAAAACAGTATTTCCACTGCCTGTTCCGGGGATGTAATGAAAAGTAGATGACATCATAGCAGTATTAGATATATAGGAAGTATATCTAACCACAACATCATAATTACCTTTCTGAATAAATTTAGCATTTGTAATATAAGACAATTCTGGTCTTATATGAGGTCCTTCACCAGATGTCTTTAAATCTACTAAATATCCACCTGTGCTTGTAAATTCTTCTGTTGACATTGCACGATAATAATATGAATAAACAGGCTCTGGTGTCCTTTTTGTATCGCCCGATACTAAGGCAAGAGGCAATGCCATAACACCTGCTGCTGCTATAGCTTCTACTGTAATTGCTGTTCCTGTAGTTGTAGTTGCGGCTGTACCTAGTGGTATTGCAGTTACTGAAGCTTCATTGACGCTGGATTCCTGTGACTCTCTTACTTTGTTTTCGATTTCTTGTTTCTTAGCAAACCACTGATGATTTTCAAAACCTGATGCTTTTTTAAAACCTTCTTTACCAATACCCTTGAACTTCCCATAAAATTGTGTCTTTGTGTAACTTCCTTCAGATCTTACTGCAATATATTGAACACCGAAATCTCCAGGTCTTAATTTACTTTCAACAACTCTAGTCATATAACCATTTGCAGAACCCCTTGCTGCCATTTTATCAGCTTCTTCTTTTGTATAATCACCAAGTTTATCATTCAATAAAATTGGATTATTATCCATGGAGTTATAAGGACTTTGATATGGTTGGAAAACTGGGTCTGTACTAAACCATCTTCCAAGCCTTGGATCGAGCATTCGGTAAAAAGTAGTATAACTATTTCCATCACCCTTCACTTCGTTGTCCATTTCGCTTCCCTGATAGCCATAACGATAATCACCTCTCGCTATCAACGAATAAGAAGTATCTGTATCGGTGCCAACCAGCGTCATATTGGCCAAGGAGAAAGCAGCACTTCCACTATACTTCACACGCAAATAAGCCTGTGTGGGCGTAAAGTTTCTCGTATGTGTTCCGTTTGTGCTTGTGGTATTCATCAGTGTACTCCAGCCTGTTGTTCCATTAGAACTTTGTTCTACCGTGAAAGTTACAGAATTGTTTTCAGTTTGCGTATAGATCAGTTCGTAATTGTCGCTCGGAGTAACATCAAAATTGCGCTGAATGGCTGGTGTTTCTCCAGCTACGCGCAGCTTATTGGGTGCACCTGTGAGTACATTCATATACGAAGTAGCCCAAGTAAAAAGAAAACCTATCTACTTTTATAGATAGGTTTTCAGTAAATTAAATTCTCAAAAATTGTTCAGGTGCAGAATTGGAACATTACCTATTTCACATACAACATTATATCTAAGGAATTACTATATTTAATATTCCCTTTTTTGTCTTTTAAGGAACTATAAAGCGTTAATTTTTGTTTGCATCTTTGTTTTGGTTTGAATTCAAAAATAATTTCTGCTTTTTCCTTCTCAAAATAATAGTTTTTAAAGTGTCTTTTTGACTTATTCGTTTCAAGTATGACCGAATCTAAATTGAACTTATAAATTTTAGGGTCTGCATATAAAAAACGTAGTAGGTAAGTTTTGTTTAGTTGCAAAGTGTCGTTTCCTCCTTCAATCTCATATTCTTTATTTATTAGTGCTCCAATTTTTTCAGTTACGTTGCCTAAACTATCAAGATATAAAAAGAAGAATACACTATCTTCTATATTTCTTACTGAATACATATTCAATCCCCCTGATTTGTAATACCAATAGTCGCTACCCACTAATTTATCTTTAAAATAAGTTCGAGAATACTCAATGTTTCCATTTTCAAAATAACGTCTTTTAAATCCGTGCTTTTGTCCATTTGCTTTGAGTTGAGTTAATACCATAATTTTTCCACTTGAATAAAAAGTAGTATCCATGACTGATTCTGAAACCATTGAATTTGAGTTTTCGTTTTCAGTATTGCTACAGGAATGTAATACAAAAGACAAAATTGAAATGAAAACTATTAAACAATTATTTTTGCTTCTTTTCATACCCTTTTCTTTTAACAAGCGAACCATGCCAAGATTCTGATTTCATTTTATCTTCCGTTCCAATCTGGCCACAAACTTCACATGAATCTGTTTTAATAATGGCTTTTTTAGTTTCATTATATGCCTCACCAATTTTATTTCCAGTTTCAACTGACTCTTTCGCTGTTTTTAAAAAATCTTGTACTTGACCTTTTGTTAAAGAATGCCATGAACCACTTCCAGGGCTATAACCTCCTGATATAGAAGACCTGCTTAGTATAGCACTTAAATCATCAAAGCTTACAGACCCAACTGCATTTTTTGACCAATCTTGACCGATAGCACCCGAACCGCCTGTTGAACCACCCATATTGATACCAAAAGAAACTTCTACTCCCAAATCTTTTGGTGTATACCATTCAGAATGAGTGTCGTACTTTTTATCTCCACCAAAGAGTACATAATCATAATCTTTAATGTAACGTTTCTCACCATTCCCTTTTATTATTTGTGTCGATTCTTGAACCTTTATTTTTCCTTTTTTCGAAATTGTGGTTACAGTTACTTTTGCAAAATCATAATAGAAATTTTCTTGGTGAGAGGTTGCTTGACTATCCCAAATTGTGTGTTTAACACCATCAGTCATAACATCGCTTGACGCAACTGTTACTGTTATGACAGCTTTTCCAGTTTTCTCATTGATAAGAACATTTATATGGTATTCTGTTTCTCCATTAGGGTCAACAAATAAATTTGGATTATTCAAAAACGCTTTATAAGGAGATTGACTAGGTTGTTTACCTGCTAATGGGTCAATTGTTAGCCACCTTCCCAATCTACTGTCATACATCCTAGCCCCAAAATCATAACTGTTGCCACTACCTTTCAGTTCATCATCCTTTTCCATGGAGTTAAACCCATAACGATAATCACCTCTCGCTATCAACGAATAAGAAGTATCTGTATCGGTGCCAACCAGCGTCATATTGGCCAAGGAGAAAGCAGCACTTCCACTATACTTCACACGCAAATAAGCCTGTGTGGGCGTAAAGTTTCTCGTATGTGTTCCGTTTGTGCTTGTGGTATTCATCAGTGTACTCCAGCCTGTTGTTCCATTAGAACTTTGTTCTACCGTGAAAGTTACAGAATTGTTTTCAGTTTGCGTATAGGTCAGCTCGTAATTGTCATTCGGAGTAACACCAAAATTGCGCTGAATGGCTGGTATTTCTCCTGCTACGCGCAGCTTATTCGGTGATCCTGTCAATACATTCATATACGAAGTTGCCCAAGTAAAAAGAAAACCTATCTACTTTTATAGATAGGTTTTCAGTAAATTAAATTCTCAAAAATTGTTCAGGTGCAGAATTGGAACACTACCCAAACAAATGTCTGGGCTTTAAAAAGTAACCTTGAATAAATGCTAAACTTTACTTAAACACTCACCATATTACGAACATGACTTTTTTCTTGTTTTCTTAAATCACTATTCGTTAGAATTTCATGTTCCTTTTCTTTTTCTAATAATCTAAACCATGTGATTGCTGGAATTATTTTATTGGAGTGTATTTCCAGACGAATCATCACTTTTTCACTTGGTTTACGATGTTTATTGAGAATTAGGCTCAATTCCGTTTCGGCAATATCTATATCTTTTGCAAACTCTTTATTCTTCTTATTTAATGTCTCCAAATACCCTCTTAAAAAGAATCCAAAAGAGTGTTTTGCATCATAGGTAGGATTCTCCAAATAATCTTCTATTTGATATTTTAACTGCAACAAACGAGACAGAAGCAACTGTTTTGGAGTAATTGACTGCTGTATGTTCTTACGCATTTCATTCAACTGCAAATCAGATTCTACTTTTTGATTTGCAGTTAATTTATTTCTAAAAACAAAAGATTCAGCCAACTCCTTGTTAGTATACTTATCATTCAACTTATCTTTTTTCATAACTCATATTCCTTTAAAATATCCAACAATGATTGCCCCTCTAAAAACACCTGTCTACCAGCATCTAACATTCCATAACAAGTCATGTAGTGCCCTTTTAAAATGGTTTTTGGTACTAATGAAACACAACCTTCAATACCATACTTTTTCATTGCTTCTTTACAAGCAAATGCAATTAAAGTTCCTGTTATGCGTTCGTATTTTTTACTTTTTCCACGATTCTCTTTAGAAACAGCCAATAACCTTATTTCAATTCGCTTTTCGTTTTTGTAATGTACACATGACAACAATCCTAAGACTTCATCTTTGAGAACTAGTTTGTAAACATTATTTCCTTTTTCTGTTTTCCAATTAAAATAGTATTGAGCTTTGCTTATCTTTTTGTAATCATCATCATCCAGTGATTTGATTTTAACTTCAAAGTCCTTACCACTTTTTATCTCCGTCAGGTACATAATCAAAGATACGAAATTTCTTTACAAAAAATGTAAATTTTATTCAAATTTCTTGCAATTAATTACTTAGCTGAAAATCATCTGATGCCGATTTGGATCCACTTATCGCTATTCTTTCATGTCGTTTTACACGTATTTCTCCGTTGAAGATGGATAGCTGTCATTTGGCAAACAAGCAACGAAAGTCACAGAATTGTTTTCGCTCCAAACCAAAAATATATTCGTAAAACCGCATCCAACATTTTGATCGATTTTGAAAAACAAATAGTCCTTCGGTTCAATCGTTTTAAGTGAGTTCTCAAATTGAGGTTCTGACGTTCAATGTGATTGATTCCCCTATGCTTGGTAGAATGGAGTTCTTTTGGAACAAGTTCTTTGTAAATATTCAGTTTGTCTGTTGTGATTTGCTTTGCATCGGACAAGACTAAAGTAGATATGATCTTTTTGAGGTTACTTTTATTTCGTCTGCCAACCACAATATCTATTACTTCTCTTGTTTTAGGGTTTAAGGAATCGGCAACACAAACTCGATTATTCTTATTTCCGATATAAGTAAATAACTCATCTACCTGATAAGTTTGCCCGAATAAAATTGGAGATGATCTTGTAAGGTGTGTAGCAATCTTCAAAATCCTTTTAATAACGGTAGTGGGCGAAATATTTAATATTCTTCCGGTACTCCTGATTCCACATCCTTCTTTTGTAAGTTGGATAATTTGTTGGTCTGTGATTAGACGGGATGAATAAACGTATTGTTCGCGCTGGTATTTGAAACACGTTTTACAACGATATTTTTGAGTATTCTTACTCCATCCTTTTCTGACGCAGGCATTATTACAAAAGTGGCATAGCATGTTAGGTGACGTTTTGATACACCAACAACGCAAATACTACCTTTAAGGTTGCTATAAAAGACGAAAAGTTACCTTGTGAGGGTAACCTTTCATCTGAACAAACTTCAGTATGTATATTTTTATCTGAAAATCAACTTGTTAGCTATTTGGTTTTGAAATAGGTGACAAACTGGAACACTACCCGATTTGATACATTACCTATTCTAGTGAATATCCGTAAACTTTGTCATTTGACTTTTCAAAAGAAAATGTAATCAATATCCTGTTCTTGCCGTTAGTCCTTGATAAACTGATATATTTTTCACCATTTACAGACATCAAACTCAATCCTTCGAATTTGTTATATTTTGATTTCAATAATGTTTTAACATTAGATTTCATATCTTCATAGCTAATTTTAGACTTAATTTCCGTACTTAGTAAAGCATACATTTTTTTGTAATTTTTAGTTTGTAGCTCATCTACAATTTTATCAAAAATCTTCCTCTTTGCCGAAATTATTATCCATTCATTTTTATCAAATGACACTAACTCCTGATTCGAAATATTTTGAATTGAATAATTATCGAAATGAACACCCTCTTTACTCAAATTTGACACAAAATCATATAATACCTTACCATAAAACAAAATAGAATCACTTTCGCATTGTGTAGTGAGAACTACATTTCTCTTATTGTTATCACTTGTGCTTTTTAGTGCAATTAAACAACTATTCTCATCAATAGTTGTTTTAAGAGACTTATCGAGTATCGAGGTCTCCTTTAAGTTACAACTTGAAAAAAAAATAACTTGAGCAATTGCCAGAATAATTAAAAATTTATTTTTCATTGTGTTTCATCAATTTTAGTTTGAACTTTAACTCCTTTACCTTTATTAAATATTGGAATAGTGAGGCTTGGGGTAATTCCTATTGTTACAGACTGCTGACCACTACTAGAAGTTTGAACACTTCCTGAATATGGGCCTCTACTAACTTCTACTCCAACTTCAGTCGTTACTTTACTATTATCCCCATTCCTTATATTCCCCTGAAACTCTATTCCTCCCGAAATACCTATTTCAGCTTTTGTATAATCTATTACTGTCTCATTTTTTAAACCTGTAGAAAGAGTACTTTCCCCTCCTCCTTCCTTCAATGACAATCCTACTGTTTGAGAAGTACTTCCGATTGTAACTGTAACCTGTAGTGAAATCTCTCCAGATTGAAAAGGAGCATACGAATAATCTGGGCGATCAGGATCAGCCCAAGTTCCCTTATACCAAGGTTCATTATCTAACTTTTCCTGAGCCAATTTAGCATCCTCTCTTTTCTTTATTTTTACATTATAGGAGTTATTTATATCCCCAGAGAAAAAATAATTTAAATATTCAACAGTTGGTTTGGCATCTGGAGTAGCTTTCTTTAATGAATAACCTGATCTAGTACCATCCTCCATTCTTCCATAATAATCTATTTGTACTACTGGACCACTAGGATCATCAACAGATTTCCAAACAACTTTTATAATATCTGCTTTTAAACCTTCAACAGTATATACTTGTAATTTAGATTGATGTAATTCACCAGCCTCTGTATAATATTTTGTGACAACAGTTATTTTTCCTTCTGCACCTTCTAGTTCAATCATAAAAATTGGACTATTTACTTGAAAATTGATAGGGTGTTAGTTCAGAAAAACTTTTTGCCAACGGATCAATCGCAAAGAACCTACCAATACGAGGGTCGTGCATACGATATTCAAAATTAATGCTGTTTCCTGCTCCTTTCACCTCGTCATCATGCTCTTGACCTTGGAAGGAATAACGATAATCACCTCTCGCTATCAACGAATAAGAAGTATCTGTATCGGTGCCAACCAGCGTCATATTGGCCAAGGAGAACGCTGCACTTCCACTATACTTCACCCGCACATATGCCTGTGTTGGTGTAAAATTCGTGGTTTGTGTTCCGTTCATAGATGTGGTATTCAAAAGTGTACTCCAGCCAGATGTTCCGTTAGAACTTTGCTCTACCAATAAAGTTACCGAATTATTTTCAGTTTGTGTATAGGTCAGTTCGTAATTGTCGCTCGGAGTAACATCAAAATTGCGCTGAATGGCTGGTATTTCTCCTGCTACGCGCAGCTTATTCGGTGATCCTGTCAATACATTCATATACGAAGTTGCCCAACTAGTACTCCAACCATCGGTGTTTTGAGCAACAATCGTTCCTATTTCAAAAGTCGAGGTGTAAAAATTTACACCTGTCATTCGTACAAAACGCATGTTGTCAATTACATAAACTCTCCCAGAAACCAAACCAGCATTCCCTGGTACAAACATAGCTTGAATTGAAACACTGCCAACTGGTGCCGTAACAGTCAGTGAAACCCATGCTAGCGCGAGTGTCACACTCGTGCTAATTTATCACCATTTTTAATGACTCAACGAAACAGTTGTTCCTCCGCTATTGCATGAATTGGCTCACAGATCACTATTATTGAAAGTCTTGGATTGTTTCAAGCCTTCTTCTTGTGTAAATCATATACAATTCCATCCGATAAACCGATTTTTGGAACATACATTTCTTTGCAATTCAAGGCATTCATGCAGACGCGGAAAATTTCCAGCGCTGGAACGATGACATCTGCTCTGTCTGGCTTTAATTGGAACAAATCCATGCGTTGCCCCACACTGAGTGGTTCGAGCTCTTTATACAGCTTATTCATAGCTCTAAGCGTAACGGGAGCTTTCTCTTTAAAACCCAAAATCTTGTGAATCTTGTTGATGTTTCCTCCAGTTGCATACACCAAGTGTGGATTGTCTTCCACGTGTTCTTTGATCCAGAGTTTCAATTCGCGCCAATGATCTTTTTCAACTTTGTTCTTCAACATACGAACGGTTCCAATGTCGAAGCTTTTTGCTGCAACGCGTTTTCCGTGTTCAAATACGTTAATTTCTGTTGATCCTCCGCCTACATCTATCACCAAATAAGGCTTTGAAAGCTCAATATCTAATAAGGCAAAAGTCCCGAAAATTAAACGTGCTTCTTCGTCTCCTGATATGATTTCAATCTCGATTCCAGTATTTCGTTTGATTTGTTGAATAATCTCTGGTCCATTTTTAGCATCACGCATGGCGCTCGTAGCACAAGCACGTATTGCCGACACATTGAAAATATCTGCAATGAGACTAAATGCTTTCATCGTTTTGATAAAGTCTTCTGCTTTTTGGATACTAATTTCACCTGAATCGAAGACTTCTCCTCCCAATCTCAAAGGAAGACGCGTGTAGGAAATTTTCTTCACATAAGGGTGTCCATTCTCCTTGGCGATTTCACCGATTAACAATCGAGCTGCATTCGATCCAATATCTATGGCTGCGTATTTCTTTGGCATGGTTTCCGAAATTAGCTAAAAAGCTTTAATCCCATTCATTGTTTAAAACAAAAAATGCCGCCCGTCAGCTGACGGGCGGCATTTCAATCGAATCAATTCATTTTATTGAACAATCACTTTTTGTACCAAGTTTCCTTGAGCACTCGTAAAGTTTAAGAAATAAACTCCTTTTGCTAAGTGAGAAACTTGCAATTGAGTTTCTGTATTCATCGTTAAAGAAGCTACTGGATAAACGATTTTACCATCCTCAGAAATCATAGAGAACGTTACATCTTTTCCTGTTTTGATAGTAACAGCTGAAGTTGCAGGATTTGGATAAATCTCCAATCCAAAATTAGTTACATCTTCAATACCTGCGCAATCTTCAACAACGATAGTTTGAGAAGCAGCATCTGTACATCCATTTGCAGTTACAGTGTAAGTAATTGTTTTTGTACCTGCTCCAGCTGTTGCAGGATTGAAATTACCAGCAGTTACTCCTGTTCCAGAATACGTTCCTCCAGCAGGTAAACCGCTAGTCAATGCAAATGAACCTGATTGCATACAAACTTCTGTAAATGTTCCAAGAGTTGCCGTTGGAGCAGCATTCAAAGTGAATGTTGAATTTGCAGTTCCTGAACAGTTATTTGCATCCATATAAGTATACGTCAAAGTAATAGAACCTGGAGTCAAACCAGCCGGATCAAAAGTAGTTCCAGAAACTCCTGTCGAACCAGAGAAAGATCCACCAGCAGGCGAACCAACCAATGTTACAGGGCTTGCATTGTCACACACATTTCCAACTGCTGTAAATGCAACTGTTGGGTTTGTGTTAAATAATACAGTAGCCGTTCCTGTTCCAACAGCTGAACAACCAGCCATAGTAACGTTTGTAACAGTAAAAGTTCCGTTTGCTGTAGCATTGAAAGTATAAGGAGAAGTTGTAACAGCATTTACAGTTGTAGGAGTTGTTCCATCTGTGTAAGTAATGTTCCAAGGACCAGCTCCAGTTAATGCAATACTAACAGGGAAAGTTCCAGGACCACATTGTGTTCCACCACCAGAAACAGCTGCAGTAGGTGCAGCAGCAATTGTTATGTCAAACTCCTCTGTTGAAGCAGCACAAGAACCATTTGCAGCAATTGAATTCGTCACCGTATAAGTTCCAGCAGTACTTGAAGCTAAATCAATAGCTCCAGAAGAAACATTAATTACTAAACCAGCAGTAGAACTGAATGCTCCAGCGCTAGCTCCTGTAGGATATACCGGACTTGGGTTTGTTGCATTAGTACAGTAGGTTAGCTGTGCATAGCTGAATGTTGCATCAGGAGCTCCTGAGATCACTACTGTTTGAGTACTTGTATTAGGACAAGTTCCTGAAGTAGTATAAGTCACAGAATATGACCCGTTTGCACTGTTTGCTACATCAATTACTCCAGTTGCAGTACTTACAAAAACCAATCCTGCTGGGGTAGCAGAGAATATTCCAGCAACAGAAGTTGTTGGCGTTTGGTTTGGTGAAGCATCACAAATAGAATTTGATGGATAAACGTATGTTGCATTATCCAATGGGTTAACTGTAACAGCAATCGCATTCGAATTTGATTTACAGTTATTAGCGTCTGTTAACTGAACAGTATATGAGCCCGCAGCTGTTGCTGAATAAGCAGAAGCTATTGCTCCGCCAATTGGAGTTCCACCATTATTCCAAATAAATGTTCCTGTTCCAGTTGAAGTTAAGTTTACCGAACCTGGTGTACAAAAAGTAGTTGCTCCGCCCGCAGAAATTACTGGTGAAGTTGTTGTCATTGTTAATGTTGCAATGTAGTCATTACTTGTTCCACACGGATATCCATAAAATTGAGCTGGCGCAACATATGCGACATAAGTACCTGGAGCGAATGCATAAGATAATGTAGTTGGTGTACACTGACTTGCCAATACACTAGACATAACTACTGGACTTGCACAATTTGAAATATTTACAAAAAGTAAAGCCGCTGGAAATTCTGCATTAACATTCCAGTTAACCGTTGTAGGACTCGTTACAGTAAAACGATACCAATCTTGATCTCTTAACCCATTATTTGCCCAAGCAGATCCATAAACAACAGCTCCACAGGTAATATCTTGATAAACCGGAGTCGGAGAATTACATCCGCCGTTTGTATCTGAACCACAAGCTTCTGTCTCAACAATAGAGCCTCCAGGTTGAGTTATAGAACAGGAAGCTATTTCTTGCACACAAATTGTAAAATTTAATGACGCTGGAAAGTAATCATACCAATCAAAAACACGTATAAAATAAGTTTGTCCAACTACTAAATTTGCAAATTGCATAGATTCAACTCCATCATTTAATGATGAATCCTGACAAGCAACAGATGTTAGAGATCCACAAGCACCAGAGAACACTTCAAAAACAGCATCAAAATTAGTAGATCCGTCAACCGTAATTTTTGTATTTGTAGAAGTCGCAACAAAACGATACCAAACATCATCATTTGCCGTTCCTTCACAAACTGTTATCGGAACTGAAGCTGTTGCTCCAGCTATCGTTCCAGAAGTAGGTGTACAACTTGTTCCTTCTGTTAATAATGTAGCACCAGCGCAATCATTATTTGCAGGAGCAGCTAATGTGGAAGTGTAGGAATAAGTATCAATTCCAATATAATTGGAATTCGTACCAGCAGAACCTCCATTAGTTACAAAATAGCGGAAAGCAACTCTTCCCGAAGTAGGACCAGATAGACCGCTAATAGTAATTGTGTACTGGGTCCAAACTTTTGGATAAACTCCAGTAACCAACGTAGGATTAATTTCTAACAATAAAGTAGTATAATCACCTACGGAAGTTGATGTTGTACCCACATTTGTACTATTACCATTTGTGCTCAATCGAACTTGTAAACGATCAGGATACTCTGTTCCTGAAGGAATACGAGAATAAAAGGTAATTACATCTCCATTATTAAGAACTCGGTTGGGTGAAAATAACCAATTGCTGATTGTTGCAGGAACGGTTGCAGTGGTTGATTGATAATTACAGCTCAAATAAGAATCAGTAGCAGCTCCTGCTTGTGCATCAAAACTAGCTGGGTTTCCAGTTCCCCAACCCAATGTTGCACTTGGTGAGTCACTATTGTTAGTCACACCCCATTCGGTAAGTGTGTTAACATCATCAAATCCCTCTGTAAAAGACTGAGAATAAGACAAATAACTTGACACGGAAACGAGCAAAACACCCGAAAACAAACCAAGAACAGTTTGACGAAAATTTATTGTTTTCATATGGTCTTACTATTTGGTGATTTTCTTAGATAATTTTTTACTGTTTCGATCTAAAACTTGTTCCTCATTTTTTGAAGGGTTTAAATTCGATTCTTTTTGCTTCTGCAATGGAGTATTGGCAGAAATAGGCTTAGCCTGATTCAAGGCATTTTCCTTTTTAACAGGTTTTTCCTTTGCTACTTTTGTTGTGCTTAATTCTTGAGAGAAAACAGAACTACAACAAAGTAAAGCGAAAGAAACCACTAGTAATGATTTTTTCATAGTAAGTTATTAAAATTAATGTGGCGCTAAGATAGGAAATCAGTACCTAACTTCTCAAATTTTTAACACTTTAAACTAGAAAATAAGTGCATTTATAACAATTGATACACCAATAAATGACATTCTCAAGAATTTTTTACAGGGAAAAAGAAGGAGATTGGTTTGTGTCTAAAATACAACCAAACAGAGTGAAACAGGTATTTTACCTCAGAAAGTGGAATATCTCGGGAGCGCAAAGCTAACCAAAGTGATAAAGCAAAACTGACAATAAAATTCACAAAACCTATCATACCTATTCCAAGGATTCCCATCAAGATTGGATACCAACCTGAGTGAAAATCTCCGCCAAACAATCCGAGAGCCATATTTCCTGCAGCAAATGTAATGTGACGGATATCCAAATTTAATCCGAGAAATATTCCGATGCTTGCTGTGGAACCTAAGAAAACTCCAAACCAAAAATTGGATGCTACACCTGCCCATTTTGCTTCAATCCAAGTTGCAAAACTCTTTGCGCCTTCTTTTCCCAACGAAATTTTCAAAATCGGATGTTCCTTGATACGGTTGTAAATCTTTTTATGCTTGATCTTATTGGAAATGGAACCAGAAATAATCCCTGATAAGAATAAGAAAACACCCGCAATTGCAGCATGTAAAATTGCCCAAGATTCAATGGGATTTAAATCAGTTAGTAGTACATCACTTTTATGTTGATTCACAATTTGGAAACCAACCACTCCCTGTAAGGACCAAATGAGCACTAAAGC
Source organism: Fluviicola taffensis DSM 16823 (assembly GCF_000194605.1). NCBI lineage: Bacteria > Pseudomonadati > Bacteroidota > Flavobacteriia > Flavobacteriales > Crocinitomicaceae > Fluviicola > Fluviicola taffensis. Next base: position 1,572,896 of record NC_015321.1, read on the forward strand.
AACAGGAAATGCTACAAAAACATTCCCCACAAATGCGATGAATTGAGATCGAAAAAGATGTGAAAACAAGATTGCAAAGGATCTATGTCTGTCTGCATCATTTACTGAATCAGATAATCCACCCTCAATCGATTTAACAATTGCCGCTGCTGTCATAGCAGGTTGCTTCGTTGCTAAAGTAAACCCTAATAGATAAATGAGAATGAATCCAAATGCATAGTTCATACTATATAAGAAAGCGTGACCAAAATCACTGACACCTGCTTTACCCAAAACAACTTTGAATAAACACAAGAAACCAACAATCAATCCTCCACCCATTGCCGTCAATAGCATATGCATGTATTCTTTTTTCGATTCGGTAATGTAGTGTTCTCCTGTTTTTGCGGTATGTTGAGTTACCTCGTAAGCTATTGTTTGTGTGCTATCCAACATCAAGCGACGAATGTTGTTCTTTCTGCAATTGTATTTGATCAACTTAATCGTCAAATAAATGGAATTATCTCGTTTGTCTTCATCCGAATCAATTGCCAACAAGGGCAAAAGCGCATCTATTCGAAATAACTGTTGTCTAATCCGCAACAAGCTTTGATTCACCCGAAGGGAAATACCAAACTTTGCGCTATTATCAAAAGCGGTATTGATGATTTGATGACATCCTTTAAGTAATTCAACTAAATCCAAATAATCAGGATCTGTTCCAGAAACCGAAAAATTTCGTTGACGAACGATTTTAGTAATGATTACATCCAATTTTTTCTCAAAAGATTCAAAAGGACTTTGCACATTTTCATACTCTGGAACCATAATCAATACATCCTGCTCCAAAGCTCTTCCGCTAATGCGTTGAATCAACAAACTAATCCCACTTACGATTTCTGTAATTGCAGAGTTAGAACTATCTTCTTCGTTATCATATATCGTATCCAAATCCAATAAAACAATTAACTCATTGATTTCAAGGATAGAAATTTCCTGAATCCATTCAAAATCTTTCTGCTTATAAAAGACTTGATTCAACAAAAACTGCAAAGTATCGGGCTCAGGTTGTTCGGGCAAAATCTTCGAAGCCAAGCGTTCTCTCACTTCTCGGATGAAGTAAGCATCTCTAATAATACCCGAATCCGTTAAAATAGACGTAAATTTGCGGTTTTGAAATACATTTCGGAGATAAACCGACATCGCATAGCGCTTCACAGCATTTTCTTGCAAGTAATCTAACAAGGGTTGAATGCTAACTGGTGGTTGATTCTTTTCCTTTTTTTCAGGGCGAAAATGTGCAACTAAATCAACCAAGAATTCCAAATTATTAGACGTATAATCTGCTTCGTAATAAAACGCATCAAACAACTCGTCCAACTTTTTTTTCTTTCTTTTTCTAAACAATTGCATCTTATTTCACCTCACTTTGCGCTAAAGTAAGAAGACCCGCCAAGAAAATCGTGTTAAATTTTGGGAAAATGACTCTGAAACTAAAAATGCCCAATCCGTTATTACGAATCAGGCATTTATTTTTTTGAATTCTGAATTTTACATTTTTAATTCTCAAATCTTATCCACTCGAATCAATGTATCTGCTTCTTCTTCAATATCAGTTGAAAGACCATCGAAAGAATCTGCGGTAATCTTCAAATCAGTTGCTAACACTTCATCGCAAATAAATTGCTTATTTGCTTCAGCTGCCAATTGAATGAAAGCAGAAGATTTTAAAGTCAACGAAATTTTATCCGTCACTTCCAAGCCAGAATCTTTGCGTAGATTCTGAATACGGTTTACCAATTCTCTTGCCACACCTTCCATGCGAAGCGTTTCAGTAATGCTGCTATCCAATGCCACAGTCAATCCGTTTTCCGAAGCAACTAACCATCCTGGAATATCTTCCGCACGGATTTCGAAATCATTCATGTCTAAAACAACCTCATCTCCATCAACAATTCCGGTCCAACCTTGATTTTGCTCAACACTAGCAATTCCATTCTGATCCAACTGAGAAACCCAAGCTGCAATCGATTTCATTTGTTTTCCGTATTTCGGACCAATTGTTTTAAAATTTGCCTTAATTGATTTCACGAAAATGTTATTCGAAGCGTCTAACAATTCCAACTCTTTCACATTCACTTCTGAAAGAATCAATCCTTTTACGTGATCGATATTTTTTGCAAATTGATCGTTTAGAACAGGAACCATGATCTTTTGCAAAGGCTGACGAACGCGGATTTTTTCTTTCGCACGAAGCGCCAAAACCAAGGAAGAAACATTTTGAGCAATCTCCATTTGTGCTTCCAACTCCAAATCAATCAATGCCTCATTTGATTTTGGGAACAATGCCAAATGCACAGAATTTACCGAATGACGACCTGAAATTGCGTTCAAATCTGAGAATAACTGATCCAAATAGAATGGTGCAATTGGTGAACCCATAATGGCAACAGCCTCCAAACACGTGTACAAGGTTTGATATGCTGAAATCTTATCTGTTTCGTAATCGCCTTTCCAAAAACGTCTGCGGCAAAGTCGTACATACCAATTCGACAACTGATCTGAAACGAAATCTTGAATCAAACGTCCTGCTTTTGTAGGTTCGAAAGAAGCATAAGCCTCATCTACCTGAGCAATCAAGGAATTCAATTTCGACAAGATCCAGCGATCAATTTCTGGACGCTGATCCAAAGCAATTTCTGCTTCTGAATAATTAAATCCATCAATATTCGCATACAATGCAAAGAATGAATAGGTATTGTAAAGCGTTCCAAAGAACTTACGCTGAACTTCCGTAATCCCATCTGTATCAAACTTCAAATTATCCCAAGGCTGCGCATTTGTAATCATGTACCAACGCGTAGCATCTGGACCGTATTTCGTCAAGGTTTCAAACGGATCAACCGAATTCCCTTTACTTTTCGACATTTTCAGTCCATTCTTATCCAGAACCAAACCGTTCGACATTACATTTTTAAATGCAACAGAATCAAAACACATCGTAGCAATTGCATGCAAGGTATAGAACCATCCACGCGTTTGATCCACACCTTCTGCAATGAAATCAGCAGGATATGATTTACGATTATCAATCAATTCTTTATTCTCAAACGGATAATGCCATTGTGCATACGGCATAGCACCCGAATCGAACCACACATCGATCAAATCACTTTCACGCTTCATTGGTAAGCCAGAAGGAGAAACTAAGGTGATTTCATCCATATAGTTCTTATGCAAATCAATTTGTGCATAATTCTCCTTTGAGAAATCATTTGGTGTAAAGGACTTCAACGGATTCTCAGTCATCACTCCTGCCGAAACTGCTTTATCACATTCTGCTTTCAATTGTTCCACAGACGAAATACAAATACGCTCGTCTCCGTCTTCATTAGACCAAATTGGGATTGGAATTCCCCAATAACGTGAACGCGATAAGTTCCAATCGTTTGCATTCTTCAACCATTCACCAAAACGACCACTTCCTGTAGAAGCTGGTTTCCAGTTAATCGTATTGTTCAATGCAATCATACGATCTTTCACATTTGTTACCTTGATAAACCAGGAATCCAACGGATAATACAATACTGGTTTTTCCGTTCTCCAGCAATGCGGGTAACTGTGTTCGTATTTTTCAATCTTAAAGGCCTTATTCTCAATTTTCAGCTTCAAAGCAATCCGTTCGTCAACCGACATATATGCTTTCAAATCTGGAATAATTGCTTTTAAGCTATTTTTCTGCTTTTCAAATTCTTCCTGTGTTTCAGCATCTGTCAGGTAATCTGCTTTCACATATTCTCCTGCCAAACCGAAAACAGCATCCGAAACTTCTGGTCGGAAACGACCACGCAAATCCACTAAAGGAACTGGGTTTTCCTTATCATCCAAAACCAACATGGCAGGAACGCCTGATTCCGTAGCAACACGTGCATCATCTGCACCAAAAGTCGGTGCAATGTGGACAATTCCAGTACCGTCTGAAGTAGTTACGAAATCACCAGAGATCACACGGAAAGCTTGATCTGCGTTTTCGTAAGGCAAAGCTCCAGGCAACAGTTGTTCGTAACGAATTCCGACCAAGTCTGAACCTTTACAAGAAGGGAAGTTTTGACATGCAAGTTTATAAGTTGTTTCAAAAAATTCAATAATTTGATTTGAATCATTTTTTGACAATGAATCGAACTTATCTTGATTCCCTGTAAAAACAAATGCTTCATTCGGATTAAATGATCTTTCTTCATCCAATTTATCTCCGAAAAAAACCGTCTCAATAAAAGGATATTTTTTCCTTAAATAATTATCACAAACCTGTCTCTTTTGATCTTTAGACAGAAGTTCATTTAAACGATCTTTTGCAAGTACAACTGAAACAACTTCCTCTGTATATTGATTATGAATCTTTTCAACCAACACGTATTCAATCTTTGGACCCACGCATAAAGCAGTGTTTGAAGATAAAGTCCAAGGCGTTGTTGTCCATGCAAGTAGGTACGCAATGCCTTGCGTGCCTACCTTGTCATGGAACGGCAATTCTTGTCCATCGGCAATTTTAAACTGTGCAACAACCGTTGTGTCTTTCACATCGCGGTAGCAACCAGGCATATTCAATTCATGAGAAGAAAGTCCTGTTCCGGCCATAGGCGAATACGGTTGAATGGTGTAACCTTTGTACATCAAATTCTTTTCATACAACTGACCCAGCAACCACCAAACGGATTCCATGTATTTGGGTTCGTAAGTGATGTATGGATCTTCCATATCTACCCAGTAACCCATTTCTACTGTCAGTCTGTTCCAAATATCTGTGTAGCGCATCACTGCTTCACGGCATGCTTTGTTATAATCATCGACAGAGATTTTCTTCCCGATGTCTTCTTTGGTAATTCCCAATTCTTTTTCTACACCCAATTCAACAGGCAAGCCGTGGGTATCCCACCCAGCTTTACGCTTTACTTGCTTACCTTTTAATGTTTGGTAACGACAAAAAATATCTTTAATCGAACGAGCCATTACGTGGTGAATTCCTGGCAATCCATTCGCTGATGGAGGCCCTTCAAAGAAAACAAACGGTTCTGCTCCTTCACGGGAAGTAATGGAAGCTTCAAAAACACGCTCATTTTTCCACTTTTCAAGAACTGATTGTGCCACATTTGGCAAATTCAATCCTGAATATTCGTTGTATTTACGACTCATTCGTCTGTGTATTAAATAATTTCTTAGTCTTCTAAAAAGAGTGCAAATTTAATAAAAAGGATCGAGAGCCTAAAGGGGAATTCAAAATGAAGAATACAAAATTCAAAACTGGTTCCTTTTCAATTCTCCATATAAAATTTTAAACTTTCTGAGCGTTGAATTGTTTAAAAACAAAGTCAATATAAACCAATATTCAGATTATGCATTTCGTTTTAAAACAAATTCCTTATTTTCGTTCCGTTGGATTCATTGAATAACATAGAAATTAGTGCTTTAGTCAGCGAAGTAAAAGCAGGAGATCAAAACGCTTTTGCTCAGGTCTATGATCGATACTGTGGTGCGATTAATAGTGTTATTGGCCGTTTTATCAATGACGATGAAATTGCACAAGATGTTCTTCAAGATACCTTCATCAAGGTTTGGAAAAACATCCAATTATACGATGATACGAAAGGCAGTTTTTTCACCTGGATGCTCAATATAGCACGCAATACGTCTATTGATGCTTTGCGAAAATTGAAAAAAGAAAACAAAGCTGAAATCCAAATTCTAGAAACTACCGTAAATAGCTCAACAACAGTTCAGCAGAATGTGAGCACTATCGGTTTAAGACAATTGGTAGATCGCCTTCCAGCAGAACAACAGACAATGATTGAGTACTTATACTTCAAAGGGTACACGCAACAAGAAGTAGCAGATGAGTTGGATATTCCACTCGGAACTGTGAAAACTCGTTCGCGTGCTGCCATGGCGGAGTTGAGAAAATGGTTTACATTATTGATATTGTGGATATAAACGAATACATAGCGTCAGGAATTTTGGAGTCGGTAACACTCGGTCTTGCTTCCCAACAGGAGATGCAGGAAGTAGCGTGCCTATCTAAAATATATCCTGAAATTCAGGCGGAATTTGTTCGTGTACAAAAGCGCTGTGAAGAAGTGATGCTTGAAAATGCGCAGGCTCCAGATGCCAAAATTCGTGCATCTTTATTACAAGCTATTTCTGAAATCCCTCAAGAGAAGGCGAAAGAAACAAAACAAGAAGCAAAAATCGTATCATTAAATGCTGAAGCAGAAATTAAGGGCGTAAATCCCATGTGGAAATTGATGGCTGCAGCTTCTTTGGTTTTAACACTTGGAATTGGAGCACTTTGGATTGTTTCTAAAAGCGAGGCAAAACGTTTAGATTCTGCTTTGGCTTCAATGGAGAAAAAACAATTGGAGAATGACCAAGTTCTTCAAGCAATGACTTTAGAAAAAGAACATTTGCAAACCGTACAAGAAGTATTGGCTGAACAAAGCATGCGCACAGTAACGATGAATGGTACAGCGATGGAACCAGACGCTACTGTAAAAGTGATGTGGAGCACAGGTATGAAAAAGGCGGTGATGCATGCAGATAAAATAACACCACCACCAGCAAATATGCAATATCAATTGTGGGTTATTGCTGACGGAAAACCAGTTTCTGTAGGTGTTTTCACGTATGATGAAGTAGATCAAATTACTGAACCCTTCGATGTAAATGCTCAAAATATTACTGCTTTTGCTATAACATTAGAAAAAATGGGTGGTAGTCCAACTCCAACAATGGAAAAAATGGTGGTGATGGGAGCAATCAATGGATAATCAATTGATTTTATAAAATTAATGTAGGGTACGCGACGCATCGCGTGCCTACATAATATTTATTTCAATTAAATTTGATCATGATTTGTCCTCCGAAACTCGTTCCCGGCGATACCATCGCGCTTATTTCCCCAGCAAAAGCTATAGAAGCTTCGCACATTGATTTTGCAAAAGCCTATTTCGAAAAACATGGCTTCAAAGTCCTTGTTGGAGCGAACGCTAAAAACGAATACCGGTACTTTTCAGGAACAGACAAAGAAAGAGCCGCTGATATGCAGTGGGCGATTGATCACCCAGAGGTAAAAGCAATTGTTTGTAATCGTGGTGGATATGGCGCTGTTCGTTTATTTGATGAAGTAAATTGGGCAAACCTATTGCGAGAACCAAAATGGATTCTTGGGTTTTCAGACATTACTAATTTCAACTGTTTGGGATTGAAACTAGGAATTGAAACAGCACACACCACTATGCCCTTGAACTTCCAAGAAAACTCTGTCGAATCCCTTGATTCAGTAATCAATATATTAAAAGGAGAAGAAAACGCATACATCTGGAATACACATCCATCCAATAAACACGGGATGGCGACGGGAAATGTAGTTGGTGGAAATTGTTCGATTCTCTATTCCTTACTTGGAACACCCTATTCGCCCAATTACGAAAACGCGATTTTATTCATTGAAGATATCGGCGAACAAGTTTATCACTTAGACCGAATGCTATGGGCTTTTCGGTTTGCGGGAGTTTTTGACCGAATTGCAGGTTTAATTGTTGGAGGAATGACCGATTTAAAAGACACAGCAACACCAACTCAATGGACCGTTGAGGAACTCGTTTTAGAACACACTAGATTTCGCTCTTTTCCAATTGCATTTAACGCTCCCGTAGGACATATTTCAGACAACAGAGCCTTTATTTGCGGTCGAATTGCCACATTTACTGCTACAGAAGAACAAAGTTATTTCTTCCAATAAATAGATTTCTTTTTCTGGTACTGTTTTTGAATCAGCTTGTTCCGTATTTTTGTAACACGAAAATGAACTTATGCGTATTTTTTTAATTGGATTTTTAATTCTTGCACTTTCTTCATGTGTTGATATTTTTGATGACATCACCATTCATGCAGATGGAAGTGGTACTTACAAATACACCATCAACATGAGTGCAAACAAAGTGAAGATTAATTCCATTTTAGCACTCGATAGTGTCGATAATAGACGCGTCCCGAAGCTTCCAGAAATCAAAGAGAAAATTGAGTTCTACAGGACTAAATTAGGCGATAAAAAAGGGATTTCCAATGTGAAAATTGATGCAAATTATGATGATTTTATCTTTAAAATTTCGTGTGATTTCGAAAGTATTTCTGACCTTCAGGAGGGAATAAGGGAAATCATAAAAGAAGAAAGCAAAGAAAAAAACGATCCCATATTGAATGAAAATTGGTTGACATGGGATGGAAAAACATTGACGCGCATTGTACCTAATTTCCAAAGCTTCATCCACAAACTTAAAACGGAAGATCAGGAGAGTTTGAAAAAGGGACAATATGTATCCGTTTCTCGTTTCGAGAAACCAATTTTAAAATGCGACAATCCACAAGCACAGATCTCACCAACTAAAATTGCTGTTTTAATTAAATCAAGCACTTTCTCTGTTGCTACAAATCCATCTGTACTCAAAAACAGCATTGTGGTTTCCTATTAGTTTCTTATATTACTAGAAAATACCCTCATTTTAACACAAGTTATCAACCAAACACTGGTTGATAAGAGAAATAGCCCGTCCAATTCAAAAAATGATTTTACTTTCGTGTAGAATCCGTTCATTCATTCATTTATGAAAATTAAAATCTTAATTCCGATTACATTTTTGAGCACCATTTCTTGGGGACAAAAATCAGAAGATATCATTCCAAAAGATGCAGTTACTGTCTTTAGTTTGAATAACATTTCTATTCTGCAAAAAGTGTCCATGGACGAATTGGTTTCCTATGATTTCATGACGGAATTGCAATCTGAATTATTTGACGGATCCACTCAAGGAAAGACCCTCAAAGATGCTGGAATTGATTTCAATCAGAAGATGAATATTTTTTATGGGAAAAATTCAGACTTCGAAATATCTGGCTTCACTTTTGGCATCAGCGATAAAGAAAAATTATTTACTGTTTTTGATGACTTTGATCGCATTGAAAGTCTAGTTCCAGGAACAGAATACTACAACAATTACTTCAATCATTTGATGATTCAGGGAAATGTGGGGCTTCTGATTCGTGTAGATACAGACCAAGAACGGTTAACAGAAATTACAGATTCTATCTGGACTTCAAGAGGATTAGAACTTCCTTGGTCGTATGACAACGAGTACTACGATGAAGGAACGGATGGGTATGACGAAGAAGAATTGAGTGATGAAGATCCTATTCTCAATGAAGACGGTGATGAAATAGAAGAAACCATTGAAGAAGAGGTAGACGAAACTCCCATCGCAACGGAAGAAACAAGTGATTTATTCAAAAACTATTACGAATTACGTGATAGCATTGAATCTGAATATTCTCGCAAACGTTTATTTTCCATTACAGAAGAATTATTTGTAAAGAAAATCAATCTAAAAACAGTAGACACTCGCTTAGCGAATCAATTGACACATACTTCCGATGGAATCTTCTATTTGGACAACAGTAGAAACTTTAAGAACACCAATAGCCTTTTCTACTTGCAAGCAATGTTTCCAGAGTTGTACCGTGATTTGAATGAGTTGTATACTGGAAACGTCATGCTTGGTGACATCATTTTGAATCAGAAAAGTATTGATTTAAAGGTCGAAGCCAATTATGGTGATAAACTTGGAAGTATTTACCAAGAATTAAACAGTGCTAAATTCGACAAAAATGTATTGAAATACATCCCAAAAAACAATACGGGCTTCTTTACGTATCAAATCGACCTGAAGAAAGGATATGAAAAAGCGTATGAAGTGATTATGCCAATTTTAAGTGAAGAAAAAAATGCACGTATTTCGGCAAACGTACTAACGATTGAATTATTGAATGATTTCATCAATACAGACGAAGTATTCAACACCTATAAAGGAAGTATGTTTGGAACCTTCAATGGAATCAAACGCGTGAAAACAAAGCGCATTGAATTTTTCTACAACGAAGAAACCTTTGAATACGGTGAAAAAGAAATTGAATCGGAAGAAGAAATGCCCATTTTCACCTTGGGATTCACAACTGCACGTGCAGATGTTCCAAACAAAATCTTGAAACACATGGCTCGAATTACTTCTCAATTCAAAAACATGGGGGATTACTGGGTGTATGAAGATGCTATTTTGAATTCAGTGCCTTTGTACATGATTAACAAAAATGGACTCTTTATATTCACCAATGACGAAGATTTGGCGAAGAATCACTCAAATGGTTATGGATCAGATGCAATCACTGGAAAGCTAGCTAAAAATGCTGCTAAAAGCGGTTCTATTTATGCCTACATGAATTTAGGAGACATGGTGAATCGTTTACCAGAAAGTCTTTTAAATGATCACCGTTTCTCTGTATTGTCTTCCATGCGCGGAAAAAAAGGAGAAATGGAAATCGTATCTACAAAAACAAGCAAACAGAAAACCACTTACAATTTAACTTATACGTTTGATGGCACCTTCGACAATGCTGGAAAATACTTATTGGATTTAGTGAATACTGCTTATTTAGTTTCAACAACCAGATAAATGAAGACAGAAGGTGTTGGAAATAAAGTTATGTTAATTGCATTGCTGTGCGCAGCATTGGCTTTGTTTCTATACATCCGTCCGCGTTTATTTGCCCCCGATCCTCCTCCCAATTTATTAGATCGATTGCCACAAAGTGAGATTGTTGGTCGCTACAATTTGTTGGATATCGCCCGTGAAACCAACTCATTGATGTTCAAGAATAAAATACCATTCAGAGAATACATGACGTATGATTTCATCTTAGGTCAGGCAAAAGGAGTTGGAATTGACATTCAAAGCACAGGATACTTTTTTTCCAATGGAAAAGACGAATGGGGAACCTTTGTTTCAGTCATTGACAGTTCAAGAATTCAAAACGGGTTAAATCGATTAGAACAATACATTCATATTTCCGATACGATTATTTACAACCGTCGGGTGCAAAAAATAAAAGATTTAGGATTGTACATTTTTTACGACAAAGACTATCTACTTATTTACAAAGGTTCAAAAATTAAAAATCGAATAGGAAAAGCAATTTTCGCACGTTTAGGAGATATTGAAAACTCTTGGGAAAAATTTCTAAAAAATAAAGTCTTCAAAAATGAAGATATTGTGCTTTATTCCAATTCACCAAGGTTGAAGAAATTTGGATTAGATTATGCGATGTTTGCCCACGATAGTGATTCTTTAAACATCAAATTAAAAACCTATTTGCATTCAAACAAACCATTAAAAATCAAAGAAAAAACAGAAGGAATTGCTTTTGAACGAAGTAAATTATCCACTAAAGCACTCGAAATTCATTTAGACATTTCGGAATTCAAAAAAGATTTAAAAAACCCGCTTTATCAATGGATTGTAAAAATTGGGAAGAAAGTAAGTTTCCCTACCGCAGCATTTTTTGAAGCTTGGGATGGCGATTTATGCTTTCAAGAAGGCGGAACACAATTTGTGAATGAGGAAGTAGTAGAAATGAGCTACGACGAAGAATTTAATCCCATTGAAATTCGAAAAACAAATAAGGTAGCTGTTTCTGGCTATTCCTTGTTATTCTCTGTCAATGAACATGGAAACAAACTCGTTTCTGCACTTTTTGCAAAAGGAATCGTTACCAAACAAGGAAAATATTATCACTTCTTGTTTTCACCGCCTTTGAATTTGAATATTCTTCCAAAAAGCATCGCCGCTTACACAGCTGGCAGATCCCCCAAAGTAACAACAGGTAGTTCTTGTAATGGTTTGTGGAACTACAAAGGAACAGATGTTCTCTTTCACATTGATTCTCTGAAGAAAAAAGAGATTTATGGTTCGTTGGAATTTGAAGTTGCGAGCTTGCTCCGTAAAGGAAAGTTCAAACGCTAAAGCGGTTCAATCTTCTTCGCTCTAGGAGCTTCGAAGGTTCAAAGTTGCTTAAGAAAATATATTGAACTATTGAACTATTGAACTATTGAACTATTGAACTATTGAACTATTGAACTATTGAACTATTGAACTATTGAACTATTGAACTATTGAACTATTGAACTATTGAACTATTGAACTATTGAACTATTGAACTATTGAACTATTGAACTTTAATACGGAATAAACACATTCTTAGCTTCCGTAAAAAAGCGCAAGGCTTCCCAGCCACCTTCTCTACCAACTCCAGAAGCTTTTACACCACCAAATGGTGTGCGCAAGTCACGCACGAGCCAGGAATTGATCCAAATGATACCCGCTTGTACCTTATCAGCTGTTCTGTGCGCTCTTTTTAAGTCAGACGTCCAAATTGTTGCGCTTAATCCATAAACAGTGCTATTCGCCATCATAAGTACTTCTTCTTCGGTATCGAATGGGGTCAAAGTAACAACTGGACCGAAAATCTCTTCTTGATTTGTTCTACAATCGTAAGAAAGTCCTTCAATAACGGTTGGAGCAATGTAATATCCTTCGTTATATGGAGCTTCCAAATGTACTTGATGACCACCAGTTAAAATTGTTCCTCCTTCTTCTTTTGCCAATTCAATGTACGAAAGGACTTTCTCCATGTGGGGTTTGGAAACCACAGCGCCCATTTTTGCATTTGGATCTGTAGGATTAGAAACAGTCAATTTTTCAACGCGTTCAATAAAAGCTGCTTTAAACTTTTCGTAGATGCTTCGTTCGATAAATATTCGCGAGCCACACAAACAAATTTGCCCTTGATTCGCAAACGAGGAACGAACAGTAGTCTTAACCATCTCATCAAACTCACAATCTGCAAAAATGATATTGGGGTTTTTTCCTCCCAGCTCCAGAGACAATTTCTTGAACATAGGTCCCGCAGTTCGAGCAATATATTCACCCGTTTTTGTTCCTCCCGTAAACGAAATTGCTTTAATTTTTGGATGTTTCACAATCGCATCTCCTGCAAATTGACCCAAACCATGAACAATATTCAAAACACCTGCTGGCATTCCACTTTCTTTTACTACTTCGCTCAACAAATAAGCGGTGTAAGGTGTGATTTCAGATGGTTTTGCAATGACACAATTTCCAGAAGCTAGTGCTGGAGCAATTTTCCAAGAGAATAAATACAAAGGCAAATTCCAAGGAGAAATACAGCCCACAACACCAATTGGTTTGCGGGTTGTATAATTGATTCCCATTCCTTCCATGTAATGTGATTCGGAAGCAAAATGTTCAACAGCCGTTGCAAAAAAATGAAAGTTTGAAATCGCGCGAGGAATATCTACATGAGCCGCCAACGAAAGTGGTTTTCCATTATCTCGTGATTCTGCAGCAACAAATTCGTCCATGCGTTTTTCAATTCCTAAACTAATCCGCATCATGATTGCTCCACGCTCTTCATTCGTCATATTCGACCAAATAGGGAAAGCTTTTTCTGCCGCTATAACCGCCAATTCAACATCTTCCTCCGTAGAATTTGGAATTTCACCGTATACTTTACCTGTTGCAGGTTCGTAATTGTCGATGTACTGCCCTTTCACAGGTGCAACCAATTCTCCATTGATAAAATTCTGAATGCGTATCATAGTTTCAATTTTTCAAATGCAAAGATAGCTAAAAGTGAAAAGGTAAAAGTTTCAAATAACGACTAAAATGATCTCACGCAGATTTCACAGATTTACGCAGAACAATAGTTTTATTTTATCGCAAAAGGTAGCAATATTTATTCTCCTCAGTAGCGGATACTTGGGGTTTACTACCTGATATCTGCGAAAATCTATCCATCTGCGTGCTAAAAAAGGGACCCAATTCTAATAACAAAAGAGTTATCTCAATGGATTCAATGATTTCTAGATTTTAAACCTCACTCCTACTTGCAAATACAATGAAATATTCAATCTGCCTGAGTTGAGATAATTCGTGGAAATTCCAATATTGGCAAAAATTCGGTCTATTGCAAACGAAAACGGATTGCTTTTGTAGGCTACTCCGAGATACAAGGCGTGAGTTAAACTTCCATTCGTGCGGGCATTCAGATACGATAAATTACTTCCAACGTATGCAGCTAACGTTGGATGAAAATCATGAATCAATGAACGATTCGCATTTCCAATCACCAATTGCTTAAATGGATCATAAGAAAAAAGCAGGTAATCTATTTTTAAACCCGCCAAAATTCGGGCTTTCAAATCAACACCAATTGTTGCACTGTACTCAAAATGCGTTCCTGTATATTGTGCATAAGCGAACAAATAAGCACTTGACGCATCGTAATTCCAGTATCCAGCTTCCAATCCATATTCCAGCGCATTCAATCCGCCTCTTGATTCTGGCAAGCATTGATGTGCAGAAATCGTATCCAATGGATAATTTATTTTCAATGAATCACCAGAAGGAATACACGTAGAGCGATTTGAATAAATATTCCATTCCTTTTTTTTCAAATACTCATTGGGAACAACCGCAAAAAAATACGGCCGATTTCGAATTCCAAATTTTGTTTTCCAAACGATGGGTTGGTCAAAGTTTTGATCAAAGTAATACGATCTATCACCTGAAACATAGTCTTGAGGCACAATCAAAACATGTTCGCCCTCCAACATTTTCTTACGCAATTGCACGTTTTGCATGATGTACACTTCTGGCAATAATTCGGAAGCTAATTTGAGCGGATGACTCATATCATTTGCACAAACAATACATTCATTGTAGTCTTTCCGGATTTCCTTTTTCGTTAAAATGCCATACGCTTCAAAATCTGCTTCTTTGACCCGAGCTCTATACCGTTCGTGTTGCCACCAACCATCTCCACTCATTTCAAGTTTCCACTTCACAATCTTAGCATACTGCGAATTCTTCGTGAGCGTGTAATACGTTTGATTTTTGGAAAACAAATGCGGCTCCATTTCCAAGATTACAAACGACGTTCTTCCATCATTAACGCGAATAATGTTGCAATTTTTCATAATGGTATCAGAGAGAACAAAGCAAGTTTTTGTATTCCCAAAGAATTCATATTGATCTGTAGTATCCTGCAACCCACGTTTTCCTTCGTAAAACAAATGAATTTCCACTCTTCGGTGATTCTCATTAGGATTTCGCAGGGCGTTTTCTTCTCCCTTTGCAAGACTTCGAACAAGTGTTTTTGGAGGTAAAATTCCCACCAAATACTCTTTCACTTTTTCAGAACGTTTACGAGAAAGGCGAAAATTCAATCGCTTCTTACCTGTAGAATCCGCAAAACCAATGACATGTAAACTATCTATTTTACGCAAATTGTGAGAAAAAATGTATTTATCAATTTCTTGCTTGTTATCATCCAACAGTTTATAATCACCACTTGGGTAATAAACGGAGAAAATTTCTTGCGCAGAAACCAGTGAGCTACTCCAACCGAGAAGGATTAGGGTAAGACCTGTTTTACCAATAAACGAAAAAAGACCAATCTTCCGATTGATATCGGCACGACTGGTCTTGTAAAAAAAATTTCGCATCACAAAAGCGAATATAGGTTTATTCCGGAAAGTTCCAATGTTCAAAAGTTGAAATGTTGAGATTTGCACCCCCTTGAACTTTTGAACCTTTTGAACTTGTTTCACTTACTCATGAACAATCAATTTAAACCCTTTTCCGTGAATATTTAATATTTCGATACGCTCATCCTCTTTCAAAAGCTTACGCAATTTCGCAATATAAACATCCATCGAACGACCGTTGAAGTAATTATCATCTCCCCAAATAGCACGTAAAGCAGCTTGTCTATCCAATACTTCATTGCGGTTTTTACACAACAAATGAAGCAATTGTCCTTCTTTGGTGGTCAATTTTTTATTTTCCTCTTTCAAATGAAGAATTCGTGAAATAGGTTCATATTGGATTCTCCCAATCTGTTGCATTTCACCCTCTTCATTATCTACAGGACCCGTTCTTCTCAAGATTGCTTCGATACGTGCCAACAACTCTTCCATTGTGAAAGGTTTTGTCATGTAATCATCAGCACCACTTTCAAAGCCTTCCAGTTTATCTTCCTTCATTGCCTTAGCAGTAAGGAATAAAATGGGAACTTTCGGATCGATTAACCGTACTTCTTTTGCAAGAGTAAAACCGTCCATCTCAGGCATCATGACATCAAATATACAGAAGTCAAAATGTCCATCTGTATATTTTTCGTATGCATGTTTTCCATTGCGAGCAAGTTCAACTTGGTACCCTTTCGCTTTGAGGAAAGTTTGCAATAATTGACCCAAATTGTCGTCATCTTCTGCTAATAAAATTGATCTTTGCTTAGCCATAATTATCTTTTTATTGTTACACGAAATTCTGAACCTTCTCCCACCACACTTGTTACATTGAGACTCCACCCAAATAGTTCAGAGAGTGCTTTTACATAACTTAATCCCAAACCGAAACCTTTCACATTGTGAACATTTCCTGTTGGAACACGGTACAATTTATCAAATATTTTCGAGATATGTTCACGTTTTATTCCAATTCCTTTATCTATCACAGACAATTCCAGACGATCGGCAAAAACTTCGAGTTTAACGGTCACATGGATTTTGTCCTTACTGTATTTAATCGCATTATCAACCAGATTATTCACCATGTTCGTAAAATGCATTCGATCAGCTTCAACAAACACTTCTTCCTTAGGCATTTGAAGGATTAATTCCCCATCCAACCCAGCAATTCGGAAAGAAGCAGTTTTGGCAACAGATTGAATCACTTCTATCACTGGAACTTGTTCCATTTTCACTTTCAACTCGCCTCTATCAATCACCGCACTTTGTAAAATAGACTCCACTAAAACACCCAATCGTTTGTTTTCTTCTTGAATCATTTTGACAAAGGGTGCTGCATTTTCAGTATCTCCACCCATCATAGAAGGATCATGCATTGCCTCACAAGCCAAAGAAATTGTTGAAATAGGGGTTTTAAACTCGTGAGTCATATTTGAAATGAAATCATTCTTTAATTCGAACAATTTCTTTTGTGTCAAAATGGTTCGGAACATGTATGAAATAGTAATGATAATTAAAATTGCGAGAATTAAACTCACAATCAATAAACTTCCCATCGATTTCAATACGAAGAATTTACTATTCGGAAAACTCAAATGCAAGGACAACTTATCTTCCAAAATCTTATTTGGAAAAAGCATCGTAACCTTCGACTTCACAGTATCCAAGTGCAAATCGTAATTACTTAAAGATTCTTGGAACTTTACAGGTTCATTATTCTCTTCAACAATGACAAATTTGTAATCATCTGGCAATTTATCTGCAATAAGCTCTTTTCGAATAATGGAATCCAATAATTTGAGATTGATTCGTTTATCGGGATCCAAATACATGTTATCGCGAAAGGTTTCCACCATCAATTCGTTGATGTACTTCGCTTTTTTAACAATTTTGTGCATCACACGCTGATCCAAATGATAAGCTGCACGAATGGAATCCTTGTGAAACAAACTGGTTTGAGTACCATCAAATAATTCGTGAATCTGACGTACATCTCGAGCCAAAACCTCTTGTTTCGAATACAAACCAGAAATTGAATCGTAACTATTCCCTGTTACAATCAGATAGTTTTCTAGTTTTCCTTTCACTGTTAAAACAGTGTCTCGAATTGATATCGACTCTTTAACCTCAAATAAATTTTGAAATTCTTCTTTGAGTACATCTTTGTATTGACCCGAAACATCTTTGCTCATTAAAGAAGAATACCTGCGAACGTCTTCTACTTTTTCGTAACGAATAGCAATCCGCTCGAGTGCCGTATTGGCTTTGCTCTTGAAATCATCAGATTTTCGGTCATAGAGTTGCAAGGTTTGAAAAATTTGAATCAACAAAAGAGCCAGCATGGCAATCCATACTGCAGTAATTACGAGATTGATTCGAATCTTAATCATAGCGAATAGCGAATGTAAGTGAAATGTTAAAAGAACAGATTCACTTAACTTTTTTTATGAAGATACGCAATCTATTTAATGGAGAATTCAAAAATTGAAATGGAAGAACAAATCATCTAACTTTTTAATGATCAATTTTCAATGATAATTCTTTCGTGAACGAAGAAATAACCCTTTGAGAGCCGCACTAACGTTTGCTCTGAATCAGAAGTTTCACTTCTTCTTATTCCCCTTCTTCTTAGACTTTCCGTATTTCTCCTGCATCGCTTTTTTGTGATTATAGCGCACATTAACCTTTTTGTTCTTGTCTTTTTTATCGTGAAATGCCGGTCCAGCTTCGTCTTTAGAAGGAGATTTCACCAACGTATTCTTCATGGAGACTTGGATTTTTTCAAATTCCAAAATCACAGTCGAAAGCTCTGCTTCTTCTGGGAAAGCTTGGATTTCTACTTTCTTATCCATAAACTCTTCGATTTTCACAAACTGTTCATGATCCCGTTCAGTAAGGAAACTGATTGCATGTCCTTCTTTGTCTTGTCGACCCGTTCTACCAATTCGGTGAATGTAATTTTCTTGGTTATCTGGAATATCGAAGTTGAATACATGAGTTACATCCGTTACATCAATACCACGAGCAATAAGGTCTGTTGCAATCAAAACACGGTAAATTCCATTTTGAAAATGATTCACCGCATTGAATCGGAAATTTTGGGCTTTGCTAGAGTGAATAACACCTAACTCAACTCCAAAAACTGGTTCTAATTCTTCGTATAATTTATCGGCAAAAACCCGAGAAGAAACAAAGACGAGCACTCTTGACATGTCTTGATTGGTTTCAAGCATGTGCTTCAATAGATTGACTTTCGAAGTGAAATTTGGAACAGCAATGGCTTCCTGCTTGATTTTTTCCAAAGGTGTTCCAACTCTTGCAGCCTCCACTCGAATTGGGTTTTCAAAAAAGACTCCTAAAAATCCTTCCACTTCTTCAGAAAGAGTCGCTGAAAATAATAAATTCTGTCTTTTCTCAGGAAGCAAATCAAAAATACGCATCAATTGCGGGCGGAAACCCAAACTCAAGGTTTCATCCACCTCATCAATAACCACTTTTTTAGCATGTTTTAACTGCAGTGATCCATTAGCTGTCAAATCGAAAATGCGGCCAGGTGTTCCAACCAACACATCCAATCCTTGCAACACCATGGATGCTTGCGTATTAATATTTGCTCCACCATACACACCACCAACTGCTAGATTCATGTGCGGTGTCAATTTCTCCACTTCTCGCACAACCTGAACAACCAACTCTCTTGTGGGAACAATGATTAAAATCTGTGGATGCGGTTCTTTCGAGAATTTCCACAAAGACAAGGTTGGAAGCAAGTAAGCCAAGGTTTTACCTGTTCCTGTTTGCGCCAAACCAATAACGTCTTTCCCAGACATCATGACTGAAAATCCAGCAGACTGAATCGTTGTTGGAGTAGTATATCCCAACTCGTCCAAAGCAGTTAGTATTGGTTTTTTAATATTCAAGTCGTGAAATGTCATCCGGAAATTTTTCACAAAGGTAATCAATCCATTTTTGGTGGCTTTCAAAGATGAATACTTTCTGATAAATTGGCTTTTTCCTAAAATAAACTTCAAAACACCAATTCACCAAGAAGATTACTAAACCAATTTAGTTCTGAACTCATTGATACAACAATGATTACATCATTAATAAATTAACAAAAAAGATTAAAAAAAGTTTTATTTTTGTTGTGCTAATACGTTAAACTAAACATCATTTTGGTTTAAAAAATACTACTACTGATGAAACACGCTCTTCCTATCATTGCGGCACTACTTATCTCTTTGCAATTAAGTGCACAAGTAAATATCTTCGAACCAATGTCACCACAAATTGGTTTTTTAACCCCACGAACATATTCACAAGAAGTTGGTCAAAAATTCAATAACGAAGCATTTTTTATGCATCCAGACTTTGGGAAGCTGTCATTTGCTGCTCCTTATGGGAAAAATGTCGTAGAAGACATCAGTAAACGAACGTACGATTCGAGGTATTACATAGATTTGGACAATCCAACATTCTTTTACATTGAAAAATCAAGTAAGGCAATCAACCTTTACAAAAATGGGCTTTGGCATGCAATAGACCCTACGCTTCATGCTGCATCACCACAGCTTTATCAATCAGGAGTACAGGCTTGTCCCACAACATTAGATTTGGGAAATAAAAAAACGTCTATTGCTTTAGGTGATGCTGTTTTTAGTTTCAATAATTATTCATTGAAAGTAGTGCACAACGACAATTCAATTACCATCCACCAAGCAGATTGGTCACATCGTTCAATTGGGAATGAAGGAACCTACATTACCAATGTTTTCCCTGGAATCGATATGAAGATTGTTTTTGCAGAAGGCAGCATCGAATCTGATTTCATCATTCGAGAAAATTTACATGTTAAAAAACTAATTTTTATTGATCAATTACAAATCCCAACTCATTTAAATGGTTTTATTTACACCAATGAAATTCTTCAAAACGGACCAGTTATTTTTGAAAATATTCATACTGGAGAAGCTGAAATAAAAATCAGTAGTGCTAAATGTCATGATGCGTCTGAGAGCAGAAATTCTTGGCTTAATCCATATACATTAAGTGGAAATAATCTAGAAATACTATGTGATTCTGCACAATTGAATGACCCGAATAAAATCTATCCAATTACAATAGATCCTTTAGTAACCGTTGTTGGCCCAATAGCTTCTGCTTCAAATTTAATGGGTTCACTTCCTGCTCCAGCATCTTGTAGCAACACATTGAACGTAACATTTCCTGGTGGAACAACTCCATGGGATGTATCTGCATTTTGGAATATTCAAGCTAATCTTTGTACGGATGAGTATTTAGATTTCGGTATCTTTATAGACTGTTATTTATCTGAAGCTCAGGTGTGGATTACATCATCTTGTGGAGGAATTTCTCCAATTGGTGCACCTGGAATTATCTGGACTTGTGTGGGCTGTGATTACCCTGGAACTTGGAATCCGACACTTCCTTTTAATAGTTCTGGTACCAATTCACTTGCTCAATGTTATGCCCCTTCCTGTAGTAATCAAAATATGGCTTTCACTATTCAAAGTAATCGCTCATATTGCAGTAATTTTTATGGCTATGACAACTGTAACTTTTCCACCAATTCGTGTAATTTCATGAATAACTGGAGTGTAACTGTTCAAGGAAGAAATGCAGAAACACTTGCAAATACTGCTTCTGGAAATGGTTCTTCCACTATTGCAGCAGCAACTTGTGCATCTGGAACAGCACTTTTGAATCCAACAGCACAGTATGGAGTCCCTGGATACACCTACGCGTGGTCAACAGGAGCTTCTTCAAGTACGATTACTGTTCCGAATGGCCCAACTACTTATACCTGCCAGGTTACAGATGCTTGTGGAACGGTTCGAACAGCAACGTTTATCATTACTTGTCCTTTGGCAATCAACTTAAAGTCCTTTGAAGTAGCACATTCTGGAAATGATATCGCTGTTAACTGGACAACTGGCTCGGAGAAAGAAAATCAACATTTCAAGATATTAAGAGCTGGAAATGATTTAATTTTCGAAGAAATTGGTCAAGTGCCTAGTCAAGGTGATTCTGAAACTCCACAAAATTATTCATTCATGGACAGAAATCCATTGAACGGAATCAATTACTATCAGCTAGCTTCGGTGGATATTAATTCTCAAATGACTTTATCGGACATTCGATCCATAGATCAAAAAAGTTCTTCGAAAGAAATTTCCATTTCACCCAATCCAAGTACTGGAAATTTCACTTTGAGCGTCATTATTCCTGAAAGTGGAGATTATTCCATTTCTATTGCATCAGCAGAAGGGAAATTGATCTCTCAGCAAATAACTAACCTAACAAAAGGCCCACAAGCTATTCCTTACAGCAAGTTGAACCTCCAAAAAGGGACTTACCTGATTCGTCTTCAAACAACAACTGGTGGGAAATTTAGTTTAGAAGAGAAATTGGTAGTGGAGTAGTTTTAAGGGAAATAACAACAAAACAAAACCCCGACTTTCCGTCAAAATTGCTGGAAGTCGGGGTCAACTCTTGCTATGAGTTTATTGATTGGTACACAGTCTTAAATGTTGTAGTAACTCATATAAATTTGTCGTTTTGGAATTCAAGACTGTTTCCCGTGGAAATTACATTTTAGGCATCAACACTTTGTCGATAACGTGAATCACACCGTTTGATTGATACACATCGTACGTTGAGATGTTTGCAACATTTCCTGCTTCGTCTTTTAGTGTAATGTTGTGATCACCATTCATCATAGCCCACAATTTTCCTCCTGAAACAGTTGTCATTTCAGCTTTACCTCCTCCTTTTTTAATTGCTGCTGCAATCGTATTGAAGTCCATTTTACCAGCAACAACGTGGTAAGTCAACACTTTCACCAATGTTCCTTTATTCTCTGGTTTCAACAATGTTTCTACTGTTCCAGCTGGAAGATTTTCGAATGCGTCATTGACTGGAGCAAAAACTGTGAATGGCCCTTTTCCTTGTAATGTCTCCACTAAACCACCTGCTTTTACAGCTGCTACTAATGTTGTGTGGTCTTTTGAATTCACTGCATTCTCTACAATGTTCTTTGCTGGATACATAGACTCTCCACCAACCATAACAGTTTTGTCTTGAGCAAATGAGTTAGAAAAAATTGCTGTTGAAGCAATTAATGCGATAGATAATAATCCCTTTTTCATAATTGTTAAGTTTTGAATTTTAAATTTGACCTAGTTACGCTACTTCAAAAGATTTGGATTTTTGAAAAGTGAAAAAAAATCGAAAAAATAATTCAAAACAAGTTATTTACCTCATAAACAATGAGATAGTATTGAAAAAAAAGATGGAAAAAATTAAAGAAGGATTAATGTTCCGACAGTGAAATAGATAAACAAACCAACAATATCGTTGAGTGTAGTGACAAATGGACCTGTTGCTAGGGCAGGATCAATTTTATAATGATTCAAGACCAAGGGAATCAAAGTTCCAAATATGGCAGCGAAAATAATCACCGTAAACAAGGAAATGCTTACAACCAATCCTAACCATTCATTGGAAAAGAAGTAAGCTATCGCGAAAATCAATGCAGACAATAAAAGTCCGTTGACTAATGCAACCAAGGCTTCTTTTAATAATTTTTGAAGAATACTACCAAATTGATCCGATCCTTTTGCAAGAGATTGTACAACAATAGCAGAAGATTGCACTCCCACATTTCCACCCATCGCCGTGATTAGCGGGATAAAAAATGCCAATGCAGGAATTTGCGTAATCCCACCCTCGAATTTTGAAATCACTTGTGCTCCCAAGGTTCCACCCAACATCGCAATCAAAAGCCATGGAATGCGGGCACGTGTAATTCTCCACACACTAAATGTAGATTCGATACGCTCAGAGATACCTGAAGCCAACTGGAAGTCTTTGTCTGCCTCTTCTTTAATGACATCAACAACGTCATCGATAGTAATGCGACCCACTAATTTTCCTTGTAAATCAACAACGGGAACAGAAACCAAATCGTATTTTTCCATCACCTTCGCTACCTTCTCGGAAGAATCGCTTGTGGTAACGAAAATTAAATTCTTGCCTTCGTATAAATCGCGAATAGGTGTTTTAGGGCTAGCAAACAGCAATTTTTTCAAGGATAGAACACCAACCAATTTATTCAAATCATCTACAACATAGATGGTATAAACCTGCTCCACGTCTTCCGCTTGTCTACGTAATTCAACCAAAGCCCGGTTTACAGGCCATTCCAATCGCGCTTGAATAAACTCTTTCTGCATGAGCCCACCCGCAGTATCTTCATCGTAGTTCAAAAGATCCACGATATCATCTGCAGCCTCATCATCCTCCATTTGAGAAATGACCTCTTGGATTTTTTCGTCTGGGAGTTCGCCAAGGATATCAGCGGCATCATCGGAATCCAAATTCTCCAACTGTTCGGCCATTTCCTTGCTGGATAAAGAAGCTAGGAATCGATCGCGAACTTCTTCCTCCAACTCCATCAAAACATCGGCTTGGAGCTCTTCCTCTAATTGAAAGTACAAGTATTTGGATTGCTCCATGGACAATTCATCCATGATTTCAGCAATATCCGCGAAGTGAAGATCTGTAATGTGCTGTTTAATCCACTCTGTATCCTCCGACGAAACTGCTTGCCGGATGCGCTCTAGAAATTCTTTGGTCAGCTCAAAACGCATGAATACTCAATTTGGAGTGTAAAAGTAGCGGTTTAAAGTGCAACAAACAACCTGTTGATATTTAGAAAGTATTAAATTTCTCTAGTTCTTCCTACTTGGAGGATACAGCAGAGATTTTCCTGTGATAAAAAAGGCAAAGAAGAAACCTACAAAAGCAATTCCTGTTTGTGTTTGTAAGGTGTCTTCCACCAAAAATGAAAGCATCGTTATTACTAAAAATCCGGTCCATTCAAATGCATTAATCTTCAATGCGGTAGCAAACTGAATAAACCATAAACTTATAAACACAATAAAACAACCAATTCCAGCGGAAATCCAAGTTGTGAAATATTGATTGTGGGTTAAATGCTGATTTTCAATAGTTAGTTTTGTTTGATTCTTTTGGTATGCTCCTTGAAACGATTTTTCCAAATCACCAACTCCAACTCCACAAATTGGGTGCTCTTTGATAATGGTTAGTCCCGCTTTTAATGATTCTACTTTCTCTAACAATGATTTTCCATTGGGATCTTCAGAATCATTTAACTGGCCACGCATGCGATACAACTGAGCAGAAATCCCCCCTTTTGCCATTTCAAGAGAAGCAAATCCGCGTTCCACATTTCGGATATCTTCCTTGGTCATTTTTTGAAAATCAACAGAATCCTTTCTCAATCCTTTGGATGTCATGTATCTCCATAAAATGTTACGGATTGGATTTCCTTTTGAATCCGTTCCATCTCGATAGTTTATTTTAGATACTTTTGACCATTCACTGTCAAGTTCTTCATCTGACACAAAATAATAGACGGGATACCCATTTTCCCAATTCATATTTTTAGGAGCATCAAAACCATACAGGTTCCCGTTTGGTGTTCTCGACCCGTAATCCTCCGAATTGAGTTCTATTTTATGAGCGATGGGTTGAAGTTTCACATACAGAAACACGCAGACAAACAAAACCAAGCCACCAAAACTCAGTATAAAAACTCGTTTCAACCAAATCAATTGAATCGATTTCACCTTAAAATAGAACATCGTAAAAACGACCCCAGAAAGGGTTAAAAAACCCATTCCTATTTGAGAAACATTGATGTAGAAAAGAAACCAAGCAGCCAATAAAAGAGAAATCCAACGATAAGGAAATTTGCGAATCCACCAAGCCGCACAAAACACAATTGAAAGTACAATCATCATCGCAAAACGCAAGTGCGAAATAAATAAAGAAAGACTTCTAATATCGTCATACACTTTATTCCCCCACCAATGAAAATAGGTTCCGATATTGATAAAACTAAACAGAAATACTGCCGATAAAAAGGCAATTGCAACCCATTTGTAATGATTAAATGATTTTAATGGAATGGCAACAATACACAATGGAATGGCATAAAGTGGAATTTCTCTTCGCAACATATCCCAAGCTTCGTGCTTGTTTTCTGACCAAAAAAAAGAAATAGCTTCAAGAACTAAATACCCTAATAAAAGCCACAACCACTTATTCGAAAACCAACTTTTAAGCACATTTTTCCAATCCCAAAGCAAAATAACATTTAGACCTAGAAGCATTGTTCCAATAGACAAGGGAATTTTACTGAACGGCAATCCAGCTGCAATTCCCATCATTGCAATCAGTTGAATATAATAATGAACGGGCTTACCGGTCAGTTTGTC
The DNA here is from genome assembly GCF_000194605.1 of Fluviicola taffensis DSM 16823. Classification (NCBI taxonomy): domain Bacteria; kingdom Pseudomonadati; phylum Bacteroidota; class Flavobacteriia; order Flavobacteriales; family Crocinitomicaceae; genus Fluviicola; species Fluviicola taffensis. Next base: position 1,598,693 of record NC_015321.1, read on the forward strand.
CAGCATAAGTAATCGCTATATGAACCGATAACGTTTATTTTCCGAGAATAGTATTTAGTTGCTTCGCATCACTAAGTACTTCTATGGCTTTCAAGATGTCTTTGTCGGTTTGAAAAGCTTGTTCTGCACGACCATTTTGATAATAGTAACGCGCTACGATTTCACTTGAAAGAATGTCATTAATTTCCGTTTTGAACTTATCCAAATCACGTTCTTTCGATGGAGTTACTTTCGACAATAACTGCTGGTAATCTCCTTTTATATCTTCAAAATACCCTTCGTCTTCAGCCGTTTTCTTCATTTTTTCCAATTGCTCTTCAGAAGCTGTGGAATAGGTAAACTCTTGTTTCAACGCATACGCTTTAAATGCAGCATACTCGTCATCACTCAATTTGAATGTTTTAGCTGGAGCAATGCTTTCATGTGTGCGTTTGAAATCGGTTGCATAATTGAAAATCACATTGTTACTCACCAACATCAATAACAAGCGAGAATAATCATCTTTCTCCACCAAAATATCTGGCTCAATTCCTCGGCCATCAATTACTTTTCGGCCATTTACCGTTTTGAATGATTTTAAGAGTGAATCTGCGATTGCTTTTGGTTTATCTCCCAATTCCTTGTCGTAGTATTCCAAACGCTGCACACAACGCCCTGATGGTGTGTAGTATTTTGAAATCGTCACTTTAATTTTAGATCCATATTTCAAGTCAAACGTACGTTGAACCAATCCTTTTCCATACGAGTTTTCTCCAATGATAACCGCACGGTCTAAATCTTGCAAACTTCCAGAAACAATTTCAGAAGCTGAAGCAGAACCTCCGTCAACTAAAACAACCAACGGAATCGTTAAATCCAATGGATCGGCAGATGTTGCATACGTTTTATTCTCTTCTGGAATGCGTCCTTTTGTTGTTACAACTGTTTGTCCTTTTTTTACAAAAATATTCACGATTCGAACAGCTTCCATCAATAAACCTCCACCATTTCCGCGTAAATCTAATATGACCGAAGTCATTCCTTGTTGTTTCAATTTCCCGTAAGCGGCAATAACTTCTGCGGAAGCAGTTTGTGTAAAGCTATTTAACTTGATATAACCAGTTGTCCCATTGTTCAACATTCCAAAATAAGGAACATCCGCCAATTTGATTTCGTCACGGGTAATGGAGATTGTTTTTTCTTCTCCAGCGCGTTCAACCTTTAATTGAATAGTAGAACCTTTTGGTCCGCGCAATCCGTCTGAAACCTCATCGCTCGCTTTTCCTTTCATGTCTTTCCCATCAATTGAAAGGATTTTGTCACCAGCCATTGCTCCTGACAATTGAGCTGGTTTTCCTTCGTAAGGTTCAGCAATGAAGGTATACTCACCCATTTTTCGAATCAACGCACCAATTCCACCGTATTGACCAGTAGTCATCATGCGGTAATCTTCCATGTTTGATTCGTGGTAATAAACGGTATATGGATCCAATTGCTTCAGCATCGCATCAATAGCCGTTTTGCTCATTTCTCCTGGTTTAATCTCATCCACATAATTCGTTTCCAATTGCTGAAAAATGAGATCCATTAACTCCATGGATTTAATCTCCTCAAATCCGTTGGACTGCGCTTTTACTGAAGGACTTAGCCCAATAAGGATGGTTATCAAGGCGAAAACATGCAAGAACTGCTTCATATTGTTGTTCAAATTTGAATGATGACTTTCAAAAACCATTCCGCAAAATGGAGTCTAAGAAGGTAAAAATACCGAAAGATTGGGAAAAGGATTCGTTTTTTTAGGTTTTTTGACGAATGACAGATTAAACCGATAATTAATTGTTGAGGAAGAGACAGATTAATTTGTTTTCGAATATTATCTGTTCGAAGCTGGAGCGACATTCCAAAGAATAAAGCTAAAAAAAAGGCAATGACGTATTTTTTCAAAAAAGCGTTTTACGTTTTGATTCTTCAGAATCAGCCCTTTTTTATAGAAAAAGAAGGAGTTGGCTTTTTTGCTTTATGACTATGAATGTCGCTAAAAAGGATGTTTTGCTTACTTTTTCAGCCTTGGTAAGAGACCGCTTAGCGGTTGAAGACGAATAGCGACAAACGTTAGTGCGAAAGCTATAAGGTAAGTAAGAAGAATTATTTCCTAAGAGTTACGTTTTGTGATATTACTGTGAATCCTGAATTCTTTCTAACCTTCACTTTTCAATTCAGCAATCAGTTTTGCAATCAGTTTACGGATGCACCTTTCAATCTCTTCGTAAGTTGGAAGTTCTTTATTCGTGTAGATAATGAAAAGGGATAGTTTTTTCCCAGATTCATTCAATACATCTTCCAACGATTGTTTTTCTCTGCGCAAAACCTCTTTCAACAAGCGCTTGATGTAATTGCGATCATGTGCCCTTTTGAATTGGCGTTTTGGTGCAGAAAGTACCACCTGAAAAGGAACTTTTTCTTCGGATTCACTTTCGGCGTAGTACAATTTTAACGGAAACGCACGCAACTGCTTTCCCTCCTGAAAGAGACTATCGATTGTTTTTCGACTACAGAGTTTGTATGGTTTTCCGAACGACTGGTCCATTTATCAATTGAAGATTTTACCTCTCCCCTCGAGGGGAGATTGAGAGGGGTGGCCATCCCCCTTTGTCCCCCTTCAAAGGGGGAAGCGGCCAATCTATTTCACCGTCCACGTCACACCATCCTTGCCGTCTTTGACAACAATTCCAGCTTCTGCCAAACGATCTCTAATTTTATCTGAAGTGCTCCAATCTTTGTTTTCACGTGCTGATTTTCGCATATCCAATACCAAATCCATCGTTGCTGTCAAAGCTTCATTTGCACCAGCTGTTGATTTTTCAATACTCAAACCAAGTACATCGAATACAAATCCTGTAAATTCTTTGGTCAATATCTCCAAATCGTCTGCTGAAATCGTTGCTTTTCCTTCTGAAACGGTATTGATAAACTTCACTGCTTCAAACAAACTTGCGACGAGCATTGGTGCGTTGAAATCGTCATTCATTGCTTTGTAAAACGAATCTACTAAAGCGGGAACATCTTGAGAAGAAGTCTCTTTTACTTCCAAAGAACCCAATTTCTCATACGCTTCAGACAAGCGTGTAAATCCTTTTTCAGCCGCGTTCAGGGAATCAGGAGTGAAATCCAAGGTGCTGCGGTAATGCGCCTGCATCATGCAAAAACGAATCACTTGCGGAGAATATGGCTTATCGAAAACATCCGTTGTTCCATCCACTATTTCTTTTGGCAAGAAATAATTCCCCAACGATTTGGACATTTTTTGTCCGTTCACGTTCAACATGTTTGCATGCATCCAGTAATTCGCCGGACTAACACCAGCAGAACCACAACTTTGTGCAATTTCATCTTCGTGATGTGGAAATTTCAAATCCAATCCACCTCCGTGAATATCGAACTGATCTCCCAAATATTTCGTGCTCATTGCAGTACATTCGATGTGCCAACCTGGGTTTCCATCTCCCCAAGGTGAACGCCAAATTTGCATATCGTCCGGATTTGACTTTTTCCACAAGGCGAAATCTGCGAAGAAGCGTTTTTCTTCCTGCGCATTCAATTCGCGGGTTTCTTCTGCTAATTCATCTACTTTTCGTCCACTCAAAATCCCGTATTCGAATTTCTCTCCATAAGCGCGTACATCAAAATACACCGATCCATTTACCACGTAAGCAAATCCGTTCTCGATGATTTTCTCAATCACTTCAATTTGCTCTTGAATATGTCCAGTTGCTGTAGGTTCAATAGAAGGAGGCAACAAGTTGTAAATGCGCTGCAAATCCTGAAATTTGACATTGTATTTGTAGACAATCTCTAGGGATTGCACTTGCTCCACGCGTGCTGCTTTTCCAATCGAATCCACCGCTTCACCAGCCGAGTTGGTAATGTGTCCTGCATCAGTAATGTTGCGCACATACTTCACTTGCAAACCCAAATGCAGCAAATAACGATAAATCAAATCGAAATTGATGAAGGTACGCATGTTCCCCATGTGTGGCTCGCTATAGAGCGTAGGTCCACAAACATACATTCCCACCTTACCAGCGATAATGGGTTTAAACACTTCTTTTTCACCTGAAAGGCTGTTGTAAATCAACAAGGGATGTTTGGGATTCATTGTGTAAAATTCAAAAGATTTGGAAGTACGAAGATAGGGAGAATTTGGGAGAGGGGAAGACAAACAAAGTCTCAACAAATTTAAATTATTAAAGTTTTTAGCTTTTCTTCTGTAACAATCTGTGTACTTTCAATAACCTTCACAGTTGGCGGCTCTTCAAATTTGAACTTTTTTAATTCTTTTATCAAATCATCAAATTCTTCATGAGTAGCTACTACAACTTCATCTAAACCAATTACATGTCCTGATTTAATTTTAGCTTTTACACTTTTTGCTTCTCTTTCTTCTAAAGTTACAAGAAAACTTAACGCTTTTCTATGAACATATTTGAGGGCTATTGATTCTAAATCTGCTTGCTTGTAACGTTCTCTTAAACTGGTCTTTGCTGAGATGCATATAGGACCACGTTCAGAAGAATAAAACATTAGGTCATAAATAACATTTGGCACGAATGCGACCTTAGCACTAATATAAACTGGTAATATCCCTTCTCTTACAAATAAAGTTGCCAATAAGTACTCAAATATTTTTCCATTAAGGTTGCTATTCGTTTCTGGAAAATTTAAATATTTCTGCCAACATGAACTTATATATTCAGAGGGGCTTGAATATTCAATAGTGAGAAAATTATCAAATAACGCTTCAAAAATTTTATCTGCTTTACCATTACTTAAAGTGATGCCTAATTTATTTAATTGACTCATTTTCTTGCTTGAATTATTTGAATGATTTTTTCTGCCGTTGCCTGAATAGCTGGAACAGCCACAGAATTTCCAAATTGCTTGTAAGCTGATGCATCAGCAACTGGAATCACAAAATTGTCAGGAAAACCTTGCAAACGGGCCCATTCTCGTGGTGTCATCTTACGGATTCCTTCTCTATTTACATTTCCCTTAATATGAGTTACAGGAATGAAATTGGTCAATCGATCATCCACAACTAAATTTCGTTCTCTTCCCATTCCTCCACAAACCACTGCATTTGCAATTCCATCATCTGGAATGATTTCAAATCCAAAACCATTTCCTTTACTTGCATGCCTTTCTTTGTGTTTTACCAATGTATTCAAATAAGTTTCAGACAAATAATATTTAACCGAAACTTCTTTCTCTTCTCGGACATCTTGGAAAGTAACAGATTTAGAAACAGGAAGCGGGTATTCAAAGGAATCAATATTCAAATCCTTTCTAAACCCAACGATAAAAATGCGTTCTCTATTTTGAGGAACTCCAAAATTTTTGGCATTCATCACTTTTGGATCAGGAACATAATATCCTAAATCTTCTCGAAGAACATTTAAAATCGTTTTTAATGTCTTTCCTTTATCATGATTAAATAATCCTTTAACGTTTTCTAAAAAAAATGCTTTGGGTTGCTTTTGCTTAATAATTTCTGCAACGTCAAAGAAAAGCGTTCCTCTTGTATCCTCAAAACCACCACGCTTTCCAGCTATTGAAAATGCTTGACAAGGAAAACCACCACAAAGAACATCAAATCCATCTGGAATAAAAGCTTTCGTAGAATCCTTCGTAATATCACCAAATGGAATTTCTCCAAAATTGGCTTGGTACGTTTTTTTTGCTTGTTCATCCCACTCACTGGTAAAAACACATTTTCCACCTAGGTTTTGTAACGCCAATCTAAATCCGCCAATTCCTGCAAAAAGATCGATAAATTTAAATTTGGGTGCAATGGGTTCAGGAAAAGGAACATCTTTCTTAAAATCAAAAAGAAAATATTGAAGAGCCTCTTCAGCTACCTGATTTGTTGTTTCATTATCTGGATAATTATACTCAAGCATTCTCTTAACTTGATTTGTAGCTTCATCTTTATAAAAGTGAGAGACTCCATTTTTATTATGAAGATAATGAGTAAGAGCAGCATTTCCATGCTCTGAACCAACTTTTACGTTGATAGAACAAGGCTCTATAACAAATTTTGGTTTAACAACTTTGGACTTTGAACTCATAAAATAAATGTACTCAATTACACTACAAATACAAAGTTATCATTAATGAGCGTAGATTTTTTACGTTCATTGAATATAAATCCTTTATCTCTCATTCCGAAGACTGAATCCCCCAAACCATTTTATTCCTACTTTAGCGTCGCATGAATACCGAATCACAAAAAAGCAAACTAAATTTCCTAGATGGCGTGCGTGGCGTGGCTATGCTGATTGTTGTTCTTCACCATTTTGGAATAGGGTTTTTCCCTGCCATCAACTACTTGAACCCAGAAAAAATACATCTAGGGGACGGCAGTATTGAACTGATGATTGCAAAAAGTCCACTCAGCATTTTTTTTAACGGAGGATTTGCAGTTTCTATCTTCTTTGTTTTAAGTGGTTTTGTACTCAGCTATAAATTTCACCTCACAGGAAATCGCAAGCTTTTGACGGATTATGCCGCCAAACGGTATTTCAGATTGTTTATTCCCGTTGCTGGATCAATTATCATCTGCTATGTTTTACACCTATGTGGTCTTTTCACAAATCATCACCCAGAAACCATTGAGATTACTAAATCACAAGATTGGCTTGGCGGTTTATTCAGCAACATGAAGGGGCCAGGCGATGTGTTAAAAAACATGTTTGTAGACGTATTCTTAAATAATGACAACCGCTACAATCCAGTATTGTGGACTATGACCATTGAATTTCTAGGTTCTTTATTGGTATTTTCCTTTTTGGCATTGACTGCTAACACTAAAAAAACCATTCTACTCCATATTATTGTTGCCGTTTTAATCCTCCTTACAGACAGAAAATTCTACGCGGCGTTTATTCTCGGATCTTTGATAAGCAAGCTTTTTATAGACGGATTTTCTTTTCCAAAAGGCTTAAAAGGTGCTTCTATAAAATGGATTCTTTTGGCTGCAGGAATCTATTTCAGCTCTTTTCCGCAAAGTTTGTTTACGGATCAAAGTATTTGGAAACCATTAAACTGGAGTTGGACAAACGGATACGATCTTTTCCATGTTGTAGGAGCATTTTGTATACTTTTCGTAATCTGTTTTGATAAAACCCTAACGCGGATATTTTCTATCAAACCATTTTTATACCTCGGAAAAATCTCGTTCTCGTTCTATTTGCTTCATTTAGCAGTCATGTGCACATTGGGCTGTTTCATTTTTCAGCAACTCTGGAAACCTGGAACTTATTTCATTCCTTTCTTGGTTTCCTTTCTAATCTGTATGGTGGTTTCCTTTATCTGCGCTCATTTCTACTACAAATGGGTAGACAAAAGCAGTATTCGTTTCTCTGAAAAAATGGGAAAATGGATTGCAAAAGGCAATGACTCAAAATAAAAAATCCCGATTGAGTTTCGTCAACCGGGATTGTGCAGTAGTAATTTAGACTGTGTGTGTCTTGGAGTATCTTGTTTTGTACTAAATCAATTGTCCCCCACTTTCTCTATCTATGACGGAGAAATATCTTAAAACGTTGTTTGATGACTTGTGAAATAAATCCGTGTAAAACATCATCTTGCTCACTATCAATCATCCAACCAATTAAAACCGAATTTTTTTAACAGTTTTGCGTATTGTTCTTTTACTCTAAATCCAAATGAATTACCTCTCATTCAGATTTTTATACGCTTATTTGCCCACTAAGTAAAAGTAAATTTTGTCACAACCATCAATAGAAGAATATTATTCCATATATTCATAAAACACAATTACTACATTCTGTTTTTTAACACAACAGCAGCTTAAACCAGAATATTTTTCTAAAAACAAAAGCTATGAATGCATTGGATTCCATTGATAAACAAATTATTGCGCTTCTACAATCGAACGGAAAGATGAATAACAAGGAGATTGCTGGTAAAATTGGTTTATCGGTTACTCCTACTTTTGAACGCATCAAACGTTTGGAGCGTATTGGAGTCATTCAAGGGTATACGGCGCTGATAAACAGAAAGGCAATTGGTAAGGAACTAAAAGTCGTTTGTCAAGTGAGTTTAAAAAGTCATGAGAAAGAAGGAATTGATGTGTTTGAAAGCGCCATTAAAGAATTGTCGGAAGTGAGCCATGCGTATCATGTGGCGGGCGCTACAGATTATATGCTTATTATCGAAGTTGGGAATATGGAAATGTATCAGGATTTTTTGAAGAATCAATTGGCAGGCATTCCGCATATTGGACAAGTGAATAGTAGCTTCGTGATGTCAGAGTTGAAGTAAAGAGGTGGAGGCCACGAATGCACGATTTTTTTACTCGGCTAACGCGCTCGCACTTCTTTTAAAACCCATCCTTTTATTTTGTTATTCAACTTTCGGGATGCTTGAATAACGTATCCGCATTTATTTTAATTTAAGGTTGTTTCAAATGAACTTTTTATCTATCTTAAAGTAAATGAAGCAATTAGTATTAGAACGTGAAGCCTATGAAATAATAGGTTTATGTATGGAAGTTCACCGAAATTTAGGACATGGTTTTTCCGAAATCGTTTATAAAGACGCTTTAGAATATGAATTAAAGAACGAGAAAATTCAATTCACGCGAGAACAGGAATTCAAGGTTCATTACAAGGACATCATTCTGCCACATCATTTCTATGCAGATTTCGTGGTTTTTGATTCTATCATCTTAGAAGTAAAGTCTACCAGTCAACTTACAAAATCCCATTATGCTCAAGTCATTAATTATTTAGCTGTTTCAGACTTACCACTGGGGCTCTTGATAAACTTCAATGAAGATAGCCTGAAATACAAACGATTTGTACTATAACCTTCAAATCTTCCTAATAAAACAAGAAAATTAGCGAGCGCGTTAGCCGAGCTGGAATTCGTGAATTCGTGGCTATATCCTCTCTACAAAACTCAAAATTAACGTTAAAAGATTCGAACAACTTTTTGAAAGCTCGATTTTTTAGCTACATTTATTAGGAACACATAAAAACAAATTATCATGTCTAGTAACACAGGAAATATGATTATCGCACTTCTAGCAGGTGCCGTAGTCGGAGCAGGAATCGGAATTTTATTGGCTCCCGATAAAGGATCAGTAACTCGTCAGAAATTGAAAGATGGCGTGGATAAATCAAAAGGTGATTTGATGGATAAATACCACGAATTGGCACAATTGCTTCATCGCAAGGCTGAAAATGCTGGTGAAAACATCAGTGAATTTTTGGACAATGCGATTTCTAGCGGAATTCATGAAAAAGATGAGTTGATTTCACTTTTAGAAGAAAAATTAGAACTTTTGAAAAAAGGAGCTAAAAAAGCGGCAGCAACAGCAAAGTAAGATGGCATTTGAAGAATTAAAAGAGAATACGCAACAGGTTCAGGAAGAAACCAAAGCTTACATAGAAAGTAGTATTGAGTATTATAAATTGTGGGGATTTCAGTTCGCTATGAAATCTACACTCATAATAGCTCGCTTTCTACTGCTTGGTTTCTTTCTGATGCTTGCGCTTCTTTTTGGATCACTTGCCGCAGCGTTTGCCATTGGTGGTGCTATTGGAAGCACTTCATTGGGATTTCTAATCGTCGCTGGATTTTATTTTGTATTAATCGTTTTACTTTATTTCCTACGACTTCGTTTTGTGGAAAAACAAGTATTAGAGAAATTTTCTGACCTATTTTTCAATAACAAGTGATGAATACAAAACCAAAAAATTATTCCTCTTTCGACCAAATTGAGTTGGATTTAGAAATCCTAAAACTCGAAAGGGAAATTCATGTCCAGAAATTAAAAATGGGTGTAAAGAAAACAGGACAGAGTCTACGTCCAACGAATCTATTACAAGATTATATTGGAAAAGACAACGAAGGAGCCGCTGGATTCATTGAGCCAATTATTCAAATTGTAATGCAGATTGTTGCTCGATCGTTCAAAGAAAAAGAATAAAAACTAACTTCGGAGTACTCAAATTCATTCCATGAAAAAAGTATTCTTTCTCGACACCGTTCATCCCATTCTTGCCGAAAGGCTTACTCAAAGTGGCGAATACGATTGCATTGAAGCACATGATTGGACGAAAGAACAATGTGAAACGCAATTGATCGATGCAGATGGCATTGTGATTCGTTCTCGTTTTACAATGGATGAATCTTTTCTTCAATTCACCCCCAATCTTCAATTTATAGCTCGATCTGGAGCTGGCATGGAAAATATCGACGAAGCGTATTGCCAGAAACGCGGAATACAATTGTACAATGCTCCGGAAGGAAATCGGAATGCAGTTGGTGAGCATGCCCTGGGAATGTTGTTATCCATGATGAATAAGATCCACACAGCGAATAGAGATGTGAAAAAGGGAATTTGGGACAGAGAAGGCAACCGAGGAGTTGAATTAGACGGAAAAACCGTTGGAATCATTGGTTTTGGAAACAACGGAAAAGCATTTGCAAAAAAATTACGTGGATTTGACATCACCTTACTTGCTTATGACAAATACAAAACGGGTTTTGGAGATGATTTCGTGATTGAAGCAACGCTAGAAGCTGTCCTTCGAAAATCGGATGTGATTTCTTTTCACATTCCTCAAAACGAAGAAACCATTCATTTCGCCAATCAAGAGTTTTTTGACGCTTTAGGAAAGCCTATTTATTTATTAAATTTATCGAGAGGTAGAATAGTTGAAACTAATTCTTTAATTAAATCTATTCAAAATGGATCAACCCTTTCAGCAGGATTAGATGTCAATGAATTTGAAAAAAAATCTTTTGAAAATTTCTTTGAAGAGACATCAAATGAAGCATTAAACTTTTTACTTGAATCAGACAAAATATTACTTACTCCTCATGTTGGTGGTTGGACAAATGAAAGTTACTATAAACTTAGTTCTGTTTTGGCTGAAAAAATACTTCATGTAGATAATCAATAAATTATATTCATTTATAAATGAATCATTTAATAAACTTTATTTAAAGTAAAAATTAAATACATAATTGATGATAAAAAATATTTTAAACTTATTTTTTAGTTTTAAATAAAGTGAACTAATCACTTCATAAAAACCAGAAAAGCAGAATTAATCAGTCGGTATTTCAACTCAAAATTTTGAAATCCAAATTCAAGAACAATCAATTCTTCACCAATATTCAGAACACTCACCTCTTCCTTCAAATCAGGAATATTGCCTTCTTTCATCTTGTAAAAGGCTTCCTTCGCTCCCCAAATTAAATGAAGTGCTTGTTCATCTTCGGCAAATATCACCTCCTGATCATTCCGAAAATAGTCCTGACCCAAAATAAGTCGGGGCGAATGATTTTGAATATCAACACCAACAGGATGAGACCCAACACAAACTGCAAACCAACCGTTGGAATGTGAAATCGATAAAAATGCGGATTCATTGTGAAGATAAGGCTGGCCAGTTTCTTTGTATTTTACTTCACAATGACCGTATCCAAGCGCGTCCAACAAATATTGAACTGCCTTTTTCTCCAACAAACGCTTCGCAGCACCACCTTTAAGTAATTCCTGATAATCAGCTTGCTTCCAATAAGCAACCACCGAATTCGAATTGTTAATAATGTGAATCATACCCCTTGAAGTGCCCGAAATCATTCAGTGCATCGCTCAAAAATAGTGTATATTTGTAGTCAATTATTCTTAGCACGTGATCAAAACAATTTTAAAATACCTTTTCCGACTCATTTGGATTCCAACCGAACTACTTTTCGCCTTTATTTTCGTGCTTTTCACGATTATTTTGTTCAGCGCTCAAATTGACCCGCCAGAAGTTCCAAACATCCATGTAGCGGAAAGAAAACAAGTAGGAAAAGATCATTACATTTTAGGAAGCTCTTATCTGAAGAAAAATAAATTTGGAATTTGGGAAATGTACTTGGAAGGAGATCCTTACGAAAGAGGTCTCATTTATGGGAAACTTGCGAAAGAATTGGTTCAAGAACAAGAAGATATTTTCGTTGGCCAAATCAATAATTTTCTACCCAACAAGCTTTGGAGACACGTGATAAAATTGATGGTTGGGTTTTTCAACAGTGATTTGCCAGAAAACATTCCATTGGAGAATCAACAAGAAATCTATGGAATTTCACAAGCATTTTCAGATCGATACGATTACATTGCATCCAACTATACACGCATATTGAATTACCATGCAGCTCACGACATTGGTCATGCTTTAAATGATTACAGCGTAGTTGGTTGTACGTCATTTACTGTGAAAGGCGAAAAAAGTGAAAACAAGCAGCTTTTGGTAGGACGAAATTTTGATTTCTATGTAGGTGATGATTTCTCGAGAAACAAGCTGATTATTTTCGTCAATCCAACAAAAGGATACAAATTTACTTCCTACTCTTGGGCTGGATTTACTGGTGTTGCTTCTGGAATGAACGAAAAAGGACTCACAGTAACAATCAATGCATCGAAATCTGATTTGCCAACGAGTTCCAAAATGCCTATTTCCTTGTTGGCACGTGAAATTTTGCAATACGCCAAAAACATTGACGAAGCAGTTGCCATTGCTAAAAAACGAAGCACATTTGTTTCCGAAACCTTGATGATTGCATCTGCAGCAGACAAAAGAGCCGTTTTGATTGAAAAGTCACCTAAAAAACTAGGCATTTATGAAAGCAAGTCGGATGTATTGGTTTGTGCAAATCACTACCAATCCAGCACCTTCAAAAAAGATCCTGAAAACGTCAAAAATATTGATCAAAGCGATTCTAAATACCGCTACAACCGTATGAATCAACTATTGGGACTCACTCCAAAGATGAATCCTGCAAATGCTGCAAGTATCTTGAGAACACAAACGGATTTAAATGGAGACACACTCGGAATGGGGAATCCAAGAGCGATCAATCAACTTCAAGCTCAGCACAGCGTCGTGATGCAGCCAGAAAGCAGGTTGTATTTTGTTTCAAGTAATGACTTTCAGTTAGGAACGTTCTTAGGTTACGATTTGACGAAAACCTTCCAAACAAAACACATTCAATTGGTTGACTCCATTCCACAAGATGCATTCGTAAAAACACCAGCATACCAGAAATTCAAAGATTTCAAAAAAGTAAAACAAGCCATTAGCGCCTATTTGATGTTTAACAAAGAATTAAACCTGTCAGAAGAAGACATTCAAACATTTGTTTCAAACAATTCGGAATCCTACGTTACATATGAACAATTAGGAAAATATTTTCAGAAAAAAGGCAACAAAAAGGGCGCTTACTCAGCATTTAAAACCGCTTTAACGAAACGTGTTGCTTCACCTCAAATTGAGAAAGAACTTAAAAAATTGATGGAAGAATGTCGGAAATAATCAAAACAACAGCCGTATTTCAGCAATTGGCAGAATCGATTCAATACGTTTCGAAACATTCTCCTTTCTATCAAACTCATTTTTCGAAAGAAACAGTTAAGGAACTAACACCTGAACGTTTTCGAACGCTACCTTTCACTTCGAAGGAAGATTTGTCATTGAACAACACGGATTTCCTCTGTGTTCCAACCAATCAAATCGCTGAATATGTAACCACTTCCGGGACATCTGGAAAACCAGTTACTATTTATTTGACCAAAAATGACTTGATTCGTTTAGGTAAAAACGAAAAAGAATCTTTTGAATTGACTGGAGCAAAAGCAGGTGATGTTTTTCAGCTCATGACAACCATAGATAAGCAGTTTATGGCTGGATTGGCCTATTATTTAGGTGTTCAGGAATTAAATGCTGGCATGATTCGCATTGGCCCAGGAGTTCCCGCACTTCAATGGAATTCGATTCTAGAAAACAAACCAACCATTCTCATTGCTGTTCCAAGCTTTTTGGTGAACCTCATCGATTATGCAAAGCAAAATAACATTGACATCAATCAAACCTCAGTGCGTTCCGTAATTTGCATTGGTGAGCCTATTCGAGAAGATGATTTATCTGAAAATGTATTGGCAAAACGCATTCATGCAGATTGGAATGTGGAATTGTTCTCCACCTACGCTTCTACTGAAATGGGTGCAGCTTTTACAGAATGTACTGCACATCAAGGTGGACATTTGAATGAAGGCCTCATTTATTTGGAAGTTTTGGACGACGATGGAAAAGACGTTCCAAACGGCGAAAAAGGAGAAATTGTTATCAGTACACTGGGAACAGAAGGAACACCGCTTATTCGCTATAAAACAGGTGATGTAGCACGTGTTTATAGAGATGCTTGCCCGTGTGGGAGAACTTCTCCCCGTGTTGGGCCAATTATTGGACGAAAAAACCAAATGATTAAGTTCAAAGGAACAACCATTTTCCCTCCATCGATTTACGAAATTTTTGATAGTCGATCAGAAGTGAGTTGCTATAAAATAGAAGTTTCGAAAGATTATTTAGGGCATGATACGATTACTATTTTACTTGAAAACAGAATAGAACATTCACCTGTGATGACTCAAATTATTGAGGATTGCAAGGCAAAGCTGCGTGTCGTTCCTCATTTTGTGTTCTTAGAGAGCGATTATCTAAGAAGTCAAGTCTTTAAAAACCACATGCGGAAACCGGAAAAGATTATCTTTAAGTAAACGAAAAGCTATGAAAACCATCTACTTAATCGCCATACTAGTTCTTTCCTTTAACTCCATTGCACAAACTTCTGAGGATCTTTTCAAAGCAACAAGCTTCAAAATCACTTGGCTAGGGATCGATTATTCGCATGTAAAACTGATTGGAGACATTTCAGAAAAACAAAAATTAGCTTTAACACCCGAACAAATCAAAGAAAAGTACTTTGTAGCTTGGAATAAGATAATCAGTGACGAACATCGAAAATACGATGTGCAAAAGATGTTCCGATCCCGATATGTGGGAACAAACGTGGAAAAAATCACACAAATCAACGCAGAAGCAAAGACAGATGAGATGATTGATACTGAAAGTCCTAATTATGACAAAAGTACTATCGAAGAGTTTCTTGAATCAACCAACTTTGAATTGGATGGAATCGGATTTTTACTCATAGCAGAAACTCTCGATCAAACAAAAGAAACAGGAACTTACATTTTTGTAGCAATCAATCTCAATGATAACAATGCAATCTTAATTTACGACCGAATTGCGGGTAAATGCTGGGGCGGAAATTTCAGAAACTATTGGTCAAATACCTTCTTTGAAGTCATTGTGAAAATCACCGAAGAACTCTATCCAAAATGGAAGAAAAAACCAGAAACCAGAATCTTAAAAGACTAAAATAGCTTACATTTTTACGATGTGCGCTACCGCATTGACCAATGTACTGTGTTTTTTAACGAACGGATTCGTTTCATCCCAAACATATCCAGCAAGCACAGAGCAAATTTGTTGTCTGATTGTCTCATCTACTTTCTCGCTGAAGAAAATATCTCCCAATGTTCCTTCATACCAAGCAAGAACATAAGTTCTGAAAACGTCAATTCCTTTCTTCAATACAACACTGTAGTCTTTTTCCCAATCCACTTGTTCACCCTGAAGTTGTTTTGCAACCAAAGTAGCCGCTTTGTATCCAGATGAAATAGCCAAAGTTACTCCTGAACTAAAAATCGGATCCAAAAACTCCGTACTGTTTCCACACAACACGAATCCTTCACCATATACTTGTTTCACAGAAACCGCGTAGTTAACAATCAAACGTGGTTCGAACATAAATTCAACACCGTCATAACGACCATTTAAACCTGGGAATTCGGCAACACGTTTTTTAAATTCTTTTCCACCATCGGCATAACATGCTTCAATGAACTCTTTGTTTCCAACGATTCCAACCGAAGCCGTTCCATCTGAAAAAGGAATCGACCAAATCCAAGATTTATTATCATTGAAAGCGTGTACGAAGATATTTCTTCCATCTTCAGGAGTTCTTCTTGTATCATCCAAGTGAGCAAAAACTGCTCCACGAGGAGGCGTTGAAACGGGAACCTCTAAATTAAACATTTGAGGTAAAACACGTCCATAACCACTCGCATCCATTACAAACCGACAATGAACTTCATGAAGTTCGCCATCCTTATCTTTGTAAGTAACTATTTGCTTTGTTGCAGAGGTTTTCACATCCGTTACTTCCGCTTGAAATTCAACCACCGCACCTTGCTTTTCAGCTTGTTTGATTAAAGCATGATCAAAATCAGCACGTTTTACTTGAAACGTATACGACCATCCTTCCGAAAACTGATTTTCGAACAAGAAATCACATCGCTCACCATTGTGATAAAAACAAGCTCCTGTTTTTACTTGAAAATTCAAGGCTTCAACCGCTGGAAGAAGACCTAACTCATCCAAATAATCCATACTATGAGGCAATAAACTTTCTCCGATTACAAAACGGGGGAATACCATTTTTTCCAAAACCAATACACTAAGACCTTCTTTTATCAATTTGGAGGATGCAACAGAACCAGCAGGACCAGCACCTATAACAACAACATCTACTTCTTTAGTCATAATTTTTGATTTTTTCTATTACCTCTTTATTATCTACAAAGTTAAAGGATGTTACCAATGCACCAATAGTTGCACCTAAAATTCCATGAAAAATAATATTCTGACCTGTTAGATATAAATTCGGAACATGTGTTCTTGTATTAATTTGTGATTTATGTATTTGATTAAAATCCTTCTGAAATCCATACATTGAGCCTCCAGGAGTCGCAATGTAATCACGGTAAGTAATCGGAGTAGATGAGTATACATTTTTTATATGTGCTCTAATTCCAGGAAAACGGGTTTCTATTCGTTTCAAAATTCGTTCGACGCATACATCTTTGAATTCCTCATAATCAACATGGCGCTCTCCTTCAACAACAACCGTTCTAACAGAATCTTCCCAAGCTTTTAACTCTTTTATATCCAAATAACACATGATGGAAATAGATTCTGCAAATTCATCCGTGTTTTTTGAAACTTGTGCCGAAGTGAAAGTCATTTGGGGCCATTCTTCGGAGAAATGAAATTCTTCATCCCAGATATTATCCGTAAAATAATCGTAAAAATTGGAATTAAAATAGGGGAATTTATTCTCCTCAAAAGAAATATACATCATAAAGGAAGAAACCGTATTTGGTAAAGATTTCAAGCGCTTAATGAACGGATTTTTGAAATTACTTTCTCCCACAATTGCAATCGTTTCAGTAGGATGCAAATTCGAAATAACAGAATCACATACAAACTCGGATTTGTCCGCACAAATGACCGAGCGAATACAACCCGCTTCATCATAAGTGACAGAAACTACTT
This sequence comes from Fluviicola taffensis DSM 16823, assembly GCF_000194605.1. NCBI lineage: Bacteria > Pseudomonadati > Bacteroidota > Flavobacteriia > Flavobacteriales > Crocinitomicaceae > Fluviicola > Fluviicola taffensis. The sequence continues at coordinate 1,615,993 of NC_015321.1, forward strand.
CTTTTCTTCTCAACACTTCGCCACCATGTTCAGAAATTCGCTTCATGAGAATCTTCGCAATTTGTGACGCACCATTCACAAAACGGTAACTCCCTTTGATAAAGCTATTCAAAATCAAGGCCATTACGTAGAAAGGAGTAATCCCTTTAATTCCAGCATATAAAGGTCCTGATCCCAAAACAGCTTTAATTAAATCTTCATTATCCGTCAAAGCAGCTAAACGCTCCCAAGCGCCTACTTCCAAAACAACGGAATTTTCGATATAATTAATTTCAGAATCCAATTCTAAATTATACAATGGAAAATAACTGCAATAAAGTCTTATTTCTTGGCAGATATTCTCAATATCTTGGTGATTGTTTGGAAAGGATTCTTTCAACTTCTTTTCAAAATTGGCATAGCCCATCCCATGCTTGATTACTTGACCATTTGAAAGGCGGATAACATCAAACGCATTTTCATCCATTCGATGAAGATCCAAATCATCCATGATATTCAAATACTTGAAGATTTGATACAAGTTTTCACCCTTATCCAATCCACCTACGTAATGCACACCCGTATCAAAAATGCGTTTATCTCTGCTGAAAACTTGCAAAGAACCACCAATCTGGTGATTTTTCTCCAAAACTTTCACCTGATAGCCATGCTTAGCAAGAATCAAAGCAGTAACGAGTCCACCCATTCCACTACCAATAACAACTATTTTCTGAGGCTCTTCCAAATTCCTACTTTTTTAGAATCATTAAAACATTGGATGTTTTGGTTGAATGTTCAATCAATTCAAAACTAAAACCATTCTGATGAGCAAATTGTTCGATTTGCTTCGCAGATAAAAACGTCAAATCATTAGTCGTCTTATTAAATTTAAACCATTTAGTAGACAAAATTTCTGTCAATTTCGTATTCTTCAACCGATCTTGCAATTCAATAATTCCATCACGAATGACGATTATTCCTTCATTATCCATTTTGCGATTCACATCAATCAATAACTGAATTTGCTCTTCTGGTTTCAAATAATGAATCACATCATTGAAGAAATAAACATCAGCAGCAGGAATTTCCCATTCCCGAATATCTGCATTCTCAAAATTTATTTTGTCGGAAAGTTTAATGCAATTATTTGCAACCGCGATTTTGTCTTCATCGTAGTCCATTCCAACGATTCTTCTAGAAGGGTCATAATAGTTTAAAAACAAAGACAGGTAACCATATCCACAACCAACATCTACAACACTCTTTTTAGTTCCAATTAATTGGTTGTAAAAATCAAAATTCGTTCTCTCCATACGCCACTTCACTCGAATATACCATTCTAGGATTGGACCCTTCAACAAGTAATTTTCCATGACTTTTCGCGTGAAAAAGGTACTTGTTGCATGTTCTTTTCTAAAATTCTGCATTCCATCACGCATGAGTTGTGTAGCACGTTTGCAAAATTGACCATACGTCTCATTTTCTAATGCAGTGATTCGATCCAAAGGTTTGTATAGTATTTGTCCCTGATTAATAATGAAATCATTCTTTGGATTTACTTCATGTGTTCCAAGAATCAACAAAGGCTGAATAGGAATTCCCATTTCCATGGAAAGATAAAATGCTCCTTTGTGAAAACGCTTAATCATTCCATCCGAACTCCTTGTTCCTTCGGGGAAAATAACAATCGAGTATCCTTCATCGATTCGTTTTCGAACATCATCTAAATTACCATCTGCACCTTCTTCCGCAAACAAATAACCTCCATATCGAATAAATGGAGAGAAAACAGGTGAATTGTAAACCCATTTCTTCACCATAATTACGGTTTTCGGATGCAGCATAAGCACCACCAGAATATCCAAGAAAGAACTGTGATTCGCAATAATAATACTCGGGTTTTTATAATCCAATTTATGGGCGTCAACACCGATTTTCTTTACATGAAATCCTGCGTAAATGGTTGATTTAGCTAATCTTGAAATCAAATAATTAAGCACGTTTTGTTTTTTAATTCGCTTAATTGGTAAAGGAATTAGAATAAAAATAAGGAAGATGTTTAAGACGAAGCTTCCAACAAAGAAATACAAAAACAACAGGATGCTATAGATGAAGTAAAAGAAGGTAATTGGACCTCTACCTGCTTTTGCACGATTCAAAACGAAGAAATTAAAAATTCGCGGTTGCAAAAACAACGTGATTAGCATGATTGAGCCTATTCCAACAACGCTGATTGCTCCAATGGAATGAATGGCAGGATGCTTCGCAAAAATGAGCACCCCAGTTCCAATAATCGTTGAGATTCCAGATAAAATAATTCCAGACTGGGAAGATTTAATCGAATTCACTCCAGTTCTTGATTGTTGAATCAATCCATCGGTAGTAAAAATACTGAAATCATCCCCCAAACCAAAGATGAAAGTAGCAACGATGATATTGATGAAATTGAATGGAATATCAAACATGGATGAAATCCCCAAAATCCAAATCCAACCCAATACCATTGGAAATGCCGCAAAAAGCGTTAACTCTATTCGCCCATAAATAACCAACAAAGAAACGAACACCAACAGTGAGGAAAATAAAAACAAATAGTCAAAATCCTTTTTCACCACATTCAACATGGATTTGGCCATTTCCGAAATATCAAGAATAAAAACACCCTCTATTTTTGATAATTCCTCCTTCACTAAATCTTGTTTGTCTTTCTTTACAGTGATTGACGTAGCATACGAATAAAGGTCTTTTTCTTCCGAAACAAATTTGTTTAATCCCAATTGATTCAATAAATCAATTCCTTCCTGTTTGTCAACACTCGGTTTTTCAATCCACTGAAAGAACGGTTTAAATCCAGCGCTATTTAATCCATATTCTGGTGAAATTTGCTGGACTTCTCGTTCTATATTGGAATGTTTCTTCCAAAAATTCAACCAATTGGCTTCCGATTTTTCCAACGAATTTTTGGAGGGCAAGTAAGGAGACAACGAAACCAATTCTGAAATTCCGTATTGTTCTTTATCCGCAACAAGCGACTGGTAAACGGCATCGTTTTGAATACGTGCAGCTTCCATGGTAGGAGCAGATGAAAAGACGAATAATTTCTTATCGGTATTTGGGTTAATGCCTGTATAGAATTTCTCCTTTTCTTTTAATTCTTTGGTGTGAAAAGACAAGTGATTCATGTCGGAATCAAATGTCATACCCGAAGATTTGTAAAGAAAAACCAAGGAAAGTAGGGTAATCAACAGAAATGAAGCTCGAACAAGTGGCTTGCTTAATTTAAAGCCTTTTGTTGGCTTTGATTTATCACGAATTTCCATCCGGAATTGCTTCACCAAAACAGGCAGGAATAGGAGCGTAAAAACCACTGAACCAGACAATGTACACAAAGCAATTAATCCGAAATTTTGTAAAACAACTGAATTCGTAAATAACAAAGAAGCTAACGCGGCAATTGTCGTAAAACTTCCCAATAACATGGGTGAACCAATTTCCTTCACTGTTTTCACTACATCTCCTAAATGCTTCAGATGGGTAAAGAAATGAAAAGAATAATCCAATACAATTCCAAGTAAAACAGAAGAGGTTGCTAATGAAATTGCAGAAATTTCTGGATGCAAATATCCAACCAATCCTGCACCACTTAAAATTCCAAAAAATGCTGGAAACAGAAAGTAAATAGGAGCCAAAACACTTCGGTAGTATAGAATTAAGAGTAATAAAATACCCGATATACTAATCATCGAAGTTAAAAAAGCATCAAATTTCACTTGTTTCGCATTCTCAACTGCAACTTGGAACGTTCCAAAATAATCAAATTTCAAGCCTTTTTGCTTCGCTTTTTCTTGTTTGAATGCTTCTATTCGTTTTGAAAACTCGGCTAATTTTTTGGTGTCTTTTTGATTAATCTCAATGGTTCCAAAGAAAAAAGCATATTGTTCGTCGCGGGAATATACAACACCATCCTTCAAGCTATAATTGCCAGAATCCGAACTTGGATTGAGTTGTTTCAACTGTTCGTAAAACAATCCCAAAGGATCTTGTGCAACAACGCTACTTAAAAAAAAGGCATTGGGGCCATGCAATAAATCAGCACTGCGCTTCAACGATTTCCGAATAGAGTCTCCTTTTAATTTCTCTTCCAATCGGGCATAATCTTTTGGTTCCAAGGTTCGGATAGAGCTTTTTTGAAGAAAACCAATTAAAGCAGCTTGATCAACCGATTTCACGATTTCAATTTCACTCAGTTCCTGAGAAAATCGTTTTTCCAAATCGACTTTTAAACCTTCTAACTGTTCAAAGGTTAATTCTTCATCCCCTTGATTTTTAATAGAGAAAACAACTTGCTTATTGAGTTTGTTTTTCTGAACGATTTCATTGAATTTCCGAAACTCTTCGCCTTGTGGGAAAATAGCATACAAATCTTCATTGATGTTCAATTTCGAAACACCAACGCCTAAAAAAGTAAGTACGAGAAGAAATATCCCCCAAAAAACGACCCGTTTTCTAAGGAAAAATGCAACGATTCTAGCGCAAATTTGACCAATCATGTATGTTAGTTTCCAGAAATAGGGGAATAAAGCTACAAAGCTACCAAAATTATCTTATTTGTTCAGTTTTGCTCCTTGTTTATAGGTACTAAGCAATTTTTTAAACTGAGGTTTATTCCACTTCTTCAAAATAATTAGTGCAGAATTGAATCCTGTTTTCACAGCAATCGGAACTCCACCACCCAATTCAGCCCATTGTCCACCGATAACTAAGTTACTAATCGGGGTTTGATAATGTGCAATTTTACTTTGCATATTCTTTTTGCCTGGTCGAGTACCCATCATAGAACCATTCTTATTTCCAGTGTAGCGATAATAAGTAATTGGAGTAGCAACCTCATAAAACAAAATATGCTCTCTTAAATTTAACCCCATTTTTGCTTCCACCCGATCAAAAATAATTTGAGCAAACTCCTCTTTCAATTGTTTATAAGCCTCTGTTCTTACAAATTCTCCTTTGGCATTTCTTTCTGTTTTCCAATAATCCATGTAATTCATCCACGCCGGAACATACAAAGTAATTGTTCCCAAACCTTCTGGCGCAAGTGTATGATCTCTAACAGTTGGCGCCAAAACAGAAATTGCACCTTTGTGTGGGTCTCCAGAACTGTGCTCATCTCGCTCATTCGATTCATCACAAATAAGCGTTAATTCGTGTCCAAACCCCAAACTTTCAGCCGTGCAAGTCAAAGCAACAGAAATAGTAACCGATGAACTGTACATTTCTGAATCTTCTAACGTTTCGAAAAATTTCGGAGGAACAAATTTCGGAGGAACGAGATGACGGTAAAGAAAGTCTACATCACAAGCTGCGATAACATATTTAGTTTTAACGCTATATTCTTTAGCTCTGTTCGTATATCGAACGCCACTTATCAAATCATTTTCAAAATCGAACCCAACTACTTTTGAGCTCAATCGAATTTCTGCATTATCTGGTTTCATTTGCTTTTCCAACCATGCAGGGATCACTTGACTCCCTCCAATCGGTGGATTTTGATAATCGGAATTATAAGCCCAAGCAATTGGAAATAAACACGAAAGCAAATCTCTTTCCGTACAAAACAAGCCTTGCAATTTGGGGTCTTTGAAAAATTTACTCAATCCTTTTTTCACTCCTTCATCACCACTTCCAGCAAGCGCATACGGAATCATTGGATAAATGATTGCCAATTGTTTCATGCGGAAAAAAGGCATTTCTAATTTCGATTTCGATTCAACAGATTGAAAAAACTCATCAAACCGCAAAGAAACCTTTGCAATTTTGCGCGCAACTTTAAAAAAACGCTCAATTCCAGCCTTCTCATGTGGAAAATCCTGAATCAATTGATCTTTCAGTTCGTCAGGATTATTCGTTAAGAGATAATCGTGGCCTTCACCAATATGTCGTTGAATGCGCTCCATCAATTGTGGTCTTGGATAATCTTCACCAAGCATTTTGAAAACACGCGTTACAGTTCCTACTTCATTGTACTGATTCAACCAATGAATAGCGGTGTCAAAAACAAAGTCTTTACGTTCAAAACCTTGCAAATAACCGCCAATTAAGGAGTGTTTTTCCAATACAAGAACTTTCATCCCAGATCTAGATAGTAAGGAAGCAGCTAATAAACCGCTTACACCTGAACCAATTATGGTTACATCAAATTCATCATTCATTTCGCCTTCAAAATTAATGAATTTGAGCGTTAAAAATTTCTTGGATTCTGTTTTTAAGGATTAAGAATTGAAGTAAACCTCCAAAAACTATTTTTTTTTCTAACTTTGGCGCACATTTTAATGAACCTATTCCGTTAAATATTGCTAAACCCAATTTACGCTTATAGATTAAACTGAACTGATGAAAGCTTTAGATTCTTTATATGAGGCACAAAAAATCGCCTTTAGTCCTTTTGTATTCCAAACCGTTTATACCATGCTAGAGCTTGGAATAATGGATGAATTGTATGAAGAGAGAGATGGGCTAACTGTTACAGAAATTGCATCCCGCAAAAACATGACTGAATATGGTGTTCGTGTTTTAGTTGAAATGGCAAAATGTGCCGATATTCTCGAATTAAATGACGACAAATATTCATTGTCAAAAATCGGTTATTTCCTAACACGCGATGAGATGACGAAAGTGAATTTGATGTTCACCCAAGACATTTGCTACAAAGGGTTATTCCATTTAAAAGATGCAATCGTTCATGGTAAACCAGAAGGTTTGAAAGAAATTGGCCCTTGGGAAACCATTTATCAAGGATTATCTATTTTACCAGAACAATTAAGAAAATCTTGGTTTGAATTTGATCATCATTATTCAGACAATTCATTTGGTGAAGCATTAAAAATCATCTTCCAACACAATCCAAAGCATATTTACGACATTGGTGGAAACACAGGTAAATGGGCTATTGCAAGCACAAAACATGATCCTTCTGTTCGTGTAAGCATTTTCGATTTAGGAGTTCAATTAAAGGTTGCAAAAGCAAATATTGATGCTATTGCTGAAATTAAAGATCGTGTAGATTTCAATGAACGTGACATGTTAAATCCTGCATCAGAAATTCCTGCTGGAGCTGATGTTTACTGGATGAGTCAATTTTTAGATTGTTTCAGCGAAGGCGAAATCGAAGCAATTTTATTGAAGATCAAGAAAAATATGAAACCAGATGCAACTATTTTCATCATGGAAACTTTCATAGATGATCAGCGTTTTAAAGCTGCTGAGTATAGTTTGGTAGCAACATCTTTATACTTTACGGCCATCGCTAACGGTAATAGTAAAATGTATTCTTCTTCTGCGTTGAAATACATTATTGAAAAAGCTGGTTTGGAAACTGTCAAAGAACACAGATTGCACGAAGATCGTTTTCATACCATTCTTGAAGTCAAATTGCCCAAATAATAACACTCTCTCCACTTTTAAATACATGAACAAACTTGATTTAAAACAAATAGAAGCATTTAGTCTTGAAAAAAAGGAATATATAATCTCTGACTCTATTCGTCAGGAATTAGAAAAATCATTCTCTTTTCTTCAAGAATTTTCAAGTGATAAAATCATTTATGGAATTAACACTGGTTTTGGACCAATGGCTCAATTCAAAATAGATGATGACAAATTAAATCAATTGCAATACAACCTTATCCGAAGTCATTCTTCTGGAACAGGAAATGTATTGGATGCTGAATCTGCAAGAGCAGTTGTACTTTCTCGCTTGTCCAATTTCATGCAAGGAAATTCAGGTGTAAGCTATGGTGTAATTGAAAAATTAGTTCAATTTTTGAATCATGACATTATTCCTGAAATATATGAGCATGGTGGTGTTGGGGCTAGTGGAGATTTAGTTCAATTAGCACATCTTGCCTTGAATTTAATTGGTGAAGGATATGTGTATGTTAATGGCGAACGCAGAAAAACAGCTGAAGTTTTAGCTGAAAAGAATATCAGTCCATTAAAAATTCAATTGCGCGATGGTTTAGGTTTGATGAATGGAACTTCTTGTATGTCAGGAATCGGTTCTATTAACTTGATTTACTCTTATCGATTATTGGATTGGGCAATTGCTGCATCTACCATTATCAATGAAATTGTTGAAGCCTACGATGATTCTTTCTCTGTTGGATTAAACGAAGTAAAATTACATGCTGGGCAACAAGCTATCGCAAATTCCATGCGTGAATTTCTGAATGACAGCACTTTAATCAAAAAAAGAGAAGAACTTTTCCAAGATTCCGCAGTAAGCGACACCGTTGAATTCAAGAAAAAAATTCAAGAATATTATTCCATTCGCTGCATTCCACAAATATTGGGTCCCGTAAAAGACACCTTGGATTTTGCCAAAGGAATCATTGTGAATGAAATCAATTCTACGAATGACAATCCAGTAGTAAGTCTAGATCGCGGAAATGTATTTCATGGTGGAAACTTCCATGGTGATTACGTTTCTTTAGAAATGGATAAAATCAAATTAGTCATTACTAAATTGACTATGCTAGCAGAAAGACAATTGAATTTCTTGCTAAACAGCAAAATCAATGGTGTTTTTCCTCCATTCTTAAATACACAAACACTTGGATTAAATTTTGGAATTCAAGGAATGCAATTTACGGCAACGTCAACAACTGCCGAAAATCAAATGCTTTCTAATTCCATGTATGTTCATAGTATTTCCAACAACAATGACAATCAAGACATTGTAAGCATGGGAACAAACAGTGCGGTTATTACTAAAAAGGTCATTGAGAACGGCTTTCAAGTTATGGCGATACACATGATGTCTGTTTGCCAGGCAATTGATTTACTCGACGAAACTAAGAAAAGTAAGCTATCTTCTAAAACAAAAGAAATTTATGCTATAATTAGAGCAGTCACTTCAACAATTAATGAAGACGTTCCTCAATTTGAAAACATTCGAAATATAACAAACACCCTTAAGAAAACAACTCTTGACCTATGAAATGTGCTTTAGTGACAGGTGCTTCTAGAGGAATTGGACGTGCAATTGCCATCCAGTTATCTCAAGACTTAGACCTGCATATCATCATTAATTATGCATCCAATCAAACTGCTGCAGAAGAAACATTAAAATTGATTCAAGATGCTGGCGGATCGGGTGAAATTCTTCATTTTGATGTCAAAGACGGAGCTGCAGTAAAAACTGCAGTTGACAATTGGTATACCGCTAATCCTGAGGGAATTATACACGTATTGGTAAACAATGCTGGTATTACAAAGGACAATCTATTTCCTTGGGTAACAGAAGATGATTGGGATGCTGTAGTGAACACTTCTTTGAAAGGGATGTATAACTGTACACAAGCAGTTATTCAAAAGATGTTAAGACAACGAAAAGGACGGATTATCAACATCGCTTCACTAAGCGGATTAAAAGGTGTTCCAGGACAAACCAATTATTCTGCAGCAAAAGGTGGAATGATTGCAGCAACAAAAGCTTTATCGCAAGAAATTGCGAAACGAAATATTACGGTAAATGCTATTGCACCAGGCTTTATAGAATCAGACATGACTAGTGAACTAGATATGAATGAGTTGAAAAGAATGGTGCCTGCTAATCGCTTTGGAAAAGTCGAAGAAGTAGCTTATCTTGCTAGTTTTTTAGCGTCTGAAAAAGCTGCATATATTACTGGCGAAGTGATCAATATTAACGGAGGAATTTACGCGTAAAATGGAACATCGTGTAGTAATAACTGGAATTGGTGCTTACTCGTGTTTGGGCGAAAATCTAGATACGGTATTGGAATCATTGCGTCTTGGGCGTAGTGGAATCATCGATGATTTGGTGCGAAAAGAATTTGGATACCGCTCTTCTTATACTGGAATGGTTGCTGAACCAGATTTAAACCCTTTCCTTTCTCGCAGACAGCGAATTGGAATGCACCAGCCAGCGCGTTTTGCCTATATGTCGACCAAAGAAGCCATGGAAGCTTCAGGTTTAGACATTGATTTTTTAGAGAAAACTGAAACCGGAATTATTTTTGGAAATGATTCAACGGCAGGAGCAGTGATAGAAACAGTAGATAAAGCACGATTGAAAAAAAACACTGAACTTATTGGTAGTGGTGACATTTTTCAAAACATGAATTCAACGGTAAACATGAATCTTTCAACGATTTATAAGTTGAAAGGAATGAATATTACCATTTCTGCAGCATGTGCTTCTGGTTCTCATTCTATTGGAATGGGCTATTTATTGATTAAACAAGGATTGCAAGACCGCGTTGTTTGTGGTGGAGCGCAGGAAATTAATGTGTATGCCATGGCAAGTTTTGATGGATTAGGCGCTTTTTCAGTGCGTGATGCTCACCCTTCTATGGCAAGTAGACCTTTCGATAGAGATCGTGACGGATTGGTACCTTCTGGAGGTGCTGCAACCGTTATAATTGAATCATTGGAGTCTGCTTTAAAAAGAAACGCTCCTATTTACGGAGAAATCGTCGGATTTGGATTCTCATCCAACGGAGAACATATCTCAAACCCAAACTTTGATGGTCAATTTAGATCATTAAACATGGCTTTGAAACAAGCGAATTTAACTCCAAAGGATATAGATTATGTAAATGCACATGCCACGTCTACTCCAATTGGAGATTCAACCGAAGCAGAAGCAATTTTCAATGTATTAGGCGGAGATGTTCCTGTAAGTTCTACTAAAAGCATGACTGGTCATGAATGTTGGATGGCAGGTGCAAGTGAGATTGTGTATTCCCTTTTAATGATGAATAACGATTTTATTGCTCCGAATATTAATTTCGAAAACCCAGATGAGCATTCAGAAAAAATAAACATCATTCCGGAATATACCGAAAAAAACATTGACTGTTTCTTGTCAAACTCCTTTGGTTTTGGAGGTACAAACTCCTCGCTAATAATTAAAAAGTATAAAAAATAGACGAACTAATAACATGAAAAGAGAAGACATCATTCTTACAACGAAAAAGTTTTTATCCGAAGAATTTGAGGTTGATGAAACGTTGATTCAAGCTGAGAGCAACTTACAACAAACACTAGATTTAGACAGTTTGGATTACGTAGACTTAGTGGTGGTTATTGAAGAAAATTTAGGTATTAAGCCAACCGCAGAAGATTTCAAAACTATCAATACTTTCAACGATTTCTACGATTTAGTAGAGAAACGTTTGAACGCTTAAGAGTGAATGGAACAAAAATGGGATGGTAAAACCAAGGGTTCGCTTTTGGGCTATCGATTTTTCATCTTTGCTATTAAATTTCTAGGAGTTCGATTTGCTTACGTTTTTTGTATTGGTGTATCCGCGTATTTCATCCTTTTTGCAAGAAAACAGCGATTTGCATTGATTTCCTTTTACAAAAAGGGATTTGGTTACAGCACTCCTCAGGCCATTCGAGCAACTGTGCGAAATTTTTATCTTTTTGGACAAACACTCATTGATCGGATTGCCTTAAAAACAAAACGTAAACGAATTTTTAGTTTCAGATTCAACAATGAACAAGCATTAATTGAAATGAATGCTGCCGGAAAAGGTGGTTTTTTGTTTTCAGCACATGTAGGAAATTGGGAAAATGCAGGAAATTTATTAGGAGAGCGGATTACTTTAAAAATCAACATTTTAATGTTGGATGCGGAGGTTCAAAAAATCAAAGCTTTTATTGAAGATGCTGCTGGAAAATCACAATACAACCTCATCCCCATAAAGGATGATATGTCTCATCTAATCTTAATTCATCAAGCTCTGAAGCGCAATGAATTAATTGCTCTCCATGCGGATAGAACAACTTTTGGACAAAAGAACTTTCGGCTAAAATTTCTGAATGGATTTGCAGAATTTCCAGCTGGGCCATTCATAATGGCCTACAAATTTAAAGTCCCTTTGACTTTTGTGTATGCGGTAAAGAAAGGTAGCACACATTATGAATTAAGTGCAACAAATCCTAAAAATGACTTTGAATCGCCTGAAAAAATAGCAGAAGAATACGTAAAACACTTAGAAAAACAAGTAATAGCGAGTCCCACTCAATGGTTTAATTTTTTTGAATATTATGTTGATTAGTAAAGAAAATATTACTTCAATCATTCCACAAAGAGCCCCTTTCGTGATGATTGATTCATTGTTAGACGCCAATGAAACTGGTTTCAACACCGAATTTAAAATTACGGCAGATAATTTATTCCTAGATAATGGCATTCTATCCGAATCTTCCTTGATTGAGAACATTGCTCAAACTTGCGCTGCAGGATTTGGCTATTTGAATAGTTTAATTGAAGGTGGTGAACCAAAACTAGGGTTTATCGGGGCAGTTACACAAGTTCAAGTGATCGAATCTGCAAAATTGAACGATGTGATTGAAACGGCTGTTCAAATTCTAAGTACTTTTGACACCATCCATTTAGTTGAAGGAACGGCAAAATCAAATGGAACCGTTTTATTGAGCTGCCAAATGAAAATTGTACTTGCATGAAAATCTTGAAATCGACTCTTATTATTCCAGTTCGCTTTAGTGAAACTGATGCAATGGGAGTTGTATGGCATGGCAATTACCTCAAATTTTTTGAAGATGCTCGCGAAAGTTTCGGCAAAGAGCATGGAATGGAATACCTCGATGTGTACGGAAAAGGATATTTTATCCCAATAGTGAAATCTGAAATCTCACACAAAGCATCTATTTTCTATGGAGAAGACGCATTGATTCATGTAACTCTCGAAAAACACGAATCTGCTAAGATTGTTTTTCGCTACAAAGTCATTAACAATACAACCAAACAAGTTGCAGCAACAGGCATGACCATGCAAGTATTTATGTTTGTAAGCGATCGCACATTGGAATTAATCAAACCCGAATTTTATGCAATTTGGGAAGAAGCTCAAAATTGGATAGATGGATAATCCAATTTACATACAATATGCCGCGATCGTATCTCCACTTGGAAATTCGATTGAACAACATGTGGATGCCTTTCAAAATGGACGTTCTGGCATTGAATTAATCGAAAAAAGCGGTTATCAAGACACAACGCTTCCTTTAGCAAAAAGAAAAGAAATCACAACAAATCGGTACGATAACCTCTTACGCGAAGCACTGGAACAAAATACAATCCAATTTTCCGCAAAAGACTTGGAAAGAACAGCTGTTATTGTTAGTTCTACCAAAGGAAACATGGATTTATTACCCAACGATACTTTTACAAGTACACGAGCAATTGTAGCAGAATATTTTCCTGGAACAACCCTCACAATCATCTCAAACGCATGTATTTCTGGTGTTATTGCTATTAATACTGCAGCTGATTTATTATTGGCGGATAAATATGATCAAATTGTGGTTATTGGTATTGACGCCATTTCCGACTTTGTTTCTTACGGCTTTCAAAGCTTGTATGCACTAAGTAATGAAGGGTGTAAACCCTTCGACAAAGCAAGAAATGGGACAACATTGGGCGAAGGCTGCGGAGTTGTTGTTGTTTCTAAAAAACCAATAGGTAATTATTCCGTTGTTTACAAAGGTGGGGCTTCATCAAACGATGCTAATCACATTTCTGGACCTTCCCGAACAGGTGAAGGATTGGTTCGATCTATCGAAAAAACATTCAAACGAAGTCAACTAAACGCTTCTGATATCGATTTTATTTCGGCACATGGAACTGCAACCATATTTAATGATGAAATGGAAAGTATCGCATTTGGTAGAACGATGCTCGATAAAACGCCACTCAATAGCATGAAAGGGTATTTCGGTCACACACTTGGTGCAGCTGGAATCTTGGAAACCATTATGAGTATTGTATCGATGGAAAAAAATTACTTGTTTGCCAACTTGGGATTCTCGGAAATGGGAACTTCTGTTCCATTAAATATTATTACGAAAAATACCGAAGCCAATTTGACAACCGTTTTGAAAACAGCATCTGGTTTTGGTGGTGGAAATGCTAGTTTAATCATTCAAAAAAGAGCGTGAAGATTTTAGCACATAGCTACATTTGTCCGAAAGGAACTTTTCTCAACGGAAAATTGGTTTTAAAGACCGATGGCGAAGAAAATTGGCTAAAATTGGCCTATCAACACTTAAAAGTTGAGTATCCAAAGTTTTATAAAATGGATACTTTATCGAAAATGGCTTTCATTGGAACGGAATTAATCCTTCCATTTTTCCCCGCCGATACAGATTTGGAAAACGAGTTGCAATTGCTTTTTGCAAATACTTCATCGAGTCAGCAAACCGACACATTTTTTGTAGACAGTTATGAGAAATTAAACAATCCGAGTCCTTCTTTGTTTGTATATACATTACCGAATATAGTTACAGGCGAATTGTGCATACGACACAAATGGTATGGAGAGAACTGTTTTTTTATAGAACCAGCATTCAATCCAGCCAAATTTACAACTTGGACTGACATTGCAATGAAGAAAGGAAATTCACTGTGTTTATGTGGTTGGGTGGAAGCAAAAGCCACTGGTGAACAAGAATGTTTCCTATTTTTGTTGTCTGATTCTTCGGATCCAATAAATAAAATTGAAAAAGAGCTATCAACGTTAATAAAACAATATAGAAATGAGTGATTTAAAAGAAACCTTAAAGGCACAAATCATCGAACAACTAAACCTGGAAGACTTAACTCCAGCTGATATTCAAGACGACGCTTCACTTTTTGGAGACGATGGTCTTGGATTGGATTCGATTGACGCATTGGAATTCATCGTATTGTTGGATTCGAACTATGGAATCAAGATTGCAGATCCAAGTCAAGGAAAAGAAATTTTTTACTCAATAAATACTTTAGCAGATTACATCGCTAAAAATCAATAAATGCGCATTTACGTTACTGGATACGGTGTCATTTCTTCTATTGGTGAAAATGTAGAAGAATCTTTGCTTGCTTTGCGTTCTGAAAAAACTGGAATCAAACAAGGTGAAAAGACCTATACAGAACGTTTTAAAGTAGGTGAAATTCGCTGGACGAATGACGAATTGGTAAAGCGATTTGAATTGACTCAGGATGCATCACGAACTGCGCTCCTCGGAATGATTGCTGCAAAAGAAGCTTTCAAAGGGCACCAACTTTCACCAGAAGTGAGAACTGGATTGATTTCTGGAACTTCTGTAGGTGGAATGGATGTCAGCGAACTTGCTTACAAAGATTTTTTAAACGGTGAGCAAGACGATTTAAACATTTATCGCAATCATCCAAGTGGAACAACCAGCGAACAAATTGCTGGTGAATTAGGAGTTAATGGATATGTGAACACCATTTCTACTGCTTGTTCTTCAGCTGCAAATTCCATCATGCTTGGAGCACGAATGCTTCGAAGCGGGCAGTTGGATCGCGTAATTGTTGGAGGAACAGACGGGCTTTCACAGTTCACAATATCAGGTTTTCGATCTTTGATGATCTTCGACGATGAATGGTGCAGACCTTTTGACGAAAGCAGAAAAGGATTGAATTTGGGTGAAGGTGCAGGATATTTGGTATTAGAAACAGAAGAAACGATCAAAAAAACAGGCAAAACACCACTTGCTGTTTTATCAGGTTGGTGCAATGCTTCAGACGCTTATCATCAAACAGCATCTTCTCCAGAAGGTTTAGGCGCTACTTTATCCATGAAAGGTGCATTGGAAATTGCAGGCTTGCATCCAAGTGATATTGATTACATCAATGCGCACGGGACAGCAACACCAAACAATGATTTATCAGAATCTGAAGGCATAAAAGCAGTTTTTGGAACAACTATTCCTCCTTTTAGTTCAACAAAAGCTTATACGGGCCACACACTCGCTGCTTCAGGAGGAATTGAAGCTGTTTTTGCAATACTTGCGCTTCAAAAAGGAATTCTTCTACCCAATTTAAACTTTAGAAATCCAATCGAAGAAACCCAGTTAATTCCTGTAAAAAGTTATTCTGAAGGAAATACGATAAACCATATTTTATCCAATTCATTTGGGTTTGGGGGAAATAATTCCACGATTATTCTAAGCAAAGTTTCATGAAGTATTTCATCCAACATATTGAATCAATTACACACCAAAATTCGTTTCAACAAGCCAATATATGGGATGAATTGAAACCTTTGAATAAAGAAAGTGAACTTATTTCACCAGATTACAAAGCATTTATTCCGATTGCTGCATTGCGCAGATTGAGTACTATTTTAAGAATGGGAATCACTGTATCCAAAGCTTGTAAAGAAAAAGTAGCGACCGAATTTGATGCCATTTCAGTGGGAACATCTTTGGGTTGTTTGACAGACACTGAGAAATTTCTAACAACCATCAATACCGTTAGCGGAGACATTCTTTCCCCAACAGCTTTTATTCAAAGCACACACAATACCATTTCGGGTCAAATCTCTTTGGATTTGAAGAATCATGCCTACAACATGACGCATACCCAAAACGCACTTTCGTTTGAAGTAGCATTGATGGACGGTTTACTTTGCATAGACGAGGGGAAAAAATCTGTATTGGTTGGAGCAACTGACGAAGCCATTCCATTTTTAGAAAGACTACGCGGTTCTTTGATTGAAACAAGTTCTCCATTCACAACAGGAGCTACTTTTTCAGTTATTTCTCCCAACAAAGGAAATTCCATTGCTTTTATTAAAACCTGTGAGGTGTTTATGGCTGTTGAAAATGAGAAAGACACTGTATCTCAATTCTTATCCAAGCACGAGATTAGTTTCAAAGACATCGATTTAGTCCTAGAAGCCCGTTCAAACTTTTCTGCTCAATCTAAGAAACACATTTCCTTCTTAGATTATTCTGGTTATTATCAAAGTGCTTCCTCTTTTGCTGTTCACATGGCACATGATTATTTTAAAGGAAACCCGAATGCTAATAAAATATTGATTATAAACAATTTGGAATCTAAAAAACGGGGCTTAATGCTCGTATACAGAAATGAAGTGGAAGCATAAATTGAACATTGCAGTTGCGATTAGCACACTCTTAATCGTACTTCTAATTTTTCGAGATAGTCCCTATTTATGGCTTTGGATTGCTTTCGTATTCTCTAATTTTTTATTGGTTCTTGTCTTCGGAATAGTATTTCTGCGGTTTCAATATTTTTACCCTACAATCTTTCGAAATACGGGTAAAGAAGTTATTTTGACATTTGACGATGGTCCTGATCCCGTTTTATCAATCAAAGTATTAGATATTTTAAAAAAGTACGACATCAAGGCGATTTTTTTCATAATTGGACAAAAAGCACTAGAAAACCCAGCTATATTTCAGCGAATCATTGCAGAAGGACATGCCGTTGGAAATCATACACAGAATCATTCCATTTTCTTTGCCGCTTTACACAGCAAAAAAGTTGCTGAAGAAATCGATTTATTTGACGCATCAATCTCTCCTTTATTAGGAGAAAAAATTACCATTTTTAGACCACCAATTGGATATACCAATCCAAAAATTGCTCGTGCATTGAAAAAAAGAAACATGAAGATTATTGCTTGGAGCGTTCGTTCCTACGATTCTTTTAAAAGCAAACAAGGTTTACTCGATCGTTTGGTTAAATATACCAGACCAAGCAGCATTGTTTTATTACATGATAACCTAGTCCAAACAGCAGAAATATTGGAAGAGTACATTAAACGAGCAACAGCAAATGGTATCATTTTTGCAAAACAAGATCATCTGAAAAAATTCATTCATGAAATTAATAAGTAGTCTATTTATTTTATTTGCGCTTTTCACTCAGCTGTATGGACAAGAATTCACCAAAATGAGTGATTCTAAAGCATGCAAAGCAGCACTTGAAAAGCAACACAAAGAAACGGAATCCATCAAAGCAGATTTCTCTGAAACAGCAACTTCTGCTCTATTGACGAGCGCTCAAAAGGCTACGGGGAAAATGTGGTATAAAAAGTCAGACAAAATTCGCTGGGAGAAAACCAGTCCTGAAAGTCACATCATCCTCATCAACGGAAAAACCGTTAAAATGAAAGACAAAGGGAAAGAAGTAACCAATGCTTCAGCCAAAATGGTTGCAAAGAAAATTCAACAGCTCATGGTACAAATGATGACTGGTGAGTTTTTAAATGAAAAAGACTTCAAGATTGTTTATTTCGAAAACAAATCCAATTATAAATTGGTGTTGACACCTAAAAACGACAAAATGAAGCGGTATGTTGCTGAAATCAGTTTGATTTTTGACAAAAAAGAGCTAATAATCAAGCAACTAACAATGGAGCAAGATGAAAGCAGTAAATTGGATTACAAATTTTCAAATACTGAACTAAATACATCCATTGCTGATACAAAATTTACAACATTCTAATCATGATTTTAAAAGACACTTTTTACACGATCAACTCCTTAAAGTTGGAAGAGCAAGCGCTAGAAGCAAATATTACAATTGATGCAAATCATTCCATTTTTGAAGGTCATTTCCCAGGAAACCCAGTTACTCCAGGAGTTGTTCAATTGGAATTGATAAAAGAATTACTGAGCACCCAATTTGGTGAAAAAATTCAGTTAAAAACATTGTCAAATAGTAAATTTTTAGCCGTCTTGAATCCAGTAAACACACCCGAAGTACACGTAAAAATGACAGTTGTGACGCAAGAAGACGATAGCTTGAAGGTTTCTGGGCAGATGATAACTGGAGAAGTTGTTTGTTTGAAGTTTAGCGGAATTTATACTAAAGGTTAAAAAGGGTTTAATTGAAAAATCCTTAAGGAAGTTTTTTAAATTTTCGAAAAGAAATTAAGCCTTCGGCTCTTTTCGAAGCAATTTCAACAAACCAAAACTCACCAAAAACACACTTACGAAAGCAAGGACTGCAAATACGCAGGCGCCAATCACGTATTGATAGAAATTTGTTTGAATCGTATTCATACTAAACTCCGTTAATTGACTTGTATCAGTTGTTCCTGTTAGAAAGAGTTGTCCAAATAAAAAGCTCCAATAAATAATCACTGGAATCATGGGTGGAATGGAAATATTTGCAGCAGCGATAAACAATACCTTATTCATTCGGAATAAAACCGATAATGGGATTCCAATTAAAAGCTGAAAACCCCAAAGAGGAATAACACCCATAAAAACTCCAAAACCGAGTGATAAGGCTTTTTTGAAATTCGATTCTTCTGGCTTGACTGCTTCGTGTTTGATGATATTCCACGTTTGAATCGAGAAAAATTTGCGGGGATAATACCAAGCCAATGCAATCAGGACTAAAAAAGTATTTAAAATACTGATTCGTGTAAAATCTCTTCCTGGACGGAAATGTGTGACACGTTCATTCGGATCATACTTCACTTGAATAGGGACAGCAACAAACGGCACAAAACGCCAAGCTAATTTTACGATTACTTCAATCTCCAATTCAAATTTTGTGGTAAAAAGCCAAATCTTTTTCAACGGTTTCAGCGGATAAATGCGAAAACCCGTTTGGGTATCAGGCAAGGTAATCCAGGTTTCTACTTTGAACCAAAAATTCGAGAATTTATTTCCAAAAGAGCTTTTTTGAGGAACTCCTTCTTGATTCATATTGCGAGACCCCATAACCACAGCCCCCGGATTTTTTACCGCCTGCTCGATTAAAAGAGGAATATCACTCGCAAAATGTTGGCCATCAGAATCAATCGTTAGCGCATTCTCATATCCTTGCTCTTGCGCAAATTTGAATGCCTTTCGGAGAGAATACCCTTTTCCTCTATTAGGACTATTGACTAAAATAGAGACCTTATCTTCGTAATTTTTTAAAATTTCTGCTGTTGAATCAGTAGAACCATCATTTACGATAATCAAATTAGAAGCAGGCGTATACTCCAACACCTCATCGATAACCCGTTTTAAGGTTCGTTCGTTGTTATAGGTGGGGATAATAATACAACCAGCAATTTGGTCTAATGAATACTGACTTGATTCCATAGCTCAAAATTAGTTATAAGTTTTCAAGAATTGAATTACACATGCGGTGGTTTCTAACATTTAAACGAAACAAAAAAGTAGTTTAAAAACAAAACCTTACTAAATTTGTAAGAACGAAAGCCAAACAGCTTTTTACTAAAGCCCAATTATCAGTCATGCAGAACATATTAGTAATTGCATATTCTCAGTCAGGACAGCTTACCGAAATTCTTCAAAATTTCTGTAAACCATTCACTGACAGCACTATTGAATGGGTTCACGTTTACCCAGAAACTCCATTCCCATTTCCATGGAACGGTCCCGCTTTTTTCAATGCGATGCCTGAAACCGTATTGGAAAAACCAGTTCCAATTCAACCATTGAAATTTGAAAGAGATCACTACGATTTGATCATTTTTGGCTATCAACCTTGGTTTTTGTCTCCTTCATTACCTGCTTCAGCTATCCTACAAGATGAGAGTTTTCGCAAACTGATGAAGGATACAAATATTGTTTCTATTTTGGGATGCAGAAACATGTGGATTAATTCGCAGGAAGCCGTTAAAAAACAAATCGCTTCGGCTGGTGGAAAATTGATTGGAAACGTTCCATTGATTGATAAAACGAGTAATTTGATTAGTGTCATTACCATTTTACACTGGATGCTAACAGGTCAGAAAACACGCAAATGGGGAATTTTCCCTAAACCAGGAGTTTCAGATCAAGACATTGAAAATGTGGCCCATTTTGGAAAATTACTTCAGGAGAAAATCCAAGCAAATGATGTTCAAAATTTTCAAACAGAACTTATTTCAAAAGGAGGCGTGAACATTCCTATCTCCATTTTGTTTATTGAGTCTAGGGCAAAAAAATTGTTCCTGATATGGGCAAACCTGATTATGAAGAAAACAGCAAATGGTGGTAATCGAAACTTTTGGATTAACTTCTTTAAGTACTATTTACTTTTTGCTTTATTTATCGTTTCACCAATTGTTTTAACGATATATCATATCTTTGTACGACCCTTTTCAGGAGGACATATTAAACGCGAATTAGCATATTACAGAGGCACTCAACTGAGATAAGAATGAGTTTGAAAGAAGTATACATTACACGCACGGCAGCTTTTTTACCTAATAATCCAGTTTCAAATGATGAAATGGAGGGTTATTTAGGTTTAATTAACGACCGTGCATCTAAATCGAGAAGAATCGTTTTGCGTAATAACGGAATTAAAAACCGATATTATGCTATTCAAAAAGATGGAACTGCAACACATACGAATGCAGAAATGGTTTCATTGGCGATTCGTAAATTATTTGAAAAAAATCCAACAGAATTAAAATCGGTTGATTTAATTAGTTGTGGAACCTCCTCACCAGATCAAATGATGCCCTCTCATGGCGTTATGGTTCACGGTTGGCTGCCAGAATCTGGGAACATTGAGGTAGTCTCACCATCGGGCGTTTGTTGCTCTGGAATGCACGCTATGAAATATGCGTTCATGTCCATTAAATCTGGAATGAGTACAAAAGCTATTTCATCCGGTTCAGAAAGATTATCACGTGTATTAAGCGCAGACAAATTTGAATTAGAAATTCAAAAGTTAAACGAACTAGAAGAAAATCCATACTTGTCATTCGACAAAGATTTTTTACGATGGATGCTTTCAGATGGTGCTGCTGTTTTCATGCTAGAGGACAAAAAAAGTACGGATGGCCCATCTTTGAGGATTGATTGGGTGGAAGGAATTTCCTTTGCCAATGAAATTGAGTCTTGTATGTACATGGCTGCCGAGAAAATGAGCGACGGAACTTTGAAGAGTTACATGGATTACGAACCTCAAGAAATGATTGAAAAATCTATTTTGAGTATCAAACAAGACGTTAAGTTGTTAGATGAACATATTGTCAAACTAGGATTCAACAAATTGAAAACCAAGTTTGAAGAGAATAATTTAACAAATAATGACGTAACTTGGTTCCTCCCTCATATGTCAAGTTATTTCTTTGAAGACAAAATTTATGCTCAATTGGCAGATAATGGAATGGAAATTCCAAAAGACCGTTGGTTTTCCAATTTAGCAACTCATGGAAACGTAGGTGCAGGATCAATTTACTTAATGGTTGATGAATTGTTCAATAGTGGTAAATTAAAAGTTGGTGATACGATTTTACTTGCTGTACCAGAAAGTTCACGTTTCTCTTACGTATTTGCTTATTTAACCGTTTGTTAAATGAAAAAGTCAGAAGTTCCCCAAGATAAAAGTGCTCTTGAAAATTTTACAAGAGAAGTTTGTTATGTAAAGAACGAATCTGGTCAATACGATACTGAGTTAAGCATTGGCTGGGAAGCCAAAAAAGTTGCTCTTGATGAAGCATGGAAGGAAATTGAACGAAGAACTTCAGAAGCTCGAGAAAAAATAAAAAACGGAGAAGCTAGCCCAATTCTCTATTTTATGGAAGAAAAACTAATGGACTTCACCGTTTTAGCTGGTTATACTGGCATTTGGAAATTTCGGATCAAAAGACATTTAAAACCAAACTCATTTCAAAAACTGAATGATACCGTTTTAAAAAAATATGCAAATGCATTTGATATTTCCGTTCACGAACTCAAAAATTTTAAAGCTTAGTGTCAGAATTTAAGCATCATCAAACCGCGCATTGTGAAAATGGCGTAACTGTGAGTCTTTTAAAGCATCATGGTGTAGACTTCATCACGGAGCCTTTGGCTTTTGGGTTGGGTTCTGGTTTGTTTTACATTCACATTCCATTCATGGAGATTAATAATGGTCCTGCAATTTCATTTCGAACAATGCCTGGTTCCATTTTTAAACGTACGTGTAAAGCTTTAGACGTGCACGTGGAGCGGAAAAAATTCAAAAACCCCAAAGAAGCTACTGATTTCTTAGATTCAAAACTAGCGCAAGGAATGCATGTTGGATGTCAGGTTGGCGTCTTTCATTTACCCTACTTTCCAAAAGAATATCGTTTTCACTTCAATGCCCATAACCTAATTGTTTTTGGAAAAGAAGGGGATCGCTATCTAGTAAGTGACCCTGTAATGGAAGTAACGACTTCTTTAAGTGTGGAAGAATTAGAGAAAGTTCGCTTTGCTAAAGGTGCTTTAGCTCCAAAAGGTCATATTTATTATCCTGTCCAAGTAGGCGAAATTAGTCAAGAACAAATAAGAAGTGCTATTGTACGTGGAATCAAAAGAAACAGTAAAGACATGTTGAATATTCCCGTACCCATGATTGGTGTAAAAGGAATTAACTACACTTCTAAAAAAATTAGGGGTTGGAGGGAAAAACATGGACCTCGAAAAGCAGGACTACATTTAGGTCAAATTGTGCGTATGCAGGAAGAAATAGGTACTGGAGGTGGTGGATTTCGCTTCTTATATGCTGCATTCTTAGAAGAAGCTTCAGCAATTATGCAAAATGATGAATTAATGCGTGTTTCTGAAAAAATGACCAAAGCTGGCGATTTATGGAGAGATAGTGCTTTGCAAATGTCAGGAATCTACAAAGGTCGAATCACCGAACAAAAAGATTTTGACAATTGTGCGGACTTACTACTTGAAATTAGCGCTGTTGAAAAAGATGCATTCTTAGATTTATACAATATTAAACTTTAATTGTCATGCAGAATACCCTTTTGCATGTTTCAAAGATTTACAAATCTTACAACAAAAGTATAACTCCTAGTTTGGATGGAGTTGACTTTCACATTGATAAAGGGGAAATTGTTGGAATTTTTGGACCCAATGGTGCAGGTAAAACTACACTCATTTCCATTTTATGTAGTATTCTAGATCCAACCCTTGGTTCCGTTACTTATTTTTTGGATGGTGAAAAAACACCTCGACAAGTACGTGATAAACTTGGCTTTGTACCACAAGATTTTTCATTCTTTCCTGAATTAACTGCCAACCAAAATTTAGAATATTTTGGAAGTCTTTATAATCTCAAAAAAGACGAATTATCGACTAAAATTGATGAATTATTGCAAAAAGTAGGTCTTTTTCACGTAAAAAACAAAAAAGTATCTACTTTTTCTGGTGGGATGAAGCGCCGTTTAAACCTGATTATTTCACTGCTTCACAACCCACTTATCCTCTTTTTAGATGAACCAACAGTTGGTGTTGATGTTCAAAGCAAAATCGCTATCATGAATTTATTGCAAGAACTCAATAAACAAGGAACAACAATTATTTATACCTCACATCATTTAAAAGAAGCGGAAGAATTTTGTAACCAAATCATCCTAATCGATCATGGCAAAATCATCGCTTGCAATACTTTAACTCATCTATTAAGCAAATTTGAGGTCAAAAATTTAGAAGATTTAATCCTTCTGTTAACAGGATCTATACTCCGCGATTAATGAGAAAACTTAGAGCATCTATCTGGAAAGAAATACTACTGGTAGTACACGATAAAGTGGGCTTACTTCTCATGTATTTGATGCCTTTATTGCTGGTATTCATTATCACTATAGTTCAAGATAGTGCATTTCAAATTGTCAATGAGAATCAATTAACGGTTCTGATTTCCAATCAAGATGAAGGCACATTAGGAGATTCATTGGTAAAAGCATTGTCTCATTCAGGTAGTTTTGATATAAAAGTAAAAAACACCTTAACAAAATCAGCCATCAAACGCAACACCATTGACGAAGATGCAATGCTTGGGATTTATATTCCTCCGCATTTCAGCAAGCGTCTTGGAGATAATGCTGACAACATTTCCAAATTGATGCTGGTACAGATGGGTGTCATTGAAAAAGCGCCCAAAATTCACCCTAAAAAACAGGAAATAACGATTTATTTTGATCCAGTAGTACAAGAAAATTTTCGCATTTCAGTAATTAATGGAATTCAAGCTATCACCTTCGGAATTGAAAACGAAGAAATGGTTTCAAAACTATTTGCCGAAATGGGTTACGATTCAATACCAAAAAACATTCGCCAAGCAATCATTGATCGAGAAACGAATTTAATAACTTCAAATGCCAGCCTCAATGAAGGAGCCGAAATGATTCCAAATTCAAGCCAACACAATGTTCCTGCATGGTCCATTTTTGCCATGTTCTTCATGGTTATTTCTTTGGGTGGAAATATTGTGAAAGAACGTTTATCTGGAAGTTTTTTGCGTCTGCAAACCATTCCACAAGCATTTGTACTAACATTGGTCTCTAAGTTTTTAGTTTACCTTTTTGTTGCGCTATCTCAACTGTTGATTCTTTTCTTAATGGGAATCTTCATCTTTCCACACATCGGCTTACCTAAGTTGGCCATGCCAAATGCATTTTTACCCTTTTTAGTTGTGACTCTGCTTTCCGCGATATCTGCAATTTCCTACGCCGTATTAGTAGGAACTTATGCGAAAACACAGGAACAAGCCAATGGTTTTGGAGCAATTTCAATTATTATTTTCGCAGCAATTGGTGGTATTTGGATTCCAAACTTCGTAATGCCAGATTACATGCAAAAAATTGGAAATATTTCTCCACTAAAATGGTGTTTAGAAGGTTATTACACGCTTTTCTTGAAAAATGGTGCATGGAGTGAATTAATTGGTACCATTTCTTTCTTATTTTTGTTTACCCTGACTTGTCAACTCTTGATATTCATCAAGTTGAGAATTCAAAATTATATATAGTTATGACTGAAAACAGAGAAGAATTAGTTTTTGAATTCAAAGAGCATTTAATTAAATATTTGAATTTGTTGGATTTGTCTCCAGAACAAATCAAGAATGACGTTCCGCTATTTGGTGATGAATTAGGTTTAGATTCTATTGATTCAGTGGAACTAATCGTATTATTGGATAGAGAATATGGAATTAAAATCAAGAATCCAACTGAAGGAAGACAGATTTTAGTTGACGTAAACACAATTGTGGATTACATCATTGCAAATCGCACAAAATAAAAAAATGAGTGAAATTGTTGTAACAGGAATGGGTGCAATCAGTTCAATTGGTTTAACCGTTGCTGAAAATCTGTATTCCTTGCAACAGGAAATCTCGGGCATTCAAAAATCCAAGCATTTCAAATCCAATTATTCAGATTCATTGGTGTTTGGAGAAATTGATCGAAGTGACGAGCAATTATTTGATGAGCTAAATTTAGCATCCAAGTGTGGCTTTACGCGAACAACTTTAATTGCATTAAAGGCATTTCGAGAAGCGATTGCACAGGCTGGGCTTAGTTCGGAAGAAATCTCTTCCAAAAGAACTGCTTTCATAAGTTCCAGCACTGTTGGAGGAATGTGTTATACCGATCATTTATACCAAGATGCAAATTTACTTGGAGAACCTTCTGAATATGTTAGAAACTATGAAGGATCAGATCATGCACTACAAATTGTAAAGCTGTACGAAATGAAGGGGATTACAGATGTCATTAACACTGCCTGCTCATCTTCTGCAAATGCGATTGCACTGGGAGCAAGATTATTGGAAACGGGAAAAGTAGACCGTGTAATAGCTGGAGGAAGCGATTGTTTGGCAAAGTTTACTGTGAATGGCTTCAACTCTTTACGCATTTTGAGTGAGGTTCCTTGCAAACCATTCGACACAAACCGAGAAGGTCTAAGTTTAGGAGAAGCGGCGGCTTATGTTGTTTTAGAAAGAAAAGAAGATCTTTTACCTTCCAAAACAAGCCTTGCGAAGTTTGCAGGATTTGGAATTTGCAATGATGCCTTCCACCCTTCCGCTACTTCAGACGACGCGAGAGGTCCTAGAATGGCAATGGAATTAGCATTGAAACGCGCTTCATTAAAACCAGCAGATATTCAATACATCAATGCACATGGAACTGGAACTCCCAATAACGATTTGACGGAATCAGTTGCGTTTTCAAAACTATTTGAGGTTGTTCCTCCCTTCAGCTCTACTAAATCTTACGTTGGACACACATTAGCAACGGCGGGCGTTTTAGAAGCTATTTATAGCATTCTTGCAATTCAAAATCAAGAAATATATCCAAGTTTACGTGTAGAAGAACCAATTGCTGATTTTCCATTTGCACCAACCTTAAAGTATACGCCTGAAACAACTATTCAAAACGTACTTTCCAATTCATTTGGATTTGGTGGAAACTGCACATCACTAATCTTCTCAGCATGTATATAAAAGATTTGATAGCCATTTCGCCACAAAAAACACACGATCTTTCTTTCGAAAAAGGAGATTGGCAAGTTTTAACAGATTACATGTACAGAGCAATTGAACCATCTTACCAAAATCTTATTCCGAACGCACAATTGCGACGCATGGGAAAAGCAGTCCGCATGGGAATGGGTGCTTCATTACCCTTAATGGGAAGAAATGAAAAACCAGATGCCATCATTTTTGGAACCGCAAATGGTGGATTGGAAGATTGTATTAAATTCTTGAATCAAATTGTTGAATACGATGAAGGAACTTTAACACCTACAAATTTCGTTCAAAGTACACCAAATGCCTTGGCCGGCCAAGTTGCTTTGCTGTCAGAGAACATGGCTTATAACATGACCCATGTAAATGGGTCCTTAGCTTTTGAATCTGCACTATTAGATGCATCCTTGTTCTTTGAAGAACATACAGCTTCGGAAAAATCAATTTTACTGGGTGCAATTGAAGAAATATCAGACTATAACTACAACATTGATCGGTTAGGGGATCGATTCAAAACAGATTTGATATCCAACAATGAACTTCTAACCAGCCATTCAAACGGATCTTATTGTGGTGAAGGCTCTACTCAATTCATTTTGAGTAATAATCCAACAAACAACTTAGCAAAATTCACTGGATTTAAACAGTCCTCTAACCTATCTCTTTCTGAACTTCCTCATTTTCTAATGGAGTTCTTAGAAGAACAAAGGCTTGCGATTGGTGATATTGATTGCCTTTTGTTGGGTAAAAGTGGAGATATTCGCACAGACAACTGGTATGTAGAATTGGAGCAAATTTTTGGCAAAATTCCTACTGTATATTACAAGAAAGCCGTTGGCGAATACCGAACTGTGAGTGCCTTTGCAAGTTACTTGGCAGTTCGACTGCTCAATGGAGAAGCTCAGCATGTTTTCGAAAATGAACCACAATTTACTCCCAAGACTATCTTGATTTACAATCATTTTGACGCAATTCGCCATAGTTTAATCCTCATTCAAAAATAATTTTCCTCTACCAATCTGGTTTTGATTAAACGCAACCGCAAAGATTATTCAAAAACCTTCGCTTAATCAGTCCCCTTTGCGTTGAAAATAAAGTTCTTACTTCTTCAGAATTGTAATTGTTTTTCTTCCTTTCACAGGCATTGTTCGAAATACAATATCCCAGATAGGCGTAGAAACTCCAAATGCCTTATCGTGCTGTTGATAATGATGTATGTTATGGTGTTTCCACCAAAAATTAAAGCGCGCTGGAGCTGGCTTGCTATGAACCATCCAGTGAATGCTAATGTACACCAGATAACCAATTAGAAATCCAGAACCAAACGTAAATGCTGCGCCTCCCATTATTAGGTAATAGACTCCCAAAAACAAACAAGCAATAGCCAATCCAGGAACAGGTGGAAGAATAATTCGGTCTTCATCTGTTGGATATTGATGGTGAATTCCATGAAAAACATACTGAATTCCAGAATCATAAGAAGCATCTTTCAACTTATGATAGACAAAACGATGCAATATATATTCACCAAAAGTCCAAGTAAAAAACCCAAGAACAAACAATAAAATCAGGTTGAACACAGTTCCATGAAAATAGTACATATAGACCCACAAACAGAATGTAGCTACAGAACTATACAACAAGATAATAATCCAAAGCTTGGTTTTTGTGAGAACCTCTAAAAGAGGAGACTTGAATAGTTTAGGCGATTTTTCATCCGGATAAACTCTGAATTCATAATTTTCATTAGATGCAGATTCCATGTGAGTAGAAATTAGTAAGTATTATTAATTGAAACAATGTGTCAATTTTTGGCACTTATCGTTCTAGCAGAACTCACATAAAGTTAATGAACTTTTTCTATAATTTGATTTCAAATTACGACAAAAACTCATTCTTTAGTTAAAAAAATGTAATTATTTTAAGCTATTAATGTCGGAAGAATCTCAATAAGCTCGTGATAGCTCGAGGTATTTAAAACCAAAGTCGATTGATAACCAAGACTCAACATCAATTCATTGGTAGTTTCTCCCCAAGCAATAATTATAGCATTTTTAGGAATTTTGTTTTCAAGTAAGAAACTAGTTAAATTAGAAGGACTAGTGAAAATATAAACCGAACACCAATCAATTTTTGAACTAGAATTGACTGTTTCGTAGACCAATAAAGGAATTCGCAACGATTCCGATATTGATTTTTCAACCGATTTATTGGATTTATTAGATTGAGGAAACAAGGCTATTCTCTTTCCAAGCCATTCTTTAAATGCAATTCCTACTTCACTTGGTTTTCCAGCTTCTTGACCGACAAAACTGACAGAAAATCCAGCTTTTTCAATTTGATTTTTAGTTTCATTGCCTATACATGCAATTTGCTGATTCTCCTCTAAATGAAGACCTCGTTTACAAAAAAAATCAAAAGATCGGGGTGAACTGAAGAAAACAACATCCCATTCGGAAGGAAGTGAAAAATCAATAGCTTTGAAAGAAATAAGTGATCGGCGGATTAATTGAATGTTGTTTTCAGTACAAAACTGAACTACTGGTAAGGATGAATTGCTTTCCGAACTAAGAAATATCCTCGTCATCTTCTTCCTCTTCTTCACCTAACAAAGCTTCTAGCACCACATCGATCATATCCAAATCATGTGGTCCTTCAAACTCATACCATTGAGCCCCTTGTTCCCATTCGTGAGCAAACGAAACAATCAGACGTCCTTCTTCTGGGCAATATGCACCCAAAGGCAATTGACAACCACCTTGCAAACGATTTAAAAGATTCCGCTCCAAAGCAATTTGCGATTGAATATCCTCGTGATTCATGGCTTGCATGAAATTGTATAATTCGTTGTCGTTTTCTCTGATTTGCAAAGCCAAAACTCCTTGAGCTGGAGCTGGAATGAATTCTTCAGGATCCAAAACTACTTCATGCATTCCTTTTAAATCCAATTGCAGACGATCCAATCCTGCTTTAGCAAGTAAAATAGCATCGTATCCACCATCAATCAATTTTTGAAGGCGTGTGGGAACATTTCCACGTAAATCTTTTATTTCAATATCAGATCGAAAGGCAATCACTTGTGATTTTCTGCGCGCCGAAGAAGTCCCAACAACAGCTCCTTTTTTCAAAGACCAAAATTCATCTTTGTCAAAGGCATTCGGATGAATCAATAAAACATCAGCTGGATTTTCTCTTTCGGAAACCGCAGCAATAATCAATCCTTCTGGTGTATTTGTTTCTAAATCTTTGTGAGAATGAACGGCCAAATCAATGCTGTTGTCCAATAACGCTTGTTCGATTTCCTTAGTGAAAAAACCTTTCCCTTCTAGTTTATCAAAACTCAAATCTTGAATTTGATCACCTTTAGTAGTGATAATTGTAATGCCTACTTCAGCACCTAAAGCTTCTAATTGTTTTTTGACATGATTCGCTTGCCAAAGTGCTAAATCACTTCCACGCGAGCCGATACGAATATTTCTCATGAAGTAAAGTTACGATTTAAACATGATTTCCTTTGCCATAATCATCGGCATACTCATGTATTTTTTCTCCATGTAACCAACTACTTTTTCCAAAATTTCAAGTGAAGGTTGATCTAATTGATCCAATTCATTCTTAAATATTTCGTTGAAAGCCGTAGCACGAATATCTTTAACCATTTGAGGAACTGGCCGCATAGCAACTTCGATAGCACGCATTTTTGCAATATTGCGAAACTCCTTATTTGCCTCATCAAGGATTTGCTCCACATGAATCACTTCTTGAGAACGTTCTAACAAATGACCCTCTGAAATTTTCTGTAAAACCTCAATGGAGATGTTTTTAGTAGAAAATCTTGCATGAACATCTGCTGAAATATCACTTGGAAGCGCTAAATCAACTGTAAATTTAGGTCTTAAATCATCCATCAATAAAGATGAATATAGTTTTTCATCTACAATAACATCTTGAGAACCTGTACAAGAAACAAGCACATCAAATCCACCTGTATAACTAGTTAATTCATTAAGCGAATATGCTTTCCCTCCTAATTCCTCTGCCAATAATTCGGCCTTTTCAATCGTTCTATTGAAAATTACAAAATTAGTCATACCGTGTTTTTTCAAAAAACGAAGCATAGCAGTATTTGTAACTCCAGCCCCAATTGCTAAAACTCGGGCATCTCTTGGAGCATCCATTCCAACCAAACGATGATAAGCAATGGAAACAACTGATACTGGTTTTTGAGAAATTTTTGTTTCTGTATAAACACGTTTTGCCGTCTCAATAGTGTGACGGAACAAAATGCGCAAAGTATCTCCAGAAAGACCTAAATCGCGTGACTCTTCGTAAGCTTGACGTACCTGTGTAATGATTTCACGTTCGCCAATTACTAGCGAATCAATAGAAGAAGCAACTCGTAATACATGATTTACAGCATCCATTTTAGAAAAAATAAATGCGTTACTAGAGAAATAAGTTACTTGTTCTGCTGAAAAATCGGGATATAGTATCGAAAAGAAATTCGTCAAAAACTCATCAGTAAGAGCTTCATTTGTCACTAAAAAATACTCAACGCGGTTACAAGTAGATAAAAATGTGATTTCATTGATTTTCAAAGAATCTTTAAGCACTTGAAAACGTGATTGAAGCAAGGCTTTTTCAATATGCAAAGCTCCAATTTTGGAAACTTCCAAATTTCGATGTGTAAACGCTATTGTATGTAACTCTTTTATCACTTGTATTGATTTCCTCTAACTACAACCACAAAATTGCCTTTAGAATCGCGAAGTATTGTCAGAAAACTGTCAGGTTTGTTAATTTAGAATGTTTATAAACAAATCGAGAAAATCTAAAGCAGGAAAAAAATTAAAAATTACACTTTTGCTTTTCACTTTTACCTTACTTCTTTTTCAATTCTCACTTTTTGATGAACCCTTCTCCTTTTTTCACTTGAAAGTGTATCTTTGAGACCCACAAACCTTTTTTCATGAAAGAAAAGAATTCCGAACTTATTCAAAAACGAGAAGCCGCTCAATTAGGTGGTGGAAAAGCTCGAATTGACAAACAACATGCGCAAGGAAAGCTGAGCGCAAGAGAACGTATCCTTTTGTTAATGGATGAGGGCTCTTTTCAAGAAATTGGAATGTTGGTTGAACATCGCGCTACTTCCTTTGGATTAGAGAAAACAAAAAGCCCTGGTGATGGAGTAATTACTGGCTTTGGAACAATTCACGGAAGAGTTGTATACGCGTTCTCTCAAGATTTCACTGTCCTTGGAGGATCTCTTTCAGAAACACATGCTCAAAAGATTTGCAAAGTATTAGATTTAGCCATGAAAAATGGAGCTCCAGTTATCGGGTTAAATGATTCGGGTGGTGCGCGAATTCAAGAAGGAGTTGTTTCCTTGGCTGGTTATGCGGATATTTTTTACCGCAACACACGTGCTTCAGGAGCTATTCCTCAAATTTCAGTAATCATGGGGCCTTGTGCAGGTGGTGCAGTATATTCGCCAGCATTGACAGATTTCGTTTTCATGGTGGAAGACACTTCTTACATGTTCGTAACAGGACCAAGTGTTGTAAAAACGGTAACACACGAAGAAGTTAGTTCGGAAGATTTAGGAGGAGCAAAAGCACATGCCGAAAAATCAGGTGTGACGCACTTTACTGCTGGAAATGATGTGGAATGTTTGCGTAAAGTGCGTGATTTAATCACTTATATGCCACAAAACGCCATGGAATTGGCTCCTCAATTTGATTCTGTTCTTTTTGCCAAAGAAAAATTAAATCGCATCCAAAATATTATACCTGACAATTCGAATTTGCCGTACGATATTCGTGAGGTAATTGATTGTTTGATTGACGACGACACATTCCGCGAAGTACAAGCTGATTTTGCAACGAATATTGTAGTTGGATTTGCTCGTTTAGATGGAAGATCTTTGGGGGTTATTGCCAATCAACCGTCTTCAATGGCTGGAGTTTTAGACATCGATTCTTCAAGAAAAGGTGCGCGTTTTGTACGTTTCTGTGATTCATTCAATATTCCATTATTGGTATTGGAAGATGTGCCTGGTTTCTTACCTGGAACAGATCAAGAATGGCGTGGAATTATTACGCACGGAGCGAAATTATTGTACGCATTCTCTGAAGCGACTGTTCCAAGAATTACGGTGATTACACGTAAAGCTTACGGTGGTGCATTTGATGTGATGAACTCAAAAAATATTGGTGCAGATTTAAATTATGCTTGGCCAACAGCAGAAATTGCTGTAATGGGAGCAAAGGGTGCAGCAGAAATTATCTTCAAAGCAGAAATTGCAGCTGCGGAAGATAAAGAAGGAAAATGGAAAGAAAAAGAAGCAGAATACGCAGAAATGTTCGCCAATCCTTACCGCGCAGCAGAAAGAGGATTCGTTGATGCAGTAATATTACCTGAGGAAACAAGAAGCACCTTGATTGCGGCGTTTAAATCTTTGGAGAAAAAATCGGAGACTTTGCCGAAGAAGAAGCATGGGAATATACCTTTATAATAAAGTGAAATAGGTTCTAATAATCGTAGAACCTATTTCTTTTCAATACACGCTTAATATCATGACCCTAACTCAAAAAATTATTACCTGCGCTATTGTAGCATTAATTTCTGCAACAAATTGCGCATTCGGTCAACTAATTCCCTTTTGTCAAAAGACAACTTGGGGTTTTTCAACGAAAGAAGGTAAAGTTGTTATTCCATGTGTATATGAAAGTGTCGACTTCTTTTCAGATGATCGGCTGGCACGCGTTAAAAAGAATGGGAAATACGGATATATTAATCAAAAAGGGATAGTCGTTATACCCCTTGAGTACGATGATTGTCACCGTATTTACGAAATCTATCACAGTGAATATTCAGTAGGAATTGAAACAAATCCGTCTACAAATTTAAATCGCAATTACGATTTCATGGAAATTGAAAACCCTGAAAACAATCGATATGTGGTTTCGAAAGCTAAAAAATTTGGAGTATTAGGTCTCATAGCAGAAAAACCGAAAGTGGTAATTCCATTCAATTATATTTCAATCATGTATGATCCATCCAAAAAGGTGTTTCATTGTAAGAATGAGCTTACAATGAAATACTTCAATAAATCTGGTGGGAAAATGACTGAAAAACAAATCAATGCTCTACAGCCTGAAAACTATTTCGCTGCTTCGTTTGAAGAAACACCTTTGCCAGTAGTTGTTGCAGCTCATGGAAAGTATGGAGTAGTTCGTGAAAGCTCTAAACACTATGGTAGGGTAACTTACGATACGTTGGTTGCAATAATTTATGACACGGTAATTATTGACAAAGAAGTAGAGGGTTTTGGATTCGATGAAGATTTTATCGCTGTAAAAAAAGGTGATAAATGGGGTGCTTACGACGATAAGAAACGTTTGATTTTACCCGTTGAATATGACAGTATCAATTTCAAATTGAGTAAATATCACAAACATTGGATGGAATACAACAGATCCTTTTACGTTTTGAAAAATGGCAAATGGGGTGTTTTGGGAGGAAAAGACAATTCTGAAACCCTCACTGTATTGCTACCGTTCGAATACGATGGATTCAGTGAAATTTATTACAAGTTTGTAGGAGTTTGGAAAGCAGGATTTGTTGAAATTTTCCAGAATGAGGACCTGAAGATCATTACAAAAAAAGGGTATTCATTCATACAGAACTACGAACACGAATCCTTGGGTTCATTTGAAATCTTCTTGGTCAAAAACAAAGCCGGAAAAACGGTATACTTGGGAGAAAACGGGGTTGAGTTTTTTACTGATTAATTCTCACGGAAACCAATTTGCTGTGAATTGGATAGTAGATGTACTTAGACAATTAAAACAACAATAAAAGTCAGTCAAGAACAACAGCCTTTTTACAAAGTTTCTCTCACATCTCTAATTTGTAGCTGTAAAGTAGCCCGATTGTTCCACACATTTTTCTCCAACGTAAAGGCACAATCAAAGGCACAGCCAGCGGCAATTAAATCGGCTTTATCTGCCATATTGAACCCAATTGCTGAAAGTTGAATTCTAGATATAGGATCAACTAAATCAAATTTCAAGTGTGCTTCTTTTAAAATCCGCGTTTTATCTGCATACATGTTCTTGGCGCAAAAAACAGGCTTGTCGTTTCCAGGTCCAAAAGGCTCCATTTGTTCCAACATTTTATACAAGCGCGGTATTTGCAAGGCCGATTCACCTGCCAAAAACAATTCAGACAAACCAATTTCCAAATCAATGACCAATTCTTCCACCTCATCCAATGGTTGAATGTTCTTTTGAACGTAAGAATCAAAATGCTCTCTGAAAGAAGCCACATTCTCCAAAGGCAAAGAAAGTCCGGCAGCATGCTGATGTCCCCCATATTGGGTCAACAAATGTTCGCAAGAAGTAATCGCATCATAGACATTGAAGCCAGAAACTGAGCGTGCCGAACCAGTTGCTTCTCCTTTATTTTCTGTGAGAACAATCGTAGGTCGGTAATGATGTTCGATTAAGCGTGAAGCAACAATTCCTACCACTCCTTTGTGCCAATCCGATTGAAAAACTACTGTTGATTTCCGACTTAAAAACAAATCATCTTGCGCAATCAAATCCAAAGCTTCCTCTGTTATTTGAGCATCCAAAATACGTCTTTCGGAATTATACTCATCTATTTCTAATGCAATTAATTGTGCTTCTTTCGGAGTTTCTGAAAGCAATAATTCAACTGCTCTTGAACCACTTTTTAATCGACCTGCAGCATTTATTCGAGGAGCAATTGTAAATACCACATTCGATAAATCGAGCGGAAAAGAACGTTTTGCTTGTTCTACCAAGGCCAAGATTCCAGCTCTCGGATTCTCGTTCAACATTTGAATTCCTTGCTTACATAAAATCCGATTTTCTCCAGTTACTGGAACAATATCTGCCCCAATGGCAATAGCCACTAAATCCAGGTACTGAAAAAGAGTTGTTGCATCTTTTCCCGTTTTTGAAAACCAAGCTTGCATCAGTTTAAACCCAACACCACAACCACAAAGCTCTTTAAACGGATATGCGCAATCTTCTTGCTTCGGATCCAATATAATTCCATCTGGCACTTTTGGACCTGGATTGTGGTGATCACAAATAATGACATCCAATCCTTTTTCTCTCGCATAAGCAACCTTCTCTATTTCCTTAATTCCACAATCCAATGCGATCATCAACGAACAACCGTTTTTCAATGCCAAATCAATTCCTTGATAAGACAGACCATATCCTTCTTCGTAGCGATCTGGAATATAAAAATCAACAGAAGTAAATTCTTTCAAAACACTATAAACGAGCGCAACAGCAGTTGTTCCATCCACATCATAATCACCAAAAATCAGTATTCGCTCTTGGTTTTGAACGGCACTTTCCAAGCGATCAACTGCTCTATTCATATTTAACATCAAAAACGGATCGTGCAAACTGCTAATTTCAGGTGTGAAAAATGAACGAATCTGTGGAAGAGATGTAAGATTCCTTTGAGCAAGCAAAGAAGCCATGATTGGACTCACTTTTAAGTTGTCGATCACAACTTGAATTTTTTCATCGGATGGAACTTGTTTGATAAACCAGTGTTTTTGCATAAATTTCCGTTTTCTAATATAAGTTATGAAAAAAGTTCTTCTTGTTTGTATTCTTTTGAACCATTTTTTGAGTTTTTCCCAAAAATCTGTTCAATTTTCCGATCCTCTTCCTTTCGGAAGCAATTCTCAATTAACTACTGAGAAAATTCATTTTGGAAAATACAAAAGTAGTGATTCAGAAGTCACCTATGTAATCGACGAAAAAGGAATATCCATCGTTACCTTAGCCATTGCAAGTATAACCAGAGAACAAGTGCGTGAATCCTCGAAATTACAAGTGCGTGGAGATTATTTATTCGGAATTAAGACCAATGATTCGGTTCCTTGCGTTTTAGAGGGTGAAAATTATTACTATGGAATAGAATCCAAATTGATGATTGCTGGTGAAGGTTCTCTAAACACATTTACTAAAATTACTGCCAATAAATACATCATTAATTTTCACGAAGGATCTTATTTTGAACCAAGCTTAGTCATATTTACTGGAGGAAAAATGACTATTATTCATAGCGATTTGGCTTATCAATCACTATTTTCAAGCATATTGCAAATAAAGACAATCACACGATACGGCTCTGCGGTTGCTATTTTAGCTCCAACTTTTGAACAATGGGAACAGCTTGAAAAAGCCCTGTTTAATGGACGTAAATTGATTTATACCAAAGAATAATTGGTTTTCACTCCCTTAAAAAAGCCTAACTTTTTCAGCTAAAACCAAGCTTCGCGTATTTTTAACAGATAACTTAACTGATATTTCCTTAATTTTGTCAAAAAATTAGTGTTATGGGCAAATTTGGTGCATTTGAAATTATATTAATACTTGCTGTAGTTGTTTTATTATTCGGTGGAAAGAAAATTCCTGAATTGATGAAAGGATTAGGAAAAGGAATCAAGGAATTCAAAGACGCTAGTAAAGGCGAAGAGAGTTCTACTCCAACTACAGAAGAGAAAGTTAAATAAGTCAATCCATTCTTCATGTATAAAACATTTTCGGAAGTGAAGTCAGCACTCTCCGCAGGGAAATCTGTGGAGAGTATTGTGCATTCATACCTTGAGCAAATCGAAAAGCACAAAGACTTAAATGCCTTTTTAGAAGTATTTACTGAAAGCGCATTAGATCAAGCTCGATTGGTAGATCAAAAAATCACTTCGGGAAAAGCTGGTCGACTTGCTGGAATGGTAATTGGCCTAAAAGACAATATTTGTTACAAAGGTCACGCTGTTAGTGCAAGTTCAAAAATCTTAGGTGGATTTGAATCCTTGTATTCAGCAACTGTTGTAGAACGTTTATTAGCCGAAGATGCTGTAATCATTGGTCGATTAAATTGCGATGAATTTGCAATGGGCAGTTCGAATGAAAATTCAGCTTATGGTCCAGTGAAAAACAATTTACGTCCAACCCATGTTCCTGGAGGTTCATCAGGCGGTTCTGCTGTTTCAGTTTCTGCAGGAATGTGCACCGTTGCCCTTGGTTCTGATACGGGAGGTTCTATTCGTCAACCAGCTTCATTTACTGGAACTATCGGTTTCAAACCAACTTATGGTCGGGTAAGCAGATATGGATTAATTGCTTATGCTTCTTCTTTTGATCAAATTGGTCCTTTTGCAAACAATTTGGAAGACACTGTTTTAGTCTTAGAAATAATGGCTGGAAAAGATCCTCACGATGCAACAAGCTCTTCTAAACCATTGGGTTTTTCAACAGAAATTCCAGCAATTGGAAAAAAGAAAATTGCTTATTTGAGCGAAGCCCTTGAAAATGAAAATGTTGACCCAGAAGTTCGTGCTATGATGGAAAAAACCATTGCAGACTTACGTGCTCAAGGTCATACTGTTGAAGGAGTCAGCTTTCCATACTTAGACTATTTAGTTCCAACATATTACGTATTAACAACAGCTGAAGCATCGTCGAATCTTTCACGTTTTGATGGTGTTCACTACGGTTATCAGTCTCCCAATGCAAAAGGAGTTGAGCAAACATATACCCTTTCTCGCTCTGAAGGATTTGGAACAGAAGTAAAAAGACGCATTATGGCTGGTACATTCGTATTGTCTCATGGATTTTACGATGCATATTATACCAAAGGAATGAAAGTAAGACGTGTTTTGAAAAACAAAACCAACGAAATTTTTACGCAATACGATTTACTCATTCTACCAACAACACCATCTACTGCATTTGAATTTGGATCAATCAATGACCCAATTCAGATGTATTTACAAGACATTTTTACTGTTCATGCAAACTTAACAGGAAATCCTGCAATTGCTATTCCTCACGGAATGCACAGCAATGGTTTACCATTGAGTTTACAAATTATGGCTGATGATTTCAATGAAGAAGCAATTTTCTCATTGGCAAATCAAATTATGCATAATTAAACACCCCATTTGCCTATGAAACGATTCGGACACGCACTACTTCTTTTAATTCTTTTGCTAAATGTATCTCATGTATTTGCACAGCGAAGGCCCAAACCACCAGTAAAAGATACCATAACTGGAGAAGTATTTATCCGAATTGTTGATCAAAGTTTAGCTCTTCATTACGAAGATTTCGCCAAAGGTTTAAATTACGATTCCATTGTAGATGCGTTGGATTATGAAGCAGGAACGATTCCCGTTTTTACCGATCAAGATTACTGCAAACGTTTGGCAAAAATGAATGAAACCTCTTCATTTGGCTTCGATTGTAATAATGTATCCCTTACAACTATCAAATTTTTTGCTCAAAACCGTCGAAATTTTACACGCGTTGTTTTGGGACGTGGTCGTTTGTACTTTGACCTATACGAAGAGAAATTAGCTGAATACGGCCTTCCTTTGGAATTGAAATACTTATCAGTGATTGAAAGTGGTTTAAGACCGCAAGTAAAATCGCGCGCTGGAGCATTGGGTTTATGGCAATTTATGTACGCAACTGGAAAGCAATATGGCTTGAAAGAAAACTCATACATGGATGAACGCATGGATCCACTAAAAGCAACGGATGCTGCTTGTAGATACTTGAAAAAATTATACAACATTTATGGAGATTGGAATTTAGCACTTGCTGCTTACAATGCCGGACCAGGAAATGTAAACAAAGCAATTCGTCGCTCTGGAGGGAAAAGAACTTATTGGGAAATAAGACCTTATTTGCCACGTGAAACACAAGGATATGTTCCAAATTTTATTGCTGCAACTTATTTGTTGACCTACCATGCGGAACACAATTTGCTTCCTGCCGAACCGAAAATGCACTTCTATCAATTGGACACTTTGTGCTTAAATCGTGGAATTCACATGCAAACGATTGAAAAATTGGTTGCATGGCCAGTTGATGATATTCAAGCATTGAATCCCGTTTATAAAACATCCTATATTCCTCCAACGTTCCCCAAACAATGTGTAACAGGGCCTTTAGAAAAAATTGGATTGCTTGTAAGTTTAGAAGATTCTCTTTACGCTTTGGAACAACGCATTTACGGATCTGGAGGCATTAAAAATCCGCTTCCAACAGATGTTGCCATTGATACAAAAAATGATCAATTAGTTGTTTCTGCTCCTATCGACAAACGAATTGATATTCCTAAAACAAAAGTTATCACAACGATTAATTACACCTATCACAAGGTGAAATCGGGTGAAAGTTTGGGTAGCATTGCTGCTCAATATAGTGTTGCTATTCAGGAGTTAATGAATTGGAATGATTTAACAACCGCACGTATTACTGTTGGACAATTGCTGAAGATACAGACTAAGGTTAGCACCACTGTTGAAAACGAAGAATATACAGAAGCAGTGGAAGATAGCATTCAAAATGCGGATAACGCTATCAAAACCCCAATTCCGCCAGTTCAAACAAACGTAGCGAAGAAATTTTATACGATTCGAAGTGGAGATACTTTTTCTAAAATCGCATCCAGACACGGTCTTACGATGTCTCAGTTACAACGCTTGAATCCAGGAGTATCCGCAAGTCGTATTCGAGCTGGGCAACGTTTACGTGTTAAATAATATCGCTTGTGAAATCGCTTTCTGTTGTCATAATTACGTTAAATGAAGAACGGAATATCCAACGTTGCTTAAAATCTATCCGCGATTTGGCAGACGAAATCATTGTTCTAGACGCATTTTCAACAGATAAAACAGCTACAATTTGTGAACAATACAACGTTCAATTTGTACAAAGAGCCTGGGAAGGTTATGCCGCAAGTAAAAATCACCTCAACAGTTTAGCAACTTCCAAATACATCCTTTCACTCGATGCTGACGAAGTGATCAGTGAAGCACTTTATCTTGAAATCAAAGCTGAAAAAGGAAACGGATTTAAAGGAACGTATTCTGTCAATCGACTAACCAATTACATGGGAAAATGGATTTATCACAGTGGTTGGTTTCCAGATATCAAACCTCGTTTATTTCCCAAAGAAGGTTCTTACTGGTCGGGCGAATATGTACACGAAGAATTAGTTCACCCACCTTCTGAAGTCAAAATATTCAAAGGTGTGCTGGAACATTATTCCTATTATTCGTACGAAGATCACCGAGCCCGAGCAGATAAATATTCGATATTGACAGCACAAAAATTCAATGCAAAAGGTAAAAAAGCAGGACCTCTCAAACCAATTATTAGTGCTGTTGGTCGTTTTGTTGCGATGTATTTTATTAAATTAGGCTTTCTAGATGGTTGGAAGGGTTTCAAAATTGCTCAGATTAGCGCTCAGTCCAACGTTTTGAAGTACAAAGAACTAAGAAGACTGAATCGTGAAGGAAGAAACTAAAGATTGGAACGGAAAACACATTGCAATTAGTCGCACAGATAGTATTGGTGATGTCCTTTTAACACTCCCCATTACAGCTTGGCTGAAGGAGAAATACCCTACTTGTAAAATCACTTTTTTCTGCAGAAACTATACGGCTCCAATTGTCAAACATTACGAATCCGTTGATGACATTGTCAAAATCGATGATTTGCTGACACTTCCTAAAAAAGAGCAAATTGATGCAATCGAAAGTTTGAATTTAGATGCTGTTGTTCACGTATTTCCTAAAAAAGAACTTGCCAAACTCTTCAAAAAGGCATTGGTTCCAACACGAATTGGAACTTCTCACCGCCTTTTTCATTTGAATACCTGTAACATACGTCCTAATTTTACGCGTAAAAAATCCCCGCTTCACGAATCGCAACTGAACTTTGAATTGATTCGCCCTTTTGGACTTTCACAAATCCCAAGTTTAGAAGAAGTCTCTAAATACA
Source organism: Fluviicola taffensis DSM 16823 (assembly GCF_000194605.1). Lineage (NCBI taxonomy): Bacteria > Pseudomonadati > Bacteroidota > Flavobacteriia > Flavobacteriales > Crocinitomicaceae > Fluviicola > Fluviicola taffensis. The sequence continues at coordinate 1,657,882 of NC_015321.1, forward strand.
CATCCTCTTTCGGAAGTGAAAAAGAAGAATTACCTCCCGAATTTGATTCGCTAATCGGCAAAAAATATGTTATTCTCCATCCAAAATCTCAAGGAAGTGCCAGAGAATGGCCGATTGAGAAATACATTGAATTGGCAAAACAGCTAATCGTAAAAGATTACGAAGTTGTTTTTACAGGAACAGAACAAGAAGGAAAATTGTTTCGAAAAGAAATTCCAACCGATGCGAGTTCCTATGATTCCACTGGTAAGTTGAACATTGATCAATTGATTTGGCTCATCAAAAATGCATCTGGATTGGTTGCCTGCAGTACAGGTCCATTGCACATCGCTGGGTTTCTGAACACAAAAGCAATTGGGTTGTTTTCACCAAGAATTCCCATTCACCCAGGAAGATGGAAACCTCTTGGCAAACATTCTACTCCACTTATTTTTGATTCAAATTGCGAAAAGTGTATGGCGAAAAAAGAATGTGATTGCATTTCTAGCATCTCAGTAGAAACCGTTTTGAACGAAATTTTAAAGTAGAATGAGACCTGCCCTCAGCATATTGATCTATACCAATAGCTGGGTTGCATTGTGCGTTACAAGCCTAGTTTACGGTATTGGAAGTTATTTTCAATTAGATCATCTCGAATTGTTCGCCCTTTGGAGTTTTACTGGAACAGTAAGTGCTTATCAACTCCATCGGTTGTTTCGTTTGCGCCAATTAAATCATTCTGTGCGTTCGAATCGACGTTTATTGTGGATGCAAAACACCTATTCCTTCCAGATTACTTGGTTTATTTTAAACTTTCTGATTTGTTTGGTTTGTCTATTTTACATTCCATTGAACAAAGAAGTTGGTGTATTAATCGGTTTGAATGCGTTGATTGTTGCTCTTTATGCACTTCCAGTTCCTCTTATCGGAAACGGAATTCGAAACATTCCTTTTGCCAAAAACGGGTTAATATCTCTCAGTTGGATTCTGATTGTTTTCATCCCTTTCGCTTCCATAAAACAGCTTGATTTGATCCCTTGGGAAATCCCAGTGCTGCTTTTCATTGCTGTTTTTGCTCAAATCATTCCTTTTGATAGTCGGGATATTCCACATGATCGAAAATTGCTATTCACCATTCCACAAATCATAGGGGTTCAAAAGGCCAAATATGTTGGATTTGGTCTTTTGATTATTGCATTACTCCTCCAAACAAATCTCTTAGGCTTCCATTGGTTGCTTCCATTTACCCTCTTTTGCGGAGCGGTTGGCCATCTTATTTCGTTCAAAGTAGGTTATCAATTGCGCTTAGAATTCATGTGGGAATTACCTTTGGGATTGATGGGACTTTGGTTTGTAGTAGCGTGAATTTCCATTTGTTCTTTCCAATCTTTAACCTAACTTTGCCTCAAAATTAAGATACCGTTAATGGCAACAATAGCAACTTACGATTTTCAAAACAAACGTGCTTTAGTACGTGTAGATTTTAATGTTCCTTTGAACAAAGAAACGCTTGAAGTAACTGATGATACACGCATTCGCGCAGCATTACCAACTGTAAAGCACATTCTTGAAAATGGAGGAAGTGTTGTGTTAATGTCGCATTTGGGAAGACCAAAAGAAGGACCAGAAGACAAATTTTCTTTGCGCCATATCAAAAACAGAATCGAAGAGTTACTTGGAAAATCGATCAAGTTTTCATCCGATTGCATTGGAGCAAGTGCTGTTGAAATGAGCTCAAATTTGAAACCAGGTGAAGTTCTATTGCTTGAAAACGTGCGTTTTTACAAACAAGAAACAGCTGGAACAGAAGCATTCGCAGCAGATCTAGCAAAACATGGAGATTGCTATGTAAACGACGCTTTTGGAACAGCCCACAGAGCCCACGCATCAACCACAGTTGTCGCAAACTATTTTCCAAACGATAAAATGTTCGGTTTCCTTTTGGAGGCTGAAATTAAAAGTGTAGATCGCGTTTTGAACAGCCATGACAAACCATTGACAGCCATAGTTGGTGGAGCAAAAGTTTCTTCCAAGATTACGATTATAGAACGCCTTTTAGAAAAAGTGGACAACCTAATTGTTGGAGGTGGAATGGCCTATACTTTTGTAAAAGCACAAGGTGGAGCAGTTGGAAGTTCATTGGTGGAAGATGATTTCTTGACTGTTGCCAATGAAATTCTTGAAAAAGCAAAAGCAAAAGGGGTGAATCTTTACATTCCAACAGATACAATCGTTGCAGATAAATTTGACAATAACGCAAGTACACAACTCGTTCCAATTGGAGAGATTCCTACTGGTTGGATGGGATTGGATGTTGGTCCGGAATCCATTAAAGCTTGTGCGGAAATCATTGAGGATTCGAAACTGATCTTGTGGAACGGACCAATGGGTGTTTTTGAAATGAGCAATTTCCAGAAAGGAACCGCAGAAGTAGCACAGGCTATTGTTCGCGCTACTGAAAAAGGAGCTTTCTCACTGATCGGTGGTGGTGATTCTGTTGCAGCTATCAATCAATTCGGATTGGCAGATAAAGTAAGCTACGTTTCTACCGGTGGTGGAGCGATGTTAGAATATTTGGAAGGAATTGAATTGCCTGGAATAAAGGCGATTCGTTCATAATCAGAAAAATACAAAAGAAATTCCCTGGTTTGTTCAACAGATCGGGGATTTTTTTTGAATCCTGTTCATGTGGAAGCGTAAAATTTTCAGTCGTTGTCTACTGATGCTCATTTTGTGTTTCCAAATCTTCTATTATTTATTCCTTCGTGATCTGATAGTGTAATATTGATTTGTCAATAATCTATTTATTGACGGTATCAGACCGCATAAAGAAACCCGAATTATGAAAAAAGCAATCCTGATCATTCTCCAATTGGCTTTAATTACAACTTTGTTCAGCCAGGAAACGGAAACTCCAATTACAACAACTCCTCTTAAAAACAAACACACGATTTATGCGGAAGTATTTGGCCAGGGATTTTCCGGGTCACTCAATTATGACCTGCTTTTTAATTCGGAAAAAAAGTGGAAACGTTCATTGACCGTTGGAATAATCGCTGTTCCAAGATCATTTGGATTTGGTGACGGTGCTTATATCGGGCTTCCGGTTTCTTACAATTGGTTATTCGGTAACAAAAGAAGCCACCTGGAACTCGGAATCGGATTAACCACACAAATCGGTGAAGATTACATTTTCGGATCGGATCAAAGACGCTTTTCCCGTATTTACACGTATCTTACTCCCAAGATCGGTTACCGTTTTCAACCATATAAAACCGGTATCTTCTTCAGAGCTACTTTAACACCGCATGTGTCACTTGTAAATACGGATTTCAGTGTTCGCAACGGAAGTCTTACTACCGGCAGCTCGTTCTTCAACAACTTTATGAACCTGGGTTACCGGGCATTTCCATGGTTTGGTGTAAGTTTGGGTTATACTTTTAAATAACACCATACAAACCGATGAAAATCGCTATTTCAATTTTACTTAGTCTACTTTCAACTGGTTCATTCGCACAGCAAACCAGGGATAAGCTGGTTGTGGAAGTTTCACCCGTCAATATTTTCTTTTCACGTGGTTTCATGTATTCTATTCAGGGCAGTGTTGAGTATTCCTTTAAAAACCGGTTTCAATTGACCGGCAGGTACAACCAAACACTTCAGCTCCAGCATGATTTCTTGACCCCGGATTTAAAACCAGATCCCTATTCGCCGGCAAGTTATGCTCAACTTGGCTTTTCTGCATCACTTTACGATACTGAAAACCATAATCGAAAAACACCTCATTTGTGCCATGCATTCAAAGTGGAAGCTGGAATCATGTACTTCAGACAAGAAACCAAAAACCTGGAATACTACACCTACGACACAACCGCTTTGGGTCAGCGAAAAGTCATTAAAGGGAAAAACACCTTGTCATTGACGCTCGGATTTCAATATCAAATTCGGGAATACAAGGTGAAAGATACCACCGACGTTCGTTTACAACGCCAGCACAGGCTCTCCTTAGGAGTAATTTACGGATTAGACTATTTTTTGCCGGCATTTAGTAATATTCCCGGAGAGTATCCATCGTTCCATGCTCCGAAAGACTATGCCTTTGATCGCTGGGGTGTTTATTTCCGGTACAATTTCAGACAACAGATCACACGCAACCTATTCGCCGGGTTAGACTTATATTGTGCTATAAACCCTTACGTTCAGTATAGATATCAAAATATATATTATGTCCCCAGAGGCAGTGAAGGAGAAATGAAAATTAAACCTTACGCAGGAATTACGGTTGGTTGGGCGTTTCTTTAATTTTGAGGGAATTGAAAACTACTTATCCAACACCTTTGCGATGCGGAAATAATCCGAATCCTTTTTAGGTGCATTTTTTAATGCTTCAGCTTGTGTAATTGTTACCTCCGGCTCATCGTCGCGAAGCACGTTCACTTCATCACTCATGAAGATCAAAGGTTCTACATCATCTGTAGGAATTTCAGACAATTTCCCCATAAACCCGATGATTTTATCCATATCCTGACGGATTGCTACTTTCGCATCTCCTTCAAAACGCAATCGCGATAAATGTGCAATGTGATCAATTGTTTCTTCTGAAATCTTTTCCATGGTGCAAAATTACAAAAATTGCTGCAATCAATTCTTCATCAAGCCTCTTTCTCTCAAAGGACTTGCAACTGTATTAAAAACGAATTCTGACAATTCTGTTTCTGTCATGCTATTTTGTTGTTCCACAGAAATTACTTCGTGCATGTAAATACGTGAAATACCTGGGTGCGCATAGCCTAAAACCTGATCTGGGTCAGACATCATGTGATAATGATCAATAAAGGTAATTGGCACAATTGGAATCTTTGCGTGTTTTGAAAGCTTGAATGCGCCATCCTTAAACGGAATCATTTCTGGCAAGTTAAAATCTGGAATCCCGCCTTCGGGGAAAATAACAATCGACCAACCTTCTTTGATTGCTGTTTTCGCCTGTATGAATGATTTCGCAGCTTTCATGCGATCATTGCGGTAAACAGGAATATTCAATCGCTTGAAGAAAGTCTTCATCAAAGGATAACTTAGAATTTCACTCTTCCCCATGAACAAAAACCGATGTGTGGGCAAAATGGAATACATCACAAAAATATCAAAGTATGACGTATGATTTGAAACAATTAAATAAGGTCCTTTTGGTAAACGTACTCTATTTAATCGGTGAATCCAGATTCCACAGAAGATACGCATCGTTGAGCTCCAAACGACATTAATGGGGAAACTCCATCTTTTCCAAGAATTTCGAGAAAGTGTTATACAAATAAAAGGGTAAAAGAAAAGGAGTGTCGCAACAAAAATCAGTCCAACATAACACTTATAACACAAACTTAAAACTCCCAGGAACTGCTTCACATCTCAAAAATAATGCTTCCTTTCAAAAATCAACTATAAAAAAGAAGTCTTCCATCGAATTTCTATCCAATAGTTTCGATTTAGCAGAAAGAAACCCCTAAATTCGCAAAAAACAATTTCAATGGCACGAATTCTTACAGGTATACAAAGCACGGGAACTCCTCATTTAGGGAACTTACTTGGTGCAATTTTACCTGCTATTGAATTAGCGAAAGATTCAAAAAATGATTCTTTTCTATTCATAGCTAATTTGCATTCTTTGACTCAAATCAAAGATTCCGAAACCATGCGTGAAAACACCTATTCTACAGCAGCCGTTTGGCTAGCTTGTGGATTAGACCCTGAAAAAACAACGTTCTACAGACAAAGCGATGTAGCTGAAGTGACCGAATTGATGTGGCATTTATTGTGTTATTTTCCGTTTCAGCGTTTAACTTTAGCTCATAGCTTCAAAGATAAAGCGGATTATTTAGCAGATGTAAATGCGGGATTATTTACATATCCGATTCTGATGGCTGCCGATATTTTATTATATGATGCAGAAGTTGTTCCAGTTGGCAAAGATCAGTTGCAACATTTGGAAATTGCACGTGATGTTGCTTCCAGATTTAACCATCAAATGGGAGAAACCTTTGTTTTACCAGATGCTCGAATTGATGAAACAACGAAAATAATTCCTGGAACAGACGGGGAGAAAATGAGTAAATCGCGCAACAACTTTATCAATATTTTTCTTCCAGAAAAGCAATTGAAGAAACAAGTGATGTCTATTCTTACAGACAGTAAAGGATTAGAGGATCCAAAAGATCCAGAAACGTGTCACATTTTCCGTTTGTATGAATTATTGGCTTCAGCAACTGAAATTGAAACGATGAGAAGTAACTATTTAGCTGGAGGTTATGGATATGGCCATGCAAAGACAGCACTTTTGGAGTTGATTTTGAGAAAATTTTCAACTGAAAGAGAAAAATATAATGCACTAATGGAAGATAAATATCAGATAGATAAAGCCTTAGAAATTGGGGCTTCCAAGGCAAGATTGATTGCTCAAGAAACATTAAAACGTGTAAGAACGAAGATTGGTTACTAATTATTTTTTGATTGAAGGATACCGTTTAATCAAAATATACTATATTTGAATCAACTTATGTTACACCAACATAAACTACTCTTATTAAACCAACATGCTGAAGCTCCTTATTTTGGGGGCTTTTGCCTTTTAAAGACGGTTGTTAAAGGTTATTCCTCCTGAAAAGAAGGAAATTTGTTTAAAATGTTATTTTTGTATAAATACACTGCAACTTACTTACTATGCTAAAACATTTTGCACTTATTACTTTACTTTCCTTCGGCTTTGTCGGGTGCTCTGATGATTCAGTAAATATTGAAAACTTGAAGGCAATTGGCGGTGCAAAATATGGCGGAACGTTTCGTTTCATGTCTTCCGAGAAAATTGAAACCTTAAATCCATTACAAGCAACAACACTTTACAGACAACGCATTACTTCTCAAATTTTTGACCCTATTTTACGTCTTGATGCATCTGGATCTAAAGTAATTCCTTCCATTGCAGAAAATTTTACAGTGTCGCCAAATGGAAAATCATATACCTTACAAATCAAAAAAGGAATCTATTTTCATCCGGATGAATGTTTGGATGGTTCTGAAAGAGAATTAACAGCTGAAGATGTCAAATTCACCCTTGATTTATCGTGCAGTGGTTTAAAGATAAATGACATTAGTTTTATGTTGCATGACCGAGTTGTTGGAGCAGCGGCTTTCAACAAGGCTACAAAAAAACAATTCAAAGAAGGCGGTGTTTCAGGTGTCAAAGTTTTAAGCAAATACAAAGTACAAATTGATTTGGTAGAGGCTTTTGCAGGTTTCGACAAATTACTTACTTATAGTGGTTTTGGTGTTTTTCCGAAAGAAGCTTATGAGTTTTACAAAGATGATTTAAAGAATCATCCTGTGGGAACTGGCCCCTTTATGTTGGATGAATATTCAAGTAAAGGCATCAAATTAAAGCGCAATCCAAATTATTGGGGAAAAGATCAATTCGGCAACCAACTTCCTTTCTTGGAAAGCATTGAATTAAGTTATACTAAAAACAAGCGCAGCGAATTAATTGCATTCAGAGAGCGAAAAATTGACTTAGTTCTTGAAATTCCTACAGACGAAGTAGACAACATTTTAGGCTCTTTAAAAGAAGCACAAGAAGGAAAAACTGTAAAGCACAAAGTGGATTCTAAGCAGTCTTTTTCTGTTACATTCATGGGGATTTCACAACAAAACCCTGTTTTTAAAGACCTTCGTGTAAGACAAGCAATTAATCATGCGATTAATAGAGAATATTTGGTGAATCAAACACTGCAAGGTGAAGGTTATCCTGTAACCAATGGTTTTATACCTAACACTGAATTTTTTCCAGCAAATCGAGTAAAAGGGCCAGATTACAACATTGCAAAAGCACAATCTTTACTTGCTACCGCTGGTTATCCGAATGGGAAAAATTTTCCAGTTACGGTATTGTATGTTAGTGGAAATAAAGATGCATACAATCATCTTCTTGCAAAGGGTGTTGCTCAACAATTAAAAGAGAACTTAGGGATTTCAATAAGCGTTGAACTCGTTGATTTTGAAAAGAGAAACAGCTATGTGAAAACAGGAAAAGCTAGTTTATGGCTTTCAGGGTGGATTGCAGATTATCCAGATGGAGAAAGTTTTTTAAGTATTTTCTATGGTAAGTATGCCAATCTTGATTCTGAATTCATGAATCCGTTCAAATATAGAAGCGCGAAGTTTGATGAATTGTATAGCAGATTAAACAAAGAACAAAACGAAGACAAGCGCACTGATATCATGGTGGAATGTGATCAACAAGTAGTAAACGATGCTGTTGTAATTCCATTAACGAATGACGACTTTATCACGATGATAAATTCCCGTATTCGAAATTTCAAAACAAATTCTTTGGAAAACTTAGACTTTTCTAATATCTTTATTAAGGAACAAAAGGATTCCGAATAATTTTTTAATTTTCACTACTTGCAACGTAAAGGCAGTCTTAGGCAGATTGCCTTTTTTTATTCCTTAACACAAAATCAAAAATTTCTTAACTTCGTTCTAATTGAAGCTGGGTATGTTTGCAACCTATTTTGAGACATGCAAGCAACAATCAAAACTTCTTCTAAACCCATTCCAATGAAATACTTTAATCGTGAATTAAGTTGGCTCGCATTTAATGACCGTGTGTTGCAAGAAGCTTTAGATGATCAAGTTCCTTTGGTTGAACGTATGCGGTTTTTAGGTATCTATTCCAATAATTTGGATGAATTCTACCGCGTGCGGGTGGCAAACATCAAACGAATGATTCAGGTAGATGGATATAAAGTAGATGGATATAAAGGAACAGCTGAAGAACTGTATGAAGAAATAAGAAATGTGGTTATCAAACAACAACGCAAGTTTGAACACGCTTATGCTTCCATCCTTCATAAACTGAAACTGAAAGGAATCAAGCACTTCAATGAAAATACAGTTACTGAATTGCAAAAAAAAGAGTTGAAAAATTATTTCTTTTCATCTGTAATCCACGACATTGTACCTGTACTTTTAGACAAAAAAATGCCTTTTCCCCGATTGAGAGACAAGGCGATTTATTTAGCTGTTCGCATGGAATGGGATTCGAAACGGAAAGCACGCTATGCACTTATTGAAATTCCCAATTTAGTTTCTCGATTTTACATTTTAGAATCGGAAAAAGAAAAAGGAGTGATACTCATCGATGATATTATTCGACTGAATCTTGCAGATATTTTCCCTATTTTCTCCTTCGATACCATTGAGGCATTTACATTTAAGTTTACACGTGATGCCGAATTAAACCTCGATGATGATGTTTCCATGTCATTTATTGAAAAAATGGAGAAAAGCATTAAACAGCGAAAAAAAGGTGAACCCGTTCGAATGGTTTATGATCATCGAATGCCACAAGATTTATTGGAAATGCTCATTAAGAGTTTGAATCTAACTTCAGGAATAAACACGATAGCTGGTGGAAAATACCACAACTTCAAAGACTTCATGAAATTTCCAGATTTTGGAAACACATCCTTTGTTTATAGGCGTAATAAACCTGCTGACCATCCGGATTTTTACAAACAACCGAGTCTTATCAAAGTAATTTTGGAGAAAGATGTTATGCTTCATTATCCCTATCACCGTTTTGATCACTTAGTTGATTTATTACGTGAAGCTGCCATTGATCCCAAAGTTGCTTCCATCAAAATCAACATTTACCGTGTAGCTAAAAATTCACAAGTAATGAATGCCTTAGTAAATGCGGTACGAAATGGAAAGGAAGTAACTGTAGTTTTAGAACTTCAAGCACGTTTTGATGAAGAAAACAATTTGTTTTGGTCTGAACGAATGAAAGAAGAAGGAGCAAAAGTTTTATATGGACCAGAACATTTAAAAATTCATTCCAAGCTCATTCAAATCAAACGAATTTCGGATAAAAAAGAACAGTTAATCACCTATGTTGGAACTGGAAATTTCAACGAACAATCTGCGCAAATTTATACCGATTTAGGTTTAATTACGGTCAATAAAAAAATAGCCGAAGAAGTACTTCATGTATTTCACATGATGGAACATCCGCTTCACCATTATCACTTTAAAAACCTGATTGTTTCACCTATTAATGCACGTAAAAAATACCTGCATTTAATTAACAATGAAACAAAAAATGCGAAAAATGGTTTACCCGCATACATTCATATAAAAATCAACAATTTGGTTGATTCACAACTCATTGACAAATTGTATGAGGCATCTCAATACGGTGTGAAAATCAAATTAATGATTCGTGGAATCTGTTGCTTAGTGCCTGGCATAAAAGGATTGAGCGAAAACATCGAAATTCTAAGTGTTGTTGATCGCTTTTTGGAACACACCAGATATCTTGTCTTTGGAAACAACAATAAACCGCAATATTTCATTAGTTCAGCAGATTGGATGGAGCGAAACCTTGACAAACGTATTGAAGTTGGTGCGCCCATTCTTGACAAAAGACTTCAAGAAAAAATAAAGTTCATTTTTGCACTTCAATGGAGCGACCGTGAAAAAGCGCGAATTATTGATAAATTACAACGGAACAATTACAAAGAAGCTGTTGGAAATGAAGCCATTATTCGATCACAGGAAGAGCTGCAAAGTCATTATCATCAATTAATTGAAGAATTAGACACTAAAAATAGTTCAATAGTTCAATAGTTCAATAGTTCAATAGTTCAATAGTTCAATAGTTCAATAGTTCAATAGTTCAATAGTTCAATAGTTCAATAGTTCAATAGTTCAATAGTTCAATAGTTCAATTAAAAATCTATTTTGAATCCATTTGAAATTTCAAATTTCCTTTGAACATTTGGAACCTTTTGAACATTGTTTGAACTTCATCTAGAATCCTTCTTTCTTCAGCTCTTCAGCGTAAGCTTTCGTAATTAGCGGAATGTAAATTTCTACAGATACTCCGCCGCCCGTTTTCTCTCTGATTAAATAGGAAGAACTACTTTTGTGGAGTTTATTCAACAAATACAGGCGGTCATTGATAATTTCCGAAGCTCTTGAGGAATCGATGGCCTTTAATCCCTTTCCATTGTCATCAATAATGATTGCAAGTTCGTTTAATCCTTTCAATTTAAAGCGAATAGTCAATTCTCCTATACGGCTCAAATTGGAGAAACCATCCAAAACTGTGCTTTCAACAAAAGGTTGTAAAATCATAGTTGGCAAACAAATATTACTCGGATCTAGTTGCTCATCGATATCAAAGGAAAAATTAAAGGCATTTTTCGATCGCTCTCTTTGAAGAGTTAAGTAGAAAGTCAGAAACTCAATTTCACGATCCAGAGTCATGAAGTCATCATGCGTGCTATCCAACACTTGCTTCAACAATTTTGAGAACGCTTGAATTTGCTTTTTATAATCGCTTGTTTGATTCAATCCTTCATTTTGAAGCTGATTCAAAGCGTTGTAGATAAAATCAGGATTTATTCGTGCTCGATTTAAACGGTGTTGAATCTCCAATCGTTTTTGCTTTTGCTTGATTGTTTTCTGTCTAAATACCATCAGCACATAAGCTGTCAAAAGCGCAAAAATGATACTACCTACTAAAATCAAGCGCCATTTCAAGTTGCCAATTTGCTGTTGTTGTTGCAACAAGCGTTTGTCTTGTTCGTATTCCGCATCCGATTTTTCCTTTCGTACTCGGTGATATTTATCTTCCAACTGACTAAAAGCACGCGCATTTTGAATCTTTAATACACTGTCCTTCATTTTAGATAAATCCTCGTAAACAACTAATGCTCGCTCATATTCACCACTCAATTTTGCACAATTGTAAAGCAATTCTAATGCATTGGTAACATCATAAGGATCGCCCGTTTTTTGAGCATAAACTAAATTTGAATCTGCAAATTGATATGCTTTATCGTATCGTTTCAGTTCCAAATAAATATCAGACATATCTCCATAGATTGCACCACGTTCTTTCCAATGAAATTTTGAATCAGTTTGTAATAGAGCACTGTCTAAATAATTCAATGCCAGCCGAAAATTACGCGTGTAATAAGCATGATCCTCCAATAAATTATAGATTTCCAAATAGCTTTCCGAATAATTTACTTTTCGCGCTAAGGCATTTGCAAAAGTCACCATATTCAAAGCAGAATCTAGATAGTCTTTGTTTTTTTCTAGTTGAAATAATTTGTAGTAGCGGGATGAAAGTTGAGAGAGTAAATCAATTTTGGACTCATTATCAGATAAGGTAATGACTAAAGGATGAGCCAAATGCGTGTAATACTTGATCTTATCTTTGTCTTTCAATCTTCCATAATTTCCAGCTAAACCAATGTAAGCTCGAGAAAGCATGGCATTATTCCCCGCTTTCTGAAGCGTTCTTAATGTCTTTCTATAGGAGTCAATCGAAGTTTCATAATCCCCTTTAAGCATGAGCAACTCGCCCATCCGAAGATAATTTTCAATATAACTTGCCGTTTTACAATGAATACTGTCTAGAATAAATTTCTCCCTTTCCAAACTCTTCTGAGCATCGTCAAATTGCCCGTTTTTGATTTGTACTTGAGCTTTTAACTGAAATGAAAAGGCCTGACATCTTGCATTTTTATCCCTGTCTAAGCTTTTAGCTAACTTCCATAAGTTAATAGGGCTATGCATTACTGTACTATCAAAGTCGCGTTTTGTGATATATTCTTGCATCGGTTCACACGAACAAGTAGATTGCGCATGAAGCAAACCAGCAATACCAACAAATAAGAAACAAATAATAAACCGCATCCTGAAAGTTCTCGTTCAAAGTTAGCAAAAAACGACTTATACTCGATTTTCGGCAAAAAAGAAAAGGAGGTTTAAAAAACCCCCATCTCCTGCTTTGTTACACCTGTTACGAAAACGTCAAATGTTAACTGTTAAACCGAATGTAAGTGGATAAACTGCAACTGTTTTGTCTGTATCAAAAAGTGGCAATAAGTTGTAATTTGCGAACACTCCAATATTTCTATATCCTAATTTTACTGCAGCGTCTACTTTAAAGGCATTCAAGCCATAAACACCTTTTGTTTTAGATCGTATTTTTGTTTTATCGTCTTCAATCACTTGTTTAGTACTTGACCCTAATCTGACCGCACCAATTACACCAGCTGCGAAATAGAATCCTTTGTTTGATTTTTCATTTGTACAAAACTCAAGCAGTAATGGAACTGTTAAATAAATCGCTCTCAATTTGTTCTTTTTGTAATCATTCACACTATCCTTTACAGTCCACAAAGAATCAGAATTTGCGTACAACAAGTTATTTTTTAATCCGATTTGGGTCCAGTTTAATCCCAAACCTGTTGTAATTCCTACATAATTCTTGTGAATTTTGAATTTGTATTCTGCAAAATTCAAATTCCAACTGAATGATTTCCCAGGATCGTTCTCCCATTGTTTGTCATCTGGGAAACTAGTACCCATTCCGCTATTCATTAACATCGTTGGTCCAAATTCAATTCCTGCCCAATGAGCCTCCACGTGTTTTAATTGCCATTTCGTTGGAGCTGCATCAATGGTGTCTGATTCTCCATCACCGCGCACTATTAAAATTTTTCCTTTATTGATTTTGATACTGGTGGTATCAGGATCTTCTTGACTGAATGAGTAACCAAATAAGAAGAAAATAAATGTGATAAATAATCCTGTTTTCATCTGTTCTATTTTTTATGTTGTGTTTTGTGAAGTACTTCGTGCTTTTCGAACATATGACCTTCTCATTCTTCATTTTGTTACACGAAAATCAAAAAATAAATCAAAAAAATTACAAAACACTGATTATGTGATGTTTATATAGAATAAAAAAATCACTAGAGATACCTGAAAGCTCTCATACATTCGTTAATTTTGCAAATCAATTTTCAAGTACATGTACAGATCACATACAAACGGCGAATTACGCGCCTCACATATCGGGCAGGAAGTAACATTAGCAGGTTGGGTTCAGGCCAACAGAAAAATTAGTGCTAATCTGCTGTTTGTTGATTTAAGAGATCGATACGGTATCACTCAGTTGAATTTTACAGATGACTCAACAAGTGATGTTGAAAATTCCCTGATCTCACGCGCATCCAAATTGGGACGTGAATTTGTGATTCAGGTAAAAGGAACTGTTATTGAAAGAAGCAGTAAAAATGACAATATCCCAACGGGTGAAATTGAAATCAAAGTTTCCGAGCTTCTTGTTTTGAACGCCGCAAAAACACCTCCGTTTACCATTGAAGATGATACGGATGGCGGTGAAGAATTGCGCGCTCAGTATCGATATTTGGATTTAAGAAGAAATCCAGTGCAACAAAAATTGCGTTTGCGTAATCATGTAGCATTGGAAACACGTAAATTTTTAGATTCAAAAGGATTCTTAGATGTAGAAACCCCTTATCTGATCAAATCTACTCCAGAAGGTGCACGTGATTTCGTGGTTCCAAGTAGAATGAATCAAGGAGAATTTTATGCATTGCCACAATCTCCTCAAACATTCAAGCAATTATTGATGGTTTCTGGTTTTGACCGTTACTATCAAATCGTGAAATGTTTCCGTGATGAAGATTTACGTGCGGATCGCCAGCCAGAGTTTACTCAAATTGACTGTGAAATGGCGTTTGTGGAGCAAGAAGACATTTTGAACATGTTTGAAGGTTTGATTAAACACTTATTTCAAACAGTTCGCGGAATCACTTTTGAAGGAGATTTCCCAAGAATGACTTACGCTGAAGCGATGGAAAAATACGGTTCTGACAAACCAGACATTCGCTTTGGAATGGAGTTCACAGATTTGAAAACACTTTCAGCAGGAAAAGGCTTCTCCATTTTTGATAATGCAGAAGCTGTAATAGGAATCGCTGTTCCAGGAGCAAGTGAATATACCCGCAAGCAATTGGATGAAATCACTGATTGGGTGAAAAGACCTCAAATTGGAGCTTTAGGATTAATCTACGTAAAATGCAATGCTGATGGAACTTTCAAAAGTTCAGTAGATAAATTTTACGACGAAGCAGCATTAAAAACCTGGGCAGAAGCAAGTGGTGCAAAAGCTGGTGACTTAATTTTTGTATTGAGTGGTGAATTAGATAAAACACGCAAACAGATGAATGAATTGCGTTTGCGCATGGGGACAGAACTTGGTTTGCGCAAACCAGATGATTTCAAACCTTTATGGGTTCTTGATTTCCCCTTATTGGAATGGGATGAAAACAGTGGAAGATACCATGCAATGCATCATCCATTTACATCGCCAAAACCAGAAGATTTCAGTTTGATTGATACAGAGCCAGGAAAGGTAAGAGCAAATGCTTACGATTTAGCCATGAATGGTGTTGAATTGGGTGGTGGTTCTATTCGAATTCACGACCGTGCGTTACAATCTCGTATGTTTGAATTGTTAGGATTTACTCCTGAGCAAGCGCAAGAACAATTTGGATTCTTACTGAATGCATTTGAATACGGTGCTCCTCCACATGGTGGATTGGCATTTGGTTTAGACCGTTTGGTAGCAACCATGGGTGGATCAGACTCCATTCGTGATTACATTGCATTCCCTAAAAACAATAGCGGAAGAGATGTGATGATTGACGCACCTTCTGTGATCGATGAAGCGCAATTGAAAGAATTGGGAATAAAATTATAAATATGAAATATGTAGGCACGTGATGCGTCGCGTGCCTACATATTTACATCAATCATTTCGATTTTCGAACCATTTTCAGGCGGTACGCAGCTGTATTTGAAAAACGATTTTCATCCAGTGATAACTGAACAATTTCTTTGGAGCGGAATTCATATTCCATTCTACGCACAGAATCACTGATTCCTCCCTGCGAAAGAATCAGAATTTCTTTTGAGTTTGTTTTGATTTTCTTCCATTGCCCGCTGCAAACAATTGTTGCGTCTCCATCTTCTGTGGCATTTTTATACGTTTCTGTTAGACGGAAAATACCCGCTGTATCTCCTTTAACGACCAAACGTTGTTCAATTTCATCACAATCTTCACAAGGAATTGTTCCTTCGTAAATATGAAAAGTCTTATAATCGGCATCTTGAATAAACTTCTCTTCTTCTGGATTATTCTTAGTCCTTGATCGGGAAAACTTCTCATCTGCACGGTGTTCAATACATCCATTCAATGTAAACAAAACACTTCCTAAAATCCCTAGAAACTTAATTTGGTTGTTCATCCCACTCAATAATTAATTTACCAACGGTTTTTCCTTCTTCCAATAATTGATGAGCTAAAGCCAATTCTCCTTCCTTGTAGACACCACCTACAACTGGATGAATTTTCCCGTCTTTTACCAATTGTACCACTTCATTTAAACACTTAGTAATCACACTTGGTTTAAAGTCTGCTACTTTGAGCATATTGATTCCAATAATGGATTTAGAACGCATCATTAATCCAATTGGTACAACAAAACCCATCTTTCTAACAAAATTAAGCGTTGAAAGGATTCCCCACTTACCATTTGATAATTCAGAACCGCCAAATAACACCATCCTTCCTCCTGTACCTAACAAAGACCAATCTTTTTTAAAGGTTGTCCCTGCAACAGGATTAAAACTAACATCCAATCGTTCGGTTTTTAATCGCGCAGAAATTTGCGTTGCGTAATCACTTTCTTTGTAATTAATTACCTCATCTGCTCCCAAGCGAAGAACCAGCTGCTCTTTCTCCTTCGAACTCACTTTCGCAATGACATGAGCTCCTTTATGTTTGCACAATTGAATCAACGCGGTTCCAACGCCACCTGCTGCTGCATGAATTAAAACACGCTCATCAGATTGTACATTGGCAGAATAATTAACCATGTAGTAAGCGGTCACAAATTGTGTTGCAAGCGACAACGCAATACCCGTATCCATCGAATCAATAACAGAAACAGCATATTCTTCCGTAATTACATCTTTGGCATATCCTCCAAATCTGCAAAATCCAACCACTCGTTTTCCCAATAAATCTGGATCTACGTCATTTCCGATTTCTGAAACAATTCCTACCACTTCATATCCAATGACACAAGGCATCGGCGGAGCTTCTCGGTACAAACCTAAGCGAGCCATAACATCTGCATAGTTGAGTCCAAAAGCTTCTACTTTAATCAAAACTTGTTTGCCCTTTAGTTCTGGCAAAGTGACATTATTTAATGCAAAAGCGTTGTTGGCTGAACCTTTTTTTACTAACTGAAATGCTTGGGATTGTTTCATCTGCAAATTTAACTTAAAAAGTTCGGGGGATTATCTCCGTTTACCTCGTTCATAAGTAAAAATTTGTACTTTTAATCAAACATAAAACTGAAAAAATGGCAATTAAGTTCCACTATCTTGTACCAATCGATTTCACTCCGGTTACTGAAAATGCATTAGTTTTCGCATTAGATGCTGCGAAATATAACAAAGGTGAGATTATCTTACTACATATCATTTCTCATGCAAAGGAACGAATCGTTGCAGAAAGAAACATGAACGATTTAGCGAAGAAATATGAAAATTCGGAAGTTACTATTTCAACGCGTGTAGTTATTGGTAAGGTTTTACGCGATATTGGAATTATTGCAGATTCATTGGGAGTGCAACTCATTATCATGGGAACGCATAACACCTCTATTTGGCAAAAAATCTTCGGGAGTCCAGCTTTATCCGTTGTTTCAAATAGTAATGTTCCAATTGTTTTAACACAGCAAGACACTTCGTTCCATAAAATCAAAACGATTGTAATGACCGTAGACTTGTCTCGTGAAAGTGTTCAAGTAGTAAAATACGCATCACGAGTTGCTAAAACATTCAACTCAAAAATGTACTTGGTCGGTCAAAAATATTCGGATGAAGGATTAATGCAAAAAATTGAAGTAAACTTAAAAGTGGCCAATGGTTACTTGAAAGACCATGGATTAGAAGCAAATATTCATTTGTTGGAAAATACCAATTTTGAGAAAAACTTAATCGGTTATTGCAAAGAAATCAAGGCAGATTTATTGGCAGCAACTTGTTATCAGGATGGGTTCTCATTGTTTTCCACGAATCTGGTTCAAAGTTTATCCGAAAACGAATTGTCTATTCCAGTAATGACTTTGGATGGAGAAGACACTTCTACGGGATCCCAGTTTGGGTTTATTACACAATAAGATATTAAGACATCAGGATATTAAGATTTTAGGACTTAATATCTTATAAATTATAGGAGCGGATAGGTTTGCAAAAGCTTATCCGTTTCCTTTTATCAGCAATACGATTTCTCCTTTTGGTGGAGTAGTTTGAAAGTGCTTTAAGACATCTTCGGCTTTCCCTCTCACATATTGCTCGTAAAACTTACTGATTTCTCGTGCAACACACACTTCCCTTTCTGCACCTAAGAAATTGACACACTCTTCCAAAGCTTTGATGATTCGATGTGGAGATTCGTAAAGAACAATGGTTCGTTCTTCTTCTTTGTAAGAAAGCCATTTGGTTTGTCGGCCTTTTTTATGTGGCAAAAATCCTTCGTAGACAAATCGATCACATGGAAATCCACTTCCTACCAAAGCGGGAACAAATGCAGTTGGACCAGGTAAACAAGTTACGTCCAAACCAGCTTCCACACATGCTCTAACTAATAGAAATCCAGGATCAGAAATTGCGGGAGTTCCAGCATCTGAAACCAAAACCGTACATTCATTTTCTTTCACGGTTTGCACAGAACGTTCTAATTGTTTGTGCTCATTATGCGCGTGAAAAGGAATAATTTGCTTGCCAGTAATTTCAAGGTGATTGAGTAATTTCTTCGTCACCCGAGTATCTTCCGAATAAATGAGTTCTGCTTCTTTAAGCAAACGAATTGCTCGTAAAGTAATATCTTCTAGATTCCCAACTGGAGTTGGAACTACATATAAAACACCCATTCTATTTCTTTTGATTTTAGCGCGTTAATACCACGTAATCTTGCAATACTGTTTTCAAAAACTCCATTTTCTTTGGTGGTGTTTCTGGCAATCCCATTAAATGTGCAGTTTCATGAGCCAACTCAATGGCAAAATCCTTATTCACCTGATTTGGAAACCGTTGTACTCTTAAAATAGTATTCTTAATTAACAACATATCTTCGTCCGTAAAACGAATAGCATTGGGATAAGTGGGCACATGATTGTCGGAGTTTTTAATAGACAAAACATCTTTCAAACCATACATTTGGGTGTCTTTTACTTTGATAACAACCGTATCAGCCATGATATCACCAATCCGCTGTCTTTTCTCAGTAGTACCTGAAACCAATAGTGCCAAGAATCCAAATCCACCCACCCAAATATCTACTACTCTAAAGATCCAACGAGTGAAATATTCTCTAAAACCTGCTGTTTCTCCACTGCTTTTCACCACTCGAATTCCCATGATTAGTTTTCCAAGAGAGCGGCCATTGGTCAAATACTCAATAATAGGCGAATACAAAAACCAAGGCAAACGCACCAAGAAAATAGTCATTACTGACAACCGATTTTGCATACTATTAGAATCTAAATCAAACAGATTCATATTAATAAAATAGCCCGCAATCATGAAATAAATACACAGAAAAATAACATCTAAAAAGGACGCAACTGCCCGATAAACTGGACTTGCCAATTCATATTCGATGGTAACAAATTGCGACGTTGTAAATGATACTGTTTTCATATCCGATTGATGATGTAGAATCGAAAAATACAAATAAAGAACAAATCTACCTTACTTTAATATCAATTGAATGGGTAAATGATCGGAATATCCTCCATAATAATTGGGTCCACCATAAGTTGTTGACGGTTTTTTACTACCATCTTTTTGGGTGAATAACAATTTTTCTTCATAGACGATAATTCCATCATTCGGAAACAATGCAACCCCATTACTTCCACTATAAATGGCTCTAGAAACAATAAAATGGTCCAAAACGCCCCATTCATTTTTATAATTGTGAGTTCCTTTACCCGCTTTATGGTCATCTGCAAACAAATCCAACAAATCAGCCGAAGAGTCAGAAACATCTTTTGCTTTTAACACATCTTGAATCGAGATATTATTCGGATGATCATTAAAATCTCCCATTAGAATGATGTTTGCCTTAGGGTCAGCTTTCAAAATTTCATCCACTTTTGCACGAGCTACTTTCGCTGCTTGAATTCTACGAATTTCAGACCCTTCTCCTCCTCTGCGAGATGGCCAGTGGTTGACAAATAAATAAATAATTTTTCCGCCTTGCAATTCGCCTTTCACAACTAAAATATCGCGGGTTTTAAAATCGGAAATAGAATCAATAGAAACCGTCAACGTTTCCATCTTGATCAATTTGAATCGTTCTTTGTCATACAACAAGCCACAATCAATTCCACGCGCATCTGGGGAATCTTTGTGCGCAATTTCATACTTGGTTTTTGCCAAACGACCCGTATTTTTCAAATCTTTAATGACTCCAGCATTTTCGATTTCAACCAATCCGATAATCACTGGATTCTCCGTCAAATTCATCGTAATTGCTTCCACCAAATGATCTAACTTCAGCTGATATCTTTGAGAATTCCATTTTAGTTTCCCGTCTGGTAAAAACTCTTCATCAATAACACCTTTGTCATCAATAGTGTCAAACAAATTCTCCACATTATACGAAACGATTGCTCGTTGATGAAACGACTGAAGCGCTCCTTTTTTCGGGTTCTTTTGGGCAAATCCGTTAACTGAACAAACAGAAATCAGGAGGAAGAACAAAGTATATTTTTTCATACGAAAAGTCTCGTTTTTTAATATTCTAAATTAAATTGATTCAGCTCTAACAAACATGAAGCCAGTAAATCAATACTTGCCTGAATATCGTCTTTGTGCGCCATTTCAATCACTTGATGTAAATGTCGGGTTGGGATAGAAACCGCACCAGCGATTGATCCCCCTGGCGACATTCGCTGAATTCCAGCCGTATCTGTTCCACCAGCAGTTAAAATTTCAGGTTGCCATTTGATTTTATTTCTATCAGCAACTTCTTTCATATAACGCACCATTCTCGGATCACAAATCGTAGAAGCATCCATAATCTTAATGGCAGTTCCTTCACCCAATTTGGTGATTTGTTCATGAGCAGCAGCTCCCGGTAAATCAAAAGCAATCGTTGTATCCAATCCAAATCCGAAGAATGGCTTGATATTCAAACTAGCCACGTTTGCACCACGGATTCCAACTTCTTCTTGTACGGTGAAAACCATGTACACGTCATTGGGAAGTTCTTTTCCTTTCAACAATTTCAACACCTCAATAGCGATGAAAACTGCCAATCGATTATCCAATGATTTCGAATTGAAACAATCTCCCATCTCGATAAATTCCCTCTCTCGAGTAATCACATCTCCAATAGAAACCAATTCTTTCACTTTTTCAGCAGGTAAGCCCGTATCTACAAAATAATCTGAGAGTTTTGCGACTTTATTTCGCTCATCTTGTGTCATGACGTGAATGGGTTTTGAAGCCATTACTCCGATTACATCTTCTTTTCCATGAATAATTACGCGCTGAGCAGTCAATGTTTTCGGATCAAATCCACCCAAAGTAGTGAAACGGATAAACCCTTTGTCATCAATATAAGTGACCATGAAACCAATTTCATCCATGTGGGCTCCAACCATGACACTTTTGTTCGATTTTCCTTTACGAATTGCATACACATTTCCCATGTTATCCACCTCTACCTCATCACACAGTGATTCAATTTCCCGTAAAACCAATTTTCGAACTCTATCCTCATGTCCAGGAGCACCAGGCGTTTTACATATTTCTGCTAAGAGCTTTTTATTCATGTTCATTAATTTGGTCTCAAAAGTAATAGAAATCTATGTGGATGAGAGAAATAAACACTTTAAAGAATAACTAAAATTGCGTTAACAAAAAGAGATAGTCGTGAAAAATCACACTAAAGGCTTCTAAATGCTATGTACGCTTGGTAGTTGAAATCAGGTAAATAGGCAACGAAACACTCATTTTAAAAAAACACCCCCTCTTCATGTTTAGTTAAAAAGCTCATTATCAGTAGCATTTAGACGGTTTTTAACGTTTATACGAGCTTTATAAGTCTTATAATTTCATCTCTGTAATTAAAAAACGTGTAAATTTGCTGATTAAACCTTGATTCATAAGAATCTTAAAATTTACAAACTATGAGAAAAATTTTACTTAGTTTATCTTTACTAACACTTACCCTTCAAGCATCTGCCCAAACACAGATTGGAAATAGCAATTTTGAAGCATGGCAAAATGTTGGTTCAAGTACAGAAGAACCAACTAACTGGAACAGTTTTAAAACAGCTTCTGGAGATGGTGCTCTCATTTTGTTTTATGGTAGTACGACTTTAGGAAGATCTCCTCAAAAAAGACCAGGATCAACAGGTACATATTCGGCAAGAATTTGGTCTAAAAACCCAATTGCAAGCATTATTGCAAATGGTAATATGACTTGTGGAAGAATAAATATGGGAAGTTCAACTGTGACCGATCTATCTAATCATAATCACACAGTTACATCCGATGCGAATTTTAGTGAAAACTTTACCGACACACCAGATTCATTGGTTGTTTGGTTAAAATTCAAGCCGACTAATACAACTCAAAATGACTCAGCAAGAGTTAGTGCGGTTATCCATACCAATGTAGCTTTTAAAGACCCTAATGATGTTGGGAACGCTAATACAATTGCTACTGCAATTAAAAACATCAACTATACAAATGGTGGATGGAGACGAGTTTCAATTCCATTTAATTACGTTGGCAACGTAGCTAATTCAGCGTTTATCATTGTGACTTTTACTACAAATAAAACTCCAGGAGGAGGATCTGACAAAGATTCATTATTAATGGACGATATGGAATTAGTTTACGTTCCAAAAGCATCCTTTACTTCTACAACAACATCTATTTGTCCAGGGGGAAATGTTACTTTTACAAGTACTTCAACAAACTACCCGACAGGATATTCATGGAATTTTGGTGATGGATCACCTGCTTCAACAACACAAAACCCAGTACATCAATATACAAATCCAGGAACTTATACTGCCGTACTGACTGTAACTAATCAATGGGGTTCAACAAATTCAACACCAGTAACAATAACTGTTAATAATCCACAAGATGCAACTTTCAGTTATGCTCAGCCCACTTATTGTTCAAACGCGGCTAACCCAACACCAACAGTTGTTGATGCAGGAACTTTTTCTTCAACTGCAGGATTATCTATCAATGCTACAACAGGTATTATCAACTTAGCAGCAAGTACTGCTGGAACATACACTGTAACAAATACTACTTCAGGTGCTTGTCCAGATACCAAAACAACTTCTATTACGATCAATGCCGCCGCAAATTCAGCATTCAACTATCCTTCAAATACTATTTGTATTACTGATGGAAATCAAACCCCAACAACGGCTGAAGCTGGAACTTTCTCTTCTACTGCAGGATTGGTTTTTGTAAGTGCTACCACTGGAGTTATTGATGTTGCAAACAGCACACCTGGAACGTATACAATTACATACTCTGTTCCTGGCTCTGGTTCTTGTCCTTCTAGTTCAACTGTGAATGTTACTTTAACCGCTAATCCAGATGCTACATTCACATATGCTCAAGGTGCTTATTGTATCAACGGAACCAATCCAAATCCAGTATTTGGTGCTGGTGCAAGTGGTGGTGTTTTCTCGTCAAATTTGGCTGGAATGTCTATTAACTCAAATTCTGGAGCAATTGATTTATCGGCAAGTGTAGCTGGATCATATATTGTAACAAATACGATTGCTGCTGTTGGATCATGTCTTGCATCTACAGAGGACTTTACAGTAATTATCAATGCATTGCCGAATGTAACTTTAGGAACATTCCAACAAATCTGTGAATACAATCCTTCTTTTACTTTAACAGGAGGTGCTCCAGCAGGAGGAACTTATTCTGGAACAGGTGTAAGCGCAGGTTCATTTAACCCTGCAACAGCTGGATTAGGTACTAAAACAATTACATACTTGTACACAGATGCAACAACTACCTGCTCAAACACTGCTACAAACACGATCGTGGTTGATGCATGTTTAGCAGTTGAGGATAACCAAATTGCTACAATTTCTGTTTATCCAAACCCAACTGATGGGAAACTAACTTTATCCAATGTTACTGGAAATACTTCTTTCAAAGTTGTTTCTGTTTCAGGACAGGTTGTTCTTGACGGAGTTGTTTCAAATACAGCGAATACTATTGATCTTTCTTCTTTCGAAAATGGAATCTACGTTCTTCAATTGACTCAAGAACAAGCTCTTCAAACAATTCGCATCGTTAAGAACTAATAATTTCATACCTTTGTCGTGCAACCACCATTTTTAACGAAATGGTGGTTGCACTTTTTTAAAGCTACATTTATGAAGTACTTGCTTTCCATCCTATTACTTACAACATCTACGTTTATTTTTTCTCAAACTGGACGAATTACTGGCAAGGTTCGCGACCTTCAAGGCGAAGCTGTTGTAGGAGCTACAGTCTTTGTTAAGACTACTCAACTTTATGGAGCAAGTTCAGATGAAAATGGGAAATTCGTATTAGAGCTTCCTGTGGGGGTTTACAATTTGATTTGTAGAATGGATGGGATGAATACAGACACCATTCAAATCAATGTCACTGAAAATGGAATAATTGAATTGGACATTCCTATGGAAGAAATTTCTACCATATTGGATGTTGTGGAAGTAAAAGTAGGAAAGTTTGACAAACCATTAGAGGACCAAACAGTTTCTATGGAAATCTTAAAGCCCCGTTTAATTGAAAGCAAAAACACGCGTAGCATAGAAACTGCATTGGATCAAACTCCTGGACTAAACATTTTGGATGGAGAACCTCAAATTCGTGGAGGGAGTGGATTTACCTTTGGGGTAGGCTCTAAAGTTGCGGTTTTAGTAGACGACATGCCCATGCTCTCTGGTGATGCTGGAAGACCAGAGTGGGGATTTATTCCAGTAGAAAATATCAGTCAGGTTGAAGTGATTAAAGGTGCTGCTTCTGTTTTAAGCGGAAGCTCTGCTTTATCTGGCTCCATTAATATTCGCACAGCATATCCAACCGCAAAACCCTTAACCAAAGTGATTTTGTATTCCGGATTATATAGTACCCCTTCAATGCAAGGATCCAAATGGTATGATGACACTCCACTAATCGCAGGTGCAACATTTTTGCATTCTCGTAAACACAAACAATGGGATATTGTTCTAGGAGGAAACTTTAACTACGATCATGGTTATATGGGACCACCAGTGGTAAGAGATTCAATGGTATTTGCAGATACAATAACCAATTTCACCAACCGTCAAATGGTTAGTAAACGAGCACGCATAAATTTTAATCTATCTAGAAGAGCACCGAAAATAAAAGGATTAGTTTATGGTATAAATGGGAATTTCATGGTTTCTGAATCTAATATGGTATTTGCTTGGTTAGACGACACTAGTGGTATTTTCTCTGCGTATCCTGGAGCTGTCTTCCTTCAAAAACAACTCATATTTAATATTGATCCATATATTTTATATTCTACAAAAAATGGTTCTAAGCATAGCCTTCGAACAAGAATGTTTAGAACAGCAAATGATATCACGGCTGACCAAGATAATCAAGCAACAGTACTTTACGCAGACTATCAATACAAAACAATTATTAAACAAATTTCAAAGGTTGAGTTTATTGGAGGAATAACTGCACAAAACACTTATTCCTATGCACAAATATATAGGGCATCAGGAAACGACGCTACAAATAAATTAGTTAATATATCAGCTTATGCTCAAGCAGAGAAAAAATTCTGGAATCGATTAACATTGTCAGTCGGTGGGCGCTTGGAATATTTCCAATTAAATGATTCTATTACTGCATTAAAGCCGATTTTTAGAGCAGGATCCAACTTTAAAATTCATAAGGCCACTTTTTTAAGAGCATCTTATGGCCAAGGTTATCGTTTTCCAACTATTACTGAAAGATATATTAAAACAGGAGTTGGTAATTTCGGAGTTTTTCCAAATCCAGAAATAAAAGCAGAAACAAGTTGGAATGCTGAATTTGGGATCAAACAAGGATTTAAAATTGGTCCAGTAATGAGTTTTGTAGATGTTGCAGGTTTTTGGCAAGAATACGAAAACACGATTGAATACATGTTTGGAATTTGGCAACCAATCGGAGGAGGAAATCCGCTTTCATCATCTGCCGGATTTATGTTTTTAAATACTGGTAAATCAAGAGTAAAAGGTATTGATGCATCTTTAGCAGGGACAATTGCAGTAGGAAAAAAAGGAGACCTTACCTTCCTTGCAGGATATACGTATATTGTTCCTACAACTCTAACTCCCGACTATTTGTATGCTACAGATTCATTAAATCGTAAATTCACTTATAATACAACATCTTTAGATACAACTTCGAGAATTTTAAAATACCGTTTTTTACATAATGTAAAAGTGGATATGGAATATACATTTGCGAAAAAACTTTCTATAGGATTTAGTGCAAAGTACTATTCCAAAATAGTGAACATGGATGCGATTATTAAAGATTTCGAAAAATTGACTCAAGATATTGATGAACTTCAAGATCTTAGATACATGGATTATTACAATTCCAACCGTCATGGTAACTGGATCTTTGATGCACGTATTTCCTATCTGTTGAAAGACAAACATCGTTTTGCAATCATTGGAAGCAATATTTTGAACAAAACATATTCTTTGAGACCGTTGAAAATTGAACAGCCAAGAACGGTCATGCTTCAATATACCTTGAAATTAGGAGGAGATTAATGTTTGTTGAAAGCAATTAGGCAGTATTTTTGTAAAAAAACAAGATGCGTGTTTTAATTGTTGCCCTCATTTTTATTGTTGGAATTACGGTTGCTTATTTTTTGAATCAGCCCAGTGAGAAACCCTTGAAAATCTACAATCCTGTAGATGTGGAATCAGAAATGGTTGAAAAGGATTTGGCTCGCAAAGGGTATGGACATACCATTCAGGAATTTTCATTTACAGATCAAACAGGTAAGTCTTACGGATCAAAAGATTTGAAAGGAAAAATCTATGTTGCCGAATATTTCTTTACGACTTGTGGAACAATCTGTCCAAGAATGAATCAAGAAATGATGCGGGTTCAAAAAGCATATCAAAGAAACGAACAATTCAAAATTCTTAGTTTTACAGTTGATCCAGAAACAGATTCTGTGGCACAAATGAAAATCTATGCAGATGGACACGGAGCAGATCCCAAACAATGGCATTTTCTGACTGGAGACAAAAAAGACTTATATAAACTCGCACGCAGAAGCTTCTTTGTTCTGAAACCAGCTGAAGCAGCTAATCAGGGTGATGTAGGCTCCGATTTCATTCACACCAACTATTTTGTCTTAGTGGATACCAAGAAACAAATTCGCGGATATTACGATGGAACAAGTTCCAAAGAAGTGGATAAACTGATTGGGGATATCGGGAAGCTTTTGGAAGAAAAATAGTCAAATCCTCACAAACATTAATGACGCAAAAACCCATATTTTACCACAAATGCGCAAATGTTTGAGGCGCTTACCAGTCGCCTCCATATCCATAAGCATTAATAAATTTATACTTATTCGTTTCAAAAGCGAGTGCGGTGCGCCTATGCTGAAGCTTCAGCGTAAGCATTAGCCGAGCCAATAATTTGTGCATTTGCGGTAAAAAATACTAGTGGGTGTTAATTGTGATTAATCACCACTTCAAAGGTGGAACTTTAGAATTTCAAGTATTCGTTTCGGAATTCTGCTTATTTTCGGTCACAGATATCGAAAAAGCAATTCCATGCAAACTACAAAAACAAACTACGGAGCACTTTCCACATTGACCACTGTTTTCTTCTTTTGGGGATTCATAGCCGCTGGGAACAATATTTTCATTCCATTTTGTAAGCACTATTTCAATCTAGACCAATTTCAAAGTCAACTCATCGATTTTGCGTTCTACGGAGCTTATTATTTGGGAGCACTTGGTTTATTTGTTTTCAGTACAGTTACCGGAAGAGATTTGGTTTCCACATGGGGCTATAAAAAAAGTATTGTTCAAGGATTACTTTTCTCTGCTTTAGGTGCTGCGATGATGATCATCTCTGTGTACCTGAATGTCTTTGCAGCTATGTTATTTGGTTTATTCATTGTCGCATTGGGCTTTTCACTGCAACAAACTTCGGCTAATCCATTCATGATCTCATTGGGAGACGAAAAAACAGGAAGCAACCGAATTAATTTGGGAGGAGCAATCAACAGTTTAGGGACCAACATAGGGCCAATTATCGTTTCAATCGCACTTTTCAGCACCACCGCTGCAATACGTGATGAAGAAATTCAGGCTCTCGGATTAAGCAAAGTAGTTGTATTGTACGCCTGCGTTGGCTGTTTATTTCTTGGAATTGCAGCATTATTTGCTTTTTCTAAAAAGTTACCTAGTGGAAAATTAGAACAAGCAATTGATGAAACCTCCGAAAAAGCAAAGAAAGGAATGATTACCATGTTAGTCATGACTGGTTTACTAATTGCCTGTTTTTCACCCGTATTTAGTAGCTATCGTTCTGATGAAGCAAAACAATTAACGGAATTAAAAGGTGATTTGGAACAATTGACGATTGGCGAAGACAACAAACCAATCAAAAATTTGACAGCATCTCAAATTGAAACGAAAAAGGAAATTGAGGTAGGAATCAAAAAAATTCAAGAACCCCTTGAGAAATATAGAATGGTTTGGCTCTCAGCAGGACTACTTTGTGTACTTGGCGGTATTTTATTTGCTAACCGATCTGCAAAAAAGAATGAAAGTGGCTGGGGAGCATTGAAATATCCACAGCTAAGTTTGGGAATGTTGGCAATTTTCGTTTATGTCGGTGTTGAGGTTGCTGTTGGAAGTAACCTAAGTGAATTATTAAAACAACCTGCCTTTGGAGGATACGAATCCTCTGAAACCACTCCATTTATTGCCATGTATTGGGGAAGTTTAATGATTGGTCGTTGGTCTGGCTCAATCAATGCCTTCAACTTGTCTCAACAAACCAAATTGATTCTGAAATTTATCGTTCCACTTATCGCTTTAGGAGTAAGTTTAACGGTTTCTATTGTTTCAGGATATGAAGTGAAGGCGCTTTATTGGTACTTTATCTGTGTCTTGATTCAAATCGCAGCTTCCTATTTAACTCAAGACAAACCTGCTCGTTCACTTGCACTTTTCGGAAGTCTCGGATTCATCTGTATTCTTATCGGTTTAAGTACAACTGGAATTGTTTCCATCTATTCCTTCTTAAGTGCTGGGCTTTTCTGTTCTACCATGTGGTCGTGTATTTTCTCTCTTTCTCTAGCAGGATTAGGGAAACATCAAGCTCAAGGTTCTGGATTTTTAGTCATGATGATCTTAGGAGGGGGATTAATTCCTCCCATTCAAGGAAAATTATCCGATATCATCGGAATTCAGCCTTCTTTTATTGTTGGTGCCGTTTGTTTTGCATACATCACTTTCTTTGCAATATTCGTCAATAAGTTGCTCAAAAAACAAGGTATTTCCCTAGACGAATCTTCTTCTTCACACTAAAAAAAGCAACAATTTAAATCCCTTTATTTTGAAAAGACGACCGATTGAGTCGTCTTTTCCTGCTTAAGACCCATAAACATTGAATTCCTAATAATAATCTAAATTGAATCTAAATAAGCTGAAAGGGTTATTCGGGTTGTTCTAGCTATTAAATTTGTATCGTTTGAAACATTTTTTAAAATACTATGAGTAAATCTGGAATATTTACGTCCTCATTAGCAAAGAAGTATTGGATGGCACTTACTGGGCTTTTCCTAATAACCTTTCTCGTTGGACACTTGCTTGGAAACATGCAACTAATTACTAAGACAGGAGAAGAAGGTAGACGTGCATTCAATGAGTACGCTTACTTCATGGGCCACAACATCTTTATCAAGATTTTGGCTTATGTTACTTATGCTTCTATTTTAGCACATGCTATTATTGGATTGTACTTAGCTGTACAAAACAAAAAAGCGCGTCCGCAAAACTATGCTTACAACAAACCAAACACGAACTCAGGAACTGCTTCTCGTAACATGGCTGTTTTGGGAACAATTATCTTGGTGTTTATTTGTACACACATGGCAAATTTTTGGTACAAGCAAAAAGTAGCTGAAACAGTTGCTTTGCATACCGTTGAAAGACCAATCACAATGCCTATTGGCCAAGACCCAATGTCAGGTCAGCCAATGATGGGAACATTTGATGTGACTTACTATTTGACAACGAATGGAACATACGAAGCAGATTACGGGTATTTCAAACCAGAAAAAGCGTATGTTACTATCAAAAATGGTCAACTTACAAATGTCACTAAAACACTTGCTGAAGCGAAACGTTTCAAAGTTGGTGAGCACGATGATTTAATCGAGACTTCCACAAACTTGAAAGCTGCTCAAGGATACAAAGATTTACATACCGTGGTGATGAACTTCTTCGGTCATTCTGAACAAGGTCTTCCAACAAACGAATACGCACTTTGGGCAGTTATTGGTTATGTTATCTCCATGTTGGTATTGATGTTCCACTTGTGGCACGGATTTGCTTCTTCTTTCCAATCATTGGGGCTCAACCATCAAAAATACAATGGGGTGATTACGTTTACTGGTAAAGCTTTCGCAATCGTTGTTCCTTTGCTCTTTGCGATTATTCCAGTACTCATTTATTTAAATAGATAACACATTCAAAAAAGTACTCTATGTCTATTCTAGATTCAAAAATACCAGAAGGTCACATTTCACAAAAATGGACCGACTACAAAGACCACTTGCGCTTAGTTGCTCCAAACAATCGTCCGAAAATTGACGTAATTGTTGTTGGAACAGGTTTGGCAGGAGCAGCAGCAGCAGCCTCTCTTGGAGAAATGGGATACAATGTGAAAGCATTTTGTTTCCAAGATTCTCCACGTCGTGCGCATTCTATTGCAGCTCAAGGTGGTATCAATGCAGCAAAAAACTACCAAAATGACGGAGATTCTATTTTCCGTTTGTTCTACGATACAATCAAAGGTGGTGACTACCGTGCTCGTGAAGCAAACGTTCACCGTTTAGCAGAGGTTTCTGGAAATATCATTGACCAATGTGTTGCTCAAGGTGTTCCATTTGCACGCGAATATGGAGGTTTGTTGGATAACCGTTCATTCGGTGGTACACAAGTTCAACGTACTTTCTACGCAGCAGGACAAACAGGACAACAATTATTGTTGGGAGCGTATTCCGCTATTTCACGTCAAATTGGATTAGGGAATGTACAAATGTACAACCGCCATGAGATGTTGGATTTAGTGAAAGTAGACGGAAAAGCACGTGGAATCATTGCTCGTAACTTAATTACTGGTGAAATTGAACGTCATTCAGCTCACGCTGTAATTCTTTGTACGGGTGGTTACGGAAACGTTTACTTCCTTTCTACCAATGCAATGGGATCTAACGTAACAGCAGCTTGGAAAGCACACAAACGTGGAGCTTACTTCGCTAATCCATGTTACGTACAAATTCACCCAACATGTATTCCTGTTCACGGAACGAACCAATCGAAATTGACCTTGATGTCAGAGTCATTGCGAAATTCTGGTCGTATTTGGGTACCGAAGAAAAAAGAAGATGCAGAAGCAATTCGCGCTGGACAAATGAGACCAACAGAAATTGCGGAAGAAGATAGAGATTATTACTTGGAACGCCGTTACCCAGCATTTGGAAACTTAGTTCCACGTGATGTAGCTTCACGCGCAGCAAAAGAGCGTTGTGACGCAGGATTTGGAATTGAAGCAAACGACACCATGGAAGGTGTTTATTTGGATTTCTCAGCTGAGATTAAAGCAAAAGGAAAACAAGCTGCTCTTACTTCAGGAAACCACAATCCTAGTGAAGAGGAAATTATCAAATTGGGTAAAAAATGGGTAGAAGAGAAATACGGAAACTTGTTCCAGATGTATGAAAAAATTACAGATGAGAACCCGTATGAAACTCCAATGAAAATTTATCCAGCAGTTCACTACACGATGGGTGGTGTTTGGGTTGATTACAACTTACAATCAACAATCCCAGGTTGTTTCGTTGCTGGTGAAGCAAATTTCTCAGATCACGGTGCAAACCGTTTAGGAGCTTCTGCTTTGATGCAAGGATTGGCAGATGGATATTTCGTATTGCCATACACTGTTTCCGATTATTTGGCTGGTGATATCCGTACGGGGAAAATTTCTACTGATTCACCTGAATTCGAAGAAGCAGAAAACCACGTGAAGGATTTGATTTCAAAATTCTTAACGAACAACGGATCAAAAACTGTTGATCATTTCCACAAACGTTTGGGTCACATTATGTGGAACAAAGTAGGTATGGGAAGAAACGTACAAGGATTGACAGAAGCTATTTCAGAAATTGCAGCATTGCGTGAAGAGTTTTACAAAGAAGTTTACGTTCCAGGTGATGCAAATGAATTGAATCCGGAATTGGAGAAAGCACTTCGCGTAGCTGACTTCATGGAATTGGGTCAATTGATGGCAAGAGACGCTCTACAACGTAACGAATCTTGTGGTGGACACTTCCGTGAAGAATATCAAGATGCAGAAGGTGAAACTTTACGTGACGACGAAAACTTCAACTTCGTTGGAGCATGGGAGTACAACGGAATGGACATTAATCAATCCGAGTTACACAAAGAAGTATTGAACTACGAGTACATCAAAATCGCTGCAAGAAATTATAAATAATTGAAGATGGGTTTGATAGGGACGCAAAGCATTGCGTCCCTATCAAATCCCAATCGAAACATAAATATTGAGAGATGGCATCAAAAACAATAAATATAAACCTGAAGATTTGGCGTCAAAAGAACGTGAATTCAAAAGGAAGTATGGAAACATACAAATTGGACAACGTTTCAACGGATAGTTCATTCTTAGAAATGTTGGATCAATTGAACGAGCAATTAGTGAACGATCGTCAAGAACCAATCGCATTTGACCACGATTGCCGTGAAGGAATCTGCGGAATGTGTTCATTGTACATCAACGGAGAAGCTCATGGTCCAGACCGCGCAGTTACAACTTGTCAGTTGCACATGCGTAAATTCAAAGACGGTGAAACTATTTATGTAGAACCTTGGAGAGCAAAAGCATTCCCAGTAATCAAAGATTTGGTTGTTGACCGTTCAGCATTTGATCGTATCCAACAAGCAGGAGGGTTCGTTTCTGTAAACACTTCTGGACGTACCATGGATGCAAATGCTATTCCAATCGGAAAAGCGGAAGCTGACAAAGCATTTGAAGCAGCAACTTGTATTGGTTGTGGAGCTTGTGTTGCAAGCTGTAAGAACGCTTCTGCGATGTTGTTCGTTTCTGCGAAAGTATCCCAATTGGCATTGTTGCCGCAAGGGCAGGTTGAAGCTCAGCAACGTGTTTTAAACATGGTCAAACAAATGGACGAAGAAGGATTCGGAAACTGTACCAACACAGGTGCTTGTGCTGTTGAATGTCCGAAAGAGATTTCTTTGGAGAACATTGCACGCATGAACCGCGAATATTTGGTTGCAATGGTTTCGGCAGAGTAAAATAATCTATACAACTTACAAAAAAGGAACTCAGAATTTGAGTTCCTTTTTTTATTTAGAGTAACTAAATCAGAGAAAAACACAAAATAAAAAGTTTTATTTTTAACACTACCACACTAATTTCCACCTAAACAAGCTCTTAATTAACATATATTTTTTCTTTTCTTAATAATTCTATATATTAGCACATCTTTAATTTACTCATGTTATGAAAAAACTTTTACTTTCCCTTGCGTTAGGGTTGGTAGGTTCATCTGCAATGTCACAAGTGATATTCTCAGTTGAAGCTCCAGTCGCTATCGAAGGATTTTATGATTTTAGCACAACCGGAACCGGTTGGGGGCTACCAAACCTAAACGGTTATCTACTCATTGACACCGTTAAACTAGCAGATGATTTAACAACAAATGGAGTTAACGCTCAAGGAAATCCTGCATCTGCAACAGGATGTAATACTTTACCTGCGAATAGTTTAGCTGGAAAAGTAGCGTTAGTATTCCGTGGTGATGGAGGTACTCCAGGAATTGGAGCGTGTGAATTTGGTACAAAGGCATTGAAATGTCAACAAGCAGGTGCAGTTGCTGTAATCATTGTTAATCGCGATGCAACGACATTAGCAATGAGCCCTGGATCACAAACACCTACAACAGATGGATCATTAGTTACAATTCCTGTAATCATGATTAATTTAGCTGCAGGACAAGGGATTTTAAATCAACTTACGAATAATGTACCTGTTGTTGTATTGATTGGCGATAAATCTGGTTATTATGGTGATGACGTCACAACATTTGACAACAATTGTGTTCGAGCTCGTTTTGGTTCAAAACCAGTTGCTTTAACACAAAATGCTTCTGAGTTTTCTTTAAATCCTGGAACATGGGTTTACAATAATGGTAGTAACGACCAAACAAATGTTCTTTTAACTACTACTATTAAACGTAACGGTACTTCTATTTATACAGAAGTATCTACTCCCAGAGATATCATATCTGGAGATTCCGTATTTATGACAACTCCTACATTTTCAAGTGCATCTTATGCTGTAGGGAATTACGAATTAACGTATTCACTTGCATTAACTGGAACAGATGAGTTTTTGGGTGACAATACGTCTACTAACTATTTCAGCATTAGTGATTCGCTTTGGTCATTGGTTCGTTTGGATGCAGCTCCAGGTAAAGTAGTTGCAAAAGACGGTTTCTATCGTGCTACAACACCTCCTACTGGTACATTTGAAACGTGTATTACTTTAAAAGACCCTAATGCAAGCAGAGTTGCAATGGATGGTGTCTATTTTGGTGGATTGGTTCCTGGTACTGCATCAGAAGATACATTAATCACACTTGATGGTTTTGAAGTGTCTTGGTCTTTGTATACTTGGAATGACAATAATAAAACAATTGCATCTGGAACATTTAGTGCAATCAATGAGGTGGCTAATGGTACTTACAACTATCCAGAGCCTGCAGATGCATTGGAAGAAGCAACAGTATTTATTCCAATTAACAATGGACCATACCGTTTTCTGAATAATCAAGATTATTTATTATGTATCTCGAGCTACATACCAAAATTATATATGGCTTTCAGTACAGAAGATTATTATGATTATGCGATCAAAGCAGATAATTTAATTCGCTTCCCATTCCGTAATAACTCAACTACATGGACACCACAAGGTTTCAGTATCTCGGCTTCCATAGCAATTAGAACAGGTGCTACTCTTAGTGTGGATGAAAACGAATTAGTGAATGCTTCTGCATTCCCAGTTCCTGCGAAAGAAGTCATCACTGTAAAAGTAAAAGCTGCTGGTGATGCAACATTGAAAATTGTTGATATGGCTGGTCGTCTCGTTTCTACTCAAGCAGTAACAATTGAAAATGGTGAATTCCAAACTTCAGTTGAAGGAATGAATAGTGGAAGTTACGTATTCACATTAGATTATTCAAATGGTACTACTAGCCGCTTCAATGTGGTTGTATCTAAATAATCAAAGTTAAAATTGATTGAAAACCGAGGGTTAACCCTCGGTTTTTTTATGCCCTATCTTTAAGTAGCTATGCGATTTGATTACTAACTTCGCAAAAAATAGCACTTATGAAATATTCACTGATTCTTTTTACACTCATTATCAGCTTTACCGGATTATCACAAATTACTGGTTGGAACCACAGTGACCCAATCACAATTTTGGAACATTCAGGAAATACAATCACTAACTATCAATTAAAGCTTACTATCGATACGCAAACTCCCATTTTAAATGGAGAAATGTTAGCAACTGGAGATGACATCCGTTTTTCAAGCAAATGCAATGGAGGTGATCTTTTGAATTACTGGATTGAATCAGGTATCAATACCACTTCTACTCAAATTTGGGTAAAAATAGACACCATCCCGGCAAATGGGGGCAAAACCATTTATTTGAACTATGGAAATGCTTCTGCAACTGCACTATCTGCAATTAACGGAACTTTCGTTGGACCTCATTCTTCAACAGACAGTGTTTCTAATGGGGGTGCTGGAGGAGTTGGAGATAGTCAACGTGGTTTTCGTTTCTACCCGAATGAAGATATTTTAGTAACTGCTTTTGGCAAAAGAGAGCCAACTGGAACAACTCGTTACATCACCCTATTTGATAATACAACACAAGCGATTATCTTACAAAGACAAATAACAGGACCTGCTGGACAATATTCATATCAAGACATTCCATCACCTATTTGGTTAATTCAAGGAACACAATACCTATTAGAAATGTACCAAACAAGTACAGATGGATACTATTTTGGAACCAGCTCTCAAATTGGTCAACACTTGACATATCTTGATATGCGTTATTGCAACGGCTGTGATCAAAATACGTTTCCAACCAATTATTTGAACGATATTCATTATGGCGTTCCTGATTTTTGGTACTACTCTAAAACCAATGTAAGCCCAAGTCCAACTTATGAATTCGGTCATTTCAAAACCAGAATGCCTGACGATCAACTTATTTGTTTGAATGATTCTTCCGCGTTGAACTTAGAGCTCCTTGGAGGACAAGCACCATTCGAGGTCCAATGGATGGGAACCGATTTAACAAATGATACTATTCTTCAACCAATTAGTTACACTTCCGACACATTGGAATATCATGTTACTGTTACAGACGCATGCGGCTTTTCCCGAATAGATTCCATAACAATCAATGTTGGAAGTTTACCTGTTTCAAATTTGCAAGCCTCTTCAACAATTCTTTGCGATGGAGAATGGTCAGAACTAACAGTTAATCCTATTTACGATGTGATTTGGGATGATAACTCAACAGAAGATTCGTTGGTTGTTTCTCCGCAAATAACCACTACATACCACGTTCAAACCACAAATAATTACGGATGTCATAGTATAGATTCGATTCAAATTATATTCAACGTTCCCGTTTACAGAACTCAATTAATCCACAAATGTTTTGGAGAAAGTTATTCTATCGGAAATCACACATATGCTCTAAATGGAACCTATATTGATACACTTTCAGGAATTTCCAACTGTGATAGTATTATCACTACGGAATTAACTTTTCAAGAAGAGATTGATTCTGAAATTCAACAAATTGGACTAACCTTGGTTGCTGACGTTGGCGGAACTGGATACCAATGGGTAAATTGTACAAATGGAAACTCCCCAATCACAGGTGCAACGAGTTCTTTCTACGAGGCAACACAAAATGGCATTTATGCTGTAATAACAACGATCGGATCTTGTTCAACACTTTCAAACTGTATTTCAATAACAACCGTTGGATTAGAAGAATTGGATGAAATTGAAAACATCTCCTTGTATCCCAATCCAACTAGCGGAAATTTAACAATTGAATCTTCCGAAACGCAAGAATTAGTAATTCTTGATGCAATTGGAAATCGTGTTCACAAAGAAATGATTATAGCGGGGAAAATCAAGCAAATAAACCTTGAGGATTTAGGTGCAGGAATCTATTATTTGCAGTCTAAAACTAAAGTGATTCGATTTGTGATCCAGTAAATAAACATTCAAAAGTTTCAGGAAATTATCAAGAAGAGATCATGTTGAACCCTTGATAATTGATAATTTCCTGAAACTCAATCAATCCTCCATTCTCGGAAGCGTAACAAGAACAGTCGTTCCTTCTGGAGAAGTGTTCTCTATTTCAATCGACCCGTGGTGCGTTTCTACAATTTGCTTCACCATCGCTAAACCCAAACCTGTTCCAGTTGATTTAGTGGTAAAATACGGTTCAAATATCGTCTGAATTTGATCTTCTGCTATTCCAGTTCCATTATCTCTTACCCGAATAAAAACAAAATCCTCATTCGCATCAATGGACAAACCAATGTGTGATTCTGAAGTTATTGAAGCAGCTTGAATTCCATTTGACACCAAATTGTTAAGTACACGAAGAATCATTTCTTTATCAGCAGGGATGATTAGCTGTTCTGTTGTGTTTAATTGTACCTGCACATGTATTTTCCCATCTCCATCAAATAACGCCGCCACAGCATTCAAAAGCTCAAGAATATCAACTTCTGTCATAATTGGCTGGGGAAGTTTTGCGAAATTGGAAAATTCGTTTGCAATACTTGTCAAAGCATCGATTTGTTCAATCAATGAATTGGTAACACGT
This sequence comes from Fluviicola taffensis DSM 16823, assembly GCF_000194605.1. Lineage (NCBI taxonomy): Bacteria > Pseudomonadati > Bacteroidota > Flavobacteriia > Flavobacteriales > Crocinitomicaceae > Fluviicola > Fluviicola taffensis. Next base: position 1,696,144 of record NC_015321.1, read on the forward strand.
TCAATACGTTCTGCTGCTTTCGGGTCATTCGGATCAAAAACACGTTGCAAATGTTGAACACTCAATTTCATGGGTGTTAAAGGATTTTTAATTTCATGCGCAACTTGCTTAGCCATTTCTCGCCATGCACTTTCTCTTTCAGATTGAGCGAGCCTTGCCGCCGCATCTGCCAATTCATTTAATTTATGGTTGTATTGAGCCACAAGAGAACCAATTTCATCTTGAGCTTTGTAATTAATTGGCGCATTGCTTTTACCAAACTCAATTTCAGAAAAACTCTTTCGGAGCAACATTAATGGCCCTGTCAACCAAGAAGAAACGAGTAATGCCGTTAAGATCGACAAAACCAATAAAAGCATAAACACATTCAAAATTGCTACGAAAAACTGTTTTAATTGGTCTTCAAAGGCATTTCGTTGATCAAAATGAAGAATATTCAAGTATCCAAGCAGTTCATTTTCATGATCAAAAACAGGCACATAACCTGAAAGATAAACCAAGGAACCAATATTCTCCTCGTGAATAAATTCCGATTTCTTGTTAAATTGCAGTTCGAGCAAAGCCGCTGGATTCATCTGTTCACTCAATAGACCCAATTTGTAAATTTTTGTGCGCGAAGCTCCAGCCAAAACCCCATCTGATTGATACAAATTGATGTCTGCTAAAAACACTTTTGACCAACGTCTTAATTGATAATCTAACCCCTCCTGATTCTTTTCGCTAAACTTTTCAGACGTGAATCGTTGCCGCAAATTTATATCGTTCATCACCGATTTTACCTTTTCACGTATTAAATCTTTAGAATACGAACGGTATTGACCCGTCAACATGGTAGAACTTGCAATACTAAATCCAGCCAACGAAACAACAATGAGTGAAATAAGCACCAATTGAATCTTCGTAATCATTGAAACTCCGTTCGCAACACGAATCTGATTCATTCGTCTTACAAACAAAATAAGTGCCCAAATAGATCCAAAACTCACCAACAAAATAGACGTTGTTGTCAGATAAGACAACCAAGAAGTAACTGGTTTACTCAGAATAATGGCATCTGTTTTAGATTTCTTAAAAATCAAATGCTCAAATCCATTTTTTATATACCAATGATCTCCACTCGATTTATCATCACCAAAAATCCGCAAGCTCGTTGGATAACTATAAGAACCATAATTCAAAACCAACTGATTGTTAAAATATTTCGCAATGGAATAACGCTCCAAGGATTCAAAAACGGCAGTTTGTTTTGAGATCAACAGTCTTGGGAAACCAATTTTCTCTGGAATTCGTTTGGATTTCATGGTTCCAAAAAAGTCCACCTTTACCCCATTTCGTTCAATTGGCAGGTAAAAAACGTAGTTAAACTGACTCGTATAATCCTTTACGTAATACAAACTAGTATCTATTTCGGAACGAACACCATGCCTTTCAATCAATTCTTTCAATTGACGCATATACATACCATTCAATCTTAAACCAGAACTATCTTGCAGATAATAATAACAATCGACATCAAATCTATCCCAATATCCATTGAAAACTTGGTATTCCATGGCTTCCTTTAATTCCGAAAAGCTAGGCTTTGTAGTGTGATCAAATAGTCGTTTTAGAAAGGGTTCGGCAATTAATTTTGCTTTTGCTTTCGTGAAATCAACTTCCGCATTGATATCTCGATCATCTGCCAACTGATTTGCAAAAAGGAGCCGTTCTTCCCGTTCTTTTTTCTTGGCCTCCATTTCCAAATTCATGGTTATTCCAAAAGAAATCAAGAAGATTGCCAATAAGTAAAGTGTAAAATTCCACTTAGATTCTCGGTAAAAAACAATAAAAAATGTCGTGAAAACGAACAAAAACATCCAAATTATCCAGAATCCATGCAATCTAAAAATCCACTCATTGGCAATAATTACAGCAGACAAAAGGATTGTCAAAATTCCAATTTGTTTCAGTTTTGATGGTGCTTGAATTTTCCACTTATGAAAGGTTAGTAGGAATAATTGAATCAGAAACAAAGAACTGATCGCAATCACCAAAATAAAAACAATTGAAAACACATTCAATTTTAGCACTTCGCTTAAATGAATGGGAATGGTTGAATTGACTATAATTAATTTAATCAATTGCGGATAAATCATGATCCAAACGGGAATCATCGTCAACAAAACGACCGTTAAAAAACTGCTTGATTTTTCTGAAAGAAACTTTAATAAAACGGGGAAAATCAGGAGTAAACAGAAAAACCAAACAAGCATCTCACCCAAATTGGGAATCCAACTATTTAATGCCATTAAACCTGGATCAAATAAATCGGTGTCTTCCATCCAATAAAACCAATCCAATTTTAAGGCAGCGACACGCACAAAAACGACCGCCAGAATAAAAAGAAGTTGAAACTTACTTTTCCTCACTCCTGAAGCAATCTTGTAACCAATTAAGAAGAAAATGATTAAAAGATCCAAAAAAATAACCCCCAAAATGGATTGATTATCTTCCAATGAATCCTCATTTGTAATACTAAAAACAGAATCTCCATTTTCATCATATATGGACTCATTTTCAGTCGAAACAAGAGAAATTGTTCCTGAAATAGCTGGAAAAGGATGAAAAAAATAATTTTTTAATTGATCATTTTGAATAGGAAACACCCGTTTGATTCCAAAAGTAACCACATACGTCATTTTGTTTACCTTCCTTAAAACGGAATAATACCATCCATTTTGAAGCTGCACAGCACCATTTACTGGAAAATGTAAATCTGCAAAACGGTTAATTGGACACTTATTAGTATTCCAATATATGAGTGAATCACTCTGATAAACGTGAACAAAAAGGGTGTTGTCTAAATTCGTATATTTTCGCGAGAAATCTGATTTATTCAAAGACTTCCAATCTGATGAAAGGTCGTTTAGCTGCTTATTAGCAAGCTGAATTTGCGAAAGAAAAACCGTCTGAAATTTCTTCAAATTTCTTGGTTGATCCTCTTTAACTTTAAAAAACAAGCCAATTAATAGCAAGCAACAAGCACTCAAAATAAGCACATACCCTCTTCTTGCCAAAAACTGAATTACTCTTTTAAACATAGCAATTTAGGGCTTAGGCATTGAATTAGTCGTTCAAATTCAAAATCAGATCGCTGATCATTTTTAAACACAAAATCTGCCAACCGCACATATGGTTCTAAATACTGTTGATAACATGGCGTTACATGATTATTCCATTGATAAATAATGGCTTCTCGTGAATAACCCCTTGTTTCCTGATCTCTATAAAGTCTTCTATCCAATTGCACATTGGGATCAACATCCATAAAAACAGAAAAGTCTAATAACTGATTTACTTCTGTGTAATGAAACAAAAACAATCCTTCAACAATAATAATTGGAGATGGATCCAATGTAATTAAGACATTTTTATTCGGCGGGGCATTGAAATGATATTCTTTGACTTCAATCGGATTTCCATTCTTCAATTCTTGTAAATCTGAAACTAATCGTTCTTTATCTAAAGCTGAAGGTAAATCAAAATTAACTTCACCATTACTATCTAAATGCTGTTCATCAATTGGTCGGTAATAATTATCCATGGAAAACACCGTTGGGTGAAGCTCACCATAAAAAGAGGCTAATCGTTTTAAAAGTGTTGTTTTTCCAGAGCCACTACCTCCACAAATACCAATTATCATTTTTGCTTATATTCGAAGTTTAATCCTGTTTTGGTTGGAAATTGTTTGGGATCGCAAACCAACCATTTTACATCTAATTCAACCACAAATTTACTTGGAAATTCTGCGGTAAGCAAACGACTTGGATTTGAAGTTGCTTGATCGATTATTCCTGAAACAATTCCAGTAGGATTAAAGCCAAAAGGATGAAAATGACCTTCTGATTTTGAAGAATTCACATACCAACCTATTCCCTCACTCATTCTAAAACACCCTACTTCTAAATCCTTCTTCGCATTGTAAATTGTACAAGCAGAAACACAGGATTTCGTCCAAACCTTGTTCTCCAATTTATAACTCACCAAATTTGCTGTCGCCCCATTCATCTCTATTCCACCAACATAATAAGCACCATCTGCATACAAAAGAGTTCCTTTTTCATTCGGCTCACTTCTTTTTAGTAATGCGCTTCCTCTACGACCAAATCCAACCCGTGAATGTGCTACAAAATTAGTTCCTTTCTGTTCCAAAACCGTTTCAGATACCTGTATTCCTTTCGGATTAAATTCTTTTACCTTCCAACCTGCTTCTTTTCCAGCATGCAAACGAGCAGCAAACAAGATATTTTCCGCCTTTTCACCAGCAATGTACCAAGCTATTTGATCTTCAACTTTGGAAGAACTTATGACATTTTCCGCTACAATAAAAGCATACATATTGAAATTATGATGTGTCATCGAAACAGCAATTGTTGTCAATTTCTCTTTATCTCTGTGTCTAAACATCCAAAGAAGCGCTTTTTCGGTTGTAATAATATCCGTTAAATACAAATCAGACGGGCTATAGCTACCCAATCGTTTTAATGTGGACAAAAAATCAAGGTTCATTACCTTAATATTCCCTGCTGCACTCAATTGATGAATAAAAACCTTATTGTCTTTTAGTTCTAGGTTTTCCAAGAAATAGGCGTATTTTCCACCATCCTCTGAGATAAAATAAGTTTCCTTAGCCATTGGGTTATAGACTTGTTGCCAAGAACTCTTTGCTTCACCAGAAACCATCGTAATATCAACCTGTTTTTGAGTTAGAGTTAAATCTCTACTTAAAGCTAAAGCGCCAATCCCTTTCCATTCAATGATTTCATAATAAGGCTGTTTGATGGGTGGAATTTGAAATTCTTGTGCAGAAATATAAATGCTAAAAAGCACAAAAAGTATACTTAAAGATTTTTTCATATTGGGAATAAAGCGTAAATTGCAAGATAAATGTAAAATTATTTTAGCTAATTATGACATTCTCTTGTGTATTTAAAAACTCTTTAGTGGGTTTATCTCTCCTATTTTCAAGCCTTGGATTTTCACAACAAGAAGAGGTTAAATCACTTCCTTTGGGTGAAGCTGTACCGCTAACAGAAAAAGAATTGGTAAATATCGATGGAAAAATGATGAGCCTCAAAGGAGTTTCGGCCACCAATGGTGTTTTGGTCGTTTTCTCCTGTAACACCTGTCCTTTCGTTGTTGGAAGCGATAGTTTTGAGGGATGGGAAAAGCAATACGTTGAACTAAACAAATTCGCTCAAGAAAATGGATTCAAAATGGTTTTGATTAACTCCAATGAGGGTAAAAGAGACAATGACGATTCCCTCGAAGCAATGAAAAATCGTGCGAAAGAAAAAGGATATACCATGCCGTATTTATTAGATAAAAATTCAGAATTGGCCGATGCTTTTGGAGCTAGAACAACTCCACATGTATATCTGATTAATGAAAAAATGGAGTTAATCTATACGGGAGCAATTGATAACAAGGTAGATAGCAAAAGAAAATCGGATGAAAATTATCTGAGAATTGCCATTGAGTCCAAAGTAGCCAACAAACCCATCGAACTAAACTCAACACCACCTAGAGGCTGCAGTATAAAACGCGTAAAAAAGTAAACTCTCCAAAATAATAAACACATGAACAAAAAACTACTCACGTGTGCTCTTCTAACTCTCTCCTTATCGTTAGTTGCACAGCAAGGTGATGGAGGACTTCCAAAAGGCGGGAAGTCGACTCACTCCATGAAATACGTTGATAAAAAATTCTTTTCAGAACCCGATATTTCCGCATTAAGAGCTGAAGATGAAGTAACAGACAAAACAGGAAATGCTCCGTGGAGATTTGGATTTAACAACTCCACATCTCTAAACATGACGAATTCAGGCACCTGGAATACACTTCCAAATGGTGCGAAAATTTGGCAATTAATTATCACGTGCGAAAATGCACTAACGGTTAATCTAACTTTAGATAATGTTACTATTCCTGAGGGGAACGAATTATATGTTTTCAATCCGGACAAGTCTTTTATCCTTGGTAAGTTCACAGCCTACCATTTGTATGAAGGAAATCTAGGAACAGAATTAGTACCTGGAAACACAGCAATACTAGAATACTACATTCCCGCAAAAAATGTAGGACAAGCGGCTACTTTGAATGTAAATACAGTAACTCACGGTTACCGCACATCGGGCGAATTTCAAGCAAAAGCTTTTGGTCAAGCTGGCTCTTGTAACATGAATGTAAACTGCGCAGATGGCGCTGCTTGGGTAGATCAACGCAATGGAGCTGTAATGCTCGTATCTGGAAGCAATGGTTTTTGTTCTGGCTCATTGATTAACAACACATTAAACGATGGAAAGCCTTATGTTTTAACTGCAAATCATTGCTACAACAGTAATACCAACACAGCAAGCTGGATTTTTCGTTTCAATTGGCAAGCTACAGGATGTGCAAATCCAGGGAGTTCTCCAACAAATTTCAATTCCCTATCTGGATCTGTTTTAAGAGCTCGTAGAACCCCTTCTGATTTTTGCTTGGTAGAAATTACTGGAGGTTTGGTAAACAATACCGTTCCTGCTAGTTATAATGCCTATTTCTCAGGATGGGACAATACAGGAGCTATTCCAACTTCTGCCGTTTCTATTCATCACCCAAGAGGAGACATCAAAAAAATCTCATTTGATGACAATCCATTAGTCATTTCTCAAGGAATGAGTTCTACAGAATCAAACTCTACATGGACCGTAAAATGGGATAGAAATACAACTACCGAATCAGCTTCTTCTGGATCTCCATTGTTTGATCAAAACCACCGAATAATTGGTCAATTATGGGGAGGCGGAGCTTCTTGTTCTAATTTAAATGGTTCTGACTTTTATGGCCGTTTAATTAATTCTTGGAATCCTGCAGGAAGTAATAGTACAAACCATCTAAAAACGTGGCTAGATCCAAACAATATTGGCGCTAGCGTTGTTGATGGGTATAATCCCAACGGACCTAATCTTGCGCTTGATGCCGCTATGTCAAATCCACAAGGTGTTACGGGAAGCATTTGTTCTGCTGATGTATCTCCGAAAGTGACCATTGTAAATACGGGAACGACTACACTCACATCTGCAACGATTAACTATGGTTTTGATGGAACTACAAATCTTGTTTATAATTGGACTGGATCATTGAATCAATATCAATCAAGTATCATTATACTTCCTACTATAACATTGACTAGTGGAAATTATGTTTTCAATGCAATTGTATCCAATCCAAATGCATCAACAGATCAAAACATATCGAATAATACCATCACTTCTTCATTTTCAACTATTACAAACGGAACACCAATAACATTGAATTTAACAATGGATTGTTACGGAGATGAAATTTCATGGATTCTTCAAAATATGTCTGGCTCAACAACGCTTTATTCAGGCGGGCCTTATACGTATAATCCTGGTGTGGCAACAAATGCAACTGGTAACTTCTGTTTGAGCAATGGGTGTTATAAATTTACAATGACTGATGCTTCTGGTGATGGAATGACCGCAAATTTATGTCCGAATGGGTTTTATACGATTACGGATCAAAACAACGTTGTTCTAACCCAACTTCTTGCTTCAAACGCAAATTTTGGATCAACACACATTGACACCGTGTGTGTGAGCACAACAGCAGGATTAAAAGATTATTCTAACTCTTGGAAAATGTATCCAAATCCAACCAGTGATAATCTAACTATCGAAATTTCTACAGAAGGAATTAAAAATGTACAAATCACAAATGCAACAGGTCAAATTATTCAAACATTTGAATCTGATTTGAACACGATGGTAGTTCCAGCAAGCAACCTTGCAAAAGGAATGTACTTCATCCGATTAACAAGTGGTGAAGGAACATCTCAAAAAAGCTTCATCGTTAAATAAAGTTCATAAGAAAATAATAGTGAAACCCTGACTATAAATGTCAGGGTTTTTTACTTTAAATTCGAAACAAAATTCTTGAATGGCAAAAATTAAATCTGCGTTTTTCTGTCAAAATTGTGGCTATGAAACACCAAAATGGCTCGGGAAATGTCCTTCTTGCGGAGAATGGAATACATTTGTTGAAGAATTAGTGGAGAAGCAATTACCTCAAGTTATCGCTTTTTCAACCTCATCTGGTAGAACAGCAAAAGCACAGGTTTTACAAGAAATTGTTTCCAACGGGCAGCGCAGAATAATCCTCCCAGACAGCGAAATAAACCGGGTTTTGGGCGGTGGCTTGGTTCCAGGATCTTTGATTTTATTTGGAGGTGAGCCAGGAATTGGAAAATCTACTTTACTGCTTCAATTAGCGGTTCAAACTACATTAAGGGTTCTATACGTTTCTGGAGAAGAAAGCGAGCAGCAGATAAAAATGCGTGCTGATCGCATTGGTCAAAAAAACGATTCTTGTTTTATTCTGACCGAAACAAATATTCAAAACATCTTCAAACAAGCAGAAGAAACGACTCCAGAATTATTAATTGTTGACTCCATTCAAACGCTGTTTAGTTCACAAATTGAAAGCGCCCCAGGAAGTATTTCACAAATTCGGGAATGTACCGCGCAACTATTGCGCTATTCCAAAATGACAGAAATTCCTGTTTTTCTGATTGGTCACATTACCAAAGAAGGCTCACTTGCTGGACCAAAAGTTTTGGAGCACATGGTGGACGCTGTTCTTCAATTTGAAGGAGATCAACACCACGTTTACCGAATTTTACGCGGAGTTAAAAACAGATTTGGGAGCACCAATGAATTAGGGATTTACGAGATGAATGGAACGGGACTTCGAATGGTTGAAAACCCTTCAGAAATATTAATTTCTACGGGTGATTCTGGATTAAGTGGCGTTGCCATTGCAGCTACATTGGAAGGATTAAGACCTTTATTAATCGAAGTTCAAGCACTTGTAAGCACTGCGGCTTATGGAACACCTCAACGTTCATCCACTGGATTTGACTTACGCAGGTTAAACATGCTTTTAGCAGTCATGGAAAAACGCTGTGGATTTAAACTTGGAGCCAAAGATGTGTTTTTAAACATAACAGGGGGAATTAGAGTGGATGATCCAGCAATCGATTTAGCTGTTGTAGCAGCAGTTTTATCCAGTAATGCAGACATTGCTATTAATCGCTCTATTTGCTGTTCTGCCGAAGTTGGACTATCTGGAGAAATCAGACCCGTAAATCGCATTGATCAACGTATTCGAGAGGCAGAAAAATTGGGATTCGAAAAAATAATCATTTCAAAGTACAACAAAGGAATAGAACAGTCCAATTTCAAAATTGAGCTGATTCCTTGTGCTCGAATTGATGAAGTTTTAAAAGCTTTATTCGCATAAAACAACTGATATTCTGTTAGTCACACACTCTATCTAGGAAAATACTTATTACAATGACTTCTATTGCAATAGATTAGTTAATTTTGACTTTCTAAATAATTCACTACATATGAAAGCGTTATCACTTACCTTCATGATTTCACTTTGTTTCACCACTTTGGCTGTAAACACACCACCAGTTTTAAATACTGCTAACACAATTCTTAATCAATCTCTTTGTTCAAACGACGATAGTGAAGTTCAACTCTTTACTCCTTTTGAACTAACAGATGTAGACGGTGACGAGATAACCATCATTAGCATGACATCTTCTAATCAATCTGTTATTCCAGATGCCTCATTATATGCAGGGATGTCAGGACCTTCTGGTTTACTAAACAGCTATCTTTATTCGCAATCTGGAACAACGATCTCAGGAACTTGTGTCATTACGCTTGAAGTTACGGATGGAACAGACATCGTATTTATTACTCTTCCAACTGTTACAGTCAATGAAACACCCGTAATTACAGTTGTATCAAATCCAAAAATTTGTACAATTGAAGGAACTGTTGATTTGAACCAATTTGTTTCTCCACAGGGAGGAGAATTTGGCTATGATGGAATAACCTATGAAAACGGATTTTTCAACCCTGAACAAGAAGGCTACGATCCAGGTGATGAAGCCTATGTAAGCTATTCTTATCAGCAAAACGGATGTGGAGCCTCTGACGGATTGTACATCAAAATTTTTGAATCACCAACAATTAATATTGCAACCACTCCTACATCCTGCGGAGCCGCAACGGGAACAGCGGTAGCGAATATTTCAGGCGGAGCACCAACACTAAGTCAAAGTTGGTCTAACGGTATCACTGGAACCAGTAACATTTCAAATTTAGCATCTGGACAATACATGTATTATCATGTGGATACAAATCATTGTTCTACTACTGCGGCTTTTTCTATCACTCCAACTGGTGTTTCCATCAATGAAACCGTCACAAACGTTGTTTGTCATAGCCAAGCAAATGGAGCAATTACGATTACTCAGACAGGTTTAACAACACCTGTAAGTTATATTTGGTCATCTGGTCACACTGGCACAGCAGTATCAGGATTACCTGCTGGAACATATACTGTGTACGCAACAGATGCTAACAACTGTGCAATTTCAAAAACAATCTCAGTTACACAACCAACTAAACTTGATTTCAATACATCGATAATCACATATCCTACATGTGGTTTATCTGATGGAGGGGTTGAAGTTAACAACATTTCTGGCGGAGTAAGTCCTTACACAACTACTTGGTCAAATGGTACAACAGGAGACATCAATTCCAATGTAGGATTTGGGGTTTATTCAGCTACAGTTAAAGATGCAAACAATTGTATCATGGCAAAACCAGTTTATTTGAGTGAAAATGGTGGTGCTAATATTTCTGGAGACGTAATATCTGCAAGTTGTGGAGGAAACGATGGAAAAATCATTACAGATGTTTGGACATGGGGACCAGATCCTATACAATCTATTTCTTGGTCAAACGGAGCAACAACAGAAGACTTATTGAACGTTCCTGCTGCAAACTACGTTTGTACTGCAATCGTTGCAAATACAGGGTGTAAAGCGCTTAAAGGCTGGAACATTCCAAATGTAAAGCCATTGAGACAAGATATTTGTGTGGTAACAGTAGACAGCATTACAACTACTAATTTGGTTGTATGGGAAAAAGTTCAGCCAGTCGGAATTGCATACTACAACATTTATCGTGAAACATCCACACAAGGTGAATACATTTTGATCGATACCGTAAATGCGGATAATATTTCTATTTTCAATGATGTGATCGCCTCACCAATTGAACGTTCTTGGAGCTATAAATTGAGTGCCGTGAATGGATGTAATGTTGAAGGTCCTTTAAGCTTAGCTCACAGAACCATTCATTTGGATTTAATTGACAATAATGGAACGAATGTTACTGTCAATTGGAATGCATATCAAGGAACAACATTTGCAGAATACATCGTTTGGAGATTTACAGATGCAGATGGATGGGAAGAGGCAGGAACCGTTTCTAATACAACATTAACTTTCAATGATGGTGTACCATTCTCAACACCTGGATTAGATTACATGATTGAATTTGAGCTGACAAATTACTGTTCAGCTGAAAAAGCGCAAGATTTTAACACCGTTCGTTCAAACAGAGAAAGAGGACAGTTTTCAACTGGACAAGGAACTGGAAACTCATCGAATAGTGTTACTAAAAGCTATTTGAATTCAATCCAATTGTATCCAAATCCAACAACTGATAAATTGACATTTGTACAAGAAGGAAACGAACAAGTAACTTATAACATCCTTTCATTATCTGGGCAATTGATGCAAACCAATCAAAGTAACCTAACAAACACTGTTCTTGATTTAAGTTCATTAAACGCTGGTGTTTACTTGGTAGAATTGAAAATGAACGACACAAAAATTACAAAACGTGTAATTAAACTATAATCACATTACTCAAACAATTAAAAAATCATTGTTCCTATTTGGTGCAATGATTTTTTTTCCCATCACTATTTTAACTAAATAGACATGAAAAAAATACTATTCTTATTTGCGCTGCTACTAAGCGCTGCAAATGCGCAGGGACAAACACATGATTGGTCTCCCGAAATTCCGACAAACCCATTTGGCTCTTCTAGCTCGATAATGAAGTCAATTATGTATCAAGGGAAATACTATCATTTCAGTGATTCAATGAGTTACATTCGTGTTACGATGTACAACCCAGAAGTTGGTTCTTGGAAGTGGCTAGCTGTTGAAAATACTTATATTTCTAGTTTCAATAGAATTGAAGGAGAATTAATTAACGACAAGGTGTATCTGGTTGCCGGGGGTTATACCGGATTAGCGATGCATCAATACAACATTTCTACCAATCAAATTATTGGTTATAATTCACTTATTGGAACCACTTCAATAGTTGACAACTGGATCTTTAAGACGAACGGTGATTTGGATAAATTAATTGTCATGTATAATGATAATGGTGGTCTCAACATTTGTACGTTTAATACCAATACCTTAGACTGGAACTCATCTACGTACATTAGCCCAATTTTAGATCCTTCTGGAAATTCTTATGCCTCCAATTATTTAATTCATTTTTCCAACGCTTCCATTTATTACGGTGTTTCTGGAAATGCAAACAACAGGCTTGCCGTAGCTCCATTAAATACACCAACAGCATTAAGTTATTACAACCCAAGTGGAGCAAATGACGGGCGACTAAAAAACATCTTAGGTACAAACTTTGTAAATGGCAGTTACTTTCTGGTTGGAAACGGTCAAAACCCACCACTTATTTATATGCGTAACTATGCGAATCAGACAACTTATGAGAAAACTCTCTCTGGAACAAATAACGTACAACTAGATACAGGAACCGACCAGGCACTGCTATTCAATATTGATAGCTCCTATTCTGCAACAACTCAAAATGCAAGTTATTCCTTTTTAACTTCCAATTTTGCTGCAGCTGGAAATAACACCTTTGGAGATGCCTTTGTATTTCGAAAAGATTGGGGAACGGGACTCTGGGATACTCTCGGGATTCAAATACCACTAACTGCTGGTGCAAATAAATTTTTTAAAATATCAATGGATGCTGGTGGTCAACACCTTGTTACAAATTATCACAATGATGGAGGTGAATACAACAGCATTTTCAATACCAAATCAGAAATAAATCCAAGTTCTATTGTCCCAACTACTGGTACCTGTCCAAATCATCAAAATTTGATTTACCATGCTTTGGAGTTTTACGATGACAACAAAGATGGTCCGCTTAAAATATTGAATTTAATTGATCAAAGTGGAACAATAACCGGAATGACAGCCCAGTTAATTTATTTCGACAACACCACATCTCCTGCCCTAACAAAATATGCGATTTATGGAAATATTGGTGCTTCTGCAGGAAATGCATTGATTCAATTTCAGCTTTTTGATGGGTATAGTATAAAAAACATTTCTTTACCATCATTAACTGTAGGTACAACAACTGCTCCCGTTGTAAACTTTACATCTACCCCTTTAAATTTGTGTAGCAATGATAACTTGATTGATTTGACAAACTATGTCAATTATTACGATCACGGTACTTTTTCAATCAATGGAACGCCAGTAGTCGGAACTACAATCGATGGAACTGTCGTTTCTCTAGGTTTTACTAGTGGAGGAATTACCTTAAATGACGAAATAAATGGATGTATTGTTACAACTTCTACATCACTTACTTTTCCTGTTTTGGGAAGTGCTACCATTGTTTCAACACCAAGTACTTGCGGAGCAACAACTGGAACTGCTACAGTAACATTTACCGCTGGATCTTCTGCGAATTACAATTTAGAATGGTCAACAGGTGAAACAACAACTACCATTTCTAATTTAGCGCCTGGACCTTACTATTACAGTGCAACAGACGATTACAACTGTCACTTTACTGGAGCAACATCTGTAAATGCAACGGGAATAACGATTACCCCAACAATTACCAACGTTTCTTGTAACGGGCTCAACAATGGTTCGATATCAATTGCTATTGTGAATCCTAATGCATACCATTTCGTCTGGTCAAATGGATATGGAACATCTACTATTTCGAATTTAGCACCCGGGAATTATTCTGTAAACGTATGGGATGACAATGGATGTCAGGTTTCAGGGTCGTATATTGTTACCCAACCAGCAGCAATCACTGGAAGTTTATTTGCAACCGAACCAAGTTGTGGTGCAACGGATGGAAGCATTGGTTCATTCATAAATGGTGCAGGAACTCTAAACTACAACTGGGTGGGAATGGGACAAACAACACCAACGTTAAACAATGTTGGACACGGATTTTACACATTACAAGTAATGGATGGAAACGGATGTGTCAAAGAATTTACCTATCAATTAGATGACTATCAAGCTGTAAACATCAACACATCCATTTTAAACGCGACTTGTAATCAAACGAATGGGGGAGTTACCGTTAATTTTGTTCTGGATCCAAATGGTGGAACTACAGCTAACTCTTGGTCGTGGTCAAATGGAACAACCACTCAAAGTAATTTCAATTTAGCTTCTGGTAGTTATACAATTACTGCCACAAGTGGTTCAATAAGCCAACCTTGTTACTCTGAAAAAACGGTTATAATTGGAACAAGAGCACCATTGGCTCAACCGATTTGTTTAGTAACTGTAGACACTGCAACAACCACAAATTTGGTGGTTTGGGAAAAAACAGAAACTTCAGGAATTAGTCATTACAATATTTACAGAGAATCTGATTTAGCTGGAAACTACTTGCTAATCGATACCGTACACGCTGATAATCTATCTTACTTTAATGATGTTGTGGCTTCACCTATGAATCGTTCATGGCGCTACAAAATGTCGGCAGTAAATGCGTGTGGTACTGAAAGTCCGATTTCTACCGAACACAAAACACTGCATCTAAATACGATATTGAACGTAGGAAATGGATCTTTTGATGTTCTTTGGGATGATTATGAAGGATCTGGAAACGTTGCAGGATATGTTGTTTGGAGAAAAACAGATCAAGCAATCTGGCAGCCAGCAAGTTCAACAATTCCACTTGGAACCTCTGCATACAATGATGTTCCTCCTCCAGGATCAACAGGAGTAGATTACTACATTGAGATGCTTACCAATTCTCCTTGTACTGCTGAGAAAGCACAAGATTTTAATACCACTCGTTCGAATCGTGAACGTGGCCAATTCTCAGCGGGTGATGGAGTTGATGGAGCATCATCCAATGGTGTCGATGAAAACTATTTGAATGAAATCGCGATGTATCCGAACCCTACTTATGGTGCTGTAACTTTCGTTCAAAACGGAACTGAAACAATCACTTATCGAGTGACTTCACTTTCTGGGCAAGTTATTAGCACCACAACAAGTTCTGATTCAAAAATCGAGATTCAATTGAATGATATTCAATCAGGTGTTTATTTGGTTGAGATTAGCTCTTCTAATTCCAGAATTGTAAAAAGAATTAGTAAGTACTAAACTATATAGTTTTAGTAAAAAAAGAGTCCACCTTGGTGGGCTCTTTTTTTACCAACTATTTGTAGAAAGACCTAAAACACTCAAAGAGAACTACAACATACGCGTACTTACAAACCCCCAAACTTTATTTAGTTACCTTTGGTACTTGTGAATTGCTAATATTAAAGTACTTATGAAAAAACTACTTACACTATTTGTTGTTTTTATTTCTACCTTTTCCTTTTCTCAGAGCTGGAATTTTATTGGAAGTTCAACTGGAATTGCCACTGCTTCTGAAGTTGATATTGAGATTTCCACTAGCGGAGTTCTCTTCGCTGCATATATTGATGGAAGCAATTCCAATAAAATTACAGTTCGCAAATGGAATAACGGTGCCTGGCAATTAGTCGGTACTGCCGGAATTTCGAGTCCTAACGCTTCAGCAATACGGCTTATTTTATATAATGAAACGCCAATTGTTGCCGCAAAAATAGATGACACTTACGATCGTATTGAATGCCATCGATTCAATGGAACTACTTGGACAACATTATTTAATAATTATATTCAAATCAATGCGGTTACTTATATAAGCAAAGATTTTGATATTAGTTGTAATAGTGTGGGAGATGTCTTTCTAACCTACTATAATCCTGATTATCAGACTTTTAGTCACGAGGGGTTAATTACATTAAAATCTGGAAGTCCCACTATTATTGGAGCTGTAAATATTGATGAAAATAGTGAGTATCTAAGTGCTGTTTCCTGTGTTGCAACCACAGGAAACAATGTGCTTTCTCTTTTTGAAGCAGATATGGATATGGACTATGGGATCAATATAAGCACGATTTCCACTTCTACTTATTCAAATGATACTTATGAATATGGTACGGATGCTAAAAAGATCATACTCGAAAAGGGTTTGAACAGCTCCCTCTATTCTTGTAGTCACATGACGGACCAATATAATCAAAGAACACTTGCTTACAGAGCATTCAATGGAGTTTCTACATTAGGTACACCATTAAATATTGTATCTAGTTCTCCAAATCTGGTAGATTATGATTTGGTTACGGATGGTACAACCGGATATGTTTTTTATAGAAATGGAACAACCAATTTCTTCCGTTCATTTACAGCAGGATTGACACCTGGAACATTGTCTACAATAACCTCAGGGGCAACTTTAGCACCTACAGACGCAACATCCCATTCAGCTGAAACATATAATGGTATCCATGTGATTGCATACATTAGCGGTGGAAAATTCTATGTAAAAGAATATAATCAAGCTGCAAACATTGAAGACTATGATTATTTTGCAATGTGTGAAGGAACTGCATTTAATAACAGCGCGAGCAATAGTATTTATTTACTAGATCCCAACTATAGTCAGGCAAACTTGGGCATGACAGTTACCTCTCAAAACGTTTCAGTGATTCCAAACTCAGCGGTATCCGTTTCTGGTTCAGGATTAAACTATTCTGTTTTTATAACAAACACTAATGATGTTACAAGTCCAACTACAGTAGATTTACAATTTATTCTTGTTGAAAACGGAGTAAACGTAGATACACTATTGATTCCTATCGTAGTTAATCCGAAACCTATCATTGCCTTTAACAATACTACTTCAAGCATTTGTGAAAATGCAAATCCCGTGAACTTAAATCCAATTGCTTCACCAACTGGTGGAAGTTGGTCCGGTAATGGAGTGGTGAATAACACATTTTATCCTTCTTATCCAACTGGTTCCACTGTAGTATTAACTTATTCTAAAACCAATCAATACGGTTGTACAAGTTCAGGTAATACGCAGGTTACAATCAATCAAACACCAGATTTAAATGTCACAACAAACACTTCTAATTGTAATCAAAATACTGGAACAGCTTCTGTAGCAATAACCAATGGACTTTCACCTTACGCAATTTATTGGAGTACTGGATCAACTCTATCAAGTGTGTCAAATTTATCATCTGGGCAATATCTTGTTTCGGTGACTGATGCTAATGGCTGTCTTTCTACTTCAACAGCAATGGTTGGATCAAATGGTCTTTCTCAAACGGGCATTACCACAGGAGCATCATGCTACGGATCAACAAATGGCGCAATTAATGTGACTGTTTCTGGAGGTGTAGCACCACTTGTTTATGCTTGGTCAAGTGGCGCAACAACTGAAGATATCACCGGATGTGTCGGTGGACCATACGAGTTAACTATTACAGATGCTTCAGGATGCGTTTCTACGGCAACTTATGTTGTACAAGAACCACAACAAATTATGCTCAACCAAATGACAGTAACTCAACCAGCTTGTTCAGCAACAAACGGACAAGCAGTAGCTTCATTCAATGGTGGAACAGCTCCTTTTACATATGCTTGGACAAATGCGGTTGGAACTGCAATTGGAGGAAACAGTGGAACACTTACAAACATTGGCGCAGGAACTTTTACATGTACTTTAACGGATGTAAACGGATGTACTTTTAGTACATCTGCTTTAGTTTCCAATAATTTTGGTCCCACTTTAGCAATTGATACGATTATTGATGCTTCTTGTTCAAATAATGGGCAAATTCAATTAACAGTAATTTCTGGAAACCCAACAGCCTATTTGTGGACAAATGGAGCTATTACTCAAAACATTACAAATTTGAGTCCTGGTAATTATTCTGTTTCAGTTGCAGGAGCATCAGGATGTATAACCGTTTTGGGAGGAACAGTTGGATCGACACTTCCAGATCCTGTTGAACTTTGCTTGGTAACTGTAGATTCAGTTACAAATACCAACTTAGTAGTTTGGGAAAAACCTATCTCTTCTAGTATCGATCATTTCAACATTTACCGCGAAACCTCTCAAGCTGGTTTATACCAATTAGTAGGAACTGTTAATTATACAGATGAATCTGTTTACAATGACCTAGTGGCTTCTCCAAATGTTCGTTCATGGAGATACAAAATCTCTTCTGTAGATGCCTGCGGAACAGAATCAGCTATGAGCTTGAATCATAAAACCATTCATCTAGTGATCAGTCATGGTTTAGGAAACGACATCAATTTGTTCTGGGATGGTTACGAAGGATTCAGTTATCCTAACTTTGTTTTGAAAAGACATACAAATGCGGATGGTTGGACAACATTAACCACCATGCCAAACAACTTATTTACTTATACAGATCAACCAAATTCAACAGACGGGTTGTATTATGTAGTAACGGTTAACGCACCAAGTATTTGCAATGCAACGAAAGCTGCTCAGGATTTCAATACGACAAGATCGAATCGCGATAATCGCCTTTCAACTGGACAAGTAAACTCCATTTCAGAATTGATAGACCAAGCGATTAGCATTTATCCAAATCCAACAAATTCAATTCTACATGTAGACAATACTTCCAATCAATTGATTAACGCTCAAATCCTTGATCAGGCTGGAAGAATCATTTCAATTGTAACGATTGTTCCTGGTCAAACCAAAATTGATTGTGGAAAACTTGCTGGAGGAATGTACAGTTTAGAACTCTTATCGCAAGGAGCTAAAACACTGAAACGGTTTGTGATAGAAAAATAAAGAGAACATTAAAAGGGAGTTAAAAGCTCCCTTTTTTAGTCACAAATGGTTGTCAATAAGTTTGAATATTCAGCCGTGTATCAGAATGGAGAAAGGAGTACTTTAATACAAATACTTCAGCATGGCTAAAAAGAATAAACTATTTGTATTAGACACTTCTGTACTACTACACGACCACGATGCAATCATGCACTTTGAAAGACATGATGTTGCCATTCCAATTACCGTTTTGGAGGAATTGGACAAGTTCAAAATCGGAAATGACACCAAAAATTTCTCCGCGCGTGAAGTCATTCGTTTTATTGATCGTATTTCTTTAACTGGCGGTTTACAACAGTGGATTACTTTAGGGCCTAATTTAGGTTCATTCAAAGTATTACTCGATTCACAGCCAAAAGGCGTTGATGCGGAGATCGTTTATGGTGTTGGGAAAAATGACCACAAAATTATCAACGCAACTCTTGCAGTAAAAGAGCAAGAACCTAAAAAAGAAGTTATTCTCGTTACCAAGGATATCAACTTGCGAATCAAGGCAAAGGCTTTGGGAATTTTAGCAGAAGACTATGAAACGGGAAAAGTACATTCAAACGAACTAGAGCAAACATCGAGTTCAACCATTGAAGGGATAGATTCGGAAACCATCAAACAACTATTCTTAAAAGGAACCATTGATGAAGATGGAATTCTTGGAAATCAAAAAATTGCCAACGGATATTATATTCTAAAAAACGGAAAAAGTTCTGGATTAGCCTATTTTGATCCACACACATCTACTCTTCAACGCGTCGAAAAAGAATATACTTCTGGCATTAAACCAAAAAATGCAGAGCAAGCTTTTGCAATCAATGCGTTGATGAATAATGATATAAAACTGGTGGCTTTGCAGGGTGTTGCTGGAACAGGTAAAACATTACTTGCACTTGCTGCCGCATTGGAACAACACAAATTGTTTCAGCAAATCATTTTAGCTCGTCCATTGGTTCCTCTTTCCAACAAAGAAATAGGTTTCCTTCCTGGTGATGCAAAAGACAAAATTGGACCTTACATGGAACCGCTTTGGGACAATTTAAAATTTATCAAATCACAATTTGGAGAAAACGAAAAACGCCACAAACACATTGTTGAGATGGAAGAAAGTGGGCGCATTTTAATTACTCCTTTGGCTTTCATTCGCGGAAGAAGTTTGTCCAATATTTTGTTCATTGTAGATGAAGCCCAGAACTTAACTCCACACGAAGTAAAAACAATCATTACGCGTGCAGGAGAAGGAACAAAAATTGTATTCACGGGTGATGTTCATCAAATTGATACTCCTTATTTAGATGAAAATAGTAATGGTTTGGCTTATCTCATCGACCGATTAAAAGGGCAGAATTTATTTGCTCATGTTCGATTAGAAAAAGGAGAACGCTCTGAATTGGCAAATTTGGCGAATGATTTATTGTAGAAAAACATAAATCGACTCAAAAACAAGTATGAAAAGAATACAATTAGGGCTTTTGTTTATTGCTGGTTTCAGTTTAACGTCCATCGCTCAAAAAATCAGCACAGAATCTGGAGACCTTTCTTTTATGAATGGTCAAACCGAACTAAATGTCAAATATGATTTTTCTGAATTTCAAATAGGTGATTTCTCTAGCGAAGCGGAATATAAACAAAAGAAAATCAAAGAATTAAATGAAAAGGAAGCTGGAAGAGGAGATCAATGGGAGAATTCTTGGGAACGCGATAAAAAAGAACGTTTCCCAAATATGTTTGAAAAGTTGTTAAATAAACGAATAAAAGCAAAAATCCATGCTGCTCAAAACAATGAGAAAGCAAAATACACCTTAATTGTAAAAACAATTTTTATGGAGCCTGGTTTTAACTTTGGTATTGTTCGTAGAGATGCTGTGGTTACTTTTGAGTATCTATTTGTGGACGCAAATGATGAATCAAAAACTCTGGCTAAACTAACTCACCCATATGTACCTGGTTCACAGCATAGCGGTTATGATTATGATCCTGGATCTCGTTTGTCTGAATCTTATGCGAAAGGGGCAAAAATGCTTGCAGCATATATCCTGAAAAACATAAAATAAAACTCTTTGTAAAGAATTAAATGCCTCAATTTGCCCGTTAACTGACGGATGAATTGAGGCATTTTTAGTTAAATCAAATTCTTCTGCTTAAATTCACAAGACTATTTTTATTCAACTATGAGCACTTTTCGTAGCGATCTATCAAACAGTGAGTTTCCTGTCTCTGAAAGAATTTCAGCAAAAACAATTCGTGGATCAGTATTAGATCTCATACAAAAAGAAAATCCCACTTTCAATGAAAGTTGTCATCTATCAATAGGGGAACTGAATAACTATCGGGAAAAATACCTTTCCGAAATGATGCAAGAACAAATGGGTGAATTATCCGATTTGGATAAAACAGTTTTAGCAACATTGAGTGAAAAGAAACTCATTTCGGATCAGTTAGAAGATGATATTTCAACCGACACTTTTGGTCAACGAATTGCAGATAAAGTAGCAACTTTTGGAGGAAGTTGGACTTTTATCATCTCTTTTATGACCTTTTTGTTGATTTGGATAGCTTTCAATGCATTCATATTACTCAACAAAGGATTCGATCCCTATCCTTTTATCCTTTTGAACCTAATTCTATCTTGTTTGGCGGCACTTCAAGCTCCTGTAATCATGATGAGTCAGAATAGACAAGAAGAAAAAGACCGGGAACGCGCAAAGAAAGATTACATGGTCAACCTGAAATCCGAAGTTGAAATCCGTTTGCTCCACGATAAAATCGATCACCTCATCATTCACCAACAGCAAGAATTACTCGAAATGCAAAAAATTCAATTGGATACCATGAAGGATTTATTGTTAAAACACACAAAAGGCGAAAAAGAATGATTCCTTCAAGGTTTTATTATCCTTCACCAGGCTTTTCAATTTATTGGAAATCAGGAAATGGGAAGAATCTTGCTGAAAAATTAATCGGAAAACTTCCCGAAAAGACAGAAATTGAAGCCTTTATTCCGCGGTTGTTTGAAACAGATTCATTGGCAGATCAGGTGATTCGAGAAGTATATCAAGTACATGGATTCAAACAAGCAGATTCTTGGATCGAAGCATTATTAGCCAATAAACAAGCAGAATGTCCAGAGAGTTTAATCCAGTTGGTGAATCAAACACTAGAAACTCCTTCTTGGTTGAATGCAGAATTACTCGAATCTGGTGCGTGTTTGTGTCGAAGATCTGGTTCAATCGGGCTCATGGTTTTGCGCAATTACTGTTTAATGGGAGGTTATGAATCTTCCGCTATCAACAAACCGCTTGTTTTTACAGGAGCGCTAAAAAAGGGCGCTGCTAAGCGCTTAACAGAAACTACCGAGTTCTGGGTTAGCATTGTTGGTGAAAACGCTATTACAAACCCTCAAATAGGCCTAAAAGAATGCTTGAAGATTCGTTTGATGCATGCGTATGCACGAGTGAGTATTTTGGATGAAGGTAAATGGCAAGAAGCAGATTGGGGAGCTCCTTTAAATCAGTGGGACATGCTTGCCACAAACCTGGGTTTCTCTATCATCTTTTTAGATGGTCTGCGAAAATTAGGGATTAAACCAACTGAAGAAGAAATTCAAGGCTTATTTCATTTCTGGAAATATGTCGGATCTTTATTAGGAACTCCAGCAGAAACCTTTCCTGAAACAGAATCGGATGCCATTCGTGCAATTTATGCCTGGACAATTACACAAGCTCCAGCAGATGATGATACCATTGCATTAGCAAAAGCACTAACATTGGAGCCTATTGACGGACCTTTTCCATCTCGGAATTGGGAAAAGAAACTGGTTTACAAAACACATTTGGGATACAATTGGTTCTTCCTTGGAAAAACTTCGTGTCAAACGATGCAATTACCAAAAACTTCCTGGCAAATATATCCGCACATTCAGAGATTCTTTGTACGTTTAGCACAACCTTTTGTTCACTGGTCTGGAAAAAGCTACCATCGTTCGATTCTCTGCAACCGAAAAGCTCAAATAAAAGTTGTAAACGCGTATTTGAAAAGCCATGGAAGAAAAACGATCACTGATAAATGATTCCCTTTTTTACTTCCAAATCTTTACACTAGATTTTTTAAAAACACACTATGAAAAAATTACCCTTTGTTTTAGCAGCATTACTCCTAATCGTTTCAACTGCCTGCTCCAAAAGATATCCGTATACCTGTTACTGCAAAACTTACGAAAGCACCGGATTTGGAGAGCCAATCGGGGAATCCTTTCCAAAAGCCAAAAAAGAAAAAGCGGAAGAAACCTGTGAGATATTCTCGAATTCAGAACGCACCTGCAGTCCCATATTCGCTAAATAAGCTGACTTAGTTTTTATTCAAGGATGGACTTCTCCAATCCACCCCAAGTAAATAGTGATATGAGAGAAACTCAATCCTGTAGGTGGTTCTAACGATAAAAAATCATTCGAAAATAGCACTCAAAAGGTTCGGATATTTACTTCACAAACCACTGATACCATTCACCGAACTCTGTTTTAATTAGAAGAAAATAAGTCCCCGACTGCAATTCAGATACATTTAACACATCCGATTCTCCTTTCAGAATGGTCTGCCCGGACGTATTCATTACCTGAAGTGATAAAACTGGCACATCGGATACAATATGTAATGTTGTTGTCACCGGATTAGGGTAAACAGAAATAGAACCTTTTGATCCCGTTTGTTCCAGACCGAGATTATCTACCAGGAAACAAACAGAAGTGTCCTGGCAACCGTTATTTGTTGTAATCACCGCAAATTGACCATTGTGTGCAGGTATGAAGGTGGAAGAAGTTGCGCCTGCAACAGGAGCCATATCCTGATCGCAATCTATCCATTGATAAGTAGCAGCAATCGTGGAATACAAAGTAGCATCTTCCTGTACAATTGTAGCAGGGGCATGGTCAACAACCGCAAGTGTAATCACCGGTGTGACAGTGGTTCCACATAAATTGGTGAGTTCTGCAACCCAACTTCCCGCATCACTTGAAGTGAGATTCTCGAAACTGAGCGTTGTACCAATTTGTGCAGCATCCACAACTCCATTATGCTTCCAGACAAAAGACTCTGTATTGTTACCTAATTCAAGTACAAAAGAAAAATCCGTTCCGGCACAACGGGTTTCATTCATTGCTTCAAAAGGAATATAAGCCGGTTTGCGGCAAACAGCAGTAAGCGAAGGAGACTCAGGAACACCCCATCCTATTCCAACCGGGAAACGACTTTCAGGATGTGTTAAGTTTGAGATCGGGTCATAAGAAAACACACCATTTCGGGTTACCCCATAAAGTTTACCTTCAAATCCATTAATTATACTGAATGGATGTGGACCAACTTCCAGATACGAACCAGTTTGCAGAAGAAAATCAAGCTTTTTCACAAATTGATCGGTCAAAGGATCAAACGCATATAAAATTCCTCCACCAGAAGGAAGATTAGGCTCTGGTATACCACCAACACCAGCAAGCCCGTAAAATTGTCCGTTCGCTGCTTGAAGCATCGGCTTCGGGTATCCACCCCCAACTCCACCTGTGAAATCATGCTTTTTCACATAGGTATTAGTCGACGTTTGGAAAGCATAAATAACCCCCATATTGGCTGATCCACCGGTAGGACTTACACTATAAAGCCGGCCGTTGTACTCTGTAAAACCACTCAGGTATTTATAACCATCCACCGCAGAACAAGGGTTTAGGTAACGGGTTGAAAAAGCATTTGTCACTGGATCAATACGGATAATCGTACCATGATAAGGATGCGTAACCGGACATTGAGAATTAGCAAACGTGGTTCCATAAAGATACCCGTCACTTGATTTATAAAGCGCGTCATTCAAACGATTGCCCTGCGTGGAGTTTGTTGCTTCACCCTGAAAACTAGGCACGCTCAAAGCTAGGCTAACCATCCCAGTAGAAAGATCACAAGAGAATATATTCCCGGTAGCAAGAATACCATGGCGTACCTGACCGTAAATTCGTGCATTAGAAACCAAAGTTAAGCTTCGCATACCATCACCAAAAGGATAGGTTCCAGGCACTGTTTGATTTCCCGGACCAAAATCCTGCAGCACCTTAAAGGTATTTGTACTAAGGTCATACTCATACAATGTCCCTCCCGAATAAATGGTATTGCCAGCAAGTTGACCACCATATGCCGTGGTCCCATATATCTTATTGTTATCCGCAACAAGTAACTCCGATGGGTTCTTTCCATGAATGGAGTCAAAATGATGGATTACCTCCAGATTTCCACCAACTGAATCGGTTTTAAAAATATAACCATGGCCATAATCGCCGCCGTTACTAACAGTGCCCCAGAATTCATGCTGCCCGAAAGACAGAAAATAAAACTGAGTAAGCAAAAGAGTAGTAAGAATTTTTTGCATGATTGTCTGGTCAATTAAGGTTAGTAAACTCACTTTCAGATACTAATATATGTAATAAAAGGCGAGATTTCGCAGGAAAACCCTTTAAAGGTCTGAATTTTTATTCCTTTACAGCCTGAAATCCATAAGTATACACATTATACGGAAGAATGAATTTTGCAATGTGCTGTGCAAGGAAACTGCTGATCAGCACTGGGAGGAACAATGCGTAGCCGTTCGGAACCAGGCTGCAGACTAAAATGATTGCAGTAAAAGGTGCAGAGATCGCAGAGGAAAGCGTAGCAGCAACTCCAGCCAATGCAAAGTTGAGAGGAACCAGTTCCGTATGAAATACCTGATTGCAAAGCAAGGAAAAGAATAAGCCTAAAACCGCACCAACCACAATACTTGGAGCAAAAACGCCGCCATCGCCACCTGCACCCAATGTTAATGCAGCAACCAAAGGTTTCAGCAGGATTAACAAGCCCAGGATCAAAAGAGAAACTGGTTCTTTTGCCAATACCTGATGAATCAGTTCTGTGAGTCCATGATAGCTGTCTCCGTAAAGAAAAGGCAGACAAACGATTGCCGATCCTACCAATAAAGCGCCTAAGTTTACACGAAGGAAATTATTGGGGATTTTGGCAAAAAAGTCCTTTATGCGAATAACCAAAATGGTAAAATACACGGAAAGTAAAGCCCCAAACAAACTCAATAAAACAAAAAACGGCAGTGCTTTCCAAGACCAATCATCTACTCGAAAAGGAAACAAGGGCTTACTCGCGGAAATTAAAATAAAGCCCCAAGTAACTAATCCTGCTGTTACACCACTTATCAAAAGCGATTTATTTACCTTACGAGCAATGACCTCTAAAGCAAACAACAAACCAACCAGCGGACTTCCGAATAACACCCCCACTCCGGCAACAACTCCAGCGCTTATCAATTCGCGTTTGAATATTTTAGCAGAAAAATCACGTTTGTAAGCTTCATTTCCAACTGTAGCAGTTGCAACAACGGTAGAAACCTCAATTCCAGTTGAACCACCAAAAATGACTGTTAAAAACCCATTCAGAAAGTGCGACGGCACTTTAAACAAAGGCAAATGATCTTTGCGTTGATCCAGCGTTTTATATATTTCGGTAATTCCTTTATTCTTACGATTCTGAAAAAGATATTTGCGCAAAAAATAGATTGCTGTAATTCCACAAGTTGGTAAAACAACAAACCAAGCAACGCCATTACGACTTGCAAAACCAAACAACGTATGCTGAAAAAGCTCTGTGAGTAATTTTAAAAGCCAAGCCAAAAAACAACAAAATAAAGCTGTTAACATCGAAATAGCCGCCAATTTCACATCGTTGTATAGAATTACCCTTTTTCTTTCCGTCATGTTCGCAAAAATACGGATTAATTAGATTTTTGCGTTTTCTGCGGAATTAAAGCAAGAATACTAGATTGATTGGTGACGTTATTGTATATCTTCGTTCCTAATCTGGATTCGGCAATCACATTCCCCACCTTTTCTGCGTGTCTCCTTTAACAAAAAATACTCCCAATTGGATCCATCACGCAAGTTCATCGTGATATTCAACGTGTCATTACCAACGATTCTTGTCCGTATCGAATCAAGGTATATGTCACAATTCTTATATTCATAAACCCTCTCTCTACTCGATATTTCGAAAATAGTAATCTGACTGTGACTACCAACCAAAATAGAGTCTGACTTATATCCTGCTGCTGCCTGACCTTCCAGAAGTAAAACAACATCGTAATCTGAATCATTCTGAATGATTTTGCGGTGTTTCGTTGAAGGATCACAAGCGCATAGAAAAATAGCAAGGAATACAGTGAAAAAAATTGGTTTATCGTTTCTCATTACATGAATAAATTACTGAATACTCATTTTTAAACTAAAGTAGTAAAACAGCAACTCTTGGAAAAATTGCTCTTATCAACCTTTCGGTTACTTTCATCTCCGTTTAGGTCTCCCGCGGAGGAGCGCAGAGGTCCGCAGATAATAATTTATAACCCATTTACTTTTCGGAAGATATTATCTTTCAAAAAATCAGTATTGAAGTTCACCAATATTCCCAATTTCAAATCTGAAAGCTTCAAATAAGTTATTAATTGCTTGTGATGAACCTTATTAAGTATATCTACTGATTTTAATTCGATAATTACTTTGTCTTCTACCAGCAAATCAAGTCTATAAGCATTTTGTAAAATAAAATCCTTGTATTTCAAAGAAAGTTCCACCTGAGATCTTACCCGAAGTCCCGCGCTTTCAAGCTCATGTTTCAAAGCAAATTCGTAAGACGATTCTAATAAACCTGGGCCTAATTCTTCATAGACCTCATAAATAGCTTTGCGGATTATAAAACTTATTTCATTTTCACTCATACTCTAAACTAAAGTGAATATTCTAAAAACACAAGCTCATAAACGATTGATTATTAAGATAATTATCGTTATTTTATAATAGTCCTGAAACAAGAAAAGCACAGAAATATTCTGCGCTCTTCTGCGTCCCTCCGCGGGAAATAATTTCTGTAATTATCGGATCTCTCCACCAGCCTCAAATCCTTTTTCAGGAATCATAAAGCTCAGTTTTCCTTCTTCGTTTTCAGCCATCAGGATCATTCCCTGAGATTCCACTCCGCGGATTTTACGAGGTGCCAAGTTCATCAAAACAGCAACCGTTTTTCCCACAACTTCTTCTGGAGAATAATGTTCTGCTATTCCTGAAACGATCGTTCTTGTGTCAATTCCAGTGTTTACAGTTAATTGCAACAATTTATCTGCTTTCGGAACACGAATCGCTTCGATGATTGTTCCCAAACGAATGTCCATTTTTGTGAAATCATCAAAGGATGTTTCTTCTTTTTGAGGAGGAAAAGTAGTTTCAGCAACTGGTTGAGAAGCATGTAAGAACTCCACTTCTCTTGCCACAAATTCATCATCAATCTTTTGGAATAAAATCGTTGGAGTACTCGTTTGATCTCCTGCTTGCAACAAAATCGTTCCCGACTTGTCCCACGTTTGTACTTCCGTTCCTACAAATGCACGAATTTTTGCAGCTGTTTCTGGTAAGAACGGATCCAACACCAAGCCTAAGTTCGCCGTGATTTGCAAAGCGATATTCATAATTGTTTCCACGCGTTTCGGATCGGTTTTGACCAATTTCCACGGTTCGTTATCTGCCAAATATTTATTTCCAATGCGCGCCAACATCATCGCTTCAGCCTGAGCATCCCGCAATTTGTATTGATACACCAACTCTGCAATGCGCGCAGGAATGGCCTTCATATCGACCAACACTTGTTTATCTTCAGCAGTTAGTTCACCACATGCTGGAACTTTTCCTTCATAATATTTTTGGGTCAGAACCAAAGCACGATTGATGAAGTTTCCTAGGATATCCGCCAATTCATTGTTTACACGAGCTTGGTATTCTTTCCAAGTAAACTCGGCATCTTTCGTTTCTGGAGCAATACATGTTAACGTGTATTTCAATTCATCTATTTTCTCTGGGTACCTTTCCAAATATTCGTGTAGCCAAACTGCCCAATTGCGGGAAGTAGAGAATTTATCGCCTTCCAAATTAAGAAACTCGTAAGCGGGTACGTTGTCAGGCAAAATGAATCCACCATGATCTTTCAACAAAATCGGGAAGATAATTGCGTGAAATACAATATTATCTTTCCCTATGAAATGAACCAGTTTTCGATCCTCATTGCACCAGTAATCTTTCCAGTCTTTTCCGTTGTCTAAAGCCCATTGCTTCGTTGCGGAAATGTATCCGATTGGAGCATCCAACCACACATACAAGACTTTTCCGTCTGCACCTGGAAGTGGAACAGGAACTCCCCAGTCCAAATCGCGGGTCATCGCACGTGGATGTAAACCACAATCAATCCAAGACATACACTGACCAATCACCTGATTTCTCCAAGCTTTTGGGTCATGTTGTTGTTTTCCATCCAAGATTCCTTCCTTAATCCACGGACGCAACCACTCTTCGTGGCGATCCATTGGCAAAAACCAGTGTGAAGTACTTCTCAAAACAGGACTTTTTCCACTCAAAGTAGAAACAGGATTCTTCAAATCTGTCGGGCTCAGCGCAGAACCACATTTTTCACACTGATCACCGTAGGCATTCGGGTTTTGGCAATTGGGGCACTCTCCCGTTATGTATCTGTCAGCTAAAAACTGCTGGTATTCTTCGTCGTAATATTGCTCCGTTGTTTCCTCGATGAATTTCCCTTTTTCCTCCAATACTTTGAAGAAATCTTGTGCCGTTTCAATGTGAATCTGAGCAGAAGTACGGTGAAAAATATCGAAAGAAATCCCGAATTGTTTGAATGAATCACCAATTATTTGGTTGTATTTATCTACGATTTCACGAGGTGTAATCCCCTCTTTCTTAGCACGCAAAGTAATTGCAGCACCGTGTTCATCCGATCCACAAATGAAAGCCACATCGTGTCCGTTCGAACGCAGGAAGCGCACAAAAATATC
This sequence comes from Fluviicola taffensis DSM 16823, assembly GCF_000194605.1. NCBI lineage: Bacteria > Pseudomonadati > Bacteroidota > Flavobacteriia > Flavobacteriales > Crocinitomicaceae > Fluviicola > Fluviicola taffensis. The sequence goes on from NC_015321.1 coordinate 1,726,039, forward strand.
AGCAGGCAGGTAAACACCGGCAACGTGTCCTAAATGAAGGGGTCCGTTCGCATATGGGAGCGCAGCTGTTACAGTAAATTTCGATTTATTCATGGTACAAAATTAGGAAAATTTTTAGCTCTCCCCCTTTGGAAGGTCATAAAGGGTAAGGATAACTCAGATTTAATGGATGAACCGCAAAGAAGCAGAGGACGCAAAGGTAAACAAGCCCTAGCAAATTGTTCGATTCATCTAAATCCCACTCATGCTTTCCTATCAAAAACTTCCATGTTCCTCCGTGCCCGTCCGTGGGAAACCTAATAAACCGTATTTTTATCGCTAAAATTTATCACCATGAAACTTATTCCGTTCGTATTTTTAGCATTTCTCTGCTCTTGCGGGCCTTCAGCAGAATCTCAAAATTTAACCCCGAAAAATGTAAAACCTGGAAACATTCAGTTCTTTGAGACCTACCCGCTTACTGAAATTCTGGATTCGTGGAAAGCTGCTTGCGCTTGGGTAAATAATCAAGACTCGCTTGAGCAAGGAGAAAACCCAAATAGTTTAGGAGCGCTTGTTCAATTATCAGACGCGAACAAATTTGGATTCGTAGCTGAAAATGACATCTTTAGAGTAGATTCGCTTTTGTCTCTTTCTGAGGTGAAAAACAATTTCCCAAAAGAGTTGAAATTTATGTGGTCATTCGGTTTGGAAGAGTCGCCAAATGGGAAAAAGATGTATGCCTTGTATGCAGTAAGAGTTCCTGAAGGCAACAAAGCGCCCATTGATGGAAAAGATATTGAAATCGCAAGTTTTGCTAGATCTCAAATCACCAATACACCAATAATTACTATCTCTATGACTAAAGATGGCGCACATGATTGGGAGGTTATGACTCGCAACAATGTTGGTCGTCCCATTGCCATTACGATGGATCACCAAGTACTTTCTTGCCCTATTGTGAATGGCGCGATTGCAGGTGGATCAACAGAAATAAGCGGAAATTTTTCAGTGAAAGAAGCAGAAGAATTGGCAGCACGGATTAATGCTGGAAAATAAATGAGAGATTCTGTTTGACAAAAAATGAAGAAGCCTTCAAATCTCATGTGAGATACAACCAACTCATTTTATCAAGATCTAATTCATAAAATTCAACATTTTTTATGTGGTAAACCGCAACACAGATTTGTGGTAAATACGCTTGATTTGATAACAGTAGTTTTGTAAATTGGACATACCAAAAACATGCAATATGGCCATATCTGTTCCAAAAAAACTGCCGATGCGTGACAAACATGCCACACGCCAATTTTACTTGAACGCCTTAGGTTTTCACTTGTTCGGACATGCCGATTTTGATGGTTACCTGATGGTTGAAAAGGAGGATCTTCAAATTCATTTTTTTGAACAAAAAGAACTCGATTCAAGCGAGAAGCACGAACAAGTGCATATTCGAACAAACAACATCGATGCTATTTACAAGGAATTACTCCATCGAAAAATAGCAATTCATCCGAATGGACATTTAGCGACCAAACCCTGGGGATTTCGGGAATTTTCACTGTTTGACCCAAACAACAACTTGTTAATTTTTAGTCAAAGTATCTAAATGCGAAAAACACTTATTAGAGGTAATACCAAAAATCATTAAATTCGATTGAAAAATTGAGTCATGAAAAATAGTAGAATCATTATATTCCTTTCTCTGCTACTTGGCGCTTGCTCAACCGAAACCTCAAAAAAAACAGAGGCTCTCAACGAGAATAACGTTACCAAGACCAAAGATGGTTTGATGATGAAGCAAATATTGGTTTCAGCTGGGCAGTTCAGAACCTGTAAAGAAGTGAAAATCGAAGGTCACAAATTTGATTTAGTTCTTCAGGAGAATGATACTACTTATTTGTCAACTGCAGACAGTTTATTTTTAACTCCTGAAAAATACCACGCTGGAATGACTCTTTCTCAAATTTCAGAAAAGGCTAGAAATACACTAGTAAAAGAACCTGGTTGGGGTTATTACATCGCGCTTTCTTCGGGATGGAAACTCGGTTTTTGTGAAGGTACAAGTTGCACAGACAGCGAACCAACGGATAATTCCAAAGTGAAATGGATTTTTAAAAGAGATTGAAATGACGGGAAAATGGACTGGCATATACCAACATGAAAGCAAACGAATTCCTGAAAATCGAAGAAATCAACAAACTCGATTCAAGATTGAAATCACTCAATTTGATGGAAAAAACTTTTCAGGAACTATCGAAGATGATTTAGAAACGGGTGGTACACGTGGAACAGGAATCATAGAGGGGAAAATAAAAGGAAATCAACTACGATTCATCAAAAAAATGCCTATTCAAACAAGCCTAGATAAAAATGGAAATATTATTGAAGAACAAAAACCCCACAGAAGTATTTTTTATACTGGTATTATACAAAATGACACCGTTAAAGGATTGTGGAGATTCAAATTTGGTATTGGAATATTTCAAGGGAAATTCGCTATCTTTCCGAGTATAAAAGGGTCTTGGGAAATGACAAAAGAGCCAATCCAAAACTTGTGATTATGAACTTAAACCAACTAACAGTTCCATCCTTAGACATTCCAAAATCCATTGCTTTTTATCAAACATTGGGATTGAAATTAATCGTGAAATCAGATCATTATGCCCGTTTTGAATGTCCAGATGGAACTAGTACTTTTTCGGTTCATTTAACAGAAAAACTGCCAACTGGCACTGGAATTTCTGTTTATTTCGAATGTGCGGAATTGGATGAAAAAGTGGATGACCTCATCCAAAAAGGAGTTGCATTTGATGAGCTACCGAATGATAAATCGTGGTTGTGGAGAGAGGCCTATTTGAAAGATCCTGATGGAAATCAATTAATCTTGTTTTTTGCAGGTGAAAATAGATTAAACCCACCTTGGAAAATAAATTAAAGCTTCGATGACCAAACAACTAAAAGGACTAGAAACTTTAAGAGCACTTGCGGCTCTAGTTGTTTTATGGGGACATATAGAATTATTGAAACAGCGGGAAGCACTTCCAAATTTGATTGACAGCGATTTCACAATCTTTCCGGATGGTCACATTGCGGTCGTTTTATTCTTTGTACTAAGCGGATTTTTAATCACTTACATCCTTGTTGGAGAAAAAGAAATTGCTGGAAAAATTTCTTACAAAAACTTCATCCTGCGGCGTGTTTTGCGCATTCTACCGCTTTATTACACCATTCTCATTCTTTCATTTCTACTCATCGATTCGGAATACTCTTCAAAAACAATCCTACTTTGCTTCAGTATTTTTCCAAACATCGCTGATGCCTTAAACATTGAATGGACAGCAAGTCCGCAAATTTGGTCCATCGGAGTGGAAGAACAATTTTACTTGTTTTGGCCCTTATTACTAATGCTTCTTCCTGAAAAACGAGTAGTGTTATTTTTAGTGTTTTTCTTCGTTGTATATTCTCTATTACCTCACATCATTGGATATATCAATGTTCGAACAGCCCAAGATGAAAACGTGACTTCTTTCGTTGGAAATTTCTTCCACAACACGAAATTCAACTGCATTGCTGTAGGTGCTTTCTTTGGTTATGGTTTTGCACGAAAGAAGAATTGGTTAACTGTTTTCTGTAAAAACAGCGTATTCATTGGTGTAAGTATTCTGACTTTTAGTTTGTGGTTTAGTCGATTCGAACTCGTCTTCTTTACAGAGGAATTGTTCGCCGTTCTTTTCGGAATAATGCTTGTAGGAATTGTTCAAAATGAAACTATTTCCATCGACACTAAAATTTCCGTTTTTTTAGGTAAAATATCTTATGGTATCTACATGTATCACTGGATCATTCTGGTACTTCTCTTGAAATATCTTCCAAAAAACGAGAATGGAATCGTTTACAACCTCCTGCTTTATTCCTTAGCGCTATTCTTCACCATTCTTATTTCGTGGATTTCTCGGATCACGCTGGAACAATACTTTTTAAATCTGAAAGGAAAATACCGCTTAAAAAAGCCATAAACCACGATTTAGAGAACGCGCCTCTTTTTATATTTCTTGCTTTTCCGTACCTTTAGGTAATGCAAACTCCCGAATATTTTACCCTCAAACAAGTCGCAGATTCGATTCGCAAAGTCATTGCGGAACGTTATTCGCGCACTTATTGGGTAATTGCGGAAATGCACAAGCTCAATTCTACCAAGAAAGGACATTGCTATCCGGAATTGGTTCAGAAAGAAGATGGATTAATTGTTGTAGAAATGCGCGGAACAATCTGGAAACAGAATTTCGAACGAATCCAACAAAAGTTCTATGAGATCGTGAAAGAACCACTGCGCGACGGAATGGAGTTATTGTTTCAAGTTAAAATTACGTATCATCCAATTTACAACATTGGTTTAGAGATTATTGACATCGACCCCAATTATGCACTGGGAGCACTACAACGTGAACGTCAAGAAACCTTGGAACGGTTAAACAAAGAAGGGATTTTGAACGCCAATCAGCAAATTGAAATGGCATTGGTTCCAAAACGACTAGCAATCATTTCACAGGCAGATAGTAAAGGTTATTCTGACTTCGTGACCTTATTAAACGGCCATCCAAAACGCTATCATTTCAACACTTTTTTGTTTGAAGCAGCTCTTCAGGGAGACAATGCCATCGCTTCCATTAAAGGACAATTAAAACGTATTGAAGAAATCAAACACCATTTCGATGCGGTTGTAATCATTCGTGGTGGCGGTGGTGAAGTGGGAATGCACTGCTACAACAACTATGAACTGGCAAAAGCCATTGCGACCTTTCCTCTTCCCGTTTTGACCGGAATTGGACACTCAACCAATCTCACGGTTTGCGAAATGATTGCATTTAGAAATGGAATCACCCCTTCTGATATGGCTTATTTTCTGTTGAGCATTTTTGAGGAGTTAGATGCTCCATTGGATGAAGCACTGATGAAATTACCGAAACAAATTCAACACTTATTGCAAGAAAGTAAAAATCAGTTTGGACAGCTAACTCTTACATTTAAGCAAGAAGTACAGGCTGTCTTACTTTCTGAAAAAAATGCTTTTCATGGAATAGTGAAGGATTTTGAATTTCAGGTCAAACATAAAATGACTTACTCTAATCAAGTCTTAACACAACTTCGTAATCAAATACGTTCTTCTTCTGGTTACTTTTTTGAATCACAAAAAAATAAGAGAGAAAACCTCATCAATTTATTACAAATCCACTCCAAGTCTATTCTTAACTCAAGTTTACAAACAATCAACAATCAACAAAATCAGCTCATTCGGTTCTTTCCAAGAAGATTTGAAACAGAAACTAAAAACCTGGAGCAAGCTGAACTTCACTTAAATCTGCTAGATCCAATTACCATTTTGCAACGCGGATATGCAATTGTCACCAATCAAAAAGGAGTTCTTTCAGCAAAGAATCAAGCCAAAGCAGGAGAGGAATTGAAAATTGTGACGGAAGCACAGGAGTTGAATGCGAAGGTGAAATAACTTTGAGGATTATAAAATTATTCCAAACTTCCCTAATAATTCCGTAAATTCGTCTAGTGAAAGAAGAAGCATTAACATACGAAAAGGCGTACGAAGAATTACAGCAAATCATTGCAGATATTGAATCTGGGGAGATTTCTGTGGATTTGCTTTCTGAAAAAGTGAAACGCGCTGCAGCTTTGATTCAGATTTGCAAGAACAAACTCACATCTACTGAAAACGATGTGCATCAAATCTTAAACGATCTGAAATCCGACCAATAGCTATTTACCACAAACTCGGTATTGGGTAGCTCGTCGGTTTCCACTAATTTTACAGCTCAAAATCTTCAACAAAGATACATTTCCATGAAAACACTTGCACAAATTCCCATGCATCAAAAAACAAAAGTGCTTGGCATTGTTGAAAGTGAGCTAAAACCAAAGCTTCTGGAAATGGGACTTTATCCAGGAAAAGAAGTTGAAGTAATATTTAAAGCCCCATTTGGAGATCCGATTGCGGTCGACATTTCGGGTTACACACTTTCGATGCGTTTATCGGAAGCAGCATTGATAGAGGTCGAATAAATGAAAAAAATAGCTCTTTTTGGAAATCCCAATACAGGAAAAAGTTCCTTGTTCAATCGGCTTACTGGCCTGAGGCAACATGTAGGAAATTTTCCAGGAGTAACTGTCGATAAACATTCTGGATTCTTAACCATCAACGGAAAAGAGTTGGAACTCATTGACTTCCCTGGAACTTACAGTATTTATCCAAGAAGCAAAGATGAAGAGGTAGTTTACAATGTCATTTCAGATCCCAAAAACCCCAATTTTCCTGAAAAAACAATTGTTGTTTTAGATAGCACAAACTTAGAACGTAATCTTTTACTATTTACTCAGATTTACGATTTAGGCTTAGAACTTGCGCTTGTATTAAACATGACAGATGTTGCTTCACGAAATGGATTCGACATCAATATTCTTGCATTAGAACAAGCTTTTCCAGCAGCAACCATTATTCGTACCAATGCTCGGATTGGAACTGGGCTTTCTGAATTGAAGGAATGGATGGGAACCGATTCTGAACCACGTAGAACAAATCAATCAAGCCTATTAGCAAAGACAGATATACAAGGTCAGATCGCAGACACCAATAAACGCTTCGAACGAATAAAACCAATTGTAAGTCAAGTTGTAAGTAGAAAACAAACGGAGGCAAATTTTTCTAATAAGCTAGACAAATGGCTCATTCATCCGCTTTTTGGCTACTTAATCTTTCTGGCCATTCTATTGGTCATCTTCCAAACCGTTTTCACCCTTGCATCTTATCCCATGGATTGGATTGACATGGGAACATCATCGTTTGCATCTTGGCTAGGAACCGTTATGCCCGAAGGAATCTTTACATCTTTAGTAATAGACGGTGTGATTCCTGGAATTGGTGGAGTTTTGATTTTTATTCCTCAGATTGCTCTACTCTTCTTTATGCTTGCTATTTTGGAAGAAACAGGCTACATGGCTCGCGTTGTTTTCATTACCGATAAATTGATGCGGCCTTTTGGATTGAACGGAAAAAGTGTTGTTCCACTTCTATCTAGCGCAGCTTGCGCAATTCCTGGAATTATGGCAACTCGAACCATTAGTTCTTGGCAAGAGCGTCTAACAACCATTCTAGTAGCTCCGCTCATAAGCTGTTCCGCTCGTTTACCAGTTTACACCTTACTTATCGGGCTCGTTATTCCTTCGAAAATCGTTTTGGGAGTTTTGAACTTACAAGGCTTGGTTTTGTTCGCTTTGTATTTATTGGGAGTCGTCTCTGCCTTGCTGGTTGCCTGGGTGATCAAACAATTTTTTAGAAAAAAAGAGTTGAGCGTTTTTCTATTAGAAATGCCTGATTACAAGAGTCCACGCTGGGCAAATGTAGGCATCGAAGTATTCGAAAAAGTAAAGATTTTTGTCTTTGATGCTGGAAAAATAATCTTAGCCATTTCTATCATTTTGTGGGTATTGGCAAGTTTCGGCCCAGGAAATGACATGGAAAAATACTCCAAGCTAGTCAAAGCTCCAATCATTCAATCAGAAGAAGCAGTAATCGACTATGAAACTCAAGTTGCTTCCGTGAAATTGGAACATTCCTACATGGGTCACATGGGTAAATTCATAGAACCTGTTATCACACCTTTAGGCTACGACTGGAAAATGGGAATTTCTTTAATCGCTTCCTTCGCAGCAAGGGAAGTTTTTGTGGGATCATTGGCAACCATTTATTCCGTTCACGACACAGATGACGATCCAAAACAGTTGATGGATAAATTAAAAGTTCAAAAGCGGGATGATGGAACTCCGACTTATAACTTGGCAAGCGGACTTTCACTCTTAGTTTTTTATGTATTCGCGATGCAATGTATGGCAACTTTAGCTGTTGTAAAACGTGAAACAAAATCCTGGAAATGGCCAATAGTTCAAGTTGGATATATGGGCGTTTTAGCGTATCTTGGAGCTTATATCACATATATTATTTTCAAATAATGCAAATTGCTTTAGTCATAACAGCCGTTTTAGCAGCAAGTTTTTACTTGATTCGCCGTTTCTATTTGAGTTCGAAACGCAAAAAACAAGCTGGTTGTGAGAAATGCGGGATGAAAGATTAAGCACTTTATCCGATTACAATTATTACTTTTCAGAAAAAAATCATGATTTTCCTTGCGATAGGCGCTGGTTGCGTTTTGCTTTTGATTGTCTTCGTCATTGTTCTCCGGAACAAAATGATAGGAGCACGTAATTTAGTAGAAGCATCTTTTGCCGATATTGATGCACAACTTTTAAACCGCTATGAATTGATTCAAAAATTGATTCAAATTGCACAAGGATATGCCAGTCACGAAGCAAAATTATTGGAAGAATTGGCCGAGAAAAGAAGTTCTATTTGGTCAGGAGATGATCAATTTCCGCAAATTTTAAGCAAAATCAACGTAATTAAGGAAGCTTATCCCGATTTGAAAGCAGACTTAAATTTTGAAAAATTGCTGAAACAAATTCGTGAAACAGAAGATCATTTATTGTATTCCCGACAATTTTACAATGGAACAGTAGAAGCATACAACCGTATGATTTCACAAATTCCGTATAGTTTTTTCAGATCCACCTTCGGTCATTCCAGCAAACAATACGTTCAAGCTACCAACGAACAACAAAGCATTCCAACACTATGATTAAACAATTCTTAGTTGCACTTTTCATTTTTGTTTCTTGTGGAACATTTTCTCAAGATGATTTTGCGCACATCATTCGCTTCGACGGAACTTATCAAATCAACAAAGATTGCTCGATGTTGATCACTGAACGCATCACTGTTTATGCAGATGGGTATGACATCAATCATGGAATTTACCGCGAGATTCCTTTGGCTTATAATTATGAAGGTGGCCAAACAGTAGTCGATTTTTCACTAATTTCTATTACAAGAGATGGTAAAAAAGAAGATTATCACACTGAAGCTGTGGTTAATGGGATCCGTATCTATTTTGGAAACAAAGAGACGAGTCTTGAGCCTGGAAAATACACCTACGATATCACTTACAAAGTAAATCATGTTCTTCGGTTTTTAGACGATGTGGATGAATTGTATTGGAATACCAATGGAAATGGCTGGAAATTTTCAGTAGACACATTAACTGCTCGGGTATTGCTTCCTTCGGAAATTAAATTCAAGGAATTCACCGCCTATACTGGAGGACAAGGTGATGGTGGAAAAAACTACACCGTGGAACAAATCAATCCGAATGAACTGTTTTTCAAGACCACTCGTCCACTTGGCTCCAACGAAGGATTGACATTTGCTACATCTTGGGAGAAAAATCAAATCACCTATCCAACCGACATGGAAAATTTTATCTATTGGATAAAAAGCCATGCTTTGTGGGTATTGCTGATCTTCATGGTGTTTTTCTTACTCATTCGGAACACCATTCTTTGGTGGAAATACGGCCGCGATCCAAAGCCAGGAACCATCATGCCTCAATACGATGCTCCAGAAGGATTTTCACCCGCAGATGTTTACGCCGTTATGAATCGCGGTGCTATCAGTTCAAATGCCTTTACGGGACAAATTGCTTCCTTGGGAGCAAAAGGTTGGATGAAGATTAAACAGGAGTCCAAGAAATTTACCTTTTCAACTTCAGAAGAGAAAAAGCACGACTTAACCTCCGCTGAAAACGAAGTATATCAAGCCTTCTTCTCTGGCAAAGACTCTTTTACTTTTCAGGAATCTACCTACAATGCAACACTCAAAAAAGGGATGGATGATTTGGCGGCAAATATCGTAGAAAGACATGGGGAAAAATACCGGACAATGAACACACGCATTAACGGGGTTCAATACCTTTATTTATTCCTTTTTATTGCTCTTGCATTTGGCTTGAAGTTTTTATTTGGTGGATCTTATGTCGTTATTGGAGTAATGGCTGGAGTAGGATTTGCAATCAACTTGCTATTCGGTTATTTATTCGAGCAGCCAACTGCTGAAGGTAGAAAAGTAATGGATCACATTCTCGGATTGAACTTATTTATTGAATATGCCGATAAAAAACGTATTCAATTCAACAATCCCCCAGATCTCAATTTTGAGACATTCGAACGCCTTTTACCCTTTGCAATTGTACTTGGACTAGCCAAAGAATGGGAAGGTCAGTTTAATCCTGTTGAACTACAAACTGGATATGGAATGACTGGATATTGGTATGCTGGATTGGGAATGTATGGCTTTTCCAGTTTTAGCTCGGGCGCATTTTCTTCTGCAATTTCTTCTGCTTCTGTTCCACCAAGTTCTTCTTCAGGAGGATCGTTTTCTGGTGGTGGTGGATTCTCTGGCGGTGGTGGCGGAGGCGGTGGTGGCGGAGGCTGGTAAATTTCGCTTCAACCTTTTTGAATCATGGTGTGATTTAGAACCAAAATATCCAATGCCGATTCTTCGAATAATTCAATGGCTTGCTGGGGAGTTTCCACAATGGGCATTCCTTTCTTGTTGAAGCTGGTATTGAGCAAAACCCCGATTCCCGTTTCTTGGTGAAATTTCTGTATGAGTTTGTAAAACAATTCATTCCAATGCGCATCAACTGTTTGAACACGAGCGGTTCCATTGACATGCGTCACATTTTGCAGTTGTTCCATGTATTCTTCCTTGGTTTGATCGACCAAAATCATATACGGACTTTTTCTTCCTGAGCGAAAATAAGTAGCGGCCAATTCAGGTAAAACAGCGGGTGCAAACGGACGGAAATCTTCCCTAAACTTGATGTTCGCATTGATATGATCTCCTAATCCTCTGATTCCAGGATGCGCCAAAATACTTCGATGACCCAATGCACGTGGTCCAAATTCACACTCATCTTGAAACCAACCAATGGTTTTTCCTAGCGCTAATTTCTTAGCTACAAACGCCAATAAATCGTCTTTTTCCATGTGTTGAATACTCCAAGTCTTAGGAGTACCCGCTAAAGCAGCGGCGATCTCTTCTTTCGAATAGCTTTTGCCAAAACAGGTATTCTCCGTGTGTTTTACTTTCTGATTCTTCAAGATTTCCAGCCAACCGTAATAGGCACAACCCAAAGCCAACCCATTATCTCCCGCAGCTGGTTCGATGTAAAAATTCTCGAGGATTCCTTCATCGAGCAAAAAAGTATTCGCTACTGCATTTAATGCAACTCCACCACCATAACACACGTTTTTGTGAGGAAATCGCTTCAAACGGTCTTCAAAACACCAACGCACAGCTTTTTCCACTTGTTTTTGAGCCCAAAAAGCCAGATCCGCATAGTATTGAAAATGTTCTTTAAAAAACACATATCCTGTAGAAGGCATTTTCAAGTATTGCTGCCAATCTGTTCGCACCAATAAAGATCCTTTCGTAAACTCAAAAGCTTCCTGTTCAATCACTCCTGCTTTCCCATAAGGAGCTAAGCCCATCAGTTTACCTACATCATCCATGTTTCCAAACACATAATGACTAATCGCAGCATAAAATCCACCAATGGAATGTGTCGTTGTTGGAAGCTTCAAACCATTACCCAAATTTCTTTCAACTGGACTAAAATCTTTTAAAAGAGGAGTTAGCTTTTGTCCATCAAACTGATAAAAACTGTCTTTTTCGCACCACAATTGATCCTGAGAAAGTTGATTTAGATTTTCTGGGGAAAAAAATCCTTCGGAAGAATCTGTGCATTGCTGATATGGACTTCCGCATCCATCAATTACCATCACAACACACTCTTCAAAGTGGCACGTTCCTACAGCACTGTATGCATGAGCTAAATGATGAGAAATGCTAACCAAAGGTGGATTTTCCGATTCAGTAAAAAGTCGTTTTCCTTGAAATCGTTCTCGATCAGGAATTTCAAAATTGGCCGTTTGAACAACCAAATCTATATCCGCTAGGGTAATTCCTTCCGCATCTAAACAATATTGAATGGCATCGGTATCATTTCCTCCATCGTGCTTTATTCGGGTAATGCGTTCCTTTTCAATTCCAACGCAAACAACACCGTCTTTTAATAAAACTGCGGAACCGTTGTGTGAAAGTCCTGTTCCCAGAACGTAAAGTGGTTTTGACATGAATAGTGCTTAAATATGTTTTTAATTAGTCTTCATCATCGTCTTCGAGCCATTCAAAAAAGGAATCAAAATTGTCTCGATCTTTTCTGGAAGGCCTACCCGTTCCATATTCTCGATACACACTTTGTGCTTCTTGGTATGTTTTGAATTTTTCCAGTTCCAAAGGATCTGTAATATCTATCAAATAATCGGAAACGAGCTTTGCTCCTACTCTTCTATCCAATAAATCCTTGATTTTGTAACTGAAGGTTGCATTGTTTTTAATAATCGAAATCGTATCTCCTATTTTCACCTCTTTGGATGGTTTCACGGGATTATTATTCAATTTTATTCTGTTCTTTTGAACCAATTCTGTAGACAAAGTTCTAGTTTTCGCCAAACGCACAAACCACACGTATTTATCAATTCTCAAGCTCATCGCGCAATTTTTTTGGTAAGGAGGAAACAATTAGTTCGTAAGAATGTACGATTAACTCTTTGATCAAAGAATCATCTACTAATCCTTCCAAAGAAACCGTATTCCAATGCTTCTTACTCATGTGATATCCAGGTTGAATTCCATCGTAACGTTCTCGCAATTCTATTGCTCTTTCTGGATCACATTTGAGGTTAATTCCCGTCGGGTTTTCCACATCCACCAAAGCAAACATTTTATTTTGAACCTTGATTACAAGTGTTCGTTTATCAAAGGGAAAAGTTTCCGTTGCACCTGGAAGCTGAAAACAGAAATGAATTAATTCGTCGAAATGCATGGTGGAAAGGTAGTAAAAAGCTTACTTTTAATGTTGATTTCCCTTCAAATTTTACGAATATCAATTGACATGGTTATTATCGCTTTTATTCTAATTGGCTCACTTCTTGGTTTTGGCATTATTTCCTACCGCAAAGTTGCCCACCCCAAATGGATTGTTCCTCGTGAAATTTTTCCTACTTTGTGGAGAGAAATCCTGAATAGCGAAGTTGTATTTTACGCCTCTTTGAATTCTGAAGAAAAAATCCGTTTCGAATACAAAGTACAAGAGTTTCTCTTGAATTGTCGGATTACTGGAGTGAAAACAACCGTAAATTTAACGGATAAAATCCTGGTTGCTTCGAGTGCGGTAATTCCTGTTTTCGGTTTCGATTCTTGGAAATACACCAATATTCGTGAGGTATTATTGTATCCTGCAATGTTCGATGAAAACTATCAATTTGAAGGAGAGTCGAACCGTCAAATTCTAGGAATGGTTGGAAATCAAAGCATGGAAGGAATTATGATTTTATCGAAACAAGCCTTGAATTTGGGTTTTAAAAATGAATCCGACAAAGAAAACACGGCAATTCATGAGTTCGTTCATTTAATCGATAAATCAGACGGTGAAATTGATGGGATCCCGAAAGTGTTGATGCAAAAACAATATGCCATTCCTTGGATAGATCTAATCACAAAAGAAATGGATCGAATTTATGAAGGGAAGTCAGATATCAATCCTTATGGCGGAACGAATCGCGCAGAATTCTTTTCTGTTGTGAGCGAATATTTCTTCGAACGTCCGAAATTACTACAAGAGAAGCACCCCGAACTGTATGATCTGCTGGAGAAAATCTTCAACCAAAACATGGCAGACCGAAAACTCGCTAAAAAACAAGTTAGTATTGGTAGAAATGATCCGTGTGTTTGTGAAAGCGGAGAGAAGTTTGAAAATTGTTGTGGCTCCGTTCATTATAAAAAACCAATCTAGTTTGAAGAAGGTGATTTTAGTTTGATTCGTTCTGAAAATTAGTTTCTCGTTTACAAATCCACCAAACCCAACATTATCAATTTCGAGGGCAAAGAGATTGGTTAATTAAAAGCTATAAAATCGAGAAATAGAACGTTGGATGATGAAATCCTAGCTTATCTCATTAAGTATCATTTTAAATGGGAAGCTTGTAAATACAAGGATGAAACGATTGATTCGGTTTATAGTTTCAGGTATCAAATTATTTGAGGAAAGTTGAAATTTAATTAACAAAACAGTTTTGTTCTCACTGAGCGGCTTTCTAATCTCCCATTTTTTCTCAAAAGGTTATTTTTCCAATTCGCTAATTCGCCAAATAGCGAACCGAGCCATGATAAAGGTTTTTAGACACATAAAAAGACCAAGCACTTTTAAAAAATTTGATTTACAACTTATTCTAAGCTATTGTTTTTAACAAAAAATCTTGTGCAAAATCAACCTTTTTCTTAAATTAAATAAGAAACAACAAATTATGGGAACAAGTAAAATCTATCCTTATTCTAATCAAACACTACAATTAGCGCAAATTGCAAAATCTTTAGGACACCCTGCAAGAATTACAATCATTAAGTATCTTTTTGAAAATCATAAAGCGACCAACGAAAGTTTTCAAAGAATAACCACACTATCAAAATCAACCATTTCAAAACACATCAAGGAATTAGTACTTGCAAACTTGGTTTATTCCGATTATAGAGAATTTGAGGGAAACTACTATTTGAAACCAGAAGCTGGACTTCTCATTGAAATGCTCATTCAAGAGATAAACCAGTAAAATTCATTATGTACCTTTGTCTGGTACAATTTCTTTAAAGATGTCCGAACAAATCAATTTCTGTACCGATTTATTCCATCGCGAGCGCTTTGAAACACGCGAAGTAAAAGTTGGAATCACCACAATTGGTGGAAAAAATCCCATTCGGATTCAATCCATGACCACAACGGATTCTATGGATACGGCAGGTTCCATCGATCAATCTATACGCATGATTGATGCAGGCTGCGAATTGGTACGCTTAACAGCACCATCGAAGAAAGAAGCAGAAAACCTTAGAGTTATCAAAAAAGAGCTCGTTAAACGCGGTTACAACACTCCATTAGTAGCAGACATACATTTTACACCGAACGCAGCTGAGATTGCCGCAAAACACATCGAAAAAGTACGTGTGAATCCAGGGAATTATGCTGACAAAAAGAAATTCGAAGAAATAGATTACACCGAAGAAAGTTATCAAGCAGAGTTAATTCGCATCGAAAAGAAATTTACACCACTGGTGTTACTTTGCAAAGAACACCAAACTGCCATGCGAATTGGAACGAATCACGGTTCATTATCGGATCGGATCTTAAGCAGATTTGGAGACACACCTGAAGGAATGGTTCAATCAGCAATGGAGTTCATCCACATTTGTCGGAAAAACGATTACCACGAATTGGTGATTTCCATGAAAGCGAGTAATACACTTGTAATGGTTCAAGCCTACCGATTACTTGTGAAAACCATGAAAGAACAAGGAATGAATTATCCATTGCACCTTGGAGTCACTGAAGCTGGAGATGGAGAAGATGGTAGAATTAAATCAGCAGTTGGAATTGGAGCTTTACTAGAAGATGGTTTAGGAGACACGATTCGGGTTTCATTGACAGAAGATCCTGAATTTGAAATTCCAGTGGCACAAAAATTAGCACAAAAATTTCAAGAAAAAAACGAATACAAACTAAATTATTCGTCAAAAATAAATTTCGATTATTTTAACCATAATAAACGGATTACTAATTCATTATTAAATATTGGTGGAAGTAATACTTCAATTGTTTTTTCTGATTTATCAAAGAAAAACAAAATAGTTTCAACTAATTTTTTCGGATTCGGATATTCTTATTCGGAACCATTAGATAAATGGAATATTTTTGACCAAGCAGCAGACCTTGTTTATCTTGGAGATCAGACGATTGACTTCGAAATTCCAGGAACACTGCGGATTGTTCAGAACTACGAAGCGTGGAAAACGCACAAAAGATCAGATGCTTATCCTTTATGTACTCTCCAAGAATACACCAAAAACAAACCAGAAGGAGTTGTCTTTTTACTTGTAGATCTGGATGCAGAAACCGCAGTTTCAGAGTTGCCAAGCGAACAAATCATCTATGTAGCTGAAACTAAAAAACACCAAAAAACACAGGTTATCCGCAAATTTCAATATGAATTGGCGGAATTAAATAATCGCGTTCCCGTTATTTTGAAACTGAATTACGAATTAGAAGAATTGGAAATGCTTCAATTGTATGCAAGTTCAGATGCTGGAATACATTTTATTGATGGTTTTTCAGACGGAATATGGATTACAGCTCCGCGACCTTTAGTTGATTTGAATAGTTTATCCTTTGGAATTCTGCAGGCCACAAGAACTCGTATTTCCAAAACAGAATACATTTCTTGTCCGTCGTGTGGAAGAACCTTATTTGATCTACAGGAAACAACTGGAAAGATTCGTGAACGCACATCTCACTTGAAAGGACTCAAAATCGGAATCATGGGATGCATCGTAAATGGTCCTGGAGAAATGGCAGATGCAGATTACGGATATGTTGGAACTGGTCCAGGGAAAATAAATTTGTACAAGGAAAAAACAGTGGTAAAGAAAAATGTTTCAGAAGAAGAAGCGGTTGATGCATTGATTCAATTAATTCGTGACAACGGAGATTGGATTGAGCCGAATAAATAAAAAATTAATTAGCAATGAAAACAATCTTCTGCCAGCGGATATGCTCAGATAGATTCACTTCACAAACAGATTGAACTAGATTCCACTGAACTAATAAAAATTCAGTTGAGAATTGATAGTTTAAAGCTCCAACTAGATTCTCTCAAATCAGAATCGGAAAAAACTCAGGTTCTCATCGATACATTAAAACAAGAAAACATCCTCTTGAGAGAATTGATGAAATTATACCTAGAACAAATAAATCGCAAACAGGAAGAAGCATTGAAAGAGGAGGAATAAAAAGCAAAAAACATTTTCTGTCTGGACAATGATGCGAAGCAGTAGATTTCGAAAAAACGAGCAAAAAAGTTAAAAATTTCACTTGATTTCCTGCCGTTTCAGCACCCACCCAAGGTGTTTTCACATCAAAAAGACAAAAACACCCTTAAAAACGCTAAAAACACTATTTCTTGCGGAAAATATAGATTTGAGAGCTCGACAATCCTTCCTTTGACTTCTGATTTGACAAAAATCCAATTCTCATCGCTTTTAACATGGAACCACCTTTGTATTTTTCACTCAGCATCGAAACATAGTAGCTATCAAATTTCATTGGAAGCATTTTTTCAAATTTCAGTCCTTTTGATTCAACTAAAGGAATAATTGACTTCGGAGAAAAATGATAGAGGTGACGTGGAACATCATAAGCTGCCCAAAACTCTTTATAATATTGTGCGTCGAAAGAAGTATAATTTGGAACCGCAATAATTAAAACACCACCTTGGTTTACTAAAGAAACTATCTTATCCAAATCTGCCTGTAAATTGTAAACGTGTTCCAACACGTGCCACATGGAAATAATATCAAACGATTGATTTAACTCATGAAGCAAACTTAAATCTTTTAGTTCAATTCCATTTTCCGACAAAGCAACTTTTCGAGCATCTTCATCGGGCTCTAAACCTAAAACCGAATACCCTGATTGTTTTGCCTTCGTTAAAAAGTGACCCGTTCCTGCACCAATATCTAAGAGTTGTTTTCCATCCGTCAATTGCTTTAATAAAGCAATTTTCTTCTTCAAAGTATAAGAGCGTACCCAGCCATAAACTTTATTTACGAAACCTTTCTTAGTTGAACTGTGCGAAACATAATCCTCCGACTTGTAATAATCGCTAATGTGATCTATAGTCGGTCGCGGATTTGTAAACAGCAAATGACATGAGCTACAAAGATCCAAATTGAAATTTTCCTTAGAAAGAAAATGATCCGTTACAGTCAAATATGTACTTAACGATGATGCTCCACAAGCGGGGCAAATTGATTGGTTTAAATGTTCCACGTGAAACTATCTTCCTAAATGAATTAATAAAACTGAAATATCGCTAGGGGAAACACCACTAACTCTTGACGCCTGACCAATGGTAGCAGGCTTAATTTTCGTCAACTTATCTCTTGCCTCTAAAGACAAAGACTTCATAGAATTATAGTCAATAGAAGCAGGAATAACTAATGTTTCCATTCGAGATAACTTTAGTGCTACCTCTTCCTCACGAGCAATATAACCTTCATATTTTAACAAAATTTCAGCTTGTTCTACAGCATCGGCATGTTCCACGTGTAACCTTTCGGCCAAACCACGAACATGTTCACTCATTTCTAATACATGCTCCATGGTAACATGTGGGCGAGTGATAACTGAAGACAATTTGATTTGTTGTGAAAGAGGGGCGCTTCCAACACCTTCCAAAATAGGATTCGCAATTTCTGGGCTAACACCTTCCTTACGCAAAGCACCTATTAGTTCTTTGGCTGCATTCACTTTTCTATTCACACGATCCAAAGCTTCTTGATCCTGTAAACCTAATTCAACAGCCATAGGAACCAAACGAATATCCGCATTATCCTGACGAAGTAAAATACGATACTCTGCTCTAGAAGTAAACATTCTATACGGTTCTTGGGTTCCTTTAGTAATCAAATCATCGATTAAAACTCCAATATAAGCATCACTTCTTCCTAAAATAAGCGGTTCTCTTTCTTGTACTTTCAATGCCGCATTAATTCCCGCCATCAGACCTTGACAAGCTGCTTCTTCATATCCAGTTGTACCGTTAATTTGTCCAGCAAAATACAATCCCTCTATCAACTTTGTCTCCAAGGTGTGTTTCAACTGAGTAGGAGGGAAGTAATCGTATTCAATCGCATAACCCGGTCTGAACATCTTTGCATTTTCGAATCCTTCAATGGAATGAAGCGCACGCAACTGAACATCTTCTGGTAAACTCGTAGAGAAACCATTCACATAAATCTCAACTGTTTTCCAACCTTCAGGCTCTACAAACAATTGATGTCTATCTCTATCTGCAAAACGGTTAATCTTATCCTCAATACTTGGACAATATCTTGGACCACTACTTTTAATAGCACCATTAAACATGGGCGAACGGTCAAACCCTTCACGCAACAAATCATGAGTTAGGGTAGAGGTATAAGTAATGTGACAAGGGCGCTGAATTTTCAAAGCCTCGGTATTTCCGTAAGAAAACTTACTTGGATTTTTATCCCCTTCTTGAATTTCCATCTTGGAATAATCCAAAGATCTACCATCAATTCTTGGTGGAGTTCCTGTTTTCATTCGTCCAGACTCAAAACCCAAAGCAATCAAATCTTCGGTAATTCCAGTTGAACCTTTCTCACCAATTCGTCCACCTCCAAACTGTTTTTCACCCAAATGAATCAGTCCATTCAAAAACGTTCCATTAGTCAAAACAACCGATTTTCCATAAATAGAAAGACCCATTGAGGTTCGAACCCCAACAACCTTTCCACCTTCCACAATCAATCCGTTTGACATATCTTGCCAAAAATCCACGTTCGGATTTTGCTCCAGCAACAAACGCCATTCTTCAGCGAACTTCATTCGATCATTCTGAGTACGAGGAGACCACATTGCTGGTCCTTTCGAAATATTCAACATCCGAAATTGAATCGCAGACAAATCTGAAACAATTCCAGAGCCACCTCCAAGCGCATCAATTTCTCTCACTATTTGCCCTTTCGCCACACCACCCATTGCAGGGTTGCAACTCATCTGAGCAATTGTATTCATATTCATTGTAACTAACAACACCGAACTTCCCAATTTCGCAGCTGCATTCGCAGCTTCGCAACCAGCATGTCCACCACCCACTACAATGACATCATAATTCTTCAACATACTATTTCATGTTTCACGTGGAACAAAATTACTACCATCACACTAAGCCTTCAAATGTTCCACGTGAAACTTACGTAACATTAACATATCGTTTTCTTTCTGTCGCATCAACTTCTCATCCTCATCAGACTTATCTTTATAACCACACAAGTGCAATAAACCATGAACACAAACACGATGCAATTCATCTTGAAACAAGACATCAAACTCATCTGCGTTATCCCGAACACGATCAACACTAATAAACAAATCACCAGAAACCAAATCTTCTTCAGTATAATCGAATGTGATAATATCCGTGAAAAAATCATGTTGCAAATATTCTCTATTCATTTCTAACAAATGCTCATCTGAACAAAAAATCAAAGAAATATCACCCAAAGATTTTCCTTCAGCCTCACAAACGTTCGAATACCATGCAAACAAAAATTCCGGATTTACACCCGGAACTTCATCTATATCTTCAAAAAAAATCTCTACCATCATTTATTAAAAAAAACACTCACCTCATTTCCTTGGTCATTAAAGCGCACTTCATCTGCCAAGTTTCTCATCAAGAAAATTCCTCTTCCGTTTTCCTTTTCTATATTCTCAGGAGCGGTCGGATCGGGGAGGTAAGAATGATCAAAACCTTTACCTTCATCACAAATTCGGAAACCAAATCCATCAGCGGTTTCATAAAACTCCAATTTGACTTCTTTACTTTCGTGCAACAAGTTTCCATGAATAATTGCATTGTTCACAGCTTCCGTTACCGCTATCAACACATTGCCATACATGTCTTCATCTATTCCAACTGTTTGACAAGCTTTATCAATCATAGACTCCACAACAGGTAAGTTATTCAATTCTGAAGGAATGCTTAACGAATCAATTAAAGTAAACCCTTCTTCCATTCTTTAAATTTAATGTTCTACGTATGCTAGAATTGGTTGAAGTACTTACTCGCTTTGTCCTTGTAATATTTCGTTAACAAAGGATCTACTGCACGCAACAACTCAACTTGTCCAAGCTTGTTACGCTTATACTCATCAAATCTAATAAGGTTACCATAATTCGTGTTTTTTCCTGAAGTAGACTCTCGTTTCTCTTCGAAGCCTCTTTCTTTCAAGGCTTTGTCACTTTCCAATAAACGTGTTAAAATGTCTTGTTGGCGACGGATCATATCTGGAGAAAACTGTTTATTGATCAAATCTTTCTCCTGCTGTTCCAATTCTTTGATTAGCGGATTCAATTGATTTCCTTTTCCATTTCCGTCATTATTCATCTCATTTCGCAACTGTTCTAATCGCTGACGAATAGCCGTTTGTTGAGCCGCCATTTTTGCAACCTCCTTGTTTCCCAAACCAGGCATTCCTTGATTTCCTTCTCCAGGCATTTGACCCGGTTTATCTCCGGGTTGTTTTCCTCCTGGATTTGGCCCCTTCTTCATTTGCTCTAATTGTTTCTTCAACATTTCCTTCATATCACCAGGAGACATTTCACCACCCGAAGGTTTTTTTCCAGATCCGCCAGGATTGTCACAAGAACCAGAACCTGGTTTTTCAGACTGTGCTTGCTGCTGCATTGCTTGTAAACTTTCATTCAACATCAACGCCAAATTGTTGTAACTCGTCATCACATACTGTTGATGTTGTTGCATTGGTTTTCTGCTATGCTCACCAATTTCATCCGTAATCAATGCAAAGTTTGTTCGAATCTCCTTTACTTCTTTATCAATAAAAGGCGCGATTTTCGTTTGTCTTTTAGCCAGAGCCATCAAGCTATCTTCAATCAATTTATTGTCATCGATAATGCTCCGCTGTTTTCTTCCTAACTTATTGTAGAAAGGATCCATGTCTTTCACTTTGCCAAATTTGTTCATCACTGACTCTTGATCAAAACTCAAAGACATTAAATTTTCGAGCAGCAAACGAATCAAGCCCATGTCTTCTTCATTCTGTTTTTTGTTAGCCGACTCTTGCTGATTATTCAATTGATCTGAAAGCTCTTTCATTTTTTCTGAAGCTTTCTTTTGATTTTCTCCTGCCTTGCTTTTCTTACCTTGATCCAGTTTGCTTTTAGCGTCCTTCATTTCATTTGAAATATCTTGTTGCTCTTGCTCAAAAGAATCCATTGGCATTGGACGATCTAATTCTTCGTTCAACTTTTGCATTTCCTGCATATCCTTTTTCAGGTCATCGAACTTTTTATTCAACTCTTCTTGTTTCTTGGAAGCATCTTTCTCCGACACTTTTTCGTCTTTAATATCCTTCTCTAATTTTTCCTGTTCAGCAGCCAGTTGATCCAACTCCTTTTCCAAATCATCAATCTTCTCGTTCACTTGCAAACGTTTCAGCATTTCCATCGTACGATCCAATTGTTTCTTCATCTCGTCACTAGATGCATCCAACTTTTCAGTTTCGTTTTTCATCTGTTGCTGATCATTCTTCTCCATCAGTTTCTCCAAGTCATCAAGGAGTTTTTTCAACTCATCATCCATTACTTCTTTCAACAACTCTTCAATTAATTCCTGTTGCTTTAAAAGCTCTTCATCTTGCTCACTCAACTTATTCTTTTCTTCATTACTCGCATCCAATTTGTCTTTAATTGCCTGTAATTCTTCTTGTAAAGTTTGTTGTTGTTGTTTCAAACTTTGAACTTGCTCCATATTTTTGAAATCACTTTTTGATTTATTCATCAAGGATTTTTGAAGCTTATTCACATCTTTTTGAAACTGTTCCGTTTTCTTAAAAACATCTGTCAATGCATTCTTTAATTCTTTCTGAACTTCATCACGTTTCTCATTCAAATTCGTAAGAGTTGGCAATTCATACACAAAATTCTGAGAAGAGGTACTCTTCGATCCATTCACACCATCGTTATCAAAAACCTGAAAATGATATCCAATCTTATCTTCAACAGCAATATTGTCTCGGCTAAAATCAACCGCAAATGAAAATTTATCATTAGTACTAGAATACTTATCTACAAGGATTTTACGTTTCAACTCACCTCCACCTTTTTTATGAATTGTATAGACAAAATACAAAGAGGTTAGTCCGTAGTCATCAGATATTAACCCTTCAAACAAACGAACCGAAGTTCTTACAGAGTCGATGCTTTCTGAAACGAGAATAGAAGGAAATCCGTCTTTTATAACATGAACTTGAATATTGGCCGTATCCAACACATTCAAATCTTTATTTTTCAAAATAAAATTGATAGAGCCATCTTCTTTATAAGTAGACTGAAAGTTTCCGCTTGATCCATCAAACTGCTTTGTGAAATTGTTGCTAAAAACTTTAAACCAACGAACATTTCTAGCTTCCACATTCCAATCCACTTTCGTTCCTTCCGGAATATCAAGATCAGCTATGTTCAACATACGCTCATCCTTTTTATTCAAATATTTAGGATAATGCAAAGTCGCAACAACTTTCCCCAAAGAAGAATTTCCAAGAACTTTTACTTGAAACTCTTTCGACTCAAACCCTTCACTTTCGAAATGAAACACCAAATCAGTTTTCAAATTATCAATAGGAAACTCCATGCGGTTCTTACGAACTTTATTCATTTTATACCTTCCACGGCTAGAAACCAAAAACACATGTTCTGGAACATACAAACCAGTAATATCCACTTCCACATTATATGAACTTCCCTCACGTAAGCGATCTGTTTTATTCACCAATGTAAAATCGAACGGAGCTTCTTGCGCCTGAGAAAAATTCACCACATTCGAAGATCCTTTAGTAATCCAATTCGGAGTGAAAATGGCAACACCTGCAAAAAGAAGAATAACTGGAATCACATACTTCAAATACTTTTTTGATTCTTCATACCGAACAGCTTCTTCAAACTTAACGGTCAATAATTCATTCGATTTCTGAGAAACGCTTGCACGAATCAATTCGAAACTGCGATCGTTTTCATTGATATTTTCATTCAACTGAAGTGTGTTCAATAAACGGTCAGAAACATTCGGGAAAAATGAACCAATAATTCGAGCAGCTTGTGTGCGATTAATTCTCTTTCCAAAAGAATACAAGCGCATAATTGGAAGCCCAAAATAACGAATCAATAAATAACTATTCATTCCCAAAAACAAAATCAAGAGAATAAGTCGAACAGAGCTTGGAAAACGACCAAAATATTCTAGGACGCTAACCGTTAGCCAAGAAGCCAACAAAAAGCCAATAACGATCAATACACCTTTTAGTATTTCGCTCTTGTAATACTTTCGGATGAAGCCGTCTATTTGTTCAATTAAGCGATCAAATGCTGACATAAAAACAATTCTTATAGGAATAACTTACTAAAGTAGAAAAGTTCACAGAGAACATCTGCTACAAATTCCGTCTTCTGTACACTTAAGCCATAAAAAAGGTTAATAAATGATTACTTTTGCTGAAAAAAATAAGCATGAGCTCGTCAGACGTACGTGTGCGCTTCGCACCATCCCCAACAGGACCTTTACACATGGGAGGTGTTAGAACCGCTCTTTACAATTACCTTTTCGCAAAACACAATAATGGAACATTCATTATTCGTATAGAAGATACAGATCAAACCCGTTTCGTTCCTGGAGCACAAGAATACATCATGGATTCATTGAAGTGGTGTGGAATTATACCTGACGAAGGTCCAGGAATCGGTGGAAATTATGGCCCTTATGTTCAAAGTGAGCGCCAAGAACTTTACAAACCTTATGCAATAGGTTTGGTAGATAACGACAAAGCATACTATGCTTTCGACACTCCTGAAGAATTAGAAGCGGTTCGTGAACAAGCAAAACTAATGGGAATGCCGAACTGGCAATACAACAGCGTTACACGCACCAATTTAAAAAACTCATTAACTCTTCCAGCTGATGAAGTGAAGCGACGTTTGGATGCGGGCGAACCATTTGTTATTCGATTCAAAATGCCACGCAATCACGATGTGCGTTTTGAAGATATCGTTAGAGGATGGGTTGTTGTAAACACTAACAATTTGGATGACAAAGTGTTATTCAAAAGTGATGGAATGCCAACTTACCATTTAGCGAACATTGTTGACGATCATTTGATGAAAATATCTCATGTGATTCGTGGTGAAGAATGGTTGCCATCTGCTCCAATGCACGTACTATTGTATCAAGCATTTGGTTGGGATGCACCTTTATTTGCTCACTTACCTTTGTTATTGCGCCCAGATGGAAATGGGAAACTCTCTAAAAGAGATGGAGACCGTTTAGGGTTCCCTGTATTTCCTGCAAATTGGATTGCAGCTGATGGTGAAAAATATTCTGGTTACCGTGAAAACGGATATTTCCCTGGATCATTTATCAACATGCTAGCATTCTTAGGATGGAATCCTGGAACCACACAAGAAATTTTCTCTATGGATGAATTGATTCAAGCATTTTCGCTAGAAAGAGTAGGGAAGGCTGGAGCGAAATTCGACCCAGAAAAAACAAAATGGTTCCAACAACAATACTTGAAAAACACGTCTGAAAAAGAATTAGCTCAATTATTAAAGAATGAATTCAATCTAACAGATTCTGAAGAGCGTTTGGAAGCTTTTTGTAAATTGATGAAAGAACGTGCAACTTTTGTGAAAGATATGATGAGTGAAGGATCTTACTTGATCAACAAGCCAACTTCATACGATGAGCAAACCGTTTCAAAAAAATGGAAAGAAGATTCTGCGGCATTAATGACAGAATGGAAAAACACATTAGAAGCGCTTCCAACATTTGACCCAATAACAATTGAAACTGCATTTAAAGCGTTTCTAGAAGTGAAATCTTTAGGAATTGGAGCTGTGCTTCCTTTATTCAGATTGTTGATTACAGGAGCAGGAACAGGACCTTCTATGTTCGAAATTGCTTCTTACCTTGGAAAAGAAGAATGCATTACTCGTATGAATGACGGATTGGCAAAACTAGGATGAATCACATCATTGAAGTAAACGGAATAAAACTCTACGCGTATCATGGCTGTTTGGAGGAAGAAGGAAAGATTGGTGGAAACTATATAGTAGATGTTCACATGAAAACCAACTTTCAAGAAGCTTCAATGAGTGATGAATTGAGTCAGACTATTGATTATGTTCACATCAATTTGATTGTTACTCAAGAAATGGCTATTCGTTCCAAGCTGATTGAGCATGTTGGCCAACGGATTGTTTCACGTATTGAAAAAGAAATCAAGGGGTTAATTGGTTTACGGGTGAAGGTTACAAAAATTTGTCCCCCGATAAACGGAGATGTAGATAACGTAGCAATTAGTATTGAAACTGGAAGCTTTTAGAAAAGTCGAAAAACTGAAGAAATTTCAATGAATATTTGGTTAACAAAAACAACCATTTTCATTGGGATTAAAGAAAATTTACTATTTTTGCGTCCACAATACGGTCTCGTGGCCGAGCGGTTAGGCAACGGTCTGCAAAACCGTCTACTCCGGTTCGAATCCGGACGAGACCTCTCAAAAGTCTTCATCTAATGATGGAGACTTTTTTGTTTTTATCTGGTAGAAAAATGATTATCCGCAATAATAATACGATATCTCAATGTGGCAAATAAACCACAAGAAAGCAACCTCTACTAAAGAAGAGGATAACTTTGATCAAAGTTGCAATCCGGCGTAGCTACTTAGTGCACATAATTCCGCAAATTTTAGTTGCTATCTACGGTATAAAACAAAAAAGCATCCGCCAAATGACGAATGCTTCTTTTTGTTATTTCAGTTTACGTGTAATTATTAGCGTCTTAATTCAAACAATTGAATCTCTCTAAAACTTTTACCGTTTTGTTGTTTACCTGTAACGATTGCAGCGTAACTTCCACTTGGAGCCACTTCACCTGCCATATTCATACCGTTCCATTCATCTCTCGGATTATTCGTTTTGAACATTTCACGATTGTTTTGATCAATAATCAAGAGTTGAAAATCGTCAATATTTTCAACGGTAACAAAATAGGTGTCGTTATCTCTATCTCCATTCGGAGTAAACACGTTTGGAAATTTAGTAACCTTAGATTCGTCTAACTTTACAAAAACAGGTTCTTTCGTATCCTCTGGATGTTTTACAAGAGATGTTATTTCTTTTGAAACAACCTTCTTATCAACAGGAGCCTTTTTCGATTCTGTTTTATCCACTAATTCATTCTTCTCCTTATCCGTTGGAGTTACTTTCTCTGCCGTTTTACCCTTATCTTGTATAATAGATTCAGAAGAATGATCCGAACCAATTACTCGTTCTTCATTCTTCTTATATTCTTTACTAAAAGGATTCATTTCTTGCGGAATATCTTCAAACGGTCCTGTTGAATTCGTCTCTAGTTGTTTAGCAGTGTATGTATCCTGCTTTTTATCCGTAGTGGCGGATTCTGTTTTTTTACTTTCTTCTTCGGGACTCGATACAGAAATATTTTGAGAGATCTCCTTTGGAGCATCTGTCATCTTATTTGTAGATTCCTCACCTGAATTCAAAGCAATAACAGTAGTGACCACACCCACAGTTCCCACTGCGGCCGAGCCAATAATCCATTTCGTCAAAGCAGAAAGCCCTTTTGTTGCAATTGTTGCCGTTGAAGCAACACCTGCAGCAGCCATCTTAGCTTGAACACCAGCCCACAAGTCCGGTCTTACCGAAGTGGTTTGGTTTTCAAATGCCTTCGAAAACAGTTCTTGTATATTATCTTTTTCAATCACGTTCTAATAGTTCTAATTGAGTGCGCAGAAAAGCTCGTGCACGCGAGTATTGAGATTTGGAGGTATTCTCCGTCACTCCCAATGTATCTGCTATCTCTTTGTGTGAATAACCTTCAATAGCAAACATGTTAAATACAACACGGTATCCATCTGGCATCTCATCAATCATTTTTAGTAATTGTGCCAAATCCATTCCATCAAACTGATGGTCTGTAAAAGATACTTTGTATTGAACATCATCTATTTGAACATCGTCCAATAGTTTCTTATTCTTCCGAATGGAGTCTAAAGCAGTATTTACCATAATTCTTCTGACCCATCCTTCCAAAGATCCATCCATTTTGAAATCCACAATCTTCTGAAAAATCTTTACAAAACCATCTTGTAATACATCTTCAGCCTCTTGTGAGTTTCTGAGATAACGCTGACAAACTGCCAGCATCTTGGGAGCAAACTTATCAAACAACGCTCGCTGTGCTTTTGAATTTCCTTTGGCGCATTCAGTTACCAATGTTAAATCATCCATAGCACTTGCTGTATCAATAGACTCTAAACTACCAAAAAAGGTTGCATCGGGCTAATTTCTTCCAAATAAAAAATTAATTTAGTGGTACTTTTACACCCCATGAAAAATCATTTTGTTTCTTTGTTGGTAACTATTTTAACAGCAACATCTTTCTACGCTCAAAAAATTTCATTAACTCCAGGAACGTATTCCGCTTATCTTCAGTTGAATGAAACAACGCAATTACCCGTCCATTTAACGGTAGAGAAAAAACAAAAGCGTTTATTATTGGTTGTGCATAATGCAGAAGAAAGAATTGAATTGACGAATGGGATTAGAAAAGGTGATACCACCATTCTTCCTTTTCCAAATTTTGATTCGGAACTGCGTTTTATTACTGATAAGAAAAAAGAAATTAGAGGATTTTGGTTTAATTACAATAAAGGAACAAACTATAAAGTTCCTTTTTTCGCAAATTTAAATCAAAAACCACCGAAAAAAGCCTCGCCTTCTGGTGATTTGAATGGAAAATGGGAAACGCATTTCTCTCCTAAGACAGCCGATGAAGAAAGCGCCCTAGGTATTATTGCTCAAAAAGAAAATCACATTACGGGTACTTTCCGAACAGAAACAGGTGATTATCGATTCTTAGAGGGGTTTATTGAAGGCTCTAAATTCTATTTATCTGCCTTCGATGGATCACATGCGTTTTTAATAAACGGAACCTTAAAAGACCAAAAAGCGCAAGGCAATTTCTATAGCGGAAAACATTATTCCACTAATTTCGTGGCAAGCTATAATCCAAATTATGAGTTACGAAATCCAGATTCAATTACTGTAATCAAAACAACTGATAAGGCATTTGGATTTGAACTCAAAAAGGTTGATGGATCAACCTATGTGTTCCCAAATAATGAAACAAGAGGAAAGGTAGTCATCGTTCAAATCATGGGAACTTGGTGTCCAAATTGTATGGATGAAACCAATTACTACAAAGAATTGTATGACAAATACCATTCAAAAGGATTGGAAATAATATCTATTGGCTATGAAGCCGCAGACTCTTTTGAAGAACAAGCAAAGAAAATTCTCACTTTAAAACAGCGGAAAAGCTTGGAGTTTATTTTCCTCGTTGGTGGAAAAGCTTCTAAAGGAATTGCGTCCAATCAATTTAAAATGTTGAATGAAGTTATTTCCTTTCCAACTTCTATTTACATCGGAAGAGATGGTGAAGTAAAACGGATTCACACTGGATTCAACGGTCCAGGAACAGGAGATGTTTACATAGAATACGTTGAAAAAACAAATGCTTTGATAGAATCTTTGCTTGGAATTAGCGGTTCAAAGTAATTCGCTTTGGAGCATTTGCTAATTCCCAAGCTGTGAAATACACCAATCTTGCTACCTTTTCTACTTTCGAGAAAATGATCTTTTCTACATCGTCTGTGGGTTGATGATAATCTTCGTGAACTCCGCTGAAATAAAAAATCACAGGAATATTGTGCTTTGCAAAATTGTAATGATCCGAGCGGTAATAAAACTGATTGGGGTCTGATAAACTGTTGAATTTGTAATCCAGTTTCAAATCTGTATACTTTTTATTCGCTGCTTCGTTAATTTCATGTAAATCATCGCTCAACATATTTGATCCAATAATATAAATGTAGTTCGTGTCTTTTTCATGGGCAATATCATTTCGACCAATCATATCAATGTTCAAATCAGCAACTGTATTTTCCAAGGGAATAATCGGATGGGAAGAATAATAATCCGAACCCAATAATCCCTTTTCCTCTCCTGAAACAGGCATAATTAAAATGGATCGTTTAGGTCCTTCTCCATTTTTCTTTGCTTCCATAAAAGCTTCGGCTAATTCTAATAATGCAACGGTTCCTGTTCCATCATCATCTGCTCCATTGTAAACAACCCCATGATCTACGCCAATGTGATCGTAATGTGCCGTGATAATTACGACTTCTTTCGAAAGAATAGGATCACTTCCCTCTATATAAGCCAATACATTCGAACTTTTCAACTTATCCTGCTGTGTATTGATCTGTGCATTTAATGTGAAAATTGGTTTCGAAAATTTAAGAACTTTCCCTTTTCCAATGAATAAACCATTTGATTCTTTCTTTAAACTTTCTAATGCAGACTGCTTCAAAAATAAAATTGGAAACTCCGCTTTCTTCTTTTCATCTGCCAAATACATGGTTTTAGTAGTTACATAATGTTCCAAATATTCATACAGGGTATCGTATTTATCAGAAACAAGAATAATTCCTTTTACATGTTTAGGAAGTTGTTTTTTCAATTCTGAAACTTCTTTCCGAACCTCCATGCTTTTCATTACATGAACAACATAACACGGTTTTTCTTCCGCTTCTTTTAATTGTTCTACAGCATATACAGGAATATTCTCCAATGTCGTTTTTGACTTGCAACCATAATAAATAAAGTCGGATTTAAAATTCAAAGACAAGCCATTCAAAGACAAGGTACCACCTGGCGTACTTTCAATAACCTCAAAATGTTGCTCGAAATCTGTCATCCCTGGAGCAAATGAGCAACCTAATCTTTTAAAATAAGCAGTTAAAAAATCAGCCGTCATTTTCTGACCCTGCTTTCCAGTTTCTCTTCCTAAATAATCATCCGAAGCAATAACTGACAGATTTTTCTTTAAATCTGCTTCATTGATAGTTGCACTGTATTTTTTCGCAAGATCAACCTGCTGTGAAAAACAAACACACAAAGCACTTGAAAATAGTAAACTGATTATTCCTTTCATACTTATTATAATAGTGAAAAGGTTCAAAAAGTTCAATTATTAAAAAGGTTTAAACCATTGAACTCTTTAAACTATTGAACCTTGAATTATTTACACATTGGTATTTTATCAATTCTATTTTGATGTCTTCCGCCTTCAAATGCAGTATTCCAAAAAATATCCACCATTTCAATTGCTTCTTCAACCGTAATAAATCGAGCAGGTAAAGTTAAAATATTGGCATCATTGTGTTCACGAGCCAATTGTGCAATTTCTTTTTTCCAACAAAGTGCTCCTCTAATTCCTTGGTGTTTATTAACTGTCATATTAATACCATTTCCACTTCCACAAATTACAATTCCTTTTGAACCACCATTTGCTTCCACATAATCCGCAACTGGGTGACCATAATCTGCATAATCAATACTTTCTTCACTGTAACATCCAAAGTCTTTTAACTCATAACCTTTTGATTCTAAGTGATTTATAATTATTGATTTCAATTGAAACCCTGCATGATCTGCACCGATTGGAATAATTTGAGCCATAATTTGTTGTTTGCGACAAAGTTACAACCTTATCAACAAATGGCACAATCAATTAACAATAAGAAAAAAGAGTTTTTGTCAAAGTATTGATTAACATACTATTAATAAAACAAGTTTTACACAGCATTTCATTTCAAGTTGTCAATATCTGTTAGAAAGATTCAATAAGTATTTCTAGGAAATTCAAACTATTTAAACATATGTACAAGTTATTGAATTAAG
Source organism: Fluviicola taffensis DSM 16823 (assembly GCF_000194605.1). Classification (NCBI taxonomy): domain Bacteria; kingdom Pseudomonadati; phylum Bacteroidota; class Flavobacteriia; order Flavobacteriales; family Crocinitomicaceae; genus Fluviicola; species Fluviicola taffensis. Next base: position 1,757,520 of record NC_015321.1, read on the forward strand.
CACTAAAAAGTTTGATGTATTTATACGCCTTTTATCCCCATGTTAAACACATATTATCAGATGATAAATAAACTTAATTATACACATTAAGAAAATCACTCTATTTGTTCATATCTATGTAATCTATTGTAAACGAACTATAAAAGAAGCTTTATCACTGTCAATAACTCAATCTATTTTACTCATAAGTTTAAAAAACGAATCTTTACCTAATAAGTTTTACACGAATTAACACCCCTAATAGATATAGTAAATATCTTTTATAAAATCTTTTTATTCTATTTATTAGGTTTCTTCTGTTTTTTAACCTTATTTGCACAATTCATAGTTAAAGTTTATATTCGAATAGACGAATGAAAGTTAATCGTCTACGAAATTATTAAAACGCATTGTAATTGAATCTCAATTTTAATTACTTTTGACTCCAAAGCTGTAAAGAATGACGAAGGCTAATGTATTAGTTGTAGAAAATGAATTCATAGTTTCAAAGGATATCCAATCCAGTTTGAAGAAGCTTGGCTATAATGTAGTTGGGGCGGTTCCTTCAGGTGAAAAAGCACTTGAATTATTGGAATCAGATCAGCCTGATATTGTCTTAATGGATATCATGTTAAAAGGTGAAATGAATGGAATTGAAACGGCAGAAATTGTTCGAAATCAATATTCCATTCCGGTCATTTATTTAACCGCTTATGCCGATGAAGCGACTCTTGCAAAAGCAAAAGTTACAGAACCTTATGGGTATATTTTAAAACCGTTCAAAGAAATAGATTTACATACTTCTATTGAAATGGCTCTTTATAAACACAAAAAAGAACAGGAAGTTGAGCGTGAGCGCGATATACTTTATTCTTTGGTGGAAAATAAAGAGAAAGATGCAATGAATGAATTCATTTTTGTAAAATCCAATAGTAAATTGGTGAAATTAAACATGAATGACATTTATTTTATTGAAGCTTTAAAGGATTACGTAGTTATCAATACGAATGAAACACGCTATACGATTCATTCTACGATGAAGGATATTGAAACAAAATTGGGAACAGATCAGTTTATTCGTGTTCACCGTTCTTTTATTGTACGTTTGGATAAAATTGCATCCATCGATTTTCCGAATTTGCAATTAGAAAATGACCGTAAACTCATTCCAATTGGAGGTTCATATAGAGATGAGCTGACAAACAGAATTAAACTGCTTTAAAACCACAATTTTTTCAGATAATAAGCTCTTAATTACCATTCCATCAATAATTTGGTCTTTATACATTTATTTTAAAAATGTGTTGGAGTTATTTTGTAGAATTGGTTAAAATATACGCTTATGAAAACTATTTTGTTTGCTGTTGCACTATTTACCTTTGGATTTATTTCAGCTCAAGATAAGTCACCAAAAATTTTACATGTTAAATTCAAAGATGGAACAAAGGTATCTGCTCAGTCGGGTAGTTTATTTTTAGCCAATGAGATTTATCCAAACACATCTGGCTTGTCTCAATTTGGACACTGGGAGCCTTTCTATTCCATTTCAAGTGATTTATTACAATCTTACTATGCAAAAGCAAAAGAGCGGCTTAAAAAGAATCTTTCTGATCCGAATACTATTTTTGAGTTTCATGTGAATGCTGGAGAAAATGTAGAATTGGTCAAAAAGAAATTAGAAACATTAACTGCACTAAAATATGTGAGTGTTCCTCCAAAATTAAGCACACCTGCAGCTCCTAATTTACAGCCATCACAACTTTATTTGTTTGATCAAGATCCTGGAATTCATGTACAGGAATTTTGGAATACATACGCTAATCATGGTTCAAATGTGAAGATTTGTGATGTCGAATATATGTTTAATGCAGATCATGAGGACTTACCTAATGTAACAATAATAGGACCTGAACCAGAAGACCCAGGCTTTGGTCCAAATCACGGAACTGCCGTTTTGGGTGAAATAGGATCTTTAAATGATGGTATAGGAACTACTGGAATTACTTACGAAAGTGATTTCTATTTTGCAGGGGCATATATCAATTTTGAGTATTATTTGGAAGAAGCACTTATTAGTACCTTAACTGAATTGGGTGAAGGAGATATTGTCTTGATTGAACAACAAACAATGGCTTTTGATGGAACACCTGATGAAGGGTATGCTCCAGTGGAGTGGTATGAACCATTTTACGATGCTATTCAATTAATTTCTGGAAATGGAATTATCGTTGTAGAAGCTGCAGGAAACGGAAACAGAAACTTGGATCATGCAATGTTTTCCACGGATAATTTTGGACATCATCCTTTCTTGCAAGAAAATTGGTCGGAAGCTATAATGGTTGGCGCAGGAGCAGTTGGTGTTGATGATTTACCCCGCGCAAAATTGTGGTTTTCAAATTACGGAAGTAGAATTGATGTTCAAGGAAATGGAGAAGAAGTAGTAACTACTGGCTACGGAACTGCTTATTCAGCTGAAGGACTAAACCGCGAATATTCCAATAGTTTTGGAGGAACATCCGGAGCTTCGCCAATTGTGACAGGAGCAGTTGCTTTGTTGCAATCATTACACAAACAACATGCAGGATTTCCGTTTGATGTGAATTATGTAAGAAACTTATTGATAACAACTGGAAAACCTCAAGTTGAAGGAACGCTTTTCCCGCTTTCGGAAAAAATAGGACCATTGCCAAACGTGTTTGCTGCAGCAAATTTAATGATGGATGAACTAGGAATTGAAACCTTCGAAAAGGATGCGTTTACTGTTTACCCCAATCCAACTCAAAGTTCTTTTACCATTTATGTACCAAGTGAATCTGTTTCTTCTATTCAATTGCGAGATGTTTCTGGAAAGGAAATCCAACTGAATAAGGTAAAAACGATTACAGGATTTGAGGTTACAAATTCCACTATTTCAGAGGGAATGTATTATTTATCAATTTATTACAAAGACGGAACAGTTGTTACAAAACCAGTTCAGATAGTTCATTAATTTTAGTGGATGGAAAAATTAATCATCACTTCTGATAAAAATCAACTAGATATCGAATTCATCACAGCCTTTATATCGAAAACCTATTGGGCAAAAGATAGAACATCGCAAATGATGCAAATCTGTATTGATCATTCCCTGAATTTCGGAGTTTATCTAAATAAAAAGCAAATCGGTTACGCGCGCGTTGTAACCGATTATGTGCAGTTTGCCTATATTATGGATGTATTCATAGATGAAGCACACCAAGGAAAGGGTTTTTCAAAAGAGTTGATGCAATTTATTCTTACAGATGAATCCTTGAAAGCTGTCAAAGTTTGGCGACTAGCAACTGCCGATGCACATGAATTGTATCGAAAATTTGGATTTACAGAATTGTCAAAGCCAGAGAATATGATGGAGTTAATGAAGTGAGTTTATTTAATAATATATGCAATTGAATGTAATGAAACAATTAGCAGAATTTGTAAAGGAATGCAGAAAGAGTTGGAGTTGCTTTAGCGGTTGTTTGAAAAATAGAGCAAGGAAAGACTAATTTGAACTATGACAAAGTGAATTTGGTTCTTCGCATCTTTGGTCATGAATTGGTTCCTGTGAAGAATAAAATTGTGGAGAAATGAGAAGCGGAAAGGGATATTACAAATAGTATAATACTGTTATCAATATTAATTAATACAATGAAATCGCAAAGGGTTTATAAATACAGATCAGGAGATGATTCTACATTTGAGAGAGATGTAAAAACATTAGAGGAAAACTGTTTTTTTGCTCCATCTTTTAATTTATTAAACGACCCAAGTGAAACCCTAATAATAGACACATTTGATTATCAACTTGGAATATTTACCAAATTGTTCAGACTCAAAACAGAAAATGGGAAAGCAAGGATTAAAAAATCGTATAATGAATTAATTTCCAAGAAAGACGAACTAGGAATTTATTCGCTTTCTAAGACTTTTAACGATGAATTGCTTTGGGCACATTATGCAAATTCACATAAGGGTTTTTGCATAGAATATGACATGGATAAACTAATTGATAATTTTTCGAATGAAGAATTGTATCCGTTTCCAGTAAAATATTCAAGGGTTCCCCCACAAATAGGTTTGAATGAATTGATAAATGGTAATCTGCTTTCGATAATTAAAAAAATCTCTGGAACAAAATCAAAAAAATGGAAATATGAAAGTGAGGTGCGAATAATTAGAAACCTATCTGGAAAACAAGTATATAATCATAAGGCACTTAAAGGGATTTATTTTGGTTTGAATATGGAACATTCAAAAAAGGATCAGTTAATAAGTCGCTTTCTTGAGAGAGGGGTTGATTTTTACCAAATAGTTCAGCGCAAAAATCTTTATGGATTCCAAGCAGAACTTATTTTTAGAGCAGTTGAGGATCCGGCATATTTGAAAATAGTTCCACAAAAATTAACGCTGTCGAGTCCAGTAGAATATAAAATAGAAGAAAAACATTATGATGTGATTTCAAAAACAGGTCATCTCAAAATAATATTAGATGAAGAGATAAATCACAATTCATTATTATGGTTAGCTAACTTGTTTAAAAAGGATATTTTTAATAATACAGATAGGGTCTATATGTGTTATTGGATAAAGACAATTGAGGATAACGTGTGTTGGGCTACAACCGATTTTGAAGCCGAAAAAATTGAAATAAATATTTGTGGATAAATAACATTGAGGTTTAGGATAAATAATTATCCTAAACCCATGTACTTCTGAATTCTTCCGTGAACATCTGTGTTCCTAAGTGGGAAACAAAAACTTTTGTGTTCTTAGTGTCCTTTATGGTTTAAACATATCCTGCCACAGACCCGAAGTCTCTACAATGAAACGTTCTATTATTCTTATTCAAGTTATCAATACGACAAACTTTCGGCTAAGAAATAATAATAGTATACGAGCTATCACAAATGGCACACTTTTGGTAAATTTGAAAAAAACTTACGTATGAAATACTTTAAATCATTAGGACTTTTATTTTTTGCATCGATACTGTTGAATACGGCATTTGCACAAAAAACACCTCTTGTTGGGGGAATTGAAACAATCTCATTCAAGTTTACAGAATCTTCGATACAGCTGCCGGTCAACTATGAAGTAACCATAAATCAGAGTACAATTGAAATTGTTACTGAAAAGTATACTGAATCTGGTGTGGAGAAAAGTAAAGAGAGCAAAAAAATCTCGAAAAAGGATTGGGCTAAATTATGCGATTTAGCTGGTAAACTACAAGAATCTGGAACTTATTATCCAGAAGGAGGAACTGGATACCAAACCTACGAATTAATAAGAAAAAATGCAGGAACAATCCAATCATATATTTTAATATGGACTAGTTTGACTGAAAACAAAGTAGACAAAACAACTCAGGATTTGGTTACTTTAATAAAAAGCTTGACACCAAGACCTAAAAAATAATATTCAGCTTGTTAGTAAGCATATATAAAGGGTTAGCTCAATTTTGGGTTAACCCTTTATAATTTGTAAAAAGATAGAACGGTATAAAAAAGACTTATTATTTTGCCACCGAAACCAACTCCAAATCAATCTGTCTTTTCTTAGGATGAACCTCTGAAATCTTTACCCGAACAGAATCTCCAAAATGGAAGGTTTTCCCTGTTTTTTGTCCAACAATCGTCATTTTTTTCTCATCAAATGAATAACGATCTCCAGGAAGTTCCTGCATCGCAACCATACCCTCACACGCATTTTCTGTCATGCGCACAAATAATCCGAATTCAGCTAGTCCAGAGACAATTCCATCAAATTCTTCTCCAATTTTATCGTGAACAAATACCACTTGGAAATACTTGTTCGATTCGCGTTCTGCTTCTGTGGCTTTGCGCTCCGTGCGTGAAATGCGTTTGCAAATATCGTCTAAGGCGTTGTTGTATTTATGCGGTCTGTTTTCCAAACACTCCAATAAAATGCGGTGAACCATCAAATCGGCATAGCGACGAATGGGTGAAGTGAAATGACCGTAATACTGAAAAGCCAAACCGTAGTGACCAATATTGTCTGTATCGTAAGTTGCTTTAGCCATGCTTCGAATTGCCATTTGCTGAATGATGCTGTACTCGTTTTTCAAGCGAATATCATTCAACAATTTGTTGATACTTTGGGCTGCTTTTTCGGGACTCGTAAATTCCAATGAATACCCGAATTTATCCAAAAATAAACCGAATAATGCGATTTTCTCCGGATCTGGCTTATCATGAATACGGTAAACAAACGGAACAGGATCTTTCCCTTTTTGAGGCGCTCCAACAAACATCGCAACGCGCTTATTTGCCAAAAGCATAAATTCTTCAATGAGCTGATGTGCATCTTTTGAAACCTTCACAACCACGTCTATGGGTTCTTTATTTTCATCCAATTTGAAACGAATCTCTTCTGAGTTAATCATCAAAGCACCCTGTTTAAATCGCTCTTTTCGATAGATTTTTGCGATTTTATCTAAAATATGGAGTTCTTCTTTGTATGGACCTTCAGCTCCTTCCAAGATTTCTTGTGCATCTTCATACGCAAAACGATGATCGGAATGGATGACCGTTTTACCAAACCATTCGTTATACATTTTTCCATTTTCATCCAATTCGAAAACTGCTGAAAAAGTAAATTTATCTTCTTTCGGACGAAGGGAACAAACCATGTTTGAAAGCTGCTCAGGCAACATTGGAATCACGCGATCTACCAAGTAAACAGAATTTCCTCGACGCAAAGCTTCTTTGTCCATGGCAGAATCTGGTTTTACATACTGACTCACATCAGCAATGTGAACACCGATTTCCAAATGTCCGTTTTCCAATTTTCGAATCGACAAAGCATCATCGAAATCTTTTGCATCTGCAGGGTCGATCGTGAAGGTCAAAATCTCTCTAAAATCTCTTCTCTTCGCAACTTCAACAGGATCAAGCTCAAGTGTTACTTGTTCGGCTTCATTCATTACATCCGCTTCAAATTCAATGGGAATTCCTTGACCAATCAAAATGGAGATCATTTCATTGTCGTGTAATGAATTTCCTCCCAATGTTTGAATCACTTCCCCAAAAGGAAATTCAGCCGATTTTGGCCAAACAGTGATTTTTACCAATGCTTTATCCTTGTTCTTGGCTTTATTCAATTTTTCGAACGGAATATAGATTTTTACTCCTGTTTTGGTATTATCAGGAATTAAGAAGGCATGTTTGTCAAACATCTGAATCGTTCCAACAAACTGCGTTCTTTCTCGTGAAACAACTTCTATTACTCTTCCTTCAGGTCTACTTCCGCCTTTTTTATTGAGGGCAACACGAACAACATCTCCGTGAATTGCATGCCCCAAATTATGCGGAGCAATGAATACATCTGGTTCTTTTTTGCTGATGGTAACAAAGCCAGAACCGCGCATGGTTAATTCCAATTCTCCTTCGATTGTTTCAATCTGGTTGGAGTAAATATATGTTTCATGTCCGCTTTTACGAACGAATCCTTCTGTTTCTAATTCGCGTAATAAACCAACCACTAATTTGCGCGATTCACTTTCGTGCACATGCAACAAGGTGCAAACCTGTTTATAGTTCAAGAGTGCATCCGGATGTTGTTCAAACATTTTTCGAATGATGTGATACAGACCCGTTTTTAGTTTTTTGGTCGATTTATCTTTGATTTTTTTTGGTCCTTTTTTACCCATAATTCGTGTTGTTACGTAAAAATACAAATACGAAATGACTTTCAGAGGTTTGGACTTGTTATGAAAACAAAAGTAGGAGGAAGCACTTCGTCTTGTTTCTAGTTTACATCATTCAACTCATTTTTGGTATAAACTCTACTAAAAGCGTTCACTCTTTAGTTTCTGAAAGAGCAAAAGCTAATCCATAAAGCGGAATATTTTTGAATTTTTCTTCTTCGCGGTAATTACTCAGGGATGTTCTAATAGCTGTTTTTGGATTGTATTTTAGAATGTATTCTTTCAAACTTTTAGCTTGCAAGTTTTCTTCTGCTTTCACTTCTATCGGAATAATCTCATTATCACGTTGAACGATAAAATCAATTTCTGCCGTTCCCACTTCAGTGGTCCAATAAGCAATGTCTAAACCAGAAATTGTTTGAAGTGATTGTAGAATAAATTGTTCCGAAAAAGCTCCCTTGAATTCTGTCATGATAGTGTTCTTTTCTAACAAAATACTCACAGGAATATTTCCCATTGCTGCCAACAAACCAAGGTCAATAAAGAAGAGCTTGAACACATCGAAGTTGGTATAGGATTTTAACGGAAAGTTCGGTGTTGTAACACGCGTCACTTTTGTTATTAATCCAGCGTTCACTAACCAATTGATTGCTTCTTCAAACTCTTTCGCTCGAGCACCATTTTTAACTTGATTGTAAATGAATTTTTTGTTTTCTTTCGACAATTGACCAATCAAATTTTCCCATACTAGTCGAATTTTAGGAACAATAGAGTACGGTGCATATTTTGAAAAATCTTGTTCATATCCCTTTAAAATGGATAACTGTATGGTGCGAGCTAATTGGTAATCAGAATGTTGAAAATAAACAGACAAAACTTCAGGCATTCCACCTAGAAAATAGTAGGTACGCAAATGCTGAATTAATTGCTCGTGAAAGGTTTGGAGTAAAACCCAATTGTTTTGTTGAAGAGTTTGAGCTAATATTTCTTGATTACAATTGATCAAGTATTCATAGAAACTCATGGGGTAAATTTCCAAAAAATCAACTTTTCCAACAGGAAATGATTCTTCGGAATGAAGGCTTAATCCTAATAAAGACCCAGCGGCAACAACATGATATTCTGGTGCGTTTTCTTTGAAATATTTTAGTGAAGTGATTCCGTTTTTTGCAACCTGAATTTCATCAAAAATGATTAAGGTTGTTTCTGGAATTATTTTTTTCCCATGAATAATTTCCAAGACTGAAATAATTCGGTGAACATCGAGATTTGGGTCAAATAGATTTTTTGCAATTTCTGATGCTTCGAAATTAATGTAAACACAATCTTCAAAATAAGTTTCACCAAAAGCTTTTAGCACCCAGGTTTTTCCAACTTGCCGAGCACCGCTTAATATAAGAGGTTTACGAATTGGACTTTGCTTCCATTCAAGGAGTTGATTTATAATAATTCGTTTCATTTAACTTCAAATATACATTTTTTCAAAGGACTTTATGTAAATTGTTGCCTTTTTTCAAAGGACTTTATGTAAAACATCACATTTTTTCAAAGGACTTTTCCACCTGTTCTATTCTACAAACTACGAAAGAACACTTTATGGTAAGTATTTGTAGTTGAACTTGGAATAACGAAGTTCGATTGTTACATTTGAGAAGACAGAAAAAACACAAAACAATGAATAAGCGAATTGAAGCGGCATTAAATGATCAAATTCAGAAAGAATCATCTTCCTCTCATTATTACCTAGCAATGGCCTCTTGGGCTGAAACAAAAGGGTTAAATGGTACAGCTAAATTTATGTACACACATTCAGATGAAGAGCGTTTCCACATGTTGAAGCTGATCAAATTTGTCAATGAACGTGGAGGAGTTGCTATTGTTCCTGCGGTTCCTGAACCAGCGAGAGAATACGATTCTTTGGAGCGCGTTTTTGAATTGCTGCTCGAACACGAAGTTGGTGTTTCTGAAAGCATTAATGGCGTCGTGGATATTTGTTTGCAGGAAAAGGATTATTCAACACACAATTTTATGCAATGGTATGTTTCCGAGCAATTGGAAGAGGAGGCTTTGGCTCGCAGTATCTTGGATAAATTGAGGTTGATTGGCGGAGATAAAGGTGGTCTTTATTTGTTTGATCGTGATATGGAAACTGCTGCAGCCAATGCTGTAAAAGCAGCAAGCACAGCTCAAAAGGCATAGAACCCTAATATTGAAACTTTTTCAGCAATTTATTCGTTGAATAAACGAATTGAAAGTGAAACTTATGCTCGTTCGATTACTAGGAATTGGAGCGGTTATTGCGTTTACTACTACTAGCGCGATTAGTCAAGTCTCGTATCGTTTTAGAAACTTTTCTATTAACGATGGACTCTCACAGAGTTCTGTGACGACTATTGTACAAGATAATGTGGGGACGCTTTGGCTGGGAACACAAGACGGATTAAATCGGTTTGATGGACAACAGTTTGAAGTCTTCACTTCTGATGATACTCCAGGGCTTGCTAGTTCCTATATTCATTGTGGCTTAAAAGACCAGTTTGGCGAGTTGTGGTTTGGAACTGCTGATGGAGTTTCGGTGTATAACCCCAAAAAAGAAACATTTCGCTCGATTCTTTCTTCAGATGATAAAAACCTCTCCATTGAAAGTGTTTCGGAGGAAGCGAATGGAAATATTTGGTTGGGATCATCCACTTATGGATTGGCAAAGTACGATCGGAAGACAAAAAAAGTCTCTTTTTTAACAGCGACAATCCCTTCAAAAAGAATTCACTATATCAAGTTTGTCACAAAGAAAGAGCTAATTGTTTCTTTCGAGGATGCTGGTGTGTATATCTACAACATTGAATCGAAAATCTGGAAACAATTATCCATTTCAAAAGGTCACAAAGCATGGTTGGTTTCAGATGTAGAACCTTTTTCTGAAAACAGTTACGTTTTTTCTACCAATCAAGGTTTGTGGCTGTTCGATTCTCAAACCCACAAGTTATTTCCGTTTTTAAAATTCATTGGAAAAGATTACGGAATTGATGAGTTTTCGGATGTTTATGTAAAATCGACCAGCGAATTTTATATTGCCACAGTTAATAATGGATTGATTAGTGTCAATAACACCAATGAAGGATACAGAATCACTTTCAGCAAGAAAGACATTTTCCAAAAAAACGGAATTTTATTCAATGAGATAAATGAGTTGTTTTGTGATGAAAATGGAACAATTTGGGTTGGAACGCTGCGCGGTTTAAGTGGATTTAACCCGAAAAATGATTCGTTTTTTGGAGTTGGACCGTCGTCTAATTTGAGCCTCGGACTTCCTTCAGAAAGCGTTTGGGGATTTGCAGAGTCGAAAGATTTATCTAAGGTTTACATTGCCACAGACTTTGCTGTTTCTGAATTGAATCGAAAAACAGGAACGTTTAAGCACTATTATATCTCCAAAGCTCAAGATGTTAACGACAATAGCATTGTGTCTATTCACTATCTCACAGATGAACATTTTTTGATCGGAGCCAATGATGGTTTATATGATTTAAAAATTAAAAATGGAACGGGAGTTTATCACAAAGTTGTTTACAAAGGAATTGACAATCCATTGATTTTTCAAAGATTGTACAAGATAACTCCCTACAAAGAATCTCAATTTTTCATTGCCACAAAGGGCGGTGTTTTGCTGTATAATCAAAAAACAGGCGAATTTACTCCGTTTGTCAATAATCCAAAAAAGCCAAAAACAACCATTGGAGCAGGAGTTTGTAGGGTTTCTTATAAAGGGTTAAACGACACGTATTATTTTGCTACAGGCGTTGGAGGAATTAATTTGCTCACCTTAGATTCTCAAGGAAAAGAACAGATAGTTCCTTATGAATTCAACAAGTCTATTTTAAAAGCAAGTAGAGATGTTATTTCAACAATCTATCAAGAAAATGAAACAACTTTGTGGTTGGGATCCTCAGGATCTGGTTTATTGAAGCTGAATTTAAAAACAGGAAAGGTTGTCGCTTATACCCGAAAGCAAGGGTTGCCCAATAATTTTGTGTACGGAATTTTACCAGATGAACGTGGAAATTTATGGTTGAGTACCAATAAGGGTTTGGCACGATTTAACACAAATGAAGAACGTTGTACGAACTATTCAGAGGTGAATGGATTAATGAGTAACGAATTCAACACGGGTGCTTACCTGCTTTCAAAAACGGGTGAAATGTATTTTGGAGGTATTGAAGGGTATAATTTCTTCAACCCCAAAAACCTACAAGAACAAAGAGATAAAATCTATGTAAACTTCTTAAAGTTTCGATTTGATGACCGTTGGTTGAAACCGGGTGATTCTGATGCGCCTTTTAAAGAATCATTCTCGTCTTTGTCTGATATAAAATTGGGATACGATGAGCGAAGTTTCACGATTCGTTTCAAGCCTACGGATATCATTAATCGCGAGTTACTGCAATTCAAATACGAATTAGTTGGTTTGGATGAAGGTTCTGTATTTTTGGGTTCTTCTAGTGAGATTCACTTCACATCACTGTCTCCAGGTTCTTATGTACTCAAAATTTATGTAAGAAGAGTAGATGGTGATTGGATTCAAGCAACTTCGGAAATGAACATCGAAGTCGCATCTCCTTTTTGGTGGAAATGGTGGTTTTGGGTGATTGTTTTAGTGGTTTTAACCATGCTAATCCTTCTTTTTATTCAATCCCGAATAAACTTGGCGCGCAGAGATCAAGTACGTTTGGAAATAAAGATTGTGGAGAGAACGAAGGAAATTCGGGCGCAAAACATGAAGATTGAATCTCAGAAAAAGGTCATAGAAAAGGAGAAGACGAAAGTAGAAGAACAAAGTCGTTTGCTTCAAATAGAGAAAGATAAAACGGAGAATTTGTTGAGAAACATGATTCCTGAATCTACTGCCGAAGAATTGAAAACGAAAGGTCGTGCTTCAGCGCGAGCTTATAAAACAGTTTCTGTATTGTTTACCGATTTTGTGGGTTTCACAAAAATTGCTGAAGGAATGAAACCAACCGATTTGGTGAATAAATTGGATGTTTATTTTAGAAAGTTTGATGAAATCATTGTAAAAAACAACTTAGAGAAAATCAAAACAATTGGCGATGCATACATGTGTGCAGGTGGTGTTCCAGTTCGAAACAATACCAATCCAATTGATGCTGTTTTAGCGGCTCTTCAAATTCAGGAATACATGACGAATTTGAAGACTGAAGGATTGAAAACAGGTTCTGAGTTTTGGGAACTGAGATTGGGAATCAACACGGGTGAAGTAACAGCAGGAGTAATTGGTTCTGAACGCTTGGCATATGATATTTGGGGAGCAACTGTAAATCAGGCTCAACGAATGGAAATGATGGGAGAACCAGGAAGAGTAACCATTTCAGGTTCCACATTCAAACTCATTGAGCCTTATTTTGAATGTACTTACCGAGGAAAGGTAAAGACAAAAAGCAAAGGCTTGATCGAAATGTTTACTGTAGAGCGGATCAAACCAGAACTGTCTATCAATGGAGAAGGGTTATATCCCAATGATCGTTTCCAACAAATCGTAAACCTCCATTTATACAGTAGTATTAATTACTACAAAGCAGAGCGTCACATTATGAGAGTGCTGGAGAAAGGCTTGTCGCCAATGCTACATTATCATAGTATTGAGCACACCAAAGATGTAGTTCGTGCTGTAGAACGTTATGCGCTCTTGGAAGGGGTTACCGATGAGGGCTTGTTCCTATTGAAATCTGCGGCAACCTATCACGATGCTGGATTTGTTGAAATCTATGAAAAGAATGAGCCGGTAGGGGCAAGAATGGCTGAAGAAATTTTGCCGAAATACGGGTATTCAGAGCAACACATTGCTCAAATTAAAGAGCTTATTTTCGTTACCCAAATTCCGCATCAACCGAAAAACAAATTGGAGCAAATTATTTGTGATGCCGATTTGGATTATTTAGGAAGAGACGATTTCCACGAGATTGCAGATCGTCTGAGAAGAGAATTGCGAGAACATGGTAAAATAGATAGTGACCGACAATGGGATAATATGCAGGTGTTTTTCTTGAATATGCACAAGTACTTTACGCCGACTGCCATTGCTAGTCGTCAGGCCAAGAAGATGAAAAACCTGAAAGAGGTTGAAGAGCGCTTAGCCCGTGATGAGTATAAAGATTAAGACACAAAAAAACCGCATCTACTTTTAGATGCGGTTTTTTAATATCATTGCATTTGTTCTTAACTGAACAAGACGCTTCCACCGTATTTTCCAACTACTGGATTTACAATCAACGTAGGGATTTGAGCATCATTGGTAAGAATATATTGTTCGTGATTTGCTGTGATAGCTCCAAGCATGTTATTGCGATTTAAGTTCATGATAGCAATTAAATCGGCGTCTAATGAAACCGCATGTTTTACCACTTCTTTGTCGAAACCACCTGTTGGAACCACTTTGGTTGTTACATCAATTCCTCTTTCGTGGAAAAATTTCACCGCAAATTGAATATTTGCTTTTACTTGATGACGTAAAAACTCGTCTGTTTCATCCGGTGTAATAACATGAACACGAGACTTAAAGTAAGTAGCGATATTTGCCACATAAGCCAACTTTTGCTTAGTCTCTTTGTTTAAATCTAATGGAACTACAATATCATCATACCCATTTTCTTTAATTCCTTTTTCTTGAACTACAATAAATGGAACAGTAGAATGTGTAATCACTTTTAAAGCATAGCTTCCGGTAAGATGTTGCCATCCTGTTTGACCATGAGTACCCATAAAAATCAATTCTGCATGATTCTCAGAAGCAAAATCACCAATATCATCAAAAATATTTCCTACTCGAATGAACGGTGTAATTTTTATATGTTCTTTATGTTGTTCAACGACTGCGTTTAGTTTTTCCTCAGCTTCACCAATCAATTTTTCTTTTGCAACTACGTGAAGCAATAAAATTTCTGCACCTGTAGTCTTGGCAGTATTAATTGCATGATTCAGAGCATTTTCAGCAACAGCCGTAAAATCATGGGGAACAATAATGGTCTTTTTTTCCATAAGGAGCAATTGTGGGTTTTTATAGTAGTGCAAATGTAATCAAAGCATTAAAAGCAATTATCCATTTCTAAGCTTAATATTAAAAATAAGACGTTAATAAAACAATAAGTCATTGTTTTTTCTCTATTTTGCTTGGATTAAACTACCTTTGTGGTTACTAAAATTTTTAGAAACAATGCCGATAATCGGGAAATTACTTAAAAAGACTACCGAATTTTCCGCACGAAGAGGTGCGTTGAAAGGACTTGATTTTAAAGATCAAATTAAAGTACTCTCGAAAATTCTATATTTCGCTGAAGAAACAAAATTCGGTCAGCACTATGATTTTCAATCTATTTTAGATTCTGAAAATAGAGTAGAGAATTTCCAAAAAGCAATCCCCATCCGAGATTACGATCAATTTTATAAAGATTGGTTGCACCGTTGTTTGGAAGATGAAGCAGATGTTATTTGGCCAGGAAAAATTAAATATTTCGCTCTTTCCTCTGGAACGACAGGTTCTCCAAGTAAACGAATTCCTGTTACGAAGCAAATGATTCGCTCGTTTCAACGCAATACAATTAAACAATTTACAGCCACAGCTGATTTAAACCTGTCAGATGGATTTTATCAAAAATCATTCATCGCGGTTGGTGGTTCTTCCAAGCCAGAGAAGAAAGGAAATCATTACGAAGGTGATTTATCTGGAATCTTGAAGAAACACACATCGGTTGTGTTAATGCCACTTACAAAACCAGATGCAGAAACGGCAGCAATTAAGGATTGGAACAAAAAATTAGACCGAATGGTTGAAAAAGCTCCAGAATGGGACATTAGTACCGTTGCTGGAATTCCAAGTTGGTGTATTATGCTCATGGAGCGAATCATTGAAAAATACCAAGTAGAATCGATTCATGATATTTGGCCAAACCTAGAATTGTACATGTTTGGTGGTGTTTACATCGAACCATATTTGAAGCGTTTTGAAAATGTGTGTGGAAAGAAGGTTCACCTTTTGAATACGTATTTAGCTTCTGAAGGATATTTTGCATATCAACGAAGAGCCGAAAGTAATGGAATGCAGTTGTTGCTGAAATCTGGTATTTTCTTTGAATTTGTGCCATTTAACCGTGATAATTTCGATGAACACGGAAACATTAAACTGGAAGCAAAAGCGCTTACAGTAAATGAAGTGGTGGGTGGTGAAGATTATGCTTTAGTAATTTCAACAAATGCTGGGTTGTGGCGTTATTTGGTGGGAGATTTGGTTCAGTTTGTTGATGTAGAACGCAGAGAAGTTCGCATCAGTGGACGGATTAAACAATATTTGAGCTTGGTGGGAGAACATTTGTCATTGGATAATATCAATATGGCGATTCTAAAAACGAGCGAGAAGTTAAATATCACCATTCCTGAATTCTGTTTGTATGCAAATGCGGAAGAACAAAGACATTATTGGTGTTTTGGATCTCAAAAACCAATGGATTGTGATTTAGTAATGAAAACCGTTGATGAGTTTTTGTGTGAAGGAAATGATGATTATTCTTCTGTGAGAAAATACGACACATTAAAATCTCCAGTTGCTTATCAAACGGATGTGGATAATTTCTATAAGTTCTTGGAAGAAAAAGGAAGATTAGGTTCTCAAAATAAGTTCCCCCGTGTAATGAATGAATACCAGGCAAAAGAGTGGAAATTGTTCTTGGGAGTTTAGTCCAAAAACTCAAAAGCTACTTTCCCGCTGATTTCGCAGAATCGGAACAAGTTGCACAGATTATAAGTGATCCTACTGGTCTCGGTGTATTATAGAAATGAATGTGGTTTATCAATTGAATGAACGAGCGTGTTAACTGAGCAATAATTCGTGAATTCGTGGCGCCACCTGTTAAGTGTTTGTTTTTTTCAATTCACGCTCCCGCATTTTTGATTTATAAATCGCATTGGCAATTACCACCAAAATAATCATTGCGGAGCCAGCATAGAAATTCCCATTCAGCAACTCATCTTCGTGCAAAATCGGAATAGCCAGAAGAATCGTATAAACAGGTTCCAAATTAATACTCAGTGAAACCGTAAAAGCGCCTAATCGTTTCATTACTTCAATAGTCGCAATAAATGCAAAGGAAGTACAACAAACACCCAAGAAAATCAACCACGCAAAATCGCTCCCCGACATTTTAAACAGATTACTATCCAATTTTCCATTGTATAGTAGCATTCCTGAAAGGAAAACCAATCCAATTCCCATTTCGTGCAGTGTAATTGCGGAGGAAGGAACTTCTTCAGCTAGTTTAGCATTGAAGACAGAAAAGAACCCAGCACATAATGCAGAAATCAACCCTAAAGCCAAAGCGAAATATTGTTTTTCGTCGAAATCGGAAGAAACAAAGTAGATTCCGAAAATCACTAAGGATCCGAATAAAAATTCGACCCAAGAGAACTTCTTTTTGAATACTAGCGGCTCAATCCAAGTCACATGGAGAGTTGCGGTTGATAAACACAAGATTCCCAATGAAGCGGTAGAAAGTTTGATAGAAGTATAAAATGTAATCCAATGAAGAGCCACGATAATTCCAGTTCCAAAAACCTTTAGCATGGCTTTTCGGTTGTGAATCCTCATCGGCATTTTCAACAGGTACAACCCAATTAGCAAGGAAATGAAAGCAATTAGAATACGATGCCAAACTAAATATTGTGCTTCAATGTGAATGAGTTTGCCCAAAATCCCAGTGAATCCCCACATGAAAATGATGAGGTGCATGAGCAAATGATACTTGTATTTTTGGAACATGGTGTAAAAGTAAAAATAAAGACTTACAAGTAATAGAAAGAATGAGCAGCCTTTTGTTCCCGATTTAAGAATTCAAAATTCTGCATTAAAACCCTATCTTTGTAAAAAACAACAATTATGTCACACATCATCACACTCAGCGATTTTATCATGGAACGTCAAGCGGAATTTCCAGGTTCTTCTGGAGAATTGTCGCGTATTTTGAACGATATTTCGGTTGCGTCAAAAATTGTTTCAAGAGATGTGAGACGTGCTGGATTGGTGGATCACATTTTAGGTGCTCAAGGTGATGTAAACATTCAAGGTGAAGAACAACAAAAATTAGATGTGGTTGCTGACACACAATTCATCAAAGTGTTTGAATCGAGTGGTGAAATTTGTGGAATTGCTTCGGAAGAAAACGATGACTTTTTAGCCTTTACTTCTGAGCGTGCTAAAAGTGGAAAATACATTGTGTTGTTTGATCCATTGGACGGTTCATCGAATATTGATTGCAATGTTTCTATCGGGACAATCTTCTCTATTTATCGCAGAATTTCTGAAAAAGGAACACCTGCTACCTTGGAAGATATGTTGCAAAAAGGAACCCAACAAGTCGCTGCTGGTTATGTATTGTATGGATCTTCTACCATGTTGGTTTACACAACTGGACACGGAGTAAACGGATTTACGTTGGATCCTTCTATTGGTGAATTTTGTTTGTCTCACCCCAATATGCGCATGCCAGAAACTGGGAGAATTTATGCGATGAATGAAGGAAATATTCACGAATGCGAACAAGGAATTAGAGATTACGTGGCATTTTGTCAAGAAGTTCAGGAAGACGGAAGACCATATTCAGGAAGATACATTGGTTCATTGGTGGCAGATTTCCATAGAAACTTAATCAAAGGAGGAATTTACATTTATCCGGTTACGAATCAAAGCCCGCAAGGAAAATTGCGATTATTGTATGAATGTAATCCACTGGCTTTCGTTGCAGAACAAGCAGGGGGAATGGCTACAAATGGTACAGATCGTGTTTTAGACATTCAACCAAGACAGTTGCATCAACGTTGTGGGTTCTTTACTGGATCGAAACAAATGATGGAAAAAGCAATTGATTGCTTGGAGAAAGCACGAGCGAAATAATAGAGCGTTTAGTCAAAAAAACAGTTTTTCAGGAAACTATTTTCAAGTACGGATTTTCGCAACAAACTGAACTAAAAAATAGTGTTAATTTGCAGAACACTAAATCAGCTGTTTATGCGATTACTGATGCTATTTATTGCTACTTCAAGTATCTTTGTTTCTTCCTGTACGATTCAAAAAAGAACCTTCCGAAACGGTTACTACGTTTCTTGGAACAAACCGATTAAAGAAAAGAAACCCAAAGAGCTAAATGATGAAACGATCGTTTCTGAAATCCGCGGGAAGGACTCTGTTCAGAATGTGGAAGAACAACTTTCAGAGTTGTCTCATACAGATTCAATTTTTTCAGATTTAGCCGAGACACAAAAACGAGCAGACTCTTTATTTGTAAAGGAACCTGAAAAAATGGAGATGTCAACTCTTTCGGTGGTTTCGATTTTAAAAAAGGGTTTGAAGATAGAATCTGTGTTCTCAGCAAAAAAGCAACCTAAAAAAGAAGATAACTCAGAGCAAAAACTAGATCTTTTTGCGGCAAATTCGTTAGCGTTCGCATTGTTCTGTGGAGTGATGTTAGTGCTTTCAATTACAGCTAGTTTGCCTGAATCTCTTGTTTTTATAGGTGTTCTAGCGCTATTCATAACCATCGCATTCGCAATCGTTGCATTTATTCGAAAAAAGCGTCGTCCAGAGAAACACAAAGGAACATTTTTGGCAATCATCGCACTGGGTATTTTAGCTATGGGTGTTATTTTTTTCTTAGGATTTTTAATCTTATCAATTTGATATAACCCCAATTACTTCATCGTATTTACAACTGAGATATTGGGTAAAAACTGTGCAACTTTATCGTCTTTGTAGGGCTGACTTTTGCTTTCCAATAATTGTTTGCTTATTTCCGGTTGAGGAATCATTCTGCCGACAGCCAGTTGGCGATTATCGGGTTGTTTCAACACTTCTTGAACAAGTGTAATTGTGTCGTAAACAATCTTTGTAACAGTTGAGAACATTGGAATTTTTTGAAAAACAGTATCGTGTATAATTTGTACTGAAGGTGTCCCTGCAACTGAAATGTTTACCGGATTTTCACCGAAATTTAGTTTTAAGGAAGATTGACTTTCCCTTGGCCAGATAGCAATAAAAACAACAAGCATAGCAGCGACAGAAATGATGGCTTGATACAAAGGAATACTTTTGGTGAAGAATCCTTTCTTCTGAACAGGAATTACAAGTGGAAGTGGTTCTACATGCTCTTCTTCCATGTCTGATGTAGTACTTATTATTTTTCGCTGTAACTCATATTCTTCTTCCGAAAGATGCTCTAAAACAAAGCTTTTTTCTTCTTTCGTGAGTTTGTTAAATGATTTGGATTCTATCAAATCAAATAAGCGTTCGTGTAGCTCTTCCATAATTAAATCATTTTAAAGAGGGTTGTTTCAAAACTGGGGTCGTAAGGTTTCAGCTGATCGGTCATCTTTTTAGTCGCATAAAACAAACGCGACTTCACCGTTCCCAAGGAACAATCGGTTATTTCGGCAATTTCGTTCAGTGAAAAATGTTCCAAATACCGAAGTACGAAAACCGTTTTGTGAGGGTGTTCCAGATTATCAATACTTGTTTGTAAAGCTTTCAAGAACAAGTTTTTTTCCAGTTCACTTTCTCCCAATACTGAATGATGGATGGTTTCTGTATGTAGAGAAACTGTTTTTCCATGATGTCGATAAGCGGTTTTACACATGTTGGATGCAATCGTAAAAATCCAGGAATAGAACTTTTTATCTGGATCAAACAAATGCTTTTTTTCTAACAGTTTCAGGAAAATTTCTTGCACAAAATCCTGCGCCAAATCCACATCTTTATTCAACATTTTAATAAAGTACCCCAACAATTTTTTACTATAGCGAGCATGCAATTCCACCAATGCAGATTCTGCTTGCTTGGCGGAAAAAGGAGAGTGATGGCCCATTATCTGAACCATCAACTCTTCGTCGCTTTGTTGTTTATGATGTAACTTGTTCAATGGCTGCTTATTGAGGATTGGAGGAGTTACTCTTCATCGTTGAAAGCAATTCATTAATCTGCTTTTGCTGGTTATTTTGCTCAGCGATTTTTAGAAGTAGAATTTCTAATTCCTGTTTCTTTACAGTTTCCTCACTTTCGTTGTATTGCTGGTATAATTTAATCATGGAAGGAAGATACATTCCATTGAAATATTCTGCTTTCAGATTTCCAATATTATAGGAAAACACATCTTTCAAGTAATCCAGTAAATAGCGTTTTTCATAATTCCTGCGGATAATGGCGTTATTGTCAATACTAGATTCACTGTATTTGTATGCCAATCCTGTGAGGTATAATTTATCTCCAAACACCTCTTCAAAACCATTTATTGCACTAGCAGAAACATAGGCAGGTCTTTTCCCTTTAAAAAAATGCTCGTAAAATTTTTTTGAAACAGCTTTTGCTTCTTCTTCTGTTTTGGTTTCTTCGAGGATTAATGGTTCATAACCTAGTTTTTTCAATAGACCATTCCTATAGCCATCTATGTTAATCAAATGTAGATTTATGATGGTAACGTCTTTTCTAAAATTCTTTGCAGCTTGTACAATCCAAGGAGCATAGGTGTCGTTATCTCCATAAGTGAAAAGAATGGCGTTTTCATCCAGTTCCGAAAGGATATTATATCCCCAGTTCAGCATTCCAACAGGCAGTTCGTTGATTTCGAATAATCTTTTGGCGTATAAATTTCGTTTTTCGGGGTCATTTTGCAATTCATAATGAATCATGAGTAAATCCTGAATCAAAGGATCATCCGGACGCAAAGCTTGTGCATTCAGGAGGTCTTGTGCTCTTAGTTGGTTTTCGTTTTCCGAACTGTCATGGAAACCGTTTTCAGAGTATTGAATGAAATAGGCTTCAAAGCTTTTTGGCATTGCTTTCCAAACCTGTTCGTGAATGGATTTGCACTGAGAGTACCATTTAGTGCGCTCTTCTTCTGTTGGTGCTAGGTTCCTTAAAGCGCGATTAGCTCTGTAGTAATTAATCCAGGCCTCTCCGTTCTTATTGTTTTTATCCAGTTCAGCTTTCCAGAGTTTAACCTGTGTTTCGTACCAAGAAGGTTCTTTTTTTTCTTTCGCAATGCTGTAAACAGTTTCCAGTTTTTGAATTAAGACACCGTCTTTTTGTGAAAAGGTGTGTGAAGCGATCAAAAATGTAAATCCGATTAATAAATGTTTCATGTTCTTAATTTATGAAAAAATCAGCGCGCTTGATTTCTGGGTTTCTAAAAGGATTACTCAGCCGAAAGCAAAAGGTTCAAATGAGAAGTGGATTTTTTTCATAGAAAAATTCAAAAAAACAAAAACCCCCTCTATTTACGAAGGGTTTAAATAAAAATAAAGTTCGTCCAATCGCATTTTCCGCCAGCATACCTTAATGATTTAGGAAAATAATTGACGGATATAGCATTTTGTTCAAAACAAGAAAGCCATCGGTCAATAACTGATGGCTTTTCTGTGGACATACTACTACTACCTATTATACCACACCTAAAGAGGATTGATCGATAAAACTTTAATAACTGGTTTTAACGAATAAGATCCATTTCCTTGTGTTACGATACTTTTCTCTGCATCGAAATCAAGAACTAATTCGTATTCACTATTCGGAGCGAAGTCCGTGTTTAAATTAATTTTTAAGCCAGATTGTTGCGCAGATGGGGTTGCTAATGGATAATACAAGCTATCTACCATTACTGTGTTTTCGTCGCCAAGGATTAAGCGAAGTTGATTGATATGACCAGCTGGCAAAACACCTATGTTAACCAAGGTTGCAGAAACATCATTTTGTAAAGTCAACAAATCATACACTCCAGCGTTTGTTGGAAGATCCATCCAACCCTGATCATCATGATGAACTTGTACTTGCAGTACTTCTACATTGACTTGTTGGAAATCTCCTGGTGCATCCACCATCTTTACAGTCATCCTACTTTCTCCTACTTTCTTCTTACAGCCAGTAGAGAAAGCGAACAAACATGCTGAAGCGATTACCGCTGCGAATAAAGTCTTCATAATTTCGTTTTCACCCCTTCCCTAAAAGCCATGCCAAAAACAAAAACCATTGATTTTGTGTGAGTTAACTTGCTTTTGTTTTCCCAAATTTTTTCAAAATGAATTTGGATTTATCAATTTGAAATTTCAGAAAAATCACGATCTTTGCACCAACATTTACAAGGGGGTACAGTACGCTGTTCCCCCTAAACTGTTTATTCGAAAAATGCCATGGAACAGACACAATTTTTACAACTTTTCAAAAAGCTCAAAGGACTCGATGAAACTGCAAACTTATTGCAACAAGCGGAAATCCGCATTCACTGGAAAGGATTAATTGGTTCTTCTAAGTCAATCGCAGTGGCTTCGGTGTGTGAACAAGTTCCCGGAAATCATTTATTTGTATTGGAGGACAAGGAATCTGCCGCATACTTTTTGAACGATTTAGAACAACTGCTTCCAGACAATAAACACATCTATTTTTACCCAGCTTCTTACCGAACGCCTTACCAGCTAGAGGAAACCGATAATGCAAATGTGGTTGCTCGAGCTGAAGTATTGGAAAAAATAAATACTGGAAAAAATACGTGGGTGGTTACCTATCCACAAGCCCTATTTGAGCGCGTTCCAACGCAGAAACGACTTTCAGAAAACACCATGCGTGTGGAGCGAGGCAAAACCTATTCGATTGACTTTTTCAATGAGTTGTTGTTGGAATATGGATTCGAACGTGTAGATTTTGTCTATGAGCCAGGTCAGTTTTCTATTCGTGGGGGAATTGTAGATATTTTCTCGTTTTCTAACGATCAACCTTTCCGCGTAGAGTTTTTTGGTGACGAGGTAGATTCGATTCGAACATTTGATCCCGTTTCACAATTATCGATTAATACGCATACACATTTTTCAGTAGTTCCGAACGTACAACGCCAATTGGTTTTGAATGGAAATGGAACGTTTTTGGAATTCATTGGGAAACAAACAACCATTTGGTTGGCTTCGAATGATTTGGTGAAAGCGGCTTTGGAAAAAGATTATGAAAAGGCTGTAAAGGTTTATGACTCTTTGCCGAAGAATACAATTAAACACAGTTTGCCAAGCGAATTGTATATGCATCCTTCTGATTGGAAGGAACAATTGCCAGTGCACTCGATTGTGGAAATTGGACCTGAATACACTTTCAAAGCTTCCGAAACAATTACATTTGAAACACTTCATCAGCCGACATTTAATAAAGATTTCGATTTGTTGAAAGAAGATTTGCTAGCCCGTAGAAAAGCAGGCGCTACAAATATGATTTTTTCCAATCAACCCAAACAAATCGAACGCTTGTACCAAATTTTTGAAGACATTGGCGCGGAAGTGGAATTTGAACCGATGAATAGTGCACTTCACGAAGGATTCATCATTCCAAGTTTGAAGTTGGTTTGTTACACAGATCATCAAATTTTTGAGCGCTATCACCGATTTAAGCTGAAAGAAGGATTCCGCCAAGCGAAACAAGCACTGACATTAAAGGAAATTTACAACCTCCAAAAAGGAGATTATGTAACGCATATCGATCATGGGGTTGGCCAATTTTCAGG
Source organism: Fluviicola taffensis DSM 16823 (assembly GCF_000194605.1). Classification (NCBI taxonomy): domain Bacteria; kingdom Pseudomonadati; phylum Bacteroidota; class Flavobacteriia; order Flavobacteriales; family Crocinitomicaceae; genus Fluviicola; species Fluviicola taffensis. The sequence continues at coordinate 1,781,766 of NC_015321.1, forward strand.
CTTGCAAACCATTGATGTAAGTGGGAAACAGCAGGAAGCTATTCGTCTGGTTTATCGAGATGGCGATGTGTTGTATGTGAGTATTCACTCGCTTCACCGCATTTCGAAGTTTACAGGAAAAGACGGCGCTGCGCCGAAGATGAATAAATTGGGAACTCAGGCTTGGGCTACTTTGAAGCAAAAAACCAAAAAGCGCATCAAAGAATTGGCCTTCGATTTGATTCAATTATATGCAAAACGCAAAAGTCAACCAGGATTTGCGTTTTCTCCTGATACTTACTTGCAAAACGAATTGGAAGCATCCTTCATGTACGAGGACACTCCAGATCAGTTAAAAGCAACACAAGCGGTAAAGGAAGACATGGAAAAAGAGACTCCGATGGATCGCTTGGTTTGTGGAGACGTTGGTTTTGGAAAAACGGAAATTGCTATGCGTGCGGCTTTCAAAGCGGTTGCTGACAGCAAACAGGTTGCAGTTCTGGTTCCCACAACGATTTTAAGTCATCAACATGCGCGGAGTTTCAAAGAACGTTTCAAGAATTTTCCCGCGAATGTAGATTACATCAATCGGTTTAAATCGGCGAAGGAAATTACGGCTACGTTGAAAAAAGTGGAAAGTGGTGAGGTGGATATTTTGGTGGGAACACACAAAATTGTCAGTGATAAAGTGAAATTCAAAGATTTGGGTTTAATCATTATCGACGAAGAACAAAAATTTGGGGTGGCTGTAAAAGACAAATTGAAAACCCTCAAAACAACTGTCGACACACTTACCTTAACGGCAACACCAATTCCAAGGACACTTCAATTTTCATTGATGGGTGCACGTGATTTGAGTATCATCAATACACCGCCACCTAATCGTCAGCCAGTTCTAACAGAAGTGATCACCTTCAATGAAGAAGCTATCCGCGATGCAATTTCGTATGAGGTAAGTCGCGGTGGACAAGTGTATTTTGTCAACAACCGTCTAGCAAACATCAAAGAGATTGCTGGAATGATTTCACGGTTGTGTCCAGGAGTTCGTGTGGCAATTGGTCACGGACAAATGGACGGAAAGCAGTTAGAAAAAGTGATGATGGATTTCATTCAAGGGGAATACGATGTTTTGATAGCCACTACCATTATTGAATCGGGAATTGATATTTCGAATGCGAATACGATTATCATCAACGATTCCCACATGTTCGGTTTAAGCGATTTACACCAATTGCGCGGTCGCGTGGGTCGCTCCAATAAAAAAGGATTCTGTTACCTCATTTCACAACCCATCAGTTTATTGACTTCTGAAGCACGCAAGCGCTTGGAAGCATTGGTTCAGTTCTCCGATTTGGGTTCTGGATTCAACATTGCGATGAAAGATTTAGACATTCGCGGAGCAGGAAATTTATTGGGTGGTGAGCAAAGCGGATTCATCTCTGAAATTGGGTTTGAGATGTATCAGAAAATCTTGAACGAAGCGATGGATGAATTGAAAGAAGAAGAATTCAAAGATTTGTATGACGACCGAAATACCGAATCAATGGGTGCTCACTACGTAAAAGACTGTGTTTTGGAAACAGATTTCGAGTTACGCATCACTGAAGATTACATCAACAATGTTTCAGAGCGTTTGAGTATTTACCAAGATTTAGACAATTTAAACACCAAAGAAGAAATAGAAGGATACAAACAACAGTTGATTGATCGTTTTGGTCCGTTACCGCGTGTGGTGAAAGAATTGTTGCGTTCCTTTGAATTGCGTTGGTTGGCACAGGAAATCGGCTTCGAAAAATTGGTCATCAAACAAGGATCAATGATTGGTTATTTTGTGGCAAGTTCTCAATCCAAGTACTATGATTCACCCATGTTTACACGGGTATTGAAGTACGTTCAGACAAACCCTAAAGATTGCAAAATGAGCGAGAAGAACGATCGTTTGCGCATGCTCTACAGCAATGTAATGAATATGGATCAGGCATTTGAGCGATTGGGGGAGATCATAAATTGATCTATTGCGCATAGTAAATTTGAAAAACAATATGCGTTTTTGTTTCGTGTAAAGAAAACAGGAAAATCTTTACACGTTTTTGTTTCATGTAAAGAAAACAGGAAAATCTTTACACGTTTTTGTTTCGTGTAAAGAAAATGAAGATATCTTTATATAAAACACTCAATATTATGATAACAAATTGGCATCCAACAAATTTGCCTCACACAATTGATTTAGAAACAAAAGCAATATTAAAAAAGTTAACAGGCGCGCATCGTGCACTTGCTGAATTAAAAGGAATTGCTCAGAGTATTCCCCAACAGGAAATCTTGATCAATACATTAGCATTACAAGAAGCCAAAGACAGTTCAGAAATAGAAAACATCGTTACCACTCATGATGAGTTATATAAAAGTTCATTGGAGGTTGGGGAAGCAATCTCTGCTCAAAGTAAAGAGGTTCAAAACTATATTGCAGCACTCAAAAAAGGATTTGCCATTGTAAAGAAAACAGAATTATTAACCGTTAATTCGATTCTAGAGATTCAGGAAGTGCTTGAACAAAACAATGCCGGCTTAAGAAAACAACCTGGAACAAGTCTGAAAAATCAAAAAACAGGTGAAATTGTTTATGAACCGCCTCAGCATGCTGAAGTTATTAAAAATTTGATGACCAACTTAGAGATTTATATCAATGATCAACAGCAATCCGATATCGATCCGATTATTAAAATGGCAGTAATCCATTTTCAATTTGAAAGTATTCATCCATTTTATGATGGAAATGGGAGGACAGGACGTATAATTAACATTCTGTATTTGGTTTTAAATGGATTGCTTGATCTACCGATATTATATCTCAGCAGATATATTATCAAACACAAAAATGATTACTATAGACTCCTTCAAGAAGTACGAGAAATAGAGAATTGGGAGGAATGGATTTTATTTATGATTGATTCAGTAGAACAAGTGGCAAAGAATACAATCACCTTAATTGTGAGCATTAAAGAATTAATGCAAAAAGTGAAAGTTCAGTTAAGAGATAATTACAAATTTTACAGTCAAGAATTACTAAATCACTTATTCAAACAACCGTATACGAAAATTGAATTCTTGATGACCGATTTGAGTATTAGCAGGGTTACGGCTTCAAGCTATTTGAATCAACTAGCAGAGGATGGTTTATTAATCAAACATAAACTTGGTAAATCAAACTATTATATAAACACTCAGTTGATGAACTTGTTATTTGCGATGGATTGAGGATCACTAATTTCCTTCCCTCAACAATTTACCCGCTTAAATCAATAATTACTAATTGATTCGAAAATTTGACCTAGCTTGCCAAAACTTTAACACTGCGAACATGAAATCACTTCTTTTCACTTGTGCATTGGGAATATTGGTTTCAATGAATGCTTTTGGACAAGAAATCCATTTGAATTGCAACCACCCAAATCCAACTACCGAATCACTTAAACAGATTAAGTCACTTTTAACACATTCTCAGAAATCCACGGATCTGAAAATTTTCCCGGTTGTGTTTCATGTGCTTCATCAAAATGGGTCCGAGAATATCAGTGAAGCACAGATTTATGAAGCAATGACATACTTAAATGCAGATTTTCAAAAGTTGAATGCAGATACGATATCTGTTGTAAGTCCTTTTGACACACTTATTGGCAAAGTCAATTTTGAATTTAGGCTTGCAACGATTGATCCAAATGGAAATCCAACAAACGGAATAACTCGAATTTTAACTCCTTTAACAACTGGAGCAAAGGAAAACTCTAAAATATATGGGTGGGATCCTTCGAAATACATCAATATTTGGGTAGTTAGAAGTTTTGAAGAGCCAATTAGCGGATTAACCCACAATCCGTTATCTCTTGGCCCAGACCCATGCGCAGATGGAATTATGATGTTGAATAGTTATTTAGGGTCAATAGGAACTGGAAATAGTCAAATGATTCATTTTTTGACTCATGAAATGGGGCATTTTTTTGGGTTGTATCATTTGATGGAAAACACAAATGCTCCTTTTGGCACCAATGATTGTGGTTATTCTGATGGAATTGAAGACACACCGCATACTTCAGAAGCATATTCTTGCTTTAATAATTTAAACACTTGTAATGATTCACTATATTCAGAAAGTTTCAACTATTGGGGATATGATGTTCCAGACATGGAGCAAAATTTTTTAGCGGCTAATTATTGCAGTCGGATGTTCACGAAAGGTCAAGTTGCCTTAATGCGCAGTGTGGCTGAAAGCCCAATTTATGGCAGAGCCCACTTATGGTCGGCTTCAAATTTAGTGGCTACAGGAACAGGTCCTGGCTCTGTAATAAGTTCAATTGTGCCTCCAAGCTCTGATTTTTCTTTTCAAACTAATACTTCTGGCGGTGTCCCACTTTATCAGGCATTGATTTGTTCTGGAAACAATGTTTCCTTTAATATTCAAAATGGGCAGCCTGCAGGAACTACTTATTTATGGTCATTTTCAGGAGCAGTACCTGCAAGTTCAACACTTTCAAATCCAACAGTGAATTATGGAAGCCCAGGGTTTTACGACGTAACTTTAACTGCAACTAATGCCAACGGTTCAAGTACCACGAGTCATTCTTCCATAGTTTATGCGAGTGATAGCTGGCCTGATTTTATTGGACCAATGGTTCAAGACTTTAATGTTTCGGGAGATTTTTGGTTGAGTCAGAATCTCAATGAAGACAATGGGTATTTCCAACGAATTGGAAATCATGGAACTCAAAATTCAGGATGCTTTTTATTGGGGAATCGGTATGAACCAGATACTACAAATCTTTGTTATTCGACGTCTATCCTTCAAACACAATTAAGTAAGGACAATCTTATTTCACCAGCTTTTGACTTATCCAATTCAACGTCAATAACCATTTCATTCGATTATGCATACGGTTCAGCAGTTATTCCTGATTCTGCGGCAACCGAAGTATTGAAAGTATATTATTCACGAGACTGCGGAAAAACCTGGGTTTTGAAAAAAACAATTGCAGATACAGCATTAATTACAGCTTTTGTCCCTCAAAACGCCAATTTTATTCCTGCTCAAAATCAATGGAGAACGATTTCTTTTCCTTTTACTGGAATTTCAACAGACAACAAAACAAGGTTCAAGTTTGAGTTCGTGGCTTCCAACTATTCGAATAATTTCTATGTCGACAATTTTGTAATTGATGGTGTTTTGGGAATTTCTGATAGTGAATTGTCTGGAATTGGAATTTATCCTAATCCTTCTCAAAAAGGTGGAATAATCACAATTTCTGGCTTGCCAAATTCAACTTCTCAATTACTGATTAGCGACATGCAAGGAAAATTGGTTTTCCAAAAAGAATTGTCTGATGGTTCTTCAGAAAGCGAAGTACAATTGAGCACGGATTTGAAATCTGGATGTTATTTGGTAGAGGTTACGCAAAACGGATCTAAGTTTTTGACTCGATTGATTCTTGAATAGGCAACTCAAAAACACGCTGAAATGTAGAAATTTAAAGGGCTGTTCGCAATATCGCGAACATGCAACCAAATTCAGAAGCTTTGTAGCTGATTCATTCCTTCAAGGAATAAAAAATACTCTCATACATGAATCCTAAATCAATAAAAAACCTCGATTCCGAAATACGGGACCGAGGTTACTTTTTAATTCAATTATTCTTATAAAATCTCACTCAAAGAAGCAGTACTGTTGTAGAATGAAACGATTTCGTTTCTGCTTCCATCAAAGTAATCCTTCAAAATGTAATCCGCTAAATAATCGCGGTACTGATCACGGCTAATTTTCGGAAGGTAGATGTACCCTCTTCCCATTGGCTTGTGTTTGATGAATTTTTTACGTTCTAAAATTCTTACAATTGTTGAAACAGTATTGTACGCTGGTTTGGGATTTGGATACAAATCAACAATTTCTTTAACTGTTGATTTTTCGAGTTTCCAAAGGCGTAACATGACTTTTTCTTCTGCGGGTGTTAGTCTTTCCATGTTATTTTAAATTGCGGTAAGTTGCAAACCTAACAAAAAAAGATTTTACTTCCAAAAGTTTAATTAGATTTTTAGTTTATTTTTTAGCTCTTTTGCTAAACCGTTTTTATCTAAGTAAATATTGATGGTTTTCATGCGAAAATAGTTCTCAGATACATACAAAAATCCTTGTGGTAAATTGTCTGTTCCCCATGAGTTCTTTACTAGAAAATAACGTGTTCCATTTTGATCTTTGTAAAGTCCAACGATGTGCATTCCATGATCATCTGTTGTTGTTTTCCCATCGTACTCTTCTTGTCTTTTCTCTTGAGTAATCACCAATTCTTTCACAGGTTCTAAAAACGCATTCGATGTTTTTGCTGCTCCAGCATCATTGAAAGATTTATTGTCTTTTCCACGAATTTGAATCGTTGACTCATCTTCTGGGTAAATAGCAATTCCTTGACGGAAGTTAAATCCTTTCTCAGAAACGTCTGCTCCCCAAGCCAAAGTATATCCATTTTTCAATGCATTCTCGGCTACCGAAACTAAATCTTCTAATGGAACATTGTAACTATCTCCCCAAGCCCAGTTGTCTGGAATTGCAATTTCACAAGATTCGTAAAATGGATCATTGCTAAATGAAGTGATGGATACATAATCGTTCATTTTTAAACCTAGTGATGCTGCATAGCTAACAGGAGTATACTTTTTACCGTCTAAAGTAAATTCGGTAATATCTGGTCCCAAATAAGCATCTAGAAGAGAAGAAAATGCTTTTTTCCATTCTGTTCCAATTCCTTTTCCTTTTTGAACTTCTGCAAGAACTGTTTGCATAAAACTATTCAATACAGCGAACAATTCTTCGTGGTTGTAAGTTGTTTTCCCATTCGTCAATCCGGTGTAAACGCTTCTTGGAACAATTCCATAACGTTTAATCACATAAGGAATATCGTGAAATGCACCACCTTCAGAAAAGTTGATTTTTCCATCCATACGGATGAAACGATCGGCCTTTGCTTCATACGCTTTACGAACGATATACATTTCAGATAATTCTGCAGGATTTTTGTGTCCTAACCGAATCAATTCACTTTCAAAGAAAGATAAAGAGGAGAAGCTCCAACAAGTTCCAGTCATTCCTTGACTTTCTACAGGTGTAGCATCTAATTGTACGACTTTCGTGAATTCGTATTTACTCTCTGGGGCATTTGTTACTGTTTGAGCAAATGTAATTTGGGTACTTAAAGCCAAGGCTCCAAATAAAAGATGTTTTCTCATTTTTCTAGTTTATGGCCCTAAAATAGAAATTTAACAGCAATTAGACTTGTTTATTAATGTATTAAGCTGAGTTCGATTTAAAATTTTGTTTAGAATGTCTGTATATTCTTATACTTTAATAAAAACAGTGAAGGAATGGCTGGGCTATTCCTTTTAAATCGAACTCAGGTTATTAGTTGAAAACGTCTACCTGGAAGTGAACGGACTAAACCCTTGAATTCCAAACTCAACAAATCGCTTGAAACCTCGCTGACCGTTAGTGATGATAAATAACCAATGGTATCCAATGTTAGTTCTGTTTTGGTTTGCATCACGGAAACAATTTTTTCTTCTCTTGGATTTAATTCAATGAATAATGAACGCTGCTGAACTGGATTTTTTTCTTTCAAGTGCCAATTCATGGCTTCTATAATATCTTCCGAGTTGCGCGTCAATGCAGCTTGGTTTTTTCGAATGAGATTCAAACAACCTTTAGAAAATGGACGATGAATGTCGCCAGGATACGCAAAGACATCTCGGTTATAATCGGCAGCCAAACTGGCTGTTATCAATGATCCGCCTTTTTCACCACTTTCTATTACGATTGTTGCATCACTTAATCCAGCGACTATTCTGTTGCGCATTGGAAAATGAGCGGGCTCTGGTTTTTGTGAGGGAATAAATTCACTAATTAACCCTCCGTTTTCCAACATTCTTTCTGCAATTTTCCGGTGTTCACTTGGATACATTTTCGCCAAGCCATGACCCAAAACCCCCCAAGTTGGCAAACCCTTTTTTAGCGCTTCTTGATGTGCAAAAACATCAATTCCATAAGCCATTCCGCTTACAACTGTTACATGATGTGCAGCTAAACCATCAATTAATTCTTGAGTCAGGGCTTTCCCATAATCTGTTGCATGGCGGGTTCCTACGACGGAAATTATTTTTGGAGGATTCCAATCAATGTTTCCTTTGCTGTAAATCAAAAGTGGGGCATCGCTGCATTGTTTGAGCCTTCTAGGATATTCCTTTTCGGTGAAAAACAAAGTTGTTCCTCCAATGCGTTCCAGTTCGTGGAGAACTTTATCAGCTTCCATTAAAGCATTTAATCTCAATTTTAATGACACGAAATCAGCTGGAATCCCTGGAATTTTGGAAAGATTTAACCTTTTCTCTGAAAAAAATGCTTCTAAATCGTTGAAATGAGAGACGATTACCCGAGCTCTTCGACTTCCGATGCCACTTAAAAAAGTAAGTGCAATTTGATGATGAATAGTTGTAAAATTCAATTTTTAGACCTTTAGACTCTTGAATATAAGAAAAAACAGCATTACAATGCAAGCCCGAATTTTACTTTTTTCCATCCAAATTCATGTATTCCACCCAAAAATGACCAATAGTTCCTCTTCGCTCAAAGTTAAAACCCATACATTCTAAATAACGTGTACGGAATATCGCAACAACTCTTTTTAGGAGTATTTATTCCTTTACAAAAATTTAAGCTATGAAAGATCTAACTAAACTCTTCATTCTATTATTTTCCATTGCAGTTGTTTTTTGTTCTTGTACGGTTACAAAACGCCATTTTGGAAAAGGGTATTACATAGAATGGAATCAGAAACACCGAACAGCAGAAACAAATTCTTCAGAAAAAATAGTCTCATCAGAAGAAATATCGCCCGCTGAAACAGGATCTCAAAAAGACACCATTCAAGTTATTTCGAATGAATCAGCTCAAGAAATCCGACCTGTTATTGAATCAATTGAGCAACAAGAACCAGTAAAAAAGCAAGAGAAACCGAGAATCCTAAAAAAACTCCTTGAAAAAAAATTAGAAAAAATCGCAGATAAACTAAATCCAAGACCTGATGATAGATGGGATATGGAGGATGAAGAGCCAAAAATTCACCCTTTGACTTGGGCAATAATGGGAGTATTAACACTTGGTGTTGCATGTATTGGGCTAATGATGGTAAATATTTTTTTCATTTTTGGAGTTGGAGGGTTTGCATTTATTGGATTAATCCTTGGAATTATTGCATTGGTTTCAGTAAAAAAACATCCAGAAAAGTATAAAAAACGAAGATTAACAAAATTCTTTGCCTTGTTTACGATTATTGCTGGATCAATAGTTGTTGGGGTTTTAGGATTGTTTTTTTTACTAGCGTACTTACTCTATTAGCTATTGCTGTTGAAGAACGAACGAATGATTTGCGCTTTTGCTTTTCCAACAATAGCCGCCAAACTTTCTTCACTTTGTTCTTTCACACGTTTCACGGATTTGAAAGCTTTGATTAAATCCTGAACCGTTTTCTCTCCGATTCCTGGAATTTCTTCCAGTTCATTGCTCAGTGCGCTTTTACTTCTACGATTTCGGTGATGGGTAATTCCAAAACGGTGGGCTTCGTTGCGTAGATGCTGAATCACTTTCAATGTTTCAGAACGCTTATCGAGATACAGAGGCAAACTATCTCCCGGATAAAATAATTCTTCCAGGCGTTTTGCGATGCCGATGATGGCAATTTTCCCACGTAAATCTAATTTCTCCAAAGCTTCTAATGCTGCGCTCAATTGTCCTTTGCCACCATCAATAATGATTAATTGTGGCAAAGGCTGTTCTTCTTCCAAAAGCCGACGATATCTTCTGTAAACAGCTTCACGCATGGTTGCAAAATCATCCGGGCCTTCAACCGTTTGAACATTGAAGTGGCGGTAATCTTTCTTACTCGGTTTCGCGTCTTTGAAAACGACACAGGCAGAAACCGGATTCGTTCCTTGAATATTCGAGTTATCGAAACATTCAATGTGAGCGGGTAGTTCTTTCAAACGCAGATCAGTTTTCATGGTTTCCAAAATGCGATTGGTGTGTTTTTCAGGATCTTTTATTTTCTCTTGTTTGATTTTTTCCAATCGGTAAAACTTCGCATTTCGCAAGGATAGGTCAATCAATGCTTTTTTATCTCCTCGCTGCGGGGCAAAGAAACGAACGCCTTCCATCTCCCAATCTACGTCTGCTTCCACTAAAATTTCAGTCGCATTGCTTTGAAATCGCTCCCGCAATTCAGGAAGCACAAAAGTGATAATGTCTTGCTGTGTTTCGTCTAATTTTCGCTTTACTTCAACCGTTATTCCGTGAATAATTGCTCCATGATTGATGACTAAGTAATTCACAAAAACGGTGTCGTTATCTTCCACCATTGAGACAACGTCGACCTGATGAATAGTAGGGGAAACAACGGTAGATTTCGCTTTATACTTTTCAAGTAACTCAATCCGGGTTTTTATATCGTGCGCCTCTTCAAATCTGAAATCAGCGGAAGCTTGTAGCATTAATTGTTTTAAATTCTGAATAACAGTATAAATATTCCCTTTCAAAATTCCTTCAATTTGGTCAATCATTCCATTGTAAACTTGTGCCGTTTGCTTCTCCTCACAAGGACCTTTGCATTTTCCAATGTGGTACTCTAAGCACACTTTGTAATTTCCTTTTTCAATTTTGTTTGTAGCTAAATCGAGTGCGCAAGTTCTCAAGGGAAACAAATCTCGAATCAAATCCAGCAATGCATGCATGATTCTTCCACTCGGATATGGACCAAAGTATTTAGAGCCGTCTTTTACAAGTAACCGCGTTGAGAATACGCGAGGAAAAGGTTCTTTTTTGATACAAATCCAGGGATAGGTTTTGTCGTCTTTTAATTGAATATTGTATTTTGGAAGGTATTTCTTGATGAGGTTATTTTCCAACAACAAAGCATCCATTTCCGTATCAACGACGATGTATTGAATATCAGCAATTTTCCGAACAAGAATTTGCGTTTTTGCGTGATCGTGATTTTTATTGAAATAGGAGGAAACCCGTTTTTTTAGGTTTTTTGCTTTCCCAACATACAAAATGGTTCCATTTTTATCGAAATACTGGTACACGCCTGGTTTTTCAGGAAGTGTTTTCAGTTTTAATCCAATATCCATTTTTTTATCATCCACTATGTAAAGTTAATCAAGAAGTGGAAAATCACCAGTTGTTAGTTTGTTTAAATAATCGAAAGGAAAAAAGTTCTTTGGGACCAAAGTTTTGGGAATTAGTCTATTTTTGTAAAAATGTCAATCTATGAAGAGAATAATTGTTTTTTCTGTATTCTTAATTGCTTCAGCAACTGCTTTAGTAAATTGTAATGGATCTAAAAACCTGGCCTCAAAAATTAATCTTTTTCCAGTAGATCAAGATCGTCAGCTTGGGGCACAAGTAGCTGCAGAAATCGATGGAAATCCAAAAGAGTACCCACTTTTAGATTCCGCATCAAATAAAGAGATTTATCAATACTTGTACAAGATTCGAAATACGATTTTGAATTCTGGTCAGGTAAAATATAAGAGTGAGTTTGCTTGGAGGTTGCGTATCATTCATGATGACAGCACGTTGAATGCTTTTTGTACGCCTGGTGGATATATCTATGTTTATACAGGAATCATGAAGTATTTAGATAATGAAGCTCAATTGGCTGGAGTTTTGGGACATGAAATTGCACATGCAGACTTACGTCATTCTACTCGTCAAATGACGCAGATGTACGGAGTTCAGACACTACTTTCAATCATTGCGGGGAATCAGCAACAATTGGCACAAATTACTGCGGGATTGGTTGGTTTGAAATTTTCTCGTAATCATGAATCAGAAGCTGACAAAGCCTCAGTGACTTACTTGTGTCCAACAGTTTATCAAGCGGATGGTGGAGCAGGATTCTTTGAAAAAATTGCTGCAGCTGGAGGTTCTCGTCAACCCCAATTTTTAAGCACACATCCAAATCCAGAAAATCGCATTGAAGCATTCAAAAATTACAAAATTGAAATGGCTTGTCAAGGAGTAAATGATTTTACTTCTGAGTACAAGCGAATTATCGCAAAATTACCTTAAAATTTTATGCAGTTATTTCTTGGTGACGGAAGTTACATATTGGTTAATGAAGGAATAGATTGTTCTCTTCCATTAGAAGGAAGTGAAGACAATGTGCGAGCCTGGTACGTTTCAGCTCCAGTTATTGAACCCGTTCGCGAGAATGGTTGGGTGGGTGCAGTTGCTGAAGGCGGGAGCGTGAATTTTCGCTCTATTCAATTTAATCCTCATAGTCATGGAACTCACACGGAGTGCTTGGGACATATTACCCCAGATGTACATTCTGTAAATGGCGTTATTGACAAGTTGTTGTATAGATCATTGTTAGTTACTGTTTCACCAGAAATTCGCATGAATGAGGATGGATCTATTGATAGAGTGATTACCGCAAAAGTACTCTCGGAACTAGTTAGTGGATTTCAGGTCGAAGCGCTTATTATTCGTACACTTCCGAATGATTTGGGGAAAATGAATTTGAATTATTCTGATACGAATCCAGCGTATTGTGATGTAGATATTTTGCCTTTGTTGGATGAATTAGGAGTGCTTCACTTGTTGATTGATACACCTTCAGTTGATCGTGAAAAAGATGGTGGAATCTTGGGTTTTCATCATGGATTTTGGGGTGTTCCCAATCAAGAGCGTTTTGACCGCACAATTACAGAACTTGTTTTTGTTGCTGACGAAGTGATGGATGGAGAATACATGTTGAATTTACAAACAGCTCCCTTTGTCAATGATGCAACACCCAGCAGACCACTTTTGTTTCCTCTACATAGAAATGCGGAGGATTAAAAAAGAGTATATTTGTTATAGAAATTAAAAAAAGTGGCGTTATTTTTGGTGTCACAGATTGATAAAATAATAAAACATGAAACGAATTTTTGCTTTTGCGGTTTTAACTTTCCTAGTTGCAAGTTGTGCTCAAAAAATACCTTACACGGATCAGGTAAAACAAGATTTTGATTTAACGCCAGAAAACATGACGAAGGTTCAGTTTTATACTTCTTCGAATATTATTTTGGAAAAAAATCAATCTTCTGGGAACCAAGGAACAGGAACATCTGGAGAATTGGTGGTTAATTCATCTAAAACTCAAAACCGTGTTATTATTCCTACGAATACTAGAGGTATTTTCGAAAAGATTGGACCAAACAATGAAGTGATTGTTCGTTTTGAAATCGGATCGGGTAAAGTCATTAAGTTTGCTACTCGCGTTACTCAAACAAGTGGAAAATACTACTTGGTAGCTGATTGGAAAAATAATGGTGGAACGATGGAATATGGAAATGAAACATATACTATTTCATCAGGTGGAAGCAGTGCGTTTTTGCAAGTTCGTATCAAGAAACTTCAAAAAACAAAACGAAAAGACCGCGTTGTAAAAGGAATGAAAGTTTAATTTGAACGAATAAATTTATTTGAGAACGGGAACACAATTTGTGTTCCCGTTTCTTTTTTAACTTTGTAGTAATGGAATTTTTGCTTGAAAATTATGCCGTTTGGAAAGCACTTCACATCATTTTCGTGGTGAGTTGGTTTGCTGGACTATTTTATATGGTTAGATTATTTATTTATCATACAGAAGCAAACACAAAGCCTGATGAAGAAAAGCGAATTTTGCAAGCACAGTTTAATATTATGCAAAATCGGTTGTGGGTGATCATCACAACTCCCGCAATGATCCTTACAGTTGTTTTTGGAACATTGATGCTCATTGCTAATCCTGGATTATTAAAAATGCCTTGGATGCATATCAAGCTAACCTTCGTTGCAATTTTGTTGGTGTATCATTTTATTTCTCAAGGAATCATGAATCGCTTGAAAAATGGTTCTTCCAAATGGACTTCGGGTCATTTGCGTATTTGGAATGAAGTGGCAACTTTGCTCTTGGTTGCGATTGTTTTTCTGGTGATTATGAAAACGAGTTTGGGATGGCTTGGCGGAGTGATTGGATTCTTTGGAGTTGGGATTGCGTTGATGTTGGGGATTAAACTGTATAAGAAGTTGCGAAAGAATTGAATGACGTAATATTGCGGAATTACGTCAAAAAATATTTTTCATTTTTGTTGAAAACCACTTTTTATAAATCACATTTTTTTCTAAATTAAATAAGAAACGGAAAACATGGGATCAACAAAAAAGGAACAATATACAAGAATACAGCTTGATTACGCAGGTTATACTAAAGCATTAGGACATCCAGCTCGAATTTCAATCGTTGAATATCTAAATCATTATCCACGAGGAAAATGTAGGGAATTTGTTCGATTGACGAAACTTTCACGTTCTACAATTAGTCAGCATCTGAATGAACTTATTAATGCTGGAGTAGTCTTTGAAAGGTATGATGATTGGTCGAATGATCACTATTATTTTCTAAATCCAAGAGCTCGAGATCTGTTTATCGAAATAGCCCAGATTTTTTGTAATTGTCAGCCGATGACGTAATATTGCGGAATTACATCAAAAAAGCACCAATTCGAAAATAAGTGAATAACTTTACAAAAAGACTTTAAAATGACATACGAAAATATCTTGGTGTCCCAAAACGGACATACCCAAACAATTACAATCAATCGCCCGAATCAATTAAACGCATTGAATAAGCAAACGATTACCGAGCTGAATGATGCATTAAATGCAGCAAATCAAGATGCTGAAACAGGTGTGGTAATCCTTACTGGTTCTGGTGAAAAAGCGTTTGTTGCTGGTGCTGACATCAAAGAGTTTGCAGATTTTTCAGTAGAAAAAGGTCGCGAGTTGGCTGCTCAAGGACAGCAGTTGTTGTTTTCCTTTATTGAGAACATGACCACTCCAGTTATCGCTGCAGTAAACGGATTTGCATTGGGTGGGGGATTGGAATTAGCAATGGCATCACACATCCGCATCGCTTCTGCAAATGCAAAAATGGGTCTTCCAGAAGTTTCCTTAGGAGTAATTCCTGGTTATGGTGGAACGCAGCGTTTGGCTCAATTGGTTGGACGTGGAAAAGCGAATGAACTAATTTTTACAGCTGGAATGATTTCTGCAGAAGAAGCAAAAAATTGGGGATTGGTAAACCATGTTTGTGAGCCAGAAGAAATAATGGATTTGGCAAACGAATTGGCAGCTAAGATTTTGAAAAACTCAGGTACAGCTATTGCTTCTGCGATTCGTGCTGTAAATGCTTTGTATTCGGAAGGTGGACAAAAAGGATTTGATACGGAAGTAGAGGAATTTGGCAAATGTTTCGGAACTGCTGATTTCAAAGAAGGTACGGGAGCATTTATCGAAAAAAGAAAACCTAACTTCAGAGCATAATTGAATCCACTTAAAAAACTATTAGGGCAAACTGCTGTTTATGGGTTGTCAAGTATTCTTGGGAGAACTCTAAACTACTTATTGGTACCATTCTACGTTTGGATTTTTGAAGACAATCCGGATGTATATGGTGTTGTTTCTCAGTTATATGCCTTCGTAGCTTTTTTGATGGTGTTGCTTACCTTTGGAATGGAAACATCTTATTTCCGTTTCATTCAGGATAGTGAAAATCGGGAACAGGTTTTCCGGAATAGTTTTTTGACGGTTATTCTTTTAAATCTGCTCTTTTTCATAGGAATCTGTTTTTTCGATAACGGAATAGCTGATAAGATGCTGTTTCATGAAAACCCGGAGTATATCGTAATGATGTGTGCAATTGTAGTAATTGACGCAACATCCAGCTTACCCCTAGCAAAACTCAGAGCGGAAGAAAACGCCAAAAAGTTTGCACTCATCCAATTTTCGGCGATTGGCGTAAATATCTTATTGAATCTTGTTTTGTTGAGCTGCTTCTTCGATAAGCAAGATCCAAGCTCAGGAGTGATTTATATTTTGATTGCAAATCTGCTCTCAAGCTTGGTCAAACCCGTGATGCTTTACAAAGACTTCACAGCAATAAGCTTCAAATTTGACGCTGTATTATTCAGGAAGATGAGTGTTTATGCCATTCCGATTGTAATTGCAGGATTTGCAGGAATAATCAATGAAACCATTGACCGAATCATGTTGAAGCAAATGCTTTACGATCCCGCCAATGGCTTTACTGCAAAAATGGCGGATGCAGAAATTGGTATTTATAGTGCTTGCTACAAACTAGCCATGCTAGTAACGATTTTATTACAAGCATACCGTTATGCAGCCGAACCCTTTTTCTTTAACCAAATGAAGAATCAGGACCGCAATAAATTGTATGTCAAATTGATGAATTATTTTGTGGCTGCTGTTTGCTTGGTCTTTTTACTCGTCTCACTGAATCTGGATATTTTCCAATACTTTATTACCAGCAAAGTTTTTAGGGCAGGGCTAGATGTTGTGCCAATTTTGTTGTTGGCAAATGTCTTTTTGGGAATTTACTTCAACCAAAGTATCTGGTATAAACTCACGAATCAAACCAAATATGGTGCGTACATTTCCATTATGGGTGCAATTCTGACGATAGGAATCAATTACCTGTTTATTCCCAAATATGGTTATAAAGCAAGTGCTTGGGCTACACTGATTGTTTATGCATTTCAAATGGTGGTTTCCTATTTGTGGGGTCAAAAACACTTTCCGATTAAATACAACCTGCGCAAATTTTTCCTCTACTTGGGAATGAGTATTCTCATCTATTTTGTGTCGATTAAGATTCCTTATGGAGATCATTCCCTGATTAAGTTTTTCATGAATAACATGTTGATCGTGGTATTCATATATCTTGTTTTTTCAGTGGAAGGAATCAAGCTTTCAACGCTTCGTAGAAAATAAAAACCCCTTCAACGAAAGCTGAAAGGGTTTCAAAAGTTGCAAGATGTTCTTACTTAATTACTTTATAAGTCTTAGAAATACGTTCTCCCGAAAGGATTAACAAATACGTTCCATGAGAAACAGATTCCAATTGGTTCAATTCAATCAATCCTGAATTCAAATTAGGCATTTCCGAAAGCACTCTTCCGTTTAAATCAATCAACTTCATTGACAGAATCACACCATCTTTATTATCCACAGAAATGGAATTACTGAATGGATTTGGATAAATAGAAATGGATTCTAATGGATTTTCTTTGAGTTGGAGCGGAGTTGAAATGCTTGTTCCACTAAAGTAAAGAACACCATTTATTTTGAAGAAATCATTTCCAGATTTGTTCGGGCAGAAAACAGAGATTGTTAGTGCATAATATCCTGGACTTCCAGCCAAACCAAGTGTGTCAAGAATATATGTTGTATCCGTTGGGGTGTAAACGGCCCAAGTAACATACAAGTTCTGGTTGATTGAATCATAAACAGCTTGATACAATGAAGCTGAGTCAATTGTGTTGTAATCGATGATACAGTTTGTGACTAGATTTGAATACAAAGTGTCATTGATAAGACCGTTCGGATAGGGATTGTTTCCATAAATGGAAGAAGAATCTGCAATGATAAAATCTACAGTTGTTGAGTCATTTAAATTATCCCAAACTGTTACAGAGTAAATTCCAGCACAAAGATTTGAGATTGAATTACTGATTTGACCATTACTCCATAGTATAGCATAAGGTGTATTTCCTCCGCTTGGTGAAACGGAAGCAGAACCTGAGCAATTTGAAATGTAGTCATCAGCAGTATTCAGATTTGCTGATAAAGCATATAGCGTATCCTGACCAACACCACTTGAAAGTTCATTGGCACAGCCGATAGCATCTGTACACCAAACTGAATAGTGCCCAGGACATGCATTCGTTAAATTCTGGGTTGTATCACCGTTTGACCACAAATAGGTGTAAGGTGCTGTCCCACCAATTGGTGTAAAATTAATTCCCCCATCACACGAACCTTGTGGATATGGTGTGCAGTTTATTAGAGAAACTCCCCAAACAAAGCCAGCACAGTCTAGGATAACAAAATTGATGGTAGTGTCATTATAAAGAGCATCCCAGATAGTGACAGAATGGGTTCCTGCACAAAGATTATTTGCGAAACTTGTAGTTACACCGATATCCCATTGATAAGTATATGGTGCTGTTCCTCCAGTTGGTAATAGAGAAGCCGATCCGTTGCAATTGTTGTTGGTAAGATCATTTACTGAGGTTAAATGAGGAACAATAGGTGTTAATTGTGTGGAATCTACTACTGCTGGGTTGTAAAAAAGGATACAGCCGGCTGCATCCGTGCATTTAACACCGTAAAGAGCAGGACAAAGATTAGATAGAGATTGGGTGGTGACCCCGTTTGACCATTGATAAGTGTATGGAGCAGTACCATTAATTGGCGTGAAAGAAATTGCACCATCACAATTTGAGGGAGTACAATTTGTAACGGAAGCGGTATATGTAAAAGGTGAACAAGGATTAGTTATGGTGAAGTTTTCGTAAATCTGTACTCCCATTGAATCCAATATCAGCATGTAACCGGAACTACACAAGCCGGTGATCATGGTGTCTCCTGAAGAGATAACAGTTGAATCGTTCCATGCCCATGTCCATGTCCAGTTCGAGCTGAAACTAGAATAATCTGAAAAATTGGCTGTTCCATCACAGGTTGACTGACTGGTTGCGTTTGCTGTAGTAACGTTTTGTGCTGTACTTAGGTGAGAACTCGTCAGAACGATAAGTGTTAAAACAAGCAAATAAAGGTGTTTCATAGATTGAATTTTGCCCAAAATTAGTGATTTTCCTTCAATAAAAATCCCCACTTATGAAACAAGTGGGGATCCTTCGTTTGGCACAAAAGAATTTACTTAATTACCTTATAAGTCCCGGAAGAATTTTCTCCGGAAAGGATCAATAAATAGGTTCCAGATGAAATGGCATCCAATTGATCCAGTTTCACCATTCCTGAATTCACAGAAGGCATTTCTGAAAGAACACGTCCGTTCAAATCTACCAGTTTCATCGATTTGATGACGCCGTCTTTGTTATCTACCGAAATCGAATGTGTAAATGGATTCGGATAAATCGATATGTTATTGAGGGCATTTTCAGTGACATTCAATGTGGACATCCAAACTGTTGATCCGTCAAAATAGATCACGCTTTCAATCTTAAAGAAATCATTTCCGGATTTGTTTGGACAATATATGGCAATCATCAAATTGTAATAACCCGGATTACCAGTGAAGGCAAGTGTGTCATTGATATAAACCGTATCTGTTGGGGAATAAATCGCCCAGGTCACATACAAACTTTGACTGCTTGAACTGTAAACCGCCTGGTACAAAGCTGCCGAATCGACGGTGTTGTAATCGATAACACAGTTCATTACCAAATCCGTATACAAAGTATCACTGATTGTTCCGTTCGGATAAGAATTGTTGCTGTAAGTGGAAGCAGAATCTGTAATGACAAAATTTACAGTTGTAGAATCTGTTCCAGCATCCCAGATAGTCACCGAGTAAATTCCCGCACACAGGTTTGAAACAGAAGCACCATTAGATCCGTTGCTCCATGCAATGGTATAAGGAGCAATTCCTCCACCAGGAGAAACAGAAGCAGAACCGCTGCAATTATTCGTCAGATCGTCTGTTGAAGTCAGATTCGCCAAAAGATTAATTAGAATGATGGAATCACTAATCGTAATTGGTTGATCGATTATGCATCCATTTGCATCCATGCCAATGAAATCATATGTTCCAGGACAAAGTGAGTTAAAGGTGGCAAGGGGTGAAAATGTAACTCCATTATCTAATGAATATTGGTAACCTGGCAATCCTCCAGAAACAGCAACTGTTATCGTCCCGGTGCAATTTCCGTTGATTGTTCCTGTAGTAGTGAAACTCCCGGTAAAATTTGCACACGGATTCGTAATGGTAAAATTGGTCGTAATCGTATCCGCGTTATCCCAAACGGTTACATGGTAGTTTCCAACACAAAGATTGCCAATTGTAGAGGTTGTTTCACCAGTACTCCACAGGTAAGAATATGGACCTGAACTACCAGTAGGAGCTACCTGAGCTTCGCCTATGCAGTTACCAGTAAGATCGCCTGTAGTTGTGAGATTCACTGAGAACGGCGGCGGAGTTGCATTAACTACAACCACTTCGGATGTCATACAGCCATATACATTCGTGCAAGTAACGGTATAAAATCCGGAACATAAGTTAGAAATGGATTGTGTGTTGGCTCCGTTATTCCAGTTGAATGTAAAAGGAGCACCGGTTCCAAAGACAGTAGCTGTGGCCGAACCGTCACAAACTCCGGGAGCTGATGCAGGTGTTTGAGAGACAATAACTCCAAAAGTACAGGCATCATGGATTTCGAAATTGAAAGTAACGGAGTCTGTACCATCATAAATAGTTACCCAATAATTTCCCACGCAAAGCATATAAACAAAACTGGTAGTTTCCCCTGTGCTCCAAAGATAAGTGTAAGAACCTGACCCTCCTGTTGGAGCTAAGGAAGCAGAACCCGTACAATTGGCGGAGGAATCGACAACCGTGAAATTCGGGCTGATGACACTGAGAGAAGTATCTGAAAGAGTAACTGCTAAGGTTGCAGTACAGCCCATTGCGTCGATACAAGAAAAATTATAAGTTCCAGGACACAGATTAGAAATGATTGGAGAGGGCGCAAGAACGGACTCTAAATAATATGTATAAGGAGAGGTTCCTAAGTATGCGTAAATATAAATCTCACCATCACAATTTCCCGGAGTACAATCTGTGACTGAAGCGGTGGACATTGTCATATTCATACTCGAACAAGTATCGATTATTGTAAAAGAAACAAGTTGTGAATATCCAGTGGAATCAACCTCCAAGAAATAATGTCCAGCGCATAAGTTTGAAATTTGCTGGCCGCCAGATGCAATTATGGTGCTTGTATCATCTTCATACCAAACCCATGTGGAGGTACTGAAGTTTGCAGAATTGTTAAAAGTAGCAGATCCGTCACATGCTCCCGGACTTGAACAATTGTTAATAGGAAGAGAAATTTGTGCCGTACTTAGGTATGAATTTGTCCATACAATAAGTACTAGTAGGTAAAGGTGCTTCATCGTTTTAATTTTGAGAGGTGGTTTTTTGCGGAAAACCTCGTTCACTTTTGTGGACGAGGCTTCGCTAGAGATCGTTATTTAATTACCTTATAAGTCCCGGAAGAATTTTCTCCGGAAAGGATCAATAAATAGGTTCCAGATGAAATGGCATCCAATTGATCCAGTTTCACCATTCCTGAATTCACAGAAGGCACTTCTGAAAGAACACGTCCGTTCAAATCTACCAGTTTCATCGATTTGATGACGCCGTCTTTGTTATCTACCGAAATCGAATGTGTAAATGGATTCGGATAAATCGATATGTTATTGAGGGCATTTTCAGTGACATTCAATGTGGACATCCAAACTGTTGATCCGTCAAAATAGATCACGCTTTCAATCTTAAAGAAATCATTTCCGGATTTGTTTGGACAATAAACAGATATTGTAAGACCGTGATATCCTGGAGGTAAACCTGCCAAACCAAGTGTATCGCTGATATAAACGGTATCTGTTGGAGAATAAACCGCCCAGGTAACATATAAATTTTGGTTGATCGAATCATAAACTGCCTGGTAGAGTGAAGCCGAATCAATGACACTGTAATCGATGATGCAGTTGGTAACTAGGTCTGTATACAACGTATCGTTGATTGTCACGTTTGGAAACGGATTGTTACCATAAGTTGTAGAAGAATCCGCAATGATGAAATCTACCGTTGTGGAATCTGATCCGGAATCCCAAATAGTTACTGAGTAAATTCCTGCACAAAGGTTGGAGATGGAACCTCCGCCCTGGCCATTACTCCATAATACACTATAAGGAGCTATTCCTCCCGTTGGTGTAATAGAAGCAAAACCATCGCAATTGCCCGAATAATCATCGGTTGAGTTGAAATTTGCAGAAAGATTACTGATCGTTCCGATTGAATCATAAATGAAGACAGTTAGAGTAACTCCGCAGCCATTTGAATCCTCAAGTGCTACCGTGTAAGTTCCTGTACAAAGGTTAGCTATGGATTGAGTGGTTAAGCCATTTGACCAAAGATAATTGTAGGGAGCAGTTCCGTTGACGGGTATAACAGAAGCTGATCCGTCACAGCTAACAGGGTTTGAAGCAAAAACAGCTGAAGTAGTTCCTGTGAAATTGGCACACGGATTCTGTGAACTTTGAATGGTAAAGTTAACAGTAACTGAATCAGTTCCATCCCAAATTGTTACGGAATAGTTCCCCCCGCAAAGATTAGAAATATTATAGGTAGTTTCTCCAGTACTCCAAAGATAGGAATAAGTCCCAGAACCGCCAGTTGGGAAAGCAGAGGCAGAACCATAACAGAATCCATTAGTGTCATCCACCAAAATCATATTTGCATTGATAGATAGCATGGAAGAATCAGCTATTGTTGCTGTTGCACTAGTCGTACAGCCATTAACATCTGTACAAATGACGCTGTAAGTTCCGGCACAAATAAACGTTTGGTTCTGTACTGTTGCACCAGCGCCGTTTGACCAGTTATAGCTATATGGAGCACTTCCGCCTGTTACGGTCAATTGAATAGTTCCGTCGCAATTTCCGGGAGTGCAATTTGTTGTGGATAGATTAACAGTTAGATTTGAACACGGATTCGTAATTGTAAAGTTGAAGCTGACACTATCTTGATTTGCATCTTGAATAATGACAAAATAAGATCCAGCACATAATCCACTAATGGAACTGTTTGTGGAACCATTACTCCAGGTATAAGTATATCCACCTGCGCCACCAGTTGGAGCTGCTGAAGCTGTTCCAGAACAAGTCATGGTATTATCATTGGTATACGTAACATTCGGAATAATTTGTGCTGTAATTAGGTTAGAACTTGCTAATGCAAAAATCACTAATACAAGCGAGTAAAGGTGTTTCATAAGTTTCAATTTTGCTCAAAGCTAAATCATTAGAATTAATCCTGCAACTCTTTTTCATTTATTACGTATACAAAAATTGATTTTCGTAACTTTGTGTAATGCTGACAGTTGAACAACTCATAGGAGATTTATTATTGCAGAATAATTGTGTGATTATTCCTTCGTTTGGAGGGTTCGTTGCACAGCGTATGTCTGCAAAGATAGATCCAGTGAAAGGAGTGATGATTCCTCCTAGAAAATCGGTGTTGTTTAACAAGCAATTGATTAACAACGATGGATTGTTGATTGCAGCATTGTCTCAAGCAAATTCGATTTCTTATACAGATGCTTCACACGAAGTTCAAGCCCACATTTTAGAATGGGAGGCAAAACTTCAACTAGGAGGAAGAATTACTATCGATCGTGTTGGGAATCTGTTTTATGACCAAGAACGTAATTTATGTTTTGAGCAAGATCGATTCTACAATTTACTATTAGAATCTTTTGGACTGAGTGCTGTTCATTTTGTTTCTGCATCTGATGCGCAAGCAAAAGAATCGCATCAAACAATTTTGAATGTTGTTAAAGCGGTTGAAATAGAACAAAAGATAGTTGCTCCTATTTCAGAACCTTCGTTCGTATTGAATCACGAACCAATTGTTCCAGTATTGGAAGTTGTTCGAGAAGAGTCAATTCTTCATCCTGCAATTGCAGCTAAAAAGAAATCAACTGCTTGGCGTTATGTTGCTGCAGCATGTTTGTTACCCATTGCATTTTATTCGTTCTGGCTTCCTGTTAAAACGGATGTTTTGGAATCTGGAGTCATTTCACTTTCTGATTTAAATCCTTTTCATAGAGTAAAGCAAGGAACATATCAAGCTCCAGAAAACGCGTATAGTTTCAAAGAGCGGCCGAGTAAGAACCAACTTGAAAATTTACCAAAGAACGTAGAAACCTTTTCGTATGAAATGGATGAAGATACTTACGTTCCTGTTTCATTGAATAAGCAGCAGAAAGAAGTTGCAACCGTTCAAGTTGCATCAACACCTGAAACTCCAGAAGTGGTAGTGAAAGAAACTCCGAAACCCACACCAGCAATTGTTCCAGTGTCGAACAATTCAAAAGGTGGTGTTATCATTGTGGGAAGTTATGCCGCTAAAAAAAATGCAGAAGATTTAATTCAGTTGTTAGAAACAAATGGAATAACTGCTCAAATCGTTGAGAAAGACGGAAAAATTCGGGTTACTGCTGGAAATGCTTCCCAGTTTTCTCAATTGGAACCAAAGTTAAAAGGCTTAGGGATTACTCCTTGGATTCTAAAATAAGAGAAGAGAAAGCATTGCTTTCGATATGAAGGAAGCGCAAGCGCAGCTCTCTCAACAACTTTTTCATTTAGTAAATCTAAAAATTCTGTGACAGAATGCTTACGCTAAAGCTTCAGTACAAGCGTAGCTAAGGCCCAATTTTTAAATCGCTACTTGCAAACGCTTTTTCCAAAAAATATACGAAGTTGCTAAAACTCCCAGAAAAATAATTGGCGCTACAACCATTGAAGCCGGATCGTCACTTGTTGCATGCATAATACTTGCTGAAATCAGTGTGATACCAAAACCAGCATAAACCCATTCTTTGATTGAGCCTTTGAATAATGGAATGATTAATACGAGCGACCCAATGATTTTTGCTATTCCTAATTCAATGCGAAAAGCATCGTGGAATCCCATTTTTGTGAAATTTGCTTGGACTTCTGGTGATGTGAAATACATAGATGCAGAAAAAAGCATCATGACTGAGAATAAACTAGTTGTTGTCCAATAGATAATTGCGTTTTTTTTCATTTGTTGTTTTTTAGATCCTGACCCATCAAAAGCGTTGCTTTCTCTTATTGTTGGGATTGAATGATTGAGCAAAACTAGATGATAATTAGTATCTTTTTTGCCTATATTTCCTTTTGGAAACTAGTTTCCTTGAAGAAACTCATTGTTAAATCAGGCGGTTATCGCTGTATTTTTGTATTTATTATGGCAACAAAAGAGAAAATGGTGCATGAACCGGCCGCTTGTGCAGGAAGAATGTTGGCAATTAGAGACACTGTAGAATTGCTTTCTGGGAAATGGAAAATTCAGATCATCGGAACTTTGGTATTCGAGACCTCGATGAAATTTATGGAATTGAAGCGAAACATTCCAGGAATTGGAGCAAAAATGCTGTCTAAGGAATTGCAGGAATTGGAAATCAATCAATTGATTACACGAACTGTTTGTGACACCAAACCAATTACGGTAGAGTACAAAATTACGCCTTATGGTCTGACACTTGAGCCCATTATTGCTGAATTAGCAGTTTGGGGATCAAATCATAGAAAACATTTGTTTAGCACTAGTAATTAAAATTAGTGAACATAGACGTTTTTGAAAACCATACGGTACGGCATTTGAAGTGTAAAACTAGCGCTACGACTGGCTGAATAGACACATGTCTATGTGTATTTTAGAAGCGGAAAGTAACTCCAATCATTGCTTGGAAACCTTGCGTTGGGTAATTGTACCAACGTTTGTAACGCTGTGCTGCAACATTATTCAAGTTCAAAAATGCTGAAACACGTTTGTTGTAGCGGTATTCCAAGCTAATATTTGCATCCGCCAAAAATCCCATTTTCAATGCATATTGATTGTTTTCCTCCAATACATCATCTCCAGCAGCGAAAACTTGTACTCTTCTTCCTCCTTCCAAACTTACATCTGCTGTAAGAATAAACTTATCGTATAGATTGTAGGAGCCCCTTAAAATGAATTGCACTTGTGGTAAATTCCATGCAAAAATGTTGTTTTTAGCACTGTAAGAATAGTATCTTCCAATTAAATCAATTTTTACTTTTTCTTTCAATTGATAGTAAATCGACCCCTCAATTTTAGTGATATTCATGGTGTCATAAATCACGTTGAAGCGATTTCTTCCAGAGTAAACAGTGTCTGTTACGAAAAGTGCTTTGTTCTTCACATGTGAAAAACTGATAAAAGCATTGAATCCAATTCGTTTAGACAATGTTCCTTTGATTCCTACAAATCCATCAGCTGCTTTATGTTCATTTTGCAAGGAAACATTTGAAAGTGAGAACTCATTTTCATCCGTTATTTTTTTGAATGACTGTTGTGTTAGTCCACCAGTTACACCTGCATACGGAATCAGAATATCATTGAAGAGTGAATATTTCACTTCGGCAATTGGATAGATGTAGACCTTGTTTTTTGCACCCAAACTAGCAGTCAAATCAACTCCAATTTTTGCTTTTAACTTCAAGTTTTTAGAATAAGTACTAATGCTTGGTTTTAAGCTGATAATGGTGTTTTTTGTTTCCAATCCAACGTTTACCCCGCCAGGAATGGAGTCTTTTAAAACTCCGTATTTGTAGGAGTTGTGCAAAATATCTAAGTCAACCGCGAATATTTCACGACCCCATTTGTATTCTCCACCAGCACGGATTGCAAAGAAATTTTCGCGTGCATTCCAATCTTTCAATGAATCAGCTTTTGGTTTTTTATCGTTGAAATGTCTATATTCTAAACCGAGCTTCCAGTTTAATCCTAAACTGTCGTGGGCATGTGAATGAAATCCACCTTTTAAACCAAAGGTATTGAAACGTTGTGCTATGCTGTCTTTATTGGCGTTTTCATTCGGAAAACCGTAGAAATGAAGTCCTTGGTTTCTATAATAAGATTCTACATCCCAACTGTATTTCTTCTCATTGATTCCCACAAAACCCCTCACATTGGTGCGATCAAAATTAGCAGGAGCCACATTTCTCATTTTTCCAAAAGAGCTGATATGATGTAAGTGTCCACCATAATTTAATTTTCTGCTGCGGCCATTGTTGTAGTAAACTTCTGCAAGAGGCATCAAGATTGATCCGATTCCAATGCGTGCGTATCCATTATACAATTGCGGTAATTTTTGCTGCAAGTTTACTTTTGCAGGCTCAATCTTTGGAATCTCAAATGTTGGTTCGTAATTGATAGATAACAAAGGGTAAGAAGTTGTAGGAGTTGGAAAAACGGTGTCCAAAATTTTAGGCTGTGAAGTCTGACGGTACGCCGTTTCAATGGAGCGATTCCCTTCAGTTACTAAAATAACTTCATTGCCTTCTTGCCCGAACAGATTCGAAAAAGATCCAATCAATACTGCACTTACAAGCGTTAATATGTGTGTACCTCTTTTCATTATTTCCCTGTTTTTACATCCACATCAATAACCGTTGGGTCACTTGGATTGGTAATTGTTTTTGGCTGTGTTTTCAATTGCATAATCTCATCGTATAACTCACCAGCTTCCTGTAAGATTCCATTATCTTTTATGGGGTAATGATCAATAACAGACTTGATTGTATTTTCGGCTTGGAACAGGTCTTTTTTCTGAAGTAACACTTTTGTTTGTAGAATCAACCCTTTTGCAATCCAGTAATCATAACCCGGTTTCATTTTTAGCAACTCCCGAATAACCGCTTCTGCTTTCGTATAATCTGCTTGAGAGAATGCATTTTCTGCAAGCATATATTTCGATTCTGCTGCCCAAATGGTAGTTGCATTTTTAACGACATATTCCAGCGAAATTTCTGCTTCTGCGACTCTCTTTTCTTTGGAAAGAGAAACCCCTTTGATGTATTCAGCCTCCAATTTTAGTTGTGTAGTTTGCTGAACACCCAGCACCTTTTGAGCATACTCTACCGCATTTGCGTAGTTCTCTAACAAGAAATGACAACGCATTAAACCAATTCGCGCATTGTTCAAATATTCTGGATTGGAGCTAGACTCTTCCGTTCGTTTGTAGTAAGGAAGCGCGGCTTCTTTTTGGGTTCCGTTGAACAAGAATTTTGCTGTTCGAACGGAAGCTAATTCTGTATAATCGTCATTTGGACCAGCAAGTGTAATTTTGTAAATGGCAATTGCATCCGATTCTTTTTTCAAACGGTACAAGGCATCTGCTTTTTGATTCATGGCATCTCTGTAGAATTTACCATTCGGATACTTGTTCAAATACTTGTCGAATTCAACAATGGAAGCATTCCACTCTGATTTTTCATACAAATCAAATCCTTGGCGGTAGTATTCATCTTCCACTTGAGTTGCAATGGAATCTGCACAACTGTATTTACCAGCCAAGCTTTCAATTTTATTTAATAAACGCTGCGCACGGTATACATCTGCCAAAGAAGTTACCTCGCGTTCACAAATGGTATCGTTGAGATTGAATTCGTTTAGAACTTTTAAGTAAAAGGTTTCCGCCTGATTGAAGTTACTTCGTTTGAAAGCAATATCTCCCAAATAATGATAAGCTTCTGGAACTCTGGAACTAGTTGGATAATCGGAAATGATTTGTTTGTAATAGCGCTCTGCCTTATCCAAGTTCTCTCTTTGATAATACACCAATGCAATTTCTTCAATAGAACGTTGCATGTATCTGGATTTGGGGTAATTATTGATTAAATCAGTTAAACTTTGGATTTTTTCATCGCTTTTACCCATGTATCCATACGTACGTGCCATGTAATACAAGGCTTGATCGTCGTATCCAACTTTTAAGTTATAAGCTGCTTTGTAATTGTCAATAGCCAATTGATTGATACCATTATCCGCTTTTGGATTTCTAAAGTATTCATCTCCTACGCGCATGTGAGCATCCGCTTTTTTGTTTAAATCAGTAAGATTTGACTCTTTCAGGTAATTTCTAAAGGCATCTTGGGTTTTAATAGGGTCTTTTAAAGCTAAATAAGCGTAACCAGTATTATACATTGCATCGCTTCTTAAACCACTCGATTGAGAGCCAGACATTCCCATAAACTGACTATATTTTTTCACCGCTTCTGAGTACTTTTTCAAGTAGAATTCCGCATCGGCGCTCCAATACATGGCCTTTGCGCTTACTTCTGGGCTAATTGGATATTTATCAACCAGTTCAAATGCTTTGATTGCGTTTTGATATTCTGATTTTTGGAACAACTCAACCCCTCTGTTAAAGGCAATTAGTTGGTATGCCGACTTTAACTTGATGTCTTTGATGCTGATTTGATCCAAAGATTCTAAAGCTTTTTGGTAATTTTTAGTAGATGTATAGACATTTACCAAGTACTGATAAATAACTGGTTTGCGCTTCGAATCGGGGTATTTATCAAGATATAATTTGAATGCTTCAACTGCTTCGTCATAAGCATTCATGTCCAATTTGTAGGAAAGCAAAGCATAATTGTAAAGCGCATCCTCCTGAATCATTTTGTCCATGTCCAACTCACTCGCTGCTTCAAAGGCCGTTCTTGCATAAACGAGTTCTCCCAAGTTGGTATAACATTCTCCCGCATGGTAAAGTGCAATCTGACCAAGCACATCCTTTTCACGGGCAACGCGGTCGAAGTATTTTACTGCTTTTGTGCAATTAGAGGTTCTGGAGTAAGTCAATGCTAAGGCATAATCATCGTCTCGGGTTGTGTTGGATTTTGCGTTGTAGAATTCCAAATAAGGAAGTGCTTCGTCGTATTTTTCAAGGTGAAAGTAACTGTCTCCGATAATGTGGCTGATTTCTACTTGTTCCGCTGGTTTCAAACTATCTACTTTGCTTGGTGCAAAATCTACAACTTCTTGGTATTTGTGTTGGATATAGTAAATCTGCGTAATGTAATAGGGAACAACGCGGTTGAATCGGTTGTCAATCAACAATTTTTCAAATCCTTCCAATGCTGTTTGGAACGAACTATCCAAATAACAAATGTGTGAATAGTAGTATAAACTTGGCGCACCATATTGACTGCTTGAATCTTTTACTTCGTAAAAAGCCAATTTAGATTCTGGATATTGCTTCTCATCGAAGTAAGCATATCCCAATTTGAAGTAATATTCCTCTTGATTTTCTTTCTCAACAGAAGATCTATTCAGCTGATTAAAGTAAACAATCGATCTTTTGTAATCCTTTTTTTGATAATAATAGCGCCCAATTTGGAAAAGAATATTGTCTCGGTAAATGCTTTCAGGGTATTCCCGATTGAATGTTTCCAATAAATCGATTGCATCATTGTTGAAGAGTTCTAATGCGGAAAGACCTTCGTAATACAAGGCTTTGATATAGTATGAGTCATTCTTAGAACCCTTGTAATCCGTTATAAACAGCCGAAATTCTTTGCGTGCGGCACTGTATTGTTCTTTCTCAAACAAATCTTCTGCTTTGTAGAATCCACTGAGAGGAGAATGGTACTTCTCGCTCACTTGGGACCATGCCGAAGAGCTTGCAACAAGTAAAAAAAGGAAAACAATAATCCGCATTACAACTATTTTAAGAACCTAAAATTAAGTAGTACCAATGGAGATAAGGGAAGCTTGTGTAAAAGTTTTAAACTTATAAGTGTTAAGAGATAATCTTGTTACACCGGAATTTTACGAATCGGAATCGTCAATTTTACATTGAGAGATTGTCTTGAAGAAAACGGCATTTAGATTTTGTAAATCGATTGAAGTTTTAATCAGTTCAAAGAGTTCAAAGAGTTCAAAGAGTTCAAAGTTGAACCTTTTAAACTTTTGGAACAATTGAACTCCATTTTAAAACAAGAACTGGGGTCGCTTGTCTCTTAGATAGATCTCACATTAAAAACTCACAAAGGTGGAGAAAGTTATTCGTATTCAAAATGGACGAATTGACCAATTGGGTCAAACGGTTCTTGATAACATCAATTTCGAGGTGGAATCGGATGAATTGGTTTTTTTAATTGGAAAAACGGGTTCAGGTAAAAGTAGTTTATTGAAAGTGCTTTACGGAGAATTGGAGCTTAGTGATGGCTCTGGGTCGATGGTGGAGTATGATTTGCGAAAACTCACGAAGAAACAGATTCCAAATCTCCGGAGAAAACTAGGTGTTGTTTTTCAGGATTTCCAATTGTTATCTGATCGTTCGATTACGGATAATTTACGTTTTGTGATGCGAGCTACAGGCTGGAAAGATAAGCGTGAAATGGATCAACGGATTCTAACTGTTTTGTCCATGGTTGGTTTGGAAGGAAAGGAACATATTCAGCCACACCGTCTTTCTGGAGGAGAACAACAACGCGTTGCAATTGCCCGGGCTTTAATCAACCACCCAAAAGTGATCATTGCTGATGAACCTACTGGAAATCTAGATCCAGAAACGTCTACTGAAATTATGCATTTGATTGTGGCTGTTGCGAAGGAAGAAAAAGCAGCAGTAATCATGGCAACCCACGATATGTCTTTGATTGAGAAATTCCCTGGGAAAGTATACAAAGTAGAGAATAGAGAATTGAAATCACTGGATTTGATGAATCGATTTGATCCTTTCCAACCGTTGTTTGATTAGGATGTGAACCTAATAAAGAGGGTTTTCTTCGCTCTCCCCCTTCGGAGGGGGATAAAGGGGGAGGATTTTCCAAATGATTATACTTTAATGACTTTATTTGGAATCGATTTTTCATTCAAGTTATTCAGATACTCCATTTTCCATTATCTACCAGAGTTAACTGAACTGACCTCAATACCTTTAATCTCGTGAAAGTATGAAATACCATTTCCCTTAGGGTCTAAAAAATTGAAAGACAACCCAATGTGATCGAAATTGGAAGCTGATGAATACTCTTTTGATGAAAATTCAATTTTAACGATATTAACTTTAGGACCACCTATTAAAATTGCGCTAAGTCTTGATACCCTTAAGTCTTGTAAGCAAATACTAATAATAGAGATAATTATTGCAGTTATAGCTAAAAGGGATGTTACAATCTCATTTTTTGTCATTCTTAGCATTTACGTGTTTCAATAAGACTAGTAAAATTCAACAAAAATTTCCTCCCCCTTTATCCCCCTCCGAAGGGGGAGTTTTAAAATATCTCCTTGTTAGGATTGAATTTTAAAACCCAATTTCCTCCAAAACACTCTTTAATTTCTCAATCCCAAATTCTTCCTCCAATTCTTCCAATCGATTCGTTGACTCTTGATTTCTTCCTAGAACATGATTGATTTTTTCTGCTAATGGCAAAGCTGGATCCCAAATTTCACAGTGTTTTTCCAAAGTTCCATTTCCCACCATTTCTTGGGTTGCAATACATGGTTTCCCAGTCAGCAAAGCGCGGATTACTTTTAATTTAATACCTGCAGATTTGAATCCGATTAATAAGTGTAAAGAACAGCTGCTCATGAGTTTATTTAATTCTGAATCACTTGGATTTGCGATACATTCCCATCCTTGCTTTTGGATTTTCTTTACAAGAATCGGACTCGGATTTTTACCAGCAATCACTACTGGAATTGTCAATTTCGATTGCCGATTTTCTGCTATCAGTTTGTCAATTGCTTCTTCATTTTCTGAAACGGACAAATTTCCGTGATAAAGCGCAAATGGATTTTTTGCTTCTGTGGGTTTTAAAATTAAATCCGCATCAATAGTTACAGGAAGATAAATTGCATGAAACCCCAAATTCTGATAATAAACCAAATCGTTTTCAGAAATGCAGAATAGTGGAATTTTCTTGAGTTGAAGTTCCTGTTTTTTCAGTTTTCGAGCTTCCCAACCAAAGTACATTCGTTCCGAATACGTTTTGGCATTTTTTGCTAAATCACCGTAATATTCCCATTCAATATTGTGCATCCGAATGGCCAATTTCCGATTATTTTTGCTGAGTTCATTTGCCCAAAAAGTGCTATGCTGACCTTCCAATAGAATGGGATTTTCATCCTGCATCAACCGCTTTAAAAGGGCTTCCGAATTTCTGCTTTTTACAATGTATGGGAGTTTTGACAAGAGCGATTTTAATCCAGTTTTTCGCTCGTAGTAATGAATTTCATCGGCGATCTCCAAAAAATCATGTGTTCTTCCTCTGCCATATTCGTAGCAATGAAGAATGACGAAATAACCCAATTTTTTAAATCCTTTTGCTCTTAGATAAACATCCAAAACACCCCCGTAATCTGGAGGAAAAGGAACATCAAAAGAAACAATGTGGATTTGCTTATTCATGAATTTTTGGATAGAATTCGTTTAGTTGTTGAACTTCTACTTCCCAATTTTCTTTACTGGCTGCAATTTTACAATTGTTTTTCCAGGATTCCATCAATTCAGGATTGTTTAGAACCGTTTGGATTTGTTTGGCAAGTTCTTTTGGATTGAAATCACTTACGATTTTGCCCACTTCATAACTCTTTACCAGCTTGGAAACCTCCACTAAATCGGAACAAATAATAGGAGTAGACGTTTGAATATAGTCGAAAATCTTATTTGGAAGCGAAAACAAATAATTCGGATTCGTAGGTTGATCGAAGCTTAAACCCAAGTCTGCCTGTTGCGTGAACTGGAGTAATTCCAGATACGAACGTTTTCCAAAGAAAAGCACCAAATCAGTCCATTTTTCGCGTTCAACGAGCTTTTTCATTTCGGGAATAATGTCTCCATCTCCCACAATGAGGAGAACCGTGTTTTCCAAGAAAGGCATCATGCGAATTGCTTCTTCCACTCCGCGATCTACATTCAATCCGGCGCCTTGCATGATTAGTATGTGCTTTCCTTCTGGAATTCCGAGCTCTTTTTTCGACTGAATTTTCGGTGGATTCCAACGGGGTGAAACATTGCGAACAACCTTCAAATCGACGCCATATTTTTGGCGGTACTTTTCCGCGATAGAATGATTGACAGTACTCACAAATTTCAACTTTGGAAAGAAAAACCGTTCAATTCGTTCCCAAATAGCTTTCACTTTTGGCCGATTAATTAACTCAGGAACTTCCGTAAAATATTCGTGTGAATCGTACACCAAATTGATTCCTTTTAGTTTGGAAACCAAATAGTTTGGAAGAAGGGTATCCAAATCATTGGCTACAAGAATCGACGAGCGATGAAAAAGTAAGAACCAAAACAGTCGAAAGTTGAACCAGGCATAAAACAGCACACCTTTTTCAAAAAACATCCGAAAGCGCTTTGTACGATAGGTTCGAAACTCCATTGCCTGACTCGATTTGAGAGCCCGACCAACCAACAAGACATCGTATCCTTGATTTTGAATAAAGGAACATACTTTATGAACACGTTGATCCGTATTCAAATCATTGATTACGCTAACAATAACGGTTTGTTTTTTCAATTTATAGTTTTACAATTCGAGCGATGCGTTGAATAGTTCCGTCCGTAATCCGCAATTGATAACTTCCTTGAGCCAAGTTTCTCAAATCAAAAACACCTGTATTACTTGTTAGTTGTTTTTGAGTTTGAAGAATTTTGCCAGTCATATCCATTAGTTCTACAGAAATTGTTTCAGCTTCTAATCCAGCAAGGTCAATTGTAACTTCATCATTTGCAGGATTCGGGTAAATTGAAACTACATCCAAGTAATTTTGCTCCAAACCTAAAGGGTTTGAAAGAATTATATTGTAATCCTCCACTTCACCGTAGTTTGTGTTTCCACATGGGTTTATTGGACCTTCACCACCTTGTGTTGCATTGTAAGAAATTCGAACGCGCATTTTTACTGAACCACTTGTGGCATTTTGTGGAACTGTGAAGTTGAAAACAAGCGAAGCGCCAGCAGTAATAGATACAAAGGCAATTCGTTCCCCCACATCATCAAAATCAAAATCGCCATTGAAATCAATCCAAGCAGCAATTTCATCCCCCGTGTAAGCACTTCCAGGAGCTTGACCTGTAATTTGTGGAGTAATTGTAATGCTATATAGTTGACCCTTGGTTAAAGTTGTTCCGATGTTATAACTCGTGTAGTTGTTACAAGTACTTTGATTATTAATAGTAGCTAAACTTACGTTTTGAATAAATTCATCGCAAAAGGTAGATGAAGCAGTGCAAGGACCAGTAGAATTTGTGACAACAATGTAATTTGTTTTTAACTCTACATCAGATCCTGAGGTATTTGTAGCGGTTAATTGTACAGTATAAGTTCCTGTTGTGTTAAAAGTAACTTGTGGATTCTGAGAAGAAGCATTTGTTCCTCCAGAATAAGCCCAACCTGTTGCAGGAGTGATGATCCAAGCCCATGATGTAGGACTTCCTGTAGATTGATCTGTAAATTGGGAAACTCCTCCGGAAGTTACCGTAGTTGGATTTGCTACAAATTGAGCAACGGGAGCATTCGGCGTTACAGTACAAGGAGCGGCAATTCCATTAATAGCGGTTGCTCCAGTATTCGTTGCGTCTAACCAAGGTTTTAAGCGTGCATTGTTAGTTGTTCCGTTTAAATCCCAATCTGTAAATAGTTTTCCATAGACATCCGCTTCATTTGGACCTGTTCCATTTCCAGCTCCATTTACGGTACAAGCTGAACCACCTCCAGTTAGCTGTCCAACAATTCTTCCACTTGTATTAAAAAGGGGAGACCCTGAAGAACCCCCTTCCGTTACACCATGTCCATTCGCAGTGGTTGCCCAAAAAACAGCCCAGTGTGCGTTTGCAGCTCCGCCATTGAAATTACTACTGGATAAACCTTGAGTATAAGTAGATATTTTTTTGGCACTCCCATCTGGGTGATGAATTCCAACGCCACTTGCCGATCCCGTATTGGTTCTATCCCAACCGGCATAATAGACTTCATAAGATGCTGGTGGTTGAGCAGATAATTCGACCAAATAAAAATCAGATCCAGCCACTTTACCATTTCCTGGAGGATTATTTAAAGTGCCATTTCCTGAAGAAGCACGAACGGTTCCGCCAGTCATTGTTTTTGTTCCTTGTGAAGGATCGTTTTGGTTTTGACTACCTGTTGCACAAGTTGTTTTTTGATATTTCCAATACCAAACCCAAGTAGAAATTGATTGTCCAGCAACTCTTTCGCCACAATGCCAAGCGGTAAGAATATAGGGTTTGCAATCATTGGATGTATTATTGATCGTAGAAGCGCTACAAACGTAAGTTCCCGTTCCATCGTTAAAGGTATAATGAACGACAGATTTTATTTGATTTGCCCAGTTGTTTCCTTCTGTACAGGCAACATCTACTTGACAATTTGCAGCTTTCTCTTGATTGGCTGATGATTTACTTGAAAATGCTCCAACATGTTCCTCCACTCCTCTGTAAAAATACACAACTTCATTAATGTTGAAAACTGGCGTTTCTTGTACCCAAGATGGTGCGCTGTATTCCAAATACATTTTTTCTCCTTGAACCATTTCCATTGCCTGAAAATCGTCTGTTGAAGAGGTATAAGAACCTAAGATTTGTTTTCCGTTTTCATTGTAGGCAAATAATTTTCCTCCTGCTGGAATTTGAACGCTTTCTGAAAAATAAAGACCCAATGCCATTGCATCTTTTCCAGATATAATTAATCTCCAAACTTTTGTTCCATCGGGCAACAAAGACCAAGTTCCTGAATTTGTCATAGTGATTGATACAGGAAGGTTTAGTCCAACGCGGTATGCACCTTTTGAATCATTGAGTGCATCGTCATTTTTTGCAGCAACGATATTTGGTTTTGAAAGTGTATAAATTGCTTGAGAATATGTAAAAGGTGAATTGCTTGTTGCATTTATTTTTTGTAAGCTAATAGGAATACCGCCTTCGCTAACCTGGGCTTTTAAGACATTGACAAAGCATAGAATTGTGCTGAGTATGAAAACGATTTTTAGCATTTAATTAAATTTATATTGTAGTTTTCTCAAAATTACACTCTTTTAACACAAGAATCCAATATGAAAACGCTTTTTTTAAAGAAGTTTGTCAAATGAAACAGGTATTAGTAATTGAAGATGAGCAAAGTTTGCTTGAAATGATGCAATTCAATTTGGAGTTGGAAGGGTATTCTGTTACTACAATTACCAATGGTAAAGAAGCTTTGAAATACAAAACCCAGCTGGACAACTTTGATTTGGTTATTCTAGATGTGATGTTGCCAGAAGTAAGTGGTTTGGATATTTGCCGGGCATATCGGGAAGAATCTTCTGTTCCAATCATCTTTGTTTCTGCCAAAGGGAACACGATAGATCGGATTGCTGGACTAAAATTAGGCGCGAATGATTATTTGCCAAAACCGTTTGATTTAGAAGAGTTCCTTTTACGCTGTTCTATCTTGGTTCAACCGAATAAGAAGCAACTGACAATTCCTTCAGAAATTAGAATTGGAAATTACCGTGTTTTCCCTGCTTCGTTTGAAGTGGAAAGCATGAACACTGGTGCAAAACAAGAATTGAGTAAACGCGAGATGGAATTGATTCAATTGTTTTATGCCCGAAAAGATGAGGTTGTTTCCCGCGATGAAATACTGAACACACTTTGGACGAATGATCAATTTCCAACAGGACGAACAATCGACAATTATATCCTAAGTTTTCGCAAGTTGTTTGAAGATGACCCAAAGAATCCGCAATTCTTTCATTCAATACGAGGTGTAGGATATAAATTCACGTTACTTGATTAAATCTTATCTTTGCAGCATGTTTGTAGAACTAGATAAAGAAGTGACAGAAGAGAAAAAATTAAGATACGACAAAGCTTACTTGAGAATGGCTCAAACTTGGGCTGAATTATCACATTGTGAGCGCAAAAAAGTTGGAGCGTTGATTGTCCGTGATGGAAGAATTATTTCAGATGGTTACAATGGAACTCCTGCAGGATTTGAAAATTGTTGCGAAGATCAAAACGGAAATACACAGTGGTATGTTTTGCATGCTGAGGCAAATGCCATTTTGAAAGTTGCTCGGTCTACGAATGATTGCAGTGGAGCGACTCTTTTTATTACCTTGTCACCTTGTAAAGATTGCAGTAAATTGGTTCTACAAGCAGGAATCAAACGTGTTGTTTATATGATGGAATACAAAGACACTACTGGTGTTGACTTTTTAAAAAGCGCTGGTGTTGAAGTGGTTCACATCTCAGATCCGAATTAAATGAATAGAAAATATGCCTTTATTTATCCAACATTATTGATGATTTTTTTAGTCATTGGATTATTGATTGGATCCCGTTTGAATCAGAAAGAACCTCAAATCGTTTCTGGTTCTTATTCCAAGATGCAAGAAATTATTGGCTTGCTAGATCGCGAATATGTAGATTCTATTGAAAGCAAAAAACTATTTGAAAAAACCATTTCAGATATGTTGCATGAGTTAGATCCGCATTCAAATTATATTCCATCCGAAAATTTAAAGGCTGTAAATGAACAAATCCAAGGAAAATTTGGTGGTGTAGGAATTCGATTTGCAATTATTCGAGATACATTATGCGTTACCAATGTGGTTCCAAATTCCCCCTCTTTTCTAGCGGGTGTAAAAGCAGGAGATAAAATTCTAATGATTGACGGTAAAAGGATTACGGGTAAAAAAATTAAAAACGAAGATGTCCTTAGTAAATTGAAAGGTGATCCTGAAACGAAGGTTCAAGTTCAAATTTATAGAGATAGAAAGAAGAACAGTAAAACCATTACTCGTGGAATTATTCCACTTCCATCAATTGTTTGTGCTCAAATGCTCGACAATCAAGTAGGATATATCCGCCTAGATAATTTTTCGATTTCTAGTGCTGACGAATTTTATTTTGCAGCGCAATCCTTGAAGCAATTGGGAATGAAAAAGCTGATTTTTGATTTGCGTGACAATGGAGGAGGCGTGCTAGATGGAGCTGTTAGAATTGCGGATGAATTCTTGCCAAAAGGGCAAAAAATCGTTACAGTTAAAGGAAAAAAATACCTAAGTACTACGGAATACTCAAAAGGAGGAGGTTTATTGGAACAAACAGAATTGGTTATCTTAATCAATGAAAATTCGGCTTCAGCCTCTGAAATTTTAGCTGGAGCAATTCAAGACAATGACCGAGGAACAATTATTGGAAGAAGATCTTTTGGAAAAGGGTTGGTACAAAAAGATTTCTCGCTATCAGACAAAAGTGATTTGCGACTTACGATTGCTAGGTACTACACTCCTTCTGGTCGATCAATTCAAAAGTCGTTTGGTGAAAGCTATGAAGATTATTACCACAGCAATGACAAAAGAAGAGATAACGGAGAATATTTTGCTCCAGATTCATCGGTTTTCAAAAACGCAAAAAAGTTTAAGACTTTAAAAGGAAGAACCGTTTACGATGGTGGGGGAATTATGCCGGATGTGTTTGTTCCGCTTGATACGACCAATTCTACGTATTATTATTTGGCACTTAGATATTCAGGTGCTTTCCAACAAGTAGCATTTGATTTCGCCTCTAAAAACAGATCTTCTTGGAAAACCATTCAAGATTTTAACGCCAATTTTGAAACACCAAAAAACCTGTTGCAAAATTTAATTAAAACGGGTGAAAATCTTGATATTCCTTATAGATCTGATGATTTCAAAAGAAGTGAAGGGCTTATCAAAGAAGTGATGAAAGCCGAAATTGCCCGACAATTGTTTATTGAAGAGGGTTATTTCTTAGTAACGGCATCTTCGGATAAAGAAGTTCAAAAGGCGCTCCAAATTTTGAAGCGCTAATTTCATCCATCAATTCAACCCCTATGAAGTATCTCCAATTAGGTGCTGTAAAAAAGGAAAATCCAAACATCCAGTTTCCACTTTCTGAAGCTGAAAAAGTGGAGTTTTTAGAAACGTGCAAAAGCATTTTTCCAAATGCAACGGAGAAAGAGTTGACTCATTTTGTAGGTGTTTGTTCATCGAGTAAAGCGTTGATTTTTGCTTCTTGGGTAGAAACGGATTCAAATTTATTTTCCACACTTCAAAAAGGAGAATTCAGTGACTTATTTAAAGATTCTCTAAAACTAAAAGAACATGCTCTTTATGAAGAGTTTAAGTTATTTTTAGAACCCTTTTTATTTTCAATATATACCAACAAGATTTCTTCTATTTCAGAGAAAAACAGTCACTTTTTTGCAAGTTATTCGATATTATTGCCAGCATACCAGCAAAATTTGGTGCAGGATTCGATATCGGAGTGGGTTTTAAGTCAAAAGGAGGAGTTGAGCATTGCTTTAAAAAAAGCCAAGAAAGATACCGATCTACATAAATTGGTAGCGGCTTATCTGAGTGAAAACAGGATTCTGACCTTGGATTCGTTGAACTTGAATCACTACCGAATTAAAACTCAATTATTGGAGTTTTTTATGGGCTTGACTTTTCATCCAAAAAGTTCCAGTCGATTTTTACTCTTTCTTTCGCAGAGACTCTTGCAGTTGCAGCTCACAGACGAACATCGCAAGCAAGTAACTGAATTCGGAAGCAATGTAAAAAAAGGAAAGATTGTGGTGGAATCGTCCCGTATTTCATGGCTCAGATTAAGTGGAATAATTTTACTCCTTTTGATTTGTGTTGTTGGAATTATTGCCTTGTTTTATGTGAAAGAAGATCCGGAAAATGATTTAGCGCAAGAGCAAACGGCTTATATGGCTTTTAGTAAAGAAGAGCGTCAAAAGTTGGATTCATTAATTACTGAAGTGAAAAGCGAAAAACGACTGGTTGATGATGCTCGGTTGGACTCAAACTTACCATTTGTTGGAGAAGATTTGGTCGAAAAACGCACTTGGACGAACGCACTTTTTAGAGATTTGATTAATCATTGGGCACACAATGATTCTGTTCCCTTCACGAAATTATTCACTCAGAGCAAGCCATTTTCTTCTACTTATCCTCAAACAAAACCGTTATCGAAGAAAGGGGGTAATGCCAAAGTTGAGTTTCACAATGAAACTGATTTAATGGCTTTGGTGGTTGTTTTTCAAAATTCGAAAAATGGGTTGATTTACACCAAGTATGTTCATTCAAAATCATTGGCAAAGTGGACGATGAACGAAGGAGATTACCTGTTTGTTTTGCCTGGAAATAAAGTTCCATCAAACATGAAGTTTGGAAATCTTCCATTCAAAGAGTTGGATCAGCATTTCTATGAAAACTTGGGAATTTCTTACCGAGTAGATGCATTTCAGGGAAAAAAAATAAAGTTGATTTGGGAAAACTTAGGAAACAACAATTCGTATTTGATGGATTTATCGAATGCCTTGATTAAGGAATGATAGAATTGTTAAAAAGGTTCAAAAGTTCAAAATGAACAGGTTGTATTTTTCTCGATAGCTATTCCGAATTAGAATAAAAAAAAGAAGAGAGACTGGAAATAAAGTCTCTCTTCACACGCTACCTAAACTAAACCTAACTACTACTACTTATATATTCTTTAACGCATGTTTTTTTGTTTTGGTACATCTGAAGGCTGTAATTAACTTCTTTTAACGCCTATTAAATAATGCCTTATTTCAAAAAAAGATTTTAATTATTACAAAATCGATTTAGCATAAAGTGGTGTACTTTCAAAACTAAAATCACTATTTTTTAAAATAAATCATAGGAATTTATTTTTTATTAATAATTTGGACTCTAAACAATTGAATACTACCTATGAAACGTACCTTAACTATTCTATTTTCACTTTTCTTATTTGTATTAAACGCCCAACAAGACTCGAGTAATCTGTCTCCCAACGGTATATTTGACAAGGTTTTTGACATGAATGGAAGGCAGTACCAATTAAGTGATTTACAAGTTGGCAGTATTCCTAAAAATGCACAGCTCGCGCCCGCATTATTGTGTTCCAGTGGTTACTTCGATTTATACTTCGAACAAGGAAGTGGCATGGAAGGCAGTTCTCAGACTGAAATTGACCGCAGAAATGTGATTTGTCAGGTTTTTTCCGATTTATCTCAGTTTATTGTACCTGCAAACTCCAACGTGCATGTCAATATTTTGGTGCGAAATATTAATCAAGAGCTGCCAGGATATGATCCGTTGACCAATCCTTTTCCAGCAGCTATAAGTAATGTGTTGGGTTTAGCCTCGGGTTTTTACGTAGTCCCTTCAAATGCGTCCGCTACTAAAGGAATAATTGACAATGAAATTTGGAAAACAATCAATTCAGGTGTTGATTCCTATACCGGAGTGGCATCTCCTCTTATTTCAACAGTTCCAAATGGGGCCATGTTTTATCATGGAATGGTAGGATTTAATTTTGATAATATCGGAAACCCCTGGAATATCCTGTTAAATCAAGCTCCATCCTCTTCAAGTTATTTTGATTTATATTCAGTAGCACTTCATGAAATTACACATGCTTTGGGCTTTGCTTCGTTAATTGATGCGAATGGAGATTCAAAATTTAATACGGGTTATGAATATTATTCGCGTTACGATTTGTTTTTGAAAACCGCCGGAAATCAATCTTTAATAACAAATACCGGAGCATGTTCTTTATACAATTACAGCTTCAATCCTGCATTGAATCCAACGGTTATGACTCCTGCTTCATTTGATTGTGCAACGCACATTAAATTTGCAGGAACGGTTAATAAATCGGTATATTCTCCATCAACTTTTCAACCGCCAAGCAGTTTAAGCCACATGGAAGACGTGTGTCATCATACAGTGAATCCTTATCTGGATGATGAATATTATGTGATGTCTAACGGACAAAACGGCGGTTCTATGAAAAGGTATTTAAAACCAGAAGAAAGAGCTGTTTTGTGTGATATTGGTTATCAGGTAAATACAACTTATGGTATTACTTCCAACTTAAATTATTTCAACTATAATGTGGGTGTTTGTCCAGGACTGCAAATTGCCGGAGTTAATGATGGAATTACATCAGGGGGATTATACCAACATGTTGTAAGTCCTGGTGGATCACTGACCATTTCAACTATCCTGCAAAATGATGTAAATGCGAGTAGCTTTGAGTGTTTGGAGAATATTTATGGAAATGGTACACTGACCGCGATTTCCAGTACCAGTTTTACCTATACAGCAGCTACTCCGGGAGTTGTCCTGTTAAGGTATATTCCTGTTTCAGGCACCGGGGTGAGAGGAAACATTACCTATGTACTTATTTATGTTTCAGCAGGAAATTGCACACCAACAGTTTGCAGTATGCTGAATAACGGCAATTTTGAAGGTGCTGGTCAATGCGGTCAGCTGGAAGTACCTGCTAGTAACGGAATTTCGATAAATTGTTGGTCTCCTGCAGTTCTTACACCAGATCTTTTTAAAAGGAATTGTACCAGCACCTTCAATAATAATTTTTCTATTCCTGCTACTTATTATAATTCCCCGGGAGCTGAATCCTGGAATGGTTCTCCTAACAATCACTTCATGGGGTTTGCAGGTTTGAGTAATGGATTTGAAGCCGCACAATCGT
The DNA here is from genome assembly GCF_000194605.1 of Fluviicola taffensis DSM 16823. Classification (NCBI taxonomy): domain Bacteria; kingdom Pseudomonadati; phylum Bacteroidota; class Flavobacteriia; order Flavobacteriales; family Crocinitomicaceae; genus Fluviicola; species Fluviicola taffensis. The sequence continues at coordinate 1,824,858 of NC_015321.1, forward strand.
TACTGAATATTCCTTTAGTTCAAAACCAAACGTATACACTTTCGTTCCGTGCAAAAGTTGCTTATAATGCGATGAATCAGATGCCTCCTCTAGGTACGAATGGTCAAATAACTTTTGGTGCTGCACTTTCAACTATTGCATGGCCCGGTGCTAATTCAGTTTTACCGTCTATTCCCGGTTCGGTATATCAATTGGGTACTCCGATAATAATAAACAATACCGCTAACAATAATTGGGACTATTATTCGCAAACATTTACCTATACAGGTTCTGGTAATTTGTCCAATTTTTTTATTGCGAATACCTCCTTATTGGGAACGTCTGGAAATACTTACGGTTTGTACATTTACATGGATGATATTTCATTGGTTGCAGCAAATCCCACGATTGTGATGGATTTGCCAAATGCAATGTGTTCCAATCAATCTATTTCTGATTTATCCCCATATGCACCTCTTCCAAATGGATCTTTTTCCGGAAACGGGGTGCAATACAGTGGAGGTGTTTACAGCTTCAATGCAGCTGTTGCGGGTATTGGGATGCACACCATTGTTTATACCTATACGGATAATAATGGTTGCTCTCAAACGATTTCAGACATCATTGAGGTAGGACCAATTATTACCGTTTCAGCCATTAATAATTTTATTTGTTCAGGTCAGCAGGTGTCAATAACTGCAAGTGGAGCAGATACTTATACCTGGTCTCCTGCAACCGGATTATCTACAACTACAGGCCCTGTTGTCATCGCATCTCCCACAGCAAGTACTACCTATACGATTACAGGAACAAATTCTTTAGGATGTACAGCATCGAAATTGGTGCATGTTTTTATTACACCTCCAACCGCTACTATTTCAGGTACTACATCGGTCTGTCAAAACTCCGGATCACCGAGTATTGCTTTAACTGCATCATTTGGAACTGCACCATATACATTTGTCTATACTATCAACGGCGGAGCAAACCAAACGATCACCACAACCTATGGAAATGGGATTGGTATTCCTGTACCCACCAATACTTCTGGAACATTCACATATAATTTAGTCAGTGTAACAAGCGCAACAGGCTGTTCCCAAATTCTGAGCGGTTCAGCTACCGTTACAATAAAGCCGCTGCCAACAGCAACCATTTCAACTGTTCCAACTGTGTGTCAGGGAGCACCTTCACCAACTATTACCTTTACAGGATTAAATGGTACTGCACCTTACACGTTTTATTATACGACAAATGGGGTTAATCAATCAATTGGAAGTGGGAGCGGAAATGTTGCTACGGTTCTAGTACCAACAAGTGCTACGGGAACGTTTACCTATACTTTAACAAGTGTAAACAGTGCTATGGGATGTTCTAAAAGCCAAAGCGGAACTGCTGCAATTACGGTTAGTCCATGTCCGGATTGTGGAACAGGAACACTGATTTCTGGAACGGTAACTACTTCACCAACAGCGAATACTACTTTGCGTGTTGCAAGCAATACTACAATCTCCGGAAATGTAACGTTTACCGGAAACAATGTAAAAATTCAGCCTGGAGTTACAATTACAGTAGCTTCAACGGCAACATTAAATATTACAGGATCACATTTTTACGGTTGTGAAAACATGTGGCAGGGAATTGTTGTGCAACCTGGTGGAAAGGTAAATATGCAGCCATACATCGTGTCTTCAACGGTTACAAAAACACCCCTAATTGAAGATGCAGTTATTGGGGTAGACTTTTTACCGGTTACAACCCAGCAAAGCGTTATTTTATTGCAGGTAAATAATGCAACGTTTAACAAAAACGCAACAGCAATCAGAGTGCAGGGTTATCCGTTTGCGAACGTTGCAAGCATGTTCTCGGTGAAGAACAGTTTGTTTACTTGCAGAACTATCTACAATACTTCTGCTTCAACTTGGCCTTTGACAACTACCGTGAAAGCTTTAAACGGAAGTACAGACCCATACGTAAATCCTTACATTACCACGACTTATCCAATAACGACTATGAAAGTGCCTCAAAACAGCACCTTTTCAGATAAAGGAATTCAATTGGTAAATGTTGGTACAGTATTTAATTCAATGAATATTGGATCTACTGTTGCGGCTGAATACAATGTATTTGATAACTTAAAGGTTGCACTTCATTGTTCGAATGCCAATGTTAAAGTAGAAAATACTGCGGTACAATTCCCGCAGATCATTACTTCTGCCATGTATTCAAGCCAAAGTTTGCCCAATATTGGAACTGGAATTTTTGCCACAGCTACATCTGGTTATTTGGGTAAAGTAGATGTTGCAGGAACTACCTCGCTTCCTAATAAATTTTATGGATTGAGCAGAGTACTTCATGTGGTCAATTATCAGAATGTTCAGTTCAATTACAATACGATTCGCAGCACCCGTACCAACAATTATCCAGTACAAGGCTATTACAATGGAAATATGGGGCTTTATCTCTCTTTGGAGCAATTTCAAACAGTGGGTGTTGTTTACAATACCATTTACAATACCAATACAGGTGTTTTTGTGAGTGTTAACAATGGAATTAATCCATGTGTTGGAGCAAGCATTGCCGTTTCCAACAATTTATTTCAAAAGAATTTAGGAACGAATAATGGCTCTTTTGGAACGAGTGCCATTCATTTAGAAAATAATAGTGCGCTTGATGTTTTTGCAGGATCTATTTACTCAATTAGCAATACTATTACAGGTTCTCTGCGAGGAATCACTGTTAATAATTGGCTTAAAACGAGTATTACGACCAATGAAAACACCCTTACTTTGGGTATTAACCCCAATGCTTTTGTGGGTGCTTCCAGTTATGGTATTGCGTATAATAATTGTACAGCTGGAAATGGGATGAATCAGATCTATGGAAACAACGTAATTGGGTTTTCACAGGCTTATGAAAACTATAAAGGCATTCAGTTTACGCAATCAATGGGAAACAATATCTCTTGTAATGGAACACGTGACACACATACCGGGTTGTATTTTAATGGAACTTGCAGCCAAACCAAAACCTACAAAACAACCATGCAAAACCACCGCTACGGCTTTGTGTTGGATAATAGCGCAATTATAGGACAGCAGGGAACCACCACCACACCCACGGATAATACCTGGGTGGGTACAACTTGGTCTCCCACTGGAACCACAAATGGAAATTTTAAAAATGCCTGTTTGAACGGAAGTAATACAAATAATTCAAAAATGTATGTGCGGAATAGCAGCAGTTGCAATCCGAATGGTTCAACATTTACTTCAGGATTAGGTAGTTGGTCATATACCGCGAGCATTTCTCCAATCACCTTATTTTACGTGTCTAATCCACCACTTGAAACAGCATGTGTGACCAGCCTTCCACCAGAAGAAGGCTTGATGGCTGGAACTAACGGCAGTGAAGAAGGCATCGCATCAGAAACGGCTAGTGCAGAAGAATCTGCGGCTAGTTGGTTGGAAGAATCTGCAGAATTGGTCGAATCGGTTATAGATTCAGATCACCAAGTGGTGATGAAGAACCAATTGTATCGATTATCGGAAGAGGAATCGGGTACTTTAAGTTCAGCTCAACCAGAGTTGGATGCTTTAATTGAAACAGAGTCACAAACCAATATTGGCACGTTATGGGAAGTGGAAAAATCCTTGTCAGTTGGCGATTTGGCAGAGGCCGCGGCAATTAACAATAGCGTGAATCCGGAAAACAGGTTGGAAGAAAGTTACCAACTTCTCTACGAAGCAGATTTGCATTACCGCAACGAGGTGTTTAACACATCGGACAGTTTGGTGCTAGTTGATTTGGCTCAAGGTTGCCCTGCCCAACAAGGAGGATCTGTGTTCCAAGCACAAGCGCTCTATAATCACGTGTACCACACAGCTACTATTTTCACGCCAGATTGTCAAACTAGTTCAGCGAAAAGCATGCAACAAACTGCTAGTGCAGATCATCCCGATGATGAAAATGTGTTGTATAAGTTGTATCCTGTTCCTAATAATGGGATCTTCAAGTTGCAAGGATCCTTGTTAGCAGGTGATCAATTACAAATCATGCAGTTGGATGGTAAGTTATTGCTAGCACAAACAATCATGCAAGATGAAGAAACAATGGATTTGGCAACTCATTTGAGTTCAGGAACCTATGTGGTTGTATTGAAAAATAGCGAGGGACAAGTGAAATACCGAAACCGCATTGTTGTGCTCCAGTAAGAATGTGTTGTTTGAATGGAAATTAAAAAGAAACCGGATGAAAAAATGGACGATATGGATTTTTTTGATCACAAACCAGGTGTTTGGGCAAGTCAATTTGGTTCCCAATCCAAGCTTTGAACAGTGTGTGAATTGTATAACAACTGATTTTGGCCCAGCTTCATACCAAGCCTCAATTGTTGATTGGTTCAACCCCAATACCTGTACTCCAGATTATTGTACAGCAATGGATTATCCAGCGTGGTTGAATTATCAAATTCCAGATGGGCAAGCATTTATAGGGATAGGAACTTATGATCCAGCAGGTTCGAATGGTCGGGAATATGCCACCTGTGCCTTGCTGGATACATTGTTGGCTTCGAAGTGGTATGAGGTGTCATTTTATGCACGTGTGAAAGAAGGGCATTCTCGTTTTGCCTCCAATAATTTAGGAGTACATTTCAGTGATACGGCTTTGCATGCAGCTAATATGTATTTGTTTAATGTCTATAATCCACCCTTGTTGGAAGCTCAGGTAAAATATTTCAACAACGAAATAATCTCTGATTCGGCGCATTGGACTTTGGTGTGTGGTTTGTATCAGGCACATGGCGGGGAGAAATACCTGACCTTGGGTAATTTCAATACCGATGCGCAGACCACTCAAGGCATGGAATACACGGATGGTATCGTATGGCAAACCTATTTTCTGATTGATCAGGTATCGGTGATTCCTTTAGACAGCATAGTGGGTGGTATTCCAGCAGATGCGGGCCCAGATCAAACGATCTACATCAACGACACTGCATTTATAGGTCAAAAAATAAGCAATATGCCTTCTGTGTGGCAGAAGCTGGATGGCACATCAGTTGCTATGAATACTGCTGGGGTTTACGTTTCCCCGCAAGTAAACACAACGTATGTAGTTTCACAAACCATTAATGGGTTTTATTCCACGGATACGGTCACCGTTTTTGTGATCGATGATTTAGGTATTGAAGAAGATTTTCAATCGAAGTATAAGTTGTTCCCTGTTCCCAATAATGGGATCTTCAAGTTGCAAGGATCCTTGTTAGCAGGTGATCAATTACAAATCATGCAGTTGGATGGTAAGTTATTGCTTGCGCAAACGATGATGCAGGATGAAGAAACAATGGATTTGGCAACTCATTTGAGTTCAGGAACCTATGTGGTTGTGTTGAAAAATAGCGAGGGACAAGTGAAATACCGAAACCGCATTGTTGTGATCCTGTAAGAATGTGTTGTTTGAATGGAAATTAAAAAGAAACCAGATGAAAAAGGGAATGGTATGGATTGTACTGATAACAAACACGGTGTTTGGGCAGGTGAATTTGGTTCCCAATCCCAGTTTTGAACAGTGCACAAATTGCATAACAGGGCCTTTTGGACCAGCATTTTTTGAAGCATCAATTGTTGATTGGTACAACCCCAATACCTGTACCCCGGATTATTGTACAGCAATGGATTATCCAGCGTGGTTGAATTATCAAATTCCTGATGGACAGGCATTTATAGGACTTTCGACTTATGATCCTGTTGGATCAAATATCAGAGATTATGCCACCTGTGCCTTGCTGGATACATTGTTGGCTTCCCATTGGTATGAAGTGTCTTTTTATGCACGGGTGAAAGAAGGGCATTCTCGTTTTGCTTCTAATAATTTAGGAGTACATTTCAGTGATACAGCTTTGCATGCAGCTAATATGTATTTGTTTAATGTCTATAATCCACCCTTGTTGGAAGCTCAGGTAAAATATTTCAACAACGAAATAATCTCTGATTCAGCTCATTGGACCTTGGTGCGTGGTTTGTACCAGGCACATGGTGGGGAGAAATACTTGACCTTAGGTAATTTCAATACCGATGCGCAAACCACCCAAGGTATGGAATACACAGATGGAATAGTGTGGCAAACCTATTTTATCATTGACATGGTTTCCGTCATTCCTTTAGACAGCATAGTGGGTGGTATTCCAGCAGATGCGGGCCCAGATACAACGATTTACATCAATGACACTGCATTTATTGGTCAAAAAATCAGTAATATGCCTTCTGTGTGGCAGAAGCTGGATGGAACAGCCGTTGCTATGAATACTGCTGGGGTTTACGTTTCACCGCAAGTAAACACAACGTATGTGGTTTCACAAACCATCAACGGGTTTTATTCCACGGATACGGTTACTGTTTTTGTGATCGATGATTTGGGAATAGATGAGCCCGAAGAATACAATTTTACCGTTTCACCGAACCCTAACAAAGGAGTTTTTACCATTCAACTGCAACAGCTGATTAAAGAAACCACGGAGCTTGTTATTTATGACAATACTGGTCGGGAAGTTATGAACCAAGCGGTGGAATCTCCCATTACGCAAATAAAGGTTGTTACAGCAGTTAAACCAGGAATATATTTAGTGCAGCTTAGGCAAAAAGGAACTGTTGGAAAGAGACAAACAGTAGTGATAGAGTGATTTTTTCAAAACAAAAAGGTCTTAAAAACAACAAGAGAGAAGCAGGCGCTCCTCTCTTGTTCCAACCTAAACTACTACTACTTATGAAAACTAACCTCTAAAACTAAATCAAATAACGTACCAAAGTATTTACTTGTTTCTAGCCTTAGCGTATACAAAGATAACGGACGTATTTCGATTTTGTTTCATATTGAACTCAGTTTTAACATTATTTGGAGAACCGGAATTTTGCTCAAAAAGACACGTAAGATAAGATTTCATGTATCTTTGGCGACGAATTTAATTATATCCTCTCTGAAGGCATGAAAGTTATCGATCACATTAACGCAGCGAAAGACACGCTATTTTCATTTGAAATTCTACCTCCGCTAAAAGGAGCGAATATTCAATCTATTTACGATGGTATTGACCCCTTAATGGAATTCAAACCGAAATACATCAATGTAACCTATCATCGGGAAGAATTTATCTATAAAGAACGCGAAAAAGGACTTCTTGAAAAGATAGCAATCCGAAAAAGACCAGGAACAGTTGGAATTTGTGCGGCGATTATGAATAAGTACAACATTGATGCTGTTCCTCATTTAATTTGTGGAGGTTTTTCTCGAGAAGAAACAGAGAATGCATTAATCGATTTACAATTTTTAGGAATTGATAATGTGCTTGCTTTGCGTGGAGATTCCATTAAAACAGAATCGACCTTTAAGCCAGATCCAGAAGGGCATAAACACGCGGTAGATTTGATTAATCAGATTACAGATATGAATCGTGGGAGCTATTTAGTAGACGATATTCAATTGGCTCCAACCAATTTTTGTATCGGTGCGGCTGGTTATCCTGAAAAGCATTTCGAAGCGATGAATTTGAGTACGGATTTACACTACTTGAAATCGAAAGTGGACGCTGGAGCAGAATACATCGTTACTCAAATGTTCTTTAATAATCAAAAATATTTTGATTTTGTAGATGCTTGTAGAGCTATTGGAATCACTGTTCCAATTATTCCAGGAATCAAACCGATAACAACATTGAATCACATTTCATTCTTGCCAAAAGTCTTTCATATTGATCTTCCAGAAGAATTAAGTAAGGACTTGATAAAATGTAAAAGCAATAAAGACGTTTTTGAAGTAGGAGTTGAATGGGGAATTCATCAATCACAAGAACTTAAAAAAGCAAAAGTTCCTGTTATTCATTATTATACGATGTCTACCTCTGAAAGCGTTAAAACGATAGCAGAAAAAATATTCTAATCATGAGAAAAGCACCTTTAAGTATTCTTTTTAGTATCCTTTGTTTCATTGGATTTACACAAGTTAAAAATCAGCCATTGAAGCTTAATAATGCACTTGTAGTGAGTCATTTGGATAAGCAAGCAGATCAGTTTTCATTGGAAATTGCGGTTTCGGTTGTATTATCTCAAGCAAAGGTGAACAATACAGTTTCCTTAAATGTGTTGAAGGCTGGTGGAGATCCACAGGTTTTAATGACAGACTCTTTGACGCAAATATTACAAGCAAAAGGAATCAACACCTTGATGCTCGTTTCGGTACGTGGATTTGACAACCGTTTCAGACCCTCATCTGGAAACATCACGTTGGCAGAAGACTTAGCAGCAGATAACTTATTTCCAATTTACAAGGACGACATTACTTCTGTAACTTTTGAGTTTCACTTCTACAGAGACGGAAAGTTGGTTTATACCGATTTGTTGAGAATTGGCGGAATCAATTCGAGAGATAAAGTCTTGCGAAAATTGAGAAAGAAATTGGCGAAGAAGGTTAAGAAAGAGTGGATTTAAATTAATTACGAATTACTTTTCTTAGAGATTTCTTTTTGAGCAGATTGAACAGCAGCTAGAACAATTTCATTTTCTGGATTGTGGATAAGGTAATAATCGAAATCGGCTAGCGCGTCAATATATTGCCCCATTTTCAAATAACAGATACCACGCTTTTCGTAAATATCAATATCGTATTTGGAATATGGCGCCGCCAATGAAAAAAAGCGAATTGCTTCTTGGTACTCCTGTTTTTCAAAAGCATCAATAGCTTCTCTTTTCAGGGTTAAAAATCCAGATTCACGCGCAATTTTCCCTGCTTTAATTTTGAGAAATTGTGCTATTTCTTTGTGTTGATCGGCTGTAATTTCATGTTTTCCTATGCAAATGATTTCATCAAACGGCTCATCAAATTCCGAACAAGCGCTCTTGACATCGAAGTGGCGTAGTTTGTCGATGGAAGGAACATTGGTGGTTGACCAAAAGCGTTGAACTAAAATTTGATTGGGAGAAAACTCCAATAGTTGAAATAAGTAATAAAGAGAATCATGACGAAAGTAAAAGTAACTTCCAACGGGGAGTATTTCTATTGCTGATTTCATAGAGGAAAGATACGGATTTATGAAGAAATAAATTCGAATTACAATCCTTTTCCTATTCTCCTTCCCAACGAAAATCCAAAATAGTAATTTCGATCATATTTTGTTAGCGGAAACTTATCGTCAACGAATTTGCGCATCGTGAATTCAAATCCGATACTGAAACGACTAAAATTAAGTTTTACCTCGGGCATGAAGAAATAACCATAAGGTGTAATATCTCCGCCGTATGGATCTCCGCTTGTGATGAGATAACCAAAATGAATGGTCGGTTCAATAGAAAAGGCGGTTTTGATTCGAAAATGTTTACCTAAACCTAATTGTGGGGGGACGAAGTAAGGAAAAATACCAAAATCACCAAAATTTGCTCCAAATCGGAAGTAGGTCACCCGAATGATGAATGGGCTTTTTCCTTGTCCGATGTAAAAATTATTCCCTATTCTAAAATCAGAAGTAAATGTGTATTCCTTATAATTATAATTTCCGTCAATATGTTTTAGAAAACCAAATCCAATAACGCCATCAATAAATAGACGATTTAATCCTCTTGCGCCAAGGGTTTGTTTTTCATTTGATAGCCGTTCGTTCTCTTCTTGCTCTTCGTATCTTTTTAATGGATCCTTTTGTTGCGCGAAAAGTGAGTTGTGATAAATCAAGATGATGAGAAGTATCCATTTCATTAGTTGGTGGAGGATTTAGTTTCAACCAAATATAACGAAATAATTAACAGTTTGTTAGCTCATAATTCGATCCAAAGCATTAATAAACAATTGAGCAGCTTTCAGTAACAACTCATCCGTATGAACAGCAGAAATGAAACCAACCTCGTAGCCACTTGGACCCATGTAAAGTCCTTCTTCCAATAATGCACGGTGCAAATGTTTGAAGTTTGTCATATCTGGATTAATTTCTTCAGCAGCGTGAATATGTTTTGAATTATCGAATGAAATCCAGAAAATGGAACCGATTGTTACCAATTCGAAAACATACCCTTTTGCTTTCGCATGGGAATTGATTTTATCAGTGAATAATTTGGTTCTGCGTTCCTGATCTTCGTAAAAACTGGGTTTACTTAATTCAGTTAATTGAGCCAAGCCGGCGGCCATTGCAACTGGATTTCCGGATAGTGTTCCCGCTTGGTAAACTGGTCCGTCTGGTGCAACGCACGCCATGATTTCTTTTTTCGCTCCGTAAGCGCCAACGGGCAAACCGCCGCCGATTATTTTTCCGTATGTCACCAAATCTGGTGCAATTCCGTAATATTCAGCCGCACCAGAAAAAGCTACTCGGAATCCTGAAATCACTTCGTCGAAGAATAACAAAGCGCCATTTTGTGTACAGATTTCTCTTAATTCTTTCAAGAAACTCAATTCTTGCAAAAGCAATCCATTATTTGCAGGAATCGGTTCAATAATCACACAAGCAATCTCTTTTCCAAATTGCTCGAAACAACTCTTTAAAGCTTCTGAATCATTCAATGGTAAAACCAAGGTTTCGTTTGCAAATGCTTCTGGAACTCCAGCACTGGAAGTATTTCCGAAAGTCACCAACCCAGATCCAGCTTTCACCAATAAGGAATCGCTGTGACCGTGATAACAGCCCTCGAATTTCACAATTTTGTTTCTGCCAGTATAACCTCTCGCTAAGCGAATTGCCGACATTACAGCTTCGGTTCCTGAACTTGTAAAACGGATTTTGTCAATAAACGGATTTCTCGAAAGGATCAATTCAGCCAATTCATTTTCTAAACGAGTTGGAGCACCAAAACTTGCTCCATTTTGCAAAGCAGCAACGATTCCTGCGTATACTTTTGGATGGTTGTGACCCAAAATCAGCGGCCCCCAACTTCCACAAAAATCGATGAATTCATTGTCATCTTCGTCCCAAATAATAGCACCATCCCCTTTTTTGATAAATAAGGGAGAACCCTCAACCGATTTAAACGCTCTTACAGGAGAATTTACTCCACCTGGAAAGTAATTTTTCGCTTTTTCGTAAAGTGCTTCTGAGTTTGATCTGTTGAGTTTGTTTGTTGCCATGGAGCCGAAGATTTTATTTGATGCAAAATTACGAATTCGATTGGCAGACTCAACCGAAAAGACATAGAATTTCCAATGATATACTGGTATAATTATAAACCGCAAAGAAAAGGGGGGCGCAGAGGATTTAAAATCTTTGCGTTCTTTCATTCTTTGCGGTTAAATTTTAGGAAAATGAAGTTTTACGAAGGTTTCTTTGTTGTTGTGGAGCGTTAAAAAATCTCGAAGATTGGTTATATTTGACACATATTTTTTACCCGTTCTCAACAGAACAATCGATTTATCAGATGAAATACGAATTTACTCCCGAGTTTGCAGCTCAAATGGATGCTTCAGACGCGTTAAAGTCTTACAGAGACCGCTTCCATTTTCCAACTTTCACTAAGAATCCTGTGAGATATTTCACAGGAAACTCGTTAGGCCTACAGCCAAAAACAGTGCGTGAAAAAGTAAACCTTGAATTGGATGACTGGGCGAAATGGGGAGTAGAGGGCCATTTTTTAGGAACAAATCCGTGGTATAAGTATCATGAATTCTTAACCGAATCTTCTGCAAAAATCGTAGGAGCATTGCCTAAAGAAGTGGTAGTTACGCATTCTTTGACGACGAATCTGCACTTACTAATGGTTTCGTTTTATCAACCAAAAGGAACACGAACAAAAATTCTGTGTGAAGCAAAAGCATTTCCAAGTGATTTGTATGCATTGGAATCACAAGTGCGTTTTCATGGGTTAAATCCAGAAACTGATTTAGTAGGAATGAGTCCGCGAGCAGGAGAACATACTTTGCGCGATGAAGATATTTTGGCCAAAATTTTAGAGCTGGGAGATTCTTTGGCTTTAGTTATGTTTGGCGGAGTGAATTATTATACGGGCCAACTTTTGGATATGGAATCAATAACCAAAGCGGGTAAAGGAGTTGGTGCAATGGTTGGATTTGACTTGGCGCACGCTGCTGGAAATATTCCGGTGAAACTGCACGATTGGGGAGTTGATTTCGCCGCTTGGTGTTCGTATAAATATTTGAACTCAAGTCCTGGAGGAGTTTCAGGGATGTTTGTTCACGAAAAACATGCAAATAATAATTCACTTCCTCGTTTTGCAGGATGGTGGGGATACGATAAAAGCACACGTTTTCAAATGGAACCTGGTTTTGTTCCAATGGAAGGTGCTGAAGGCTGGCAGTTGAGTAATGCGCCTATTTTAGGAATGGCTGCTCATTGGGCATCATTGGAAATTTTTGATGAGGTTGGAATGGATCAACTAAAGGCAAAAAGTGATATTTTGACTGCCTATTTGGAGTTCATCTTGGATGGATTATCCGCGAAACATCCGTCTAAATGCCGCTTTGAAATCATTACGCCAAGAGAACCAAAACGTAGAGGAGCACAGTTGTCAATCTTAGTTCACGGAAAAGGAAAACAAATATTCGATGCGATTTCTGAAAAAGGAGTAGTTGCTGATTGGAGAGAACCAAATGTAATTCGCGTGGCACCCGTTCCATTATATAATTCCTTTGAGGATGTTTATTTCCTTGGGAAGTATTTGGAGGAGGCTATTATAGAACAATAGAAAGATGATAGACAAAAGACGCGAGACAAGAGTAAATCCAAAGTCTTAAGTCTTAAGTCTCTTGTCTTAGGTCTTAAGTCTTAAAAAAAGGATATGGAAAAAATAGCAGTAGTAGGAGCAGGACTTGTTGGAAGTTTACAAGCCATTTTACTAGCACAAAAGGGATATCAGGTTTCAGTTTTTGAAAGAAGACCAGACCTAAGAAAAGCAACATTGGTTGGTGGAAAATCGATCAATTTGGCGCTTTCGGATCGTGGCTGGAAAGCCTTGGAGATTGCTGGCATTGCTGAAGATATTCGCAAAATAGCTATTCCAATGTACAACCGATGTATGCACGCTTTGGATGGAACATTGACCTATCAGCCGTATGGTGTAAATAATGAAGCGATTTATTCTGTTTCTCGTGGAGGATTGAATCAAAAGCTCATGAATTTGGCGGATAATTATCCGAATATTGAATACTTCTTCGACCGAAAATGTTTGGACGTTAATTTGAAATCGAATACCCTTTCTTTTTTGAATGACCAAACCAACCAGAAAGAAGAAGTTCAAGTAGACCGAATTTTTGCAACGGATGGAGCTTATTCTGCAGTTCGTATGCGTATGCAAAAATCAATGACATTTGATTATTCTCAAAAATATTTGGATCACGGATACAAAGAATTGGTGATTCCAGCGAATGCTGATGGAAGTCATAAATTGGATAAGAACTGCTTGCATATTTGGCCAAGAGGTGAATTCATGATGATTGCTTTAGCGAATTTGGATGGAAGTTTTACGTGCACTTTGTTCTTTCCAATGGAAGGAGAAACATCTTTTGAAACGTTGAAATCGCGGCAACAAGTAGCTGCCTTTTTTGATTTGACCTTTCCAGATGCAGTAGAGATGATGCCGACTTTACTGGAAGATTATTTCGAAAATCCCACTAGTTCATTGATTATGGTTCGTTGTGAACCGTGGAATTACCAAGACAAGATTGTTTTATTGGGGGATGCTGCTCATGCCATTGTTCCTTTCTACGGACAAGGAATGAATTGTGGATTTGAAGACTGCACGGTTTTCAATGAAATGTATGATGAAAGTAAAGGAGATTGGAATGGTTTGTTGAATCGTTTTTCAGACCAGCGAGTTCCAGATGCCAATGCCATTTTAGATTTAGCGTTGGATAATTACGTTGAAATGCGCGATAAAACTGCTGATCCTGAATTTTTATTGCAAAAGAAAATCGAAGGAAAATTCTCCAGATTGCACCCAGAGAAATGGACTCCACTTTATTCACAAGTGACATTTAGTAATACGCGTTACAGCGATGCGTTGAAAAACGGAAGAAAGCAAGACGCATTGATGCAACAGATTTTGAAATTGGAAAACATTCATGAAAAATGGGACGAACCATTCGTTATGGATAAAATGTTGGAACTTATCTCGTAACCAATCGGAATTCTTTGGATATTTATATAAATTATTGAAATGAAGGTTATTGTTTGTTTGTTGGTGTTGGTGTTGTCTGTCAATCAAGGATTTGCGCAGAAATCGCGAAAATTCAACGGAAAAAGTCGAAAAGACATGTTTGGTGGTGCTCGTGATTACCGTCAGCTTACAAAGGATGGCTTGCAAATTTCATTCGGGTTGAATTATACGTTTACAAATCCGAAAAACACGGTGTATGAATTGAATGACGCAAACAATAGACCTACAACTACAACGATTGATCCCATTGGTAGACCAGGCGCTTTTATAGATATCGGTGCTGCTCATTACCGCTTGAAACCTTCTCGCATTTTAGCTGCTATTTACAAAAGTAGAGGTGAGAAAGGTTCTGTAAAATGGATTGGTGCGAATTTGATTCACCGTATTGATTGGGGAATTGGGTTTAACTATATTGGTGGAAGTGAGTATGTAAAGAACGAAATCAAAGATCCAGCAGGAACTATTTTCACAGAAGGCACTCAAACTTTTTACAATGGGTATTTGACAGCTCGAGTTACTGCTGACCGTTTTACGCAAATTGGTGAAGGATGGCATTTGGAAACAGGTTTTGGATTTAACTTCAATTACAATGTTCTCCCATCTCCCAAAGCACCTAAAATAATTTCAGGCGCTCCACTAAAATTCCAACAAGATTTTATGGCACAGTTTCATTTACACATTGCCTTCGATAAAACAATTCGCCGTGGAGATTACTTGATTTTTGGATTCTTCATACCAACATTTGGAATCTATGAACCAAACATTGCCCGACCAACTGTTCAGTGGTATTCTAGTAATTATTGGCCTGTACAATTACAAGTAAAATGGATTCATCATTTCACAAAAAAATCAAATGGTTGTAATACAGGAACTCCTGAAGACCGCAAGCGAAATGACGAATACATGCAGAATAGATAATGCGTAAACTGACTTTGATAAAGGAGCATCGGTTTTTGTTGGTTGCTTTGTTTATTGCTTCAGTGGTTTATGCTCTGATTACCTTTGTAAATCAGTATTGTTTTCGCACGTATTCACTTGATTTAGGTGTATACACAAACGCCATGTATGATTATGCTCATTTAAGATTTAATGATAGTTTAGCGTTTAAATCTGAATCCGAGAATTTATTAGCAGATCATTTTGATTTGTATTTGCCACTGTTTTCGCCATTGATTTATGTTTTTGGTAGCTACACACTTCTGATTGTTCAATGGATTTCTATTTTATTCGGAGGAGTAGGAATATATACCTTCTTTTTACAATTGTACCCAAATCAAGGAACCCGAAAGTTTGCGTTGATCTATTTCTTATTGTTTTTTGGCGTATTTGCAGCAATCTCATATGATTATCATAGCAATGTTGTTGCTAGTATGTTTGTACCATGGTTGTTCTTAGCTTTTGAACGGAAAAAAGGGATTTCTATTATCATTTGGACCATACTCATTGCTATAGGAAAAGAGAACATGGCCTTGTGGTTACTATTTATTGCTATTGGCTTGGCTTATATAAATCGAAAAGATTGGTGGAAACTTAAAATTGCGATAGGGATTGCCTGTTTTTCCTTAATTTACTTTATTGTTGTCATAGGCTGGGTAATGCCTTCTTTCTCGAATACTGGCGTTTTTTCTCAATTTCGCTACTCTGTATTAGGGGCGAATGTATCAGAAGGGATTTTACAATTAGTAAAGCATCCGCTCGATTCATTGAGCGTTTTATTTCAGAATCATTCAGGAAAATCCGTCTATAATTTTGTGAAATTTGAATTTTGGATGATGATTTTGATGGTTGGTTTCTTCTGTATTTTCCGCCCAGTATATTTATTTATGTTGATTCCAATTATCGGTCAGAAAATGTTTCATGATAATGCAGATACTTGGGGTGTCGTTCAGCAATATTGTATCGAATTTGCACCAATTTTGACTATAGGAACCTTTGTCTTTATCGGTGACAAAAAAACAAAATCAAAGCGCTTGATTCTAAGTTACATTGCTGTTTTTTTAGCTTTAGTTACATCCATACGATTAATGGATAACACCATAGCTCATTATGACAAAGCACGACTCCGAATTTACAAATCGGCGCATTATAAAAGCGAATTTCCAATCAAAGAAGCATACGAAGTTTTGAATTTAATTCCATCAGATGCCATCGTTAGCGCACAGTCTACATTTGTCCCACATCTTGCTGTAAGGGATAAAATTTATACTTTTCCGACTATCAAAAATGCGGAATTTGTTCTTGTTTCTCCTGTTGAGGATCCATATCCATTGAATCAAATTGAATTTGAACAGGAGACTTCGAAATTATTGAAAAACCCAGATTGGAAGGTTGTGCGTAAAAACAACTATTTTGTATTATTAAAAAAACAGTCATTATGAAACGGTTTTATTATTTGAGTTCATGCGATACGTGTCAGAAGATTCTAAAAGCATTGAATTTACCAAATGATGTTGAATTGATTGATATCAAACAAACAAACATTGATGCGAAAGCTCTTGATTGGTTGAAGGAAAAAGTAGGTTCTTACGAAGGATTGTTTTCGAAACGCGCTATGAAATTTCGCTCTCAAGGACTTCACGAAATGACTTTAACAGAAGCAGATTACCGTAGGTATATGTTGGAAGAATACACTTTCTTGAAACGACCTTTCGTTATTTACGACGAAAATGTTTGGATTGGAAATGCGAAGAAAGAAGTGGAGGCAGCACAGCAATTTTTTGCGAATAGTAAGTGAGAATCTAGTTGTTAATAGTTTTATTAACTCATTTATAATTTCAGTATAAAACACTGATAAACAATTATTTATTTAAAATCTGTTAGCAATTTTACTAAATTGCTAACAGATGTAATTATTCAATAAAATTCTTAAAAGAATTTTAGTCGACTATCCAAAATGGAGTGACGATAATCATCTAGTTTTTCGTCGTTTTTCCTTTGAATAAACTTGCGAATGAATTTTTGCGTCCCTTTCCCCATTTTGAAATCCAATTCATCTCCAAAAATTGGAACAACGCTTAAGAAATGAATGGTTTTTTCTTGAATGGTAATCGGAGCAAGTTCTTTTTGAAGTAAAATCGGATCTAGGAAAATGAAGTATTCTTGTTTCATTAATAGAGAAATTGGAACTTCTGGATTTGCTGTAGGAATAGTGTGCCCAGGTCCAAACCAGGTATTTTTATCACGAACAAAGCGCTCTAGTTTGTAAATCCATTCATAGATCCACGAAGAATTTGGGTTGGTGTAATTTTCGAAATCCCAATAAGTGGGTAAACAGAAATAGATTTCATTAAATTCTCTTCCAACCCATTGTTCTAAAACAGGCATTTGATAGGTCGATAGTGAAGCTGTCATTAAAACAGTTACAGGAACCTCTAACTCCAAAAATAAGAGAAGTAACTCCTGTTCTGGGTGTAAAGGATTCGTTATCGATTTTACGCGATGATTTCCAAAACGATCTTCCAATGATTGAATCAATTCCATGGTAACAAATATAGTGTATCTTAAATGCTTTGTAGCAATAATAGAGAGTCGACCTGACAATAATTAACTAACCTTGGCCAGATTTTATTACGAAATCAAACGACTTAAAACTAAAAAGGGGCCGAAGCCCCTCATCATTGGTTATTGGTTTATATTATTTCGCTCTAAAGAAATGTTCCATTTCTGAATTGCGCATCGTCATCTCCTCTTCTTCAATCTTAACGATATCAAAAATGATAGACTTCTTTTGGTTGGGGCCGTAAAAGAGCAATAATCTAATTTTGTCTTCATATTCTGTGGTTAACCACTTTCCTTTTAAATCAATGAATTCAGTCATGTTGTTTTTATCATACCATCTCCCACTAAAAGTTTCATTTTCTTTTAAATCGAAATAGACATGATTTATGCCAAGCACTTTATTTTTTTCAGGACCGAACTCGCCCACTTTTGTTAAGACCCATTTTTTTACTAATCGTTGATTTATGTTCGAGTTGGAACAGGATAACACCAATAATTGAAACAGCAAAAGCAAATAAAAAAGTTGAATCTTCATAATTTAAATAAGCAGTGTGCTTAAGTAAAACTAAGCTTTCTCCAAAAAGTATGAATAGCTTTTTGGAGAGATTGTACTTATTCAAATATTGGGTGTGTATTTGTCGAATTTGATTGTGCAAATTACTTATGCCTTCCTAGTATTTAGGGCGTTTAGATGATTTTTTGTAAAGAATTCCAAAATTCGTCACTCGATAAAACAGCTCCTTGTTCAATCAATTGATGAATCTCTTTTTCTCGTCCTAAATGATATTCCTTCTTGCTAGTAAAAACAGACAATTCTTTTAAGTGTTTACTGAGTGCTTGGTGAATGCTATCAATAGTTGAAAGGTCTAGTTCGGAGTTTGGTTTTCGCTGAATAGCAATCAATTCTTGCTCCTTTTCCTTGAAATAAAATACCAAGCAAGATTCTGGTGTTCTGTGCTCTAAGAATTTTACTTTCTCATAAACTGTTTGTAAGACTTGATCTGAAAAGAGCTCCACAAGTGCAAAAGCTTGCTCGGGTTCTTCCCTATTCATTTTTCCCCACTCTTCTCCATGAATGCCATTTATAATCAAGAAAGCTTTTAAATCGCCTTCCAAATGTTGAAGTTCTTCGTCAGATAAGATACGGTATTTCATAGCACAAATTTAAAAAGAAACGACCAAACAAAGTAGGAATATGCTTCATTGACAATTCAATGGTAACGAATGATTTTTAACTTTGTATGATGCAGAAAAAAGGTGTTGCAATTCTCGGCTCTACTGGTTCAATCGGTACACAAGCTCTAGAAGTTATTCAAGAGTATCCAGATAAATTCGACTTGCAAGTGATTACCGCTCAGTCTAATTCAAAATTACTAATTGAACAGGCCAAATTCTTTCAACCAAATACGGTAGTAATTGGAGACGAAGCGAAATATCAAGAAGTAAAAGACGCTCTTTTTTCAGAAGATATTCATGTGTATGCCGGAGCTCAAGCACTTTGTCAAGTAGTAGAATTTAACGAAGTCGACATTGTATTAACAGCATTAGTGGGTTATGCGGGATTAAAACCAACATTAGCTGCTATCGAAGCTGGAAAAGACATTGCTTTGGCAAACAAGGAAACATTGGTTGTTGCAGGCGAAATTGTTACGGAAAGAGCTCGCGCAAAAGGAATCAATATCTATCCAGTAGATTCAGAGCATTCTGCCATTTTCCAATGTTTAGTAGGAGAATTTCACAATCCAATAGAAAAAATTTACCTCACGGCTTCTGGAGGTCCATTTAGAGGGTGGAGTATAGATGCTTTGAAATCCGTTACTTTGAGTCAAGCATTAAGGCATCCAAATTGGTCAATGGGGGCGAAAATTACGATTGATTCAGCTTCCATGATGAATAAAGGATTGGAGGTCATTGAGGCAAAATGGCTTTTTGGCTTGAAAAGTGAGCAAATTGATGTGATTGTTCATCCGCAATCCATTGTTCATTCTTTGGTTCAGTTTCAAGATGGAAGTATGAAAGCACAAATGGGACTTCCAGACATGAAACTTCCCATTCAGTTCGCATTGACTTATCCTGATAGACTTCAAACTAATTTACCCCGCTTTAACTTCTTGGATTATCCTCAATTGACTTTCGAACAAGCAGACAAGAAAACTTTTCGCAATTTGCAACTAGCTTATGAAGCTTTGGATAAAAAAGGAACAGCAGCTTGCGCATTAAATGCAGCAAATGAGATAGCTGTTCAACTTTTTTTAGAAGAAAAAATAGGGTTTTTAGATATCGCTCGAATCAATGAAAGGGTACTATTAGACACACCTTTTCTTTCTAATCCGAGTTATGAAGATTATGTGGAAACAGATCTTTTGGCACGGGAATTGGCCACTAAATTATCATTCAGAAAATAACCGATTGATGCTGCAAGCAAAAGAGTTGAATCTAAAAAGCTTGAAGTAGAAGAAGGTCAGTAGTAAAGAAATAGAATTACTAAGATTAAGTAGCGAAGGAATTTCCCCAATGTCATGTAAATGAATGTTGGGATTTTTTTTGTTTCATAGATTCCAAGTGCAATCATGATGGGGTCACCAATGATTGGCAACCAAGAAAGCAAGGCAGAATAAACTCCATATTTTAGAACGAACTGCTGTGCCTTTGGAGCCGTTTTTTTCATTAGGCGATTCCGAGCAAATTTCCCGATAAAATAATTAGTGGCACCCCCAAGGCTATTTCCAACAGTTGCTATTAAAAGCACCAACAGCGAATTTTGTCCTTGAGAAAGGCAATAGATTACAGAGGCTTCCGAAGGAAAAGGAATAATGGTTGAGGATAAGAAACAACTTGCAAAACATGTTACTAAACTCCAGTATTCCATCTGCCAAATTTAGGAAATAAAAAAACCCTGACGTTCTTTTCAGAAGTCAGGGTTTTTAACCAAAATGAATTTGGATTATTTTTTAACGATACGTTTTGTGATCGTTTCGTTACCAACAGTCAATGTGTAGTTGTAAATACCAGCTACAAAGTTTGTTCCGTCGATAGAAATTGTTTGCTCACCAGCATTCATTTGAGTAGCAGGAACTGTTGCAACTGTACGACCAGCAACATCAGTAATAACTACAGAAACTTTATTGTCTGCTTTCAAGTTAAATTTCATTTCAGTTGTTCCAACAAATGGATTCGGGAATACATTTACCTCACTAACTGAAGTTAATTCAGAAAGGCTTGCAGGTTGTACGAATTGTAAACGAACAACAGGAGCTTCAACTTTGTTACCATCAGAAGCTAAACCAGTAGCAGTTGCCCCGTTGAATCCTCTTGTATTACCAGCAGCAATACTACCAGAAAATGCGATTGGAACTGGGAAATTATTATAAGTACCACCTGTTACTAAATAAAGACCTACCGGTAATTCAGGAACATTTGCAAAAGTACATGTAATTAAATTTCCGAAATCAGCAGCAACTATTTCATGATCATCTGATCTGTCAAAATAAACGAAAGTTTGTGTAGTAGCATCATATTTGTAAATAGAAGCATAAACAGAACGACCAATATAAGGAGTTTGAGAAGCTGCAGGTACAGTTCCAATACCTACTTGAACAGCTGCAACTTCATCAGCAGCAAATACTTGATACATCGTTCCAATTTGTGGATTTCCTGTTTGATTTTGCCATCCAGTAAAGCTTCCTGTAACTGTAGAAGGTCCGTTGTAAGTATCTACAGCATATGTAGTAGTTGTTACAGCGAAACCACTAGAAATAGTATCATCAATAATAAAATCAAGTGTATTGTCAGATAATGCTCTATGCATAAAGTTATATGTTCCAACTGTTGTAGGAATTGTATAGCCAGAAACAGCAGGAATTTCAAGTGAATCCATTGCAAAAGGAGCTAAACTAACTTCAGCACTTGTTTGAGTGTAAGCAGTACCTGTAACACTGAAACTTGTAGGTTGAGCTACTGCTCCTACATTTTCAATTTCAGCAGCGAAAGACATTTTTCCTGCACCAGCCGTTTGTGATAAAGGCATTTTTGTTGCTGATAAAAGCTCAGTTCCGTATGCAGAATAAGCGTTAACCAATTTAAGGTTATTTTGATATCCTTCAAGCACTTTGAAGTTGTCAATTGCCCATCCATAACCACTTCCGTAATCATCATCAGCATCTAAAGACTCCCAACGAACACGAACTTTACCTTGAGTTACTCCTGCACCAATTAAGAAATCTGTTGTTGAAACATTTCTTAAAGTAGGACCATTTCCAACAGCTTCTGTATTGACTTTTTTAGACAATGCTGCAGGCCAAGTAACTCCATTATCAGTACTTACTTCAACATAAACGATATCGTTGTTGAAACGACGATAAATTTGATTGAAGCTTACAGAAATAATATTTGTTACAGACATATCAATTGTTTCTGTTTGCATAAAAGCATTCTGAATTCCAACTGGTGGAGCAATTAAGTACTGAATACCATTAAAGAATGCCATAGGTTGTGTTAAACCAGTAGTTGTAGCAGTCATATAGTCAGAGAAATCTACAGGGTATGGACCAAATTGGAAGGCACCTTGTACTCCTGGAGTAACATTTCCTGTTGTCCAAACAGCAGTATTTGAAAAATCAGATTGCCAAATAATAGCTCCTCCTGCTTTTTCATCAGTATTAGTATTTCCAACAACCGCTTTTGAGGTTGTCATTTTCATCGGCATCTTGCGACCAATTTCAGCGCTCTTAGCAATTTGAGCTGTTGAAATTCCAGTAACAAATAAAGCAGATGCTAAAAGTGTAATGTGTTTTTTCATGTTTTTTTAATTTACGAAGTTCTAAATTTAATCAATTAGTCACAAAAAGACTAATTTATTTATTAAAAGGTATTAATTTTTAAATGAACGGTAATTACTATCTCTAAGGAAGGGTAATTTATCCCGTATTTCAAATTGGTTTAAATAACTAATACTACAGGTGATGATGCTTTCAGAATTCGAAAGGTTGGAAAGTTCTTCTCCTAAAAGATTAATTAATTTACTTTGACCAGTATAAGTATGTCCCAATTGATCGCTACCAATCCGATTCAACCCAGCAACATAACACTGATTTTCAATTGCTCTAGCTGGAAGTAGTGTCGACCAATGATGAATTCTTCTTTCTGGCCAATTGGCTACATATAAAAGAAGGTCGTAAAGAGGTTTTCCTTCTATTTCTCCATTTCGGATGTTTTCTGGGAAACGCAAATCGTAACAAATCTGTAAATTGATCTTCCAACCCAAGTATTCAACAATCACTTCTTTCGACCCCGCTGTGAAATGAACAGACTCTTCTGCCATTCCAAATAATTTTCGCTTATCATAACAAGTAATATTGCCAGTTGGCTCTACAAATACACCTCTATTATAGTAGTTTCCATGCTCTTCTATAATCAATGAGGTATAGAAAGCTGTGTTTTTCTCTTTCGCTTGCTGTTTTAGCCACGAAATGCTGAAACTATCTTCCATCTTCTCCGCTAAACGTTCTGCATTCATTGAAAAACCAGTTTGAAACATCTCAGGGAGCAATATTAAATCAGTTTCAGTGATAGATCCTAGTAATTCTGTATAATGCTGTAAATTGGCAGCTTTGTCTTCCCAAATTTGATTTGCTTGTACTAACGTAATACTTAAGTCTCTCATTTATTAGTTCTATGGTGTTTTTTCTTTGTTGAATTGATTCTTGTTTCTAAAAGTAAGAATTCTCTATCAGTTGATTAAATAACGGGATTTTGGGGCAATCATTTTCATCAAAATTTAAAAAAAGGTATATTTAACGAAATCTATTATTACTCTATGAAGCATTTGTATTTATTAGCAATAGCAGGATTAAGCTCTTATTCATTTGGGCAGCAGTCTGTTAACGCATCAGGTGGCAATGTGCAATCTTCTCAAGGTTCTGTTTCATTTTCAGTTGGTCAAATTTCGACAAACTATATAGGAACTGGGGCGAATCTGAATGAAGGAGTTCAACAGCCGTATGAATTTTTTAATGTTCTTTCTGTTGAAAAACAAGATGAACTCATGACTTTCGAAGTGTTTCCGAATCCAACAGAAGGGATTATTTATTTGAAAGCTACAGAATCCTTTAATGGAATCATTCAGATTTATGACGAAAGTGGTCGATTGGTTTGGAACAATCAATGGAAAAATACTACTACGTCGACAATCGATCTAACAAATTACGCTAGAGGGGTTTATTCTATAAAAATAACGGACAATTCCTCTTTCCAAATTATCAAAATCATTAAAAACTAATTAATTCTACTACAATGAAATTACTTACTCTCGTTAGCGCTTTATTATTAAGCGGATCTCTTTTTGCACAAGCTCCACAAGTCTTCACTTATCAATCCGTTATTCGAAACAATTCGAATCAATTAGTAAGTAGTTCTCCAATCGGAACAAAAATCTCCATACTTCAAGGTAGTACAACAGGAACTATTGTATATGCAGAAACGCACAATGCTTCTACGAATGCAAATGGTTTGCTGTCATTGGTAATTGGAGCTGGAACTGTTCAAAACGGTACTTTTTCTTCTATCAATTGGGGAAATGGACCTTATTTCATTAAAACAGAAACTGATCCAGCTGGAGGCACTAATTATTCGTTAACAGGAACTCAACAATTAATGAGTGTTCCGTATGCTCTATATGCTGAAAAAGCAGGGACAGCAGTTAATGGAACTCCAGGAGCGCAAGGCCCTCAAGGAATTCCAGGTCCAATTGGTGCAACGGGTCCTGCGGGAGCAAATGGCGCAACTGGTTCTCCAGGAACTCCAGGAGCCGTTGGCGCTACGGGTCCAGCTGGAACAACAGGACAAGCTGCAAATACTGTTTTTTCAACAGGTCAGTTAATTTTAACTGCTGCAGTGACGACTTACACTTTGATTCCAGGGTTAACTCAAACGATTACAGTTCCTGCAAACGCAAAAGTGTATGTTTCAACGAATGGTGGATTTCAGAATGCAGGAACAGGAACAACTTATGCTGCTGCTAATTTCGCGATTTATTTGGATGGTACAGCAAGTAGTATTCAGCGTCAAGTTGTTGCTGCAAATACAACGGGTATAGGACAAATCATGTCACAGTGGACTTTATCAGGTGTTTTCTCCCTCACAGCTGGTTCGCATACTATTGAGGTTCGTGCAAGAGATGCAGGAGGAACAGCGGATGCAAATGTTGCTGGAACGAATGATCTAATTAAAGGAAATTTAACCGTTATGATTATCAAAGAATAAGATTCTTATTCTGAAGTCAAGTTATTTAGAAAAGGAATCAATTCTGTGTTTTCAGAGTGATTCCTTTTTTTATATCCTACATAATCGTTCAGCAGCTTGAACAAGTGTTTCATCTGTTTTCGCAAAACAAAAGCGAATGGTACGATAATCTGTTGAGTCTTCGTAGAAAACAGAAAGCGGGATGGCAGCAACACCAACTTCTTTGACCATCCATTCGCAGAATTGAACATCTGATAGTTGAGAAATAGCCTTGTATCTTGCTGTTTGAAAATAAGTTCCCTCACTTGGAAGAAGTTCAAACTTACTTTTAGCCATTAATTCTTTGAAGCGATCTCGTTTGTCTTGGTAGAATGTTCCAAGGGTTGTAACATCTGTTGTGGAGATATAATCTGCTAAAGTTTTTTGAGCGACGCTATTGACAGAAAAGACCAAGTATTGATGCACTTTCTTTATTTCTTTGAGAATGTATTCAGGGGCTATAAGATAACCCACTTTCCATCCTGTTAGATGAAAGGTTTTTCCGAAAGAAGAAACGATGATGCTTCTGTTTCGCAAAATTTCATGATTATGTGCGGAAAAGTGCTTTTTTTCGAAAGTAATGAATTCATACACTTCATCTGAAATCAAAATTAAATTGGGATGATCTCCCATCACTTGTACCAACGAATTGAAATCAGATTCTTCCATCATTTTCCCAGATGGATTGTGTGGATTATTGATAATCAGAATACGCGTTTTTTGATTCACTGTTTCTCGTACTTCTTTCCAATCAATGGTGAAATCTTCTCGCATTGAAATATGAACGGGCTTTCCACCAGCTAAATGAACTGCAGGATCGTAACAATCATAAGCAGGATCTAAAATAACGACTTCTTCACCTGGGTGAACCAATGCTTGAAGTGCTGCAAAAATTCCTTGTGTTGCACCAGCTGTTACCAAAATTTCAGTGGCAGGATGTATGTTTCGTTGATAAACGCGACTCACCAAAGCTGCAATTCCTTCTAGCAAAGCAGGCAAGCCAGCCATGGGTGTATATTGATGTACATTTTCTTTACTATTCTTCGCTAATAATTCTTCAATTAACGGATCAATTGGAAAATTTGGAAATCCTTGAGAAAGATTAATGGCTTGATATTCATTGGCCATCTGACTCATGGTTGTAAAGATGGTTGTTCCTACTTTTGGAAGTTTTGTTTGCATGGGTTACATTTGTTTGCACTAGCAAAGTAAATCATTCCTTGATTATCTGATACTTTCAGTATAGGATATTTAATAGGAATTCACATAAAATAATAATCATGAAACTTCAAATTTTCGCAGTTCTAACTCTTTTTTCGCTTGTAATATCTTCTTGTAGTGAAGATTCTATTTGTGATTGTATTCGTGCAAGTGATGAATTGACGAGTAAATACGATGAGTTGCGAACCAAAAAATTGACTAAAAAAGGTCAAAAAGAAGTGAAAGAACTCATCCAAACGAAGAAAGCTAAATGCAAAGAATTTGAGCTGATGAGTGGCCCGGAAATGATGGAAAGAAAGGCGGATTGTAAGTAGAAAGCCACAATCTGTTTTAGCTGAATTTCAGTAGTATCGCGAATTTGAATTCCATTATTGAATCGCTATTGAAAACTTCCCATTTGACTTAACAAATATTCGAGCTAAATCGAAATAATAAAACGCGAATTTCGCTATCTTTGCACCAGCTTACTAGTAAAAGTAGGTGTCAAAAAATTAGTGAAATTTTTATGAGTGCATTTTCATCCCGTCACATTGGACCTAATTCAGCTGAGAAATCTGAGATGTTAGCCGCTATTGGTGTTCAATCAATTCAAGAATTAGTAGATAAAACAATTCCTTCGCATATTCGATTATCCGGAGAGTTGAAGATTGATGCTGCTATGAGTGAGCAAGAATATTTGCAGCACATCACAGAACTTGGTGCTCAAAATAAAGTCTACAAATCTTTTATCGGTTTAGGATACAATGAAACCATTGTTCCTTCTGTGATTTTGCGGAACGTTTTGGAGAATCCAGGATGGTACACAGCATATACGCCATACCAAGCTGAAATTTCTCAAGGTCGTTTGGAGGCTTTGTTGAATTTCCAGACCATGGTGTTGGAATTGTCAGGAATGGAAATTGCAAATGCTTCTTTATTGGATGAAGGAACAGCTGCTTCTGAAGCAATGATTTTGTTTTGGAATTCACGTTCTCGCCAAGAAACAAAAGACGGAGTAAATAAGTTCTTCATTTCTAAAAATGCTTTCCCTCAAACAAAAGATGTTGTTTTGGGTCGCGCATTGAATTTAGGAATCGAATTGGTTGAAGGTGATGAAACAACATTCAAAAACGATGGAACTTACTTTGGAGCAATCGTTCAATACCCAGATGTTTATGGAAACATTACGGATTTGGCAGGATTCATTGGAAGAAATGAAGGATTACGCGTTGCAGTAGCGGCTGATATTCTTTCATTGGTTGTCTTGAAATCACCAGGTTCTTTAGGAGCTGATGTGGTTTTTGGTACTTCTCAACGTTTCGGAGTTCCGATGGGTTATGGTGGACCTCACGCAGCATTCTTCGCAGCAAAAGACGAATACAAACGTTCTATGCCAGGTCGTATTATCGGTGTATCGAAAGACGCTGACGACAATATGGCTTTGCGTATGGCTTTGCAAACGAGAGAACAACATATTAAAAGAGATAAAGCGACTTCGAATATTTGTACAGCGCAAGCATTATTAGCTGTTATGGCTTCTATGTATGCAGTATATCACGGTCCGATTGGAATGAAGGAGATTGCTAACCACGTAAATGGGTTGGCTTCTGCAACAGCAAATGGATTGAAAGCGGCAGGAATTCAAGTTGGATCCGATTCGTTTTTTGATACCGTTTGGGTAAAAGGAGTAGACACAGCTAAAATCAAAGCAGCAGCTGAAGCAAAGGAAATGAACTTCCGCATCATCAATGCATCTGAATTGACAATTAGCTTTGGTGAACCACACACGATGGAAGATGTTGCAACGATTTTGTCGATCTTTGGAGCTAATAAAGCTGAATCATCTGCATTAGCTTCATCGGTTTTGCGTACAGACGGAGTATTTACTCATGCAACGTTCAACAAACATCATTCTGAATCCAAGATGATGCGTTACCTGAAACGTTTGGAGAATAAAGATTTGTCATTGGTTCACTCGATGATTCCATTGGGATCTTGTACCATGAAATTAAATGCCGCTTCTGAATTGATTCCGATTACGAATCCTCAGTTTGCAAATATGCACCCATTTGCTCCGGTTGCTCAGGCAGCTGGTTACCACGCGATGTTCCGTCAGTTGGAAAAAGATTTGTGTGAATCCACCGGATTTGCAGCAATGTCTTTGCAACCAAACTCTGGTGCTCAAGGTGAATACGCTGGGTTGATGGTTATCAAAGCATATCATGAAAGTAGAGGAGACAATCAACGTAAAAAAATGATTATTCCTTCATCGGCACACGGAACAAATCCAGCTTCTGCAGTAATGGCAGGAATGGAAGTAGTTGTAACAGGTTGTGACGAAAACGGAAATATCAATATCGAAGAATTAAAAGCTGTGGCAAACCAAATCGGAAACGAATTGGCTGGATTGATGGTGACTTATCCATCCACTCACGGTGTTTACGAAGAAGGAATTCGCGAGATTACGTCTATCATCCACGAAAATGGTGGACAGGTTTATATGGACGGTGCGAACATGAATGCACAAGTTGGATTAACAAATCCAGGAAACATTGGAGCAGACGTTTGTCACTTGAACTTACACAAAACATTTGCAATTCCTCACGGAGGTGGTGGACCAGGAATGGGACCAATCGGAGTTGCAGCGCATTTAGCTCCTTTCTTGCCAAGTAACCCGGTTATTGCAGCAGGAGGAAGCACACCGATCCATGCAGTTTCAGCAGCACCTTACGGAAGTGCATTGATCTTATTGATCTCTTACGGTTACATCAAAATGTTGGGAGCTGAAGGTTTAAGAGAATCTACCGAAGCAGCGATCCTGAATGCAAATTACATTGCAGCGAAATTAAAAGGTCATTATGACGTATTGTACACCGGTAAAAACGGTACAGTTGCTCACGAAATGATCTTGGATTGTCGTGAATTCAAGAAAACAGCAGACGTAGAAGTTGCAGATATGGCAAAACGCCTAATCGACTTTAATTTCCACGCACCAACGGTATCTTTCCCGGTAGCTGGAACATTGATGGTTGAGCCAACAGAATCGGAAGACAAAGAAGAATTGGATCGTTTCATTGAAGCAATGATCAAGATTCGTCAAGAAATTGCTGACATTGAAAGCGGCTTAGCAGACAAAGAAAATAACTTGTTGAAAAATGCTCCGCACACAGCAGATTGTATCATCAATCAAGAATGGAATTACCCGTATTCTCCGCAAGAAGCAGCTTATCCAGTTGCCTACTTGAAAGAGTGGAAATACTGGGTTCCGGTTCGCCGTGTAGACAACGCTTATGGAGATAGAAACTTAGTGTGTTCTTGTCCGAGTGTAGAGAGTTACATGCACGTGGAGGCGTAAGAAACAGAATAATTTACAAGGAAAATCCGTTCGTCAATTGATGGGCGGATTTTCGTATTTTTGTGGCATCAATATAACTGTATGAATTTGTATTAACTCATTTGTAATTAGATTATTAGGATGAGTTATTAAAACCAACTAAAAATGAAGCAAATACTATTTTTCACTATTCTGATTTTTCACAGTCAATTTTCTATTGCCCAAACTCCTGTGCTTCAAGAAGGTACATGGCAACCAAATGGAGGGGTTAATTGTATGGAAACTGACACGAATAATAACGTTGTATATATCGGAGGAAATTTTAATTATGTTGGACCAGATGAACGAAACGGTGCCCTAATAGGATTAAATGGAATTGTTGATTTTTCTTTTGCGAATCCAAATGAACGAGTTAGAACATCCATTTCAGATGAAAATGGCGGATGGTATATTGGTGGTGATTTTACGATGGTGGGCGATAGCATAAGGAATTATTTAGCACACATAGATTCAACTGGTCATGTTACAGATAAAATCGGGAGAAATGGGCCTGGAAGCTATGTTAATTCGCTCTTATTGCATGATTCAAGTTTATATGTATCGGGACCGTTTTCAAAATTTGGGTTATCGGGAGGAAAGTATGGAGCTGTTTTAAATAGCCAAAACGCTTATCCTGATTTAACTGTTCTTAGCCCCAACACAGATGTAAACAGTGTGTTATCCGATAATAATGGCGGCTGGTATATTAGTGGTAATTTTTCGCAGATTGGTGATAGTGTTAGATCCGGGCTAGCTCACATCACATCATCAGGCTTGTTAAGCGATTGGAAACCAATAATTAATGGAACAATTGAGACGTTAAAAATTAAGGACTCCATATTATATATTGGAGGTAATTTTAGCACAATTAATGGAATTACCCGAAATAATGTTGCTTCATTCAACTTGAATAATGGTTTTCTTACATCTTGGAATCCAAATGTAAGCGGTTTCGTAAATACATTATGTATTTCTGACTCTGTAATCTATATTGGAGGAGATTTTTATCAGATAGGGGGAGTAAATCGAGATTACATTGCAGCTATAAATATCACAACTGGCTTAGTTACTTCATGGAACCCAATTCTCAATGGAACAATCAATGAATTAGCCGTTTCGGGAGACTCACTTTTTTTTGCTGGTTATTTTAACATTGTGAACGGGCAATCTAAGCTAGGTATTGCTGCTTTGAATTGTGCGTCCGGAGATCTTTCACTTTGGAA
Source organism: Fluviicola taffensis DSM 16823 (assembly GCF_000194605.1). NCBI lineage: Bacteria > Pseudomonadati > Bacteroidota > Flavobacteriia > Flavobacteriales > Crocinitomicaceae > Fluviicola > Fluviicola taffensis. The sequence goes on from NC_015321.1 coordinate 1,855,550, forward strand.
TTACAACTATAATGCTCCAATAAGATGTTTGTATATTTCAGACACAATTTTATATATTGGAAGTGAATATTATTTTGATCATTTAACTGCTGTTAGTTTATTGAATGGTGAGATTATTACCAATTTAAATATTACTACCGATGGTTTAGTAAATTCAATTATTAAATCTGGAGACACGCTTTTTTTAGGAGGAGACTTTTCTATTGTTAATGGAGAACCAATCAAACGAATAGCGGGAATTAGATTAAGTACTGGAGAAATGACAGAATTTCAATCTTATGTTGATGGCTCAGTTAAGACAATGGCTTTATATGGTGAAAAAATGTATGTAGGAGGATCATTTACTGAAATTGGAAGAAAAGAAAGAGAGCGTGTAGTTGAAATTAATGTGAATAATGGTCTGGCTACTTCCTGGCATCCTATTTTAACAGGTAGTTGGAAATCAATTGTTGCAAGAGACTCGATTGCATATGTTTCAGGTGATTTTTCTTCGTTTAATGGTCAAACGCGAAATGGGCTAGCGTCATTTAATTTATACACAAAAACTCTTACAAACTGGAGCCCAAATCCGAGTAACACAGTTAGTGTCTTACTAATATCCGATTCTATATTATATGTTGGTGGACGCTTTACCACAATAGCAGGACAAACTAGAAATCGTGCCGCAGCATTTAAATTATCTACTGGCGCGATAACAAACTGGAATCCTAATTTGGATAATGAAGTTTTTGCCTTAGCTGCAACGGCTAATTCAATTATTGTTGGAGGAGCGTTTAATTATGTTGGAGCTCAAATAAGAAGCCGTATTGGAGCGGTTAATAAAACGAATGGAACTGTGCTAAGTTGGAATCCAAATGCTAATGATAATATATATTCATTAGCCACAACAAATTCATCCGTTTATGTTGGGGGGTTATTCACAGTATTGGGTGGACAAAAAAAGAATTATCTAGCTGAAATAGATTTGATTACTGGTGCACCAACTCCATGGGATGTTTCAACTGAGGGAACAGTTATGACGTTGACATTCAGTCTTGGCAAGTTATTCGTTGGAGGATCATATTACTCTATTGGTGGACAATTAAGAGATGGCATCGCGTCAATTGATGCTTCATCTGGGGTGTTAACATCCTGGAATCCGATTATTTCAGGAGGAATAATAAATACAATGAAATACTACCATAATAAACTCTATGTAGGGGGAACCTTTACAACTATAAATGGGCAAATGAGAAATGGATTGATGGCATTTTCATCAAATGGACAACTTACTAGTTGGAACCCTGCTCCAAGTAATCCAAATGTTTACTCTATAGAAGCAAATAATGGATCTATATACATTGCAGGCCCTATTTATGTTCTTGGTGGTCAAAACCGACAATATTTGGGAGCTGTTGACACATTAACTGGTTTGGCAACAAGTTGGAACCCTTCTGCAAATTTATTAGTCCATAAACTGTTCTCAGTAGATTCAATAATTTATGCCTCAGGTCTTTTCAATTCAATTGGTGGACAAAGTAGAGTTGGATTTGCTTCTATAAATAGGACAACAGGTTTAGCAAATGCGTGGAATCCAATTGTTTCATCACCGGTTTTCTCATTAATCAAAGGTAATCAAGGCACTTTATTTTTAGGGGGTCAATTTGATTCTATAAATGGAATTAGCAGAAAATATTTTGGAGAAGTAGACCTCTTAAATGGATTATTAACGTCGTTGAATTTGAATTTCAATTATGGGGGACTTAGTACCATTGCTAAAAAGGGAAACATGGTTTTTATGGGTGGTGGATTTACATATATTAATGGACAACCAAGAAACGGAATGGCTTCTGTAAATTTGAATAATGGAGTATTATCCAATTGGACTCCAAATCCAGTTGGTGGAGTAAAAGAAATAGAAAACGTTGAGCAGAAATTATTTGTAGTCGGTCAATTTACGGGAATTGCAAATAAACCGATGCGTAATTTCGCAATTTTTAACCTCTGTTATGAAACACAATCGGTACAAATAGTGACAGCTTGTTATTCTTATACATGGCTGGAAAATGGACAAACGTACTACAATACTGGAAATTACAACGTCGTTTATACAAATGCAGGTGGTTGTGATTCAATTATTACATTGGATTTGACAATTTTAAATTCGAATGGTACAGAAACCCAAACAGCTTGCGATTCTTTCACTTGGCCAATCAACAATCAAACGTATACTGCTTCCGGTCAATATACCGATACCATTCCAAATGCTGCCAGCTGCGATTCAATCATTACTTTAGATCTGACTATCATCCCATCTCTTCCATTAACCATCGAAAACTCCTTCTCAATGCCTTCCGATGCCAACTCGTGTTTAGGTGAAGCGGCAATTGATCTTTCAGGGAATCCGGACTTCGAACTGGATTTAGACAATGGTTCACAAGTTATCACTTCTGGCGGATATAGTTTGGTGACAAATCTTTGTCCCGGAACTCACGATTTGCACGTAACCGACAACTGCGGAGATACACTCTCCACAACCCTCGTCATCCCAGTCGATTCGAATTACGTCTTCAACAACCCGTTCATCGACTCTTTGGCACAAGACTCTTTGGGAGTGACTTTGACGAACTGTGATATTTATTACGCAGGAATAGACACCGCTTACATCGATTCGATTTGGGCAACTGGAAACACGGTGAATGTAATCTGGAATATTGTGGATTCAAACGGCTCCAATTTCGATACCACCACTTACGTGCTGAACAATGGAAACGGAGTTTACTGGTTGCAATTGAGTGTGTTCTGCCCGTTCAAATCGGTTGGAGAGTACTTCACGGTGACGGAAGCCATTTATTTTAATAACGGTTCAGTTTCAACAGCAGGGTTTCCACATATTGGAAAAGATCTGTTTGCCATTTACCCCAACCCAACGAACGATCAGGTCCATATCTCTTTCTCTGGTTCAGATGCTGAACTAATTGTTTACGATGTTCAGGGAAAAGTAGTTTTGAAAGACCAAATTCAGAACAACGGAATAGTTTCCCTTCAGAATTTCGAACGCGGAGTTTATTTATTTGATTTTAAAAATTCGCAAGGAATTAGTGTTCAAAGAGTTGTAAAGCAGTAAATGAATAGCCATAAATAAGTAATTGAAAATCCGTTTTGAGAAATCAGGGCCGATTTTTGTATGTTTGTCGAATCAATTTAGCCCTATGAATCGTATTCTAACTATTCTAATTATTCTCCACCTTTCAATTGTGAGTTTCTCGCAATCTGTAACGAACGATCTAACATTTAATCCATTGGACATTGGATATAATCAAGGATATGGTGCGGATGATGAAGTTTACGCAACCGCTGTTCAAACAGATGGGAAAGTGATTATCGGCGGAGATTTATACTCGGTGAATTTGGTTCAGTTAAGAATTGCCCGATTGCATACCAATGGATCTGTTGATACTAGTTTTCACCCACCATTTTATGGTATTTCAGCTATTAACGACTTGAAAATACAGAACGATGGTAAAATAATTGCAGTCGGAAACTTCGTGATAGATGAATATGGATTGGGGCACCGCAATATTTCAAGATTAAATTCGGATGGCAGTGTTGATTCGACTTTTCAGTTGGATTTCTTTACGAATGGCTCAATTCGTAATGTTCTGATCCAACCAGATGGAAGAATGATTATTGCTGGAAATTTTCAATTGTGGTCTGGGGCGCAAGTGAGAAATCATATAGCTCGCATACTTCCAAATGGTTTATTGGACACTACATTTATCTCTTCTGGTACTGATTACGAAGCTTTGACAATAGCTCTGCAGAATGATGGTAAAATACTATTGGGAGGTGTTTTTTCAACAGTGAATGGAAGCCCCTTATATTGTTTGGCTAGACTGGATTCCGATGGGAGTTTAGATTCATCTTTTCCAACTGACTTGGGAATCGCAGGTCAGGTTAAAGATATTGCTGTTCAAAGTGATGGTAAAATAATGGTTACCGGAAGTTTTACATCCTTTAACGGATCTAATTATGCAAATATGTTTCGATTATTGCCTGATGGGACTGTCGATAATTCCTTTGACTTAAGTGCCTTATTAGACTCATCGGTAGGCGTATCCAGAGTTGCTGTTCAGTCAGACGATAAAATACTGATGGTAATAGAATCGGAAGTGCCTATGCCGGGGTTTCCTAATTATATAATCAATTCTCTTGTCAGATTGAATTCGGATGGAGCTGAAGATAATACATTTACAGAATCAACCAATCTAGCTAGAGTATATAGTTTGTCAGTTCAAACAGATGGAAAAATTATTGTAGGAGGGTCATTTTCATACATTTCAGGTGTTTTTAAAAATAACATTGCTCGTCTAGAGTCGAATGGCTTATTGGACTTGGATTTTAATAGATTAACTGGATTGGGTGGACCAGGTACTTGCTCCATATTGCAACCAGATGGAAAGATTGTAGTGGCTGGTAATTTCAGGGTTGTAAACACTGAAAATTATCGTGGGATAGTGCGTCTGGAATCAAATGGAGAAGTAGATACCAGTTTCCAGGATTCTGGAATAGGTTATCCGTGGATCCGGATTATGAAATCATTACCGGATGGAAAAATTCTAATTATTGGAGATTTCCATAATTATCAGGGGGTTATATGTCCAAAAATCGCCAGACTTCATCCGAACGGAGCAATTGATACGACATTCATTTCACCCTTTCAAAACTATTCTGGGACCATTTATACGCTTTCATTGCAGTCAGATGGGAAAATAGTTGTAGCGGGTGATTTTAATAATACAAACTCTTCTCAGTTTAGGAAAATAGCCAGGTTATTGCCAAGTGGCTCTTTTGATATGAGTTTTAACAGTGAAATAGTACTAAATGAAAGAATTCTTACCAGTGAGATTCAATCGGATGGTAAAATAATTATAGGTGGATCGTTTACAATAATAAATACTGTGTTTCGTTTCTATTTGGCAAGATTGTTACCCAACGGAGATTTGGATAATACTTACAATATTTCTTGCAATGCATACGTTTCGGCATGTAAGTTACAGCCAGATGGAAAATTGATAATAGGTGGTTACTTTGATGGGGTTAATAATCTGGATCATAAGGGAATTGCTAGGATCAATGAAGATGGAACATTGGATAATTCATTTCAGACGGGTAACACTGTTTATTCAACATTTATTCAAGAAATTTCCGTTTTTCCTAGTGGAAAAATTTTGGTTTGCGGGGCTTTTTCTACGGATGGATTTCTACAGCTAAATAATCTGGCACGATTCCAGGCCAACGGAGAATTAGATTACACCTTCAATACTGGTACAGGTCCAAATTTAACGGTTAATTCATTTGAAATCCAACCAGATGAAAAGATCATAATTTGTGGTAGTTTTAGTGCGGTCGACGATATAGGACGAAATAGCATATCCCGTTTGGAGATTTGTCAATCTACCTTTGGGCCAGACACCAGTGTTACCGAATGTGGTCATTTTACCTGGACGAATGGGATAACATATAATCAGAGCGGAAGTTATATTCGAATCATTCCAAATAACATGGGGTGCGATTCGATTCTAAGATTAAACCTGACACTCAATAATAATTCTTCCACTACAAATATAACGTCTTGCGGTTTATACACGTGGACAAATGAACAGACCTATTTTGCATCAGGCTCTTATGATCAAACATTGGTTAATTCAGCAGGCTGTGATTCTTCTGTAAATTTGAATCTGACAGTATTAAATCTACCAAATGCGCAAGCTTTCTTTAATAATGGAACGATGTCGGCATTAGGTGGCAGCACGTATCAATGGATAAATTGCACAACGAATTCGCTTATTCCAGAGGCATCGAGTAATATGTTCATCCCTTCTGAGAATGGATCTTATGCGGTTATTGTTGTGAATGTTGATGGATGCTCCGATACCTCGGACTGTGTCTCCATCATGGATTTAGGTGTTGGTTCTTATACAGATCAGGAATTTTCAGTCATGCCCAACCCAACGAACGATCAGGTCCACATCAATTTCTCTGGCTCAGATGCAGAATTGACCGTTTACGATTTACAAGGAAAAGTCGTCTTGAAAGATCAAATCCAAAATCAAGGAATCATTTCGCTTCAAAACTTCGAACGCGGAGTTTATTTATTTGATTTTAAAAATTCGCAAGGGCATAGCGTTCAGCGAGTGGTGAAACAGTAAGAATTTAATAATGTACATTGTAAATCCGTCTTGAGAAATCAGGGCGGATTTTTGTATTTTTGAAGTACTCCATTTTTACATCCATTGATGAAAATATTAATTGTAGACGACGAAAAAATAGCCCGGGAAAACTGTCAGATGGTATTATCTCTTAGTGGTATCAACGAACTCGTTGTCCGCGAAGCTGATAGTGTTGCCAGTGCTCTGAAAGAAATCGCAGATTTTGATCCAGATTTGCTGTTGCTAGATATTCAACTACACGATAAAAGCGGGTTTGAGATTCTTCAAACAATTGCTCCGCGCTATATACCTACGATTTTTATTACAGCTTACAATGATTTTGCATTGAAAGCGTTTCAGGTTTCTGCGTTGGATTATTTGTTGAAACCCTTTGATCCATCGGAGTTGATTGCTGCTTTGTTGAAAGCACATAAGCGCATTCAGAATGATAAAATATTGGAGCAATTGGATGTTTTTCGCCAGCAATTTTCACCCGAAGAACCAAAACGAATTGTATTAAATACCGCTGATGTACTTCATATTGCAGCGATTGATGATATCACGTATTGTCTTGCAGATGGAGCGTATACGCACTTTTTCTTTGTTGATCGCAAAGAAATTTTGGTTTCCAAAACATTGGCGCATTTTGAAGGCATCATAAATAGCACTCATTTTATTCGCACCCATCAAAGTTATTTGGTGAATATGCGCCATGTAACACAGTTCGACAAACGAAACGGCGGATTTTTAATCCTGCCCAATGGAATTGAAATTCCGGTTTCTACCCGAAAAAAAGAGGAAGTTTTGGCTCATTTTAAAGGTTCCCACTAGTATAAAATTTGAAGGAATGAATGTATTTGAAAAATTAGGCTGTTTGCAGAAAGTTAGCCGCTCTATTGTTCTTGTTGTATTCTGCTTTTTCGCTGGTTTATCTTTTTCGCAGCCGAAGGAGTTGTTGAAAAAACTCCGGTACCACCAAAAAGAAGATACCGTGAAGGCAAAGTTGTATTATGAGATTGCTAGAAATAGTTTTGGAATGGATACACGTTTGTATAAAGCGTATACGGACAGTTCGTTCCAATTGGCTACAAAGCTTAAATTTAGCCGACAAATAGCATTGACACATGCGGCTTATGGATTCTATTACACCCTTACGAACGAATGGGGCAAAACGATCCATCACCTGAAAAAATCAGATAGTATTTATAAAAAAATGGGTGGAAATGATTTTCTGATTATAAAAAACCAAGCCTATTACACAAATTATTACAAGTTCATTGGGGATTATGACAAAGCATTGGAGAACAGCTTAAAAATTCTCCGGTACTATGAAAAACACAACTTAAAAGAGGATCAGGCTAAAGAACTGGGCGAAGTTGCTATCTTGCTGAGTGATCTTAGCCGAAGCGCTGAAGCAGAAAAATACTTCAGAAAGTCCGTCGCTATGCTGAGAGAATTAAAGGATACGATGCAACTTTCCCGGATGTTGCTCAATTTAGGTGCTGAGATATCAGGGAAAGACCAGTATGCTGAAGCAGAAGCTTATATTGGGGAAGCACTTGAGTTTCAAAAGAAATTGAATGACCAGGAACACATATTATCCTGTAAAATGAATCTGGCTTCCATTTATAGTGAAACAAACAGACCTCATAAAGCCTTGCAGCTTGCAAATGAATGTGATGCGGTTTATGAAATGTATTCGGATACAATTCGAATGGTGATGTTGTCCATGTATAAGTCTGTAGCATATAGATCTTTAAAACAGTACGATAAGGCAATTGAAGGCTTGAAATTAAGATATCCTTTAATTAAAGGAAATCCAAGACATCTTGGTTTAGAATCCAATGTCCAAAGAGAGTTTTATCATGTTTATAAAGCGATGGGAAATACTGATTTGGCGCTAAAATATTTGGAAGGATCCAAAGCCCTTTTTGAAGCCAATCAGGATGCAGAGATTCAACGTGCAATTTCCCGCGCACGCGAAGAGTTTGAAACAGAAAAGAAACAAAAGGAAAATGAGCGCTTGAAACAAGAAAATTTACTCAAGGATTTGCAGATCAATCAGCGCAATTACTTTATTTACGGATCTGTTTTATTGATCTTATTGATTTGTGTGATTGCTGTCATAGCTCTTAGAAACAACCGTCTGAAATCAGAAAAAGCAACCGTGGAAATGGAGCAGCGTTTACTGCAAACTCAAATGAATCCACATTTTATTTTCAATGTGCTTCATGCTATTCATACCTCTATGTTGAAACACGATACGGAAGAATCGGGTAAATTATTGACATCCTTCGCTCGTTTGGTTCGGTCTATTCTACAGCATTCTTCCATCAATAATATTTCTTTATCGGAAGAACTTAATTGGTTGAAAGATTACATTCGCTTACAACAACTTCGGTTCAGCGATTCGTTCAACTTTACAATTGATATTGATGAGGCAATTTCGCCAGACAATCTATTGTTACCTCCAATGCTTATTCAGCCATTCATCGAAAATGCAATTGAACACGGATTTTCTGATTTAGACAAACCAGGAGAGCTATACATATCCTATCGAAAAAACAAAAATGAAGTAGAAATTAGAATAGCTGATAACGGTCATGGATTCACTTCGGATGATTTAAATAAAATAAAAGAACATGAATCAATGGCGGTTCAAATCACTGAGAAACGAATCAATTTGCTGAATAAAAGAAGAAAAGGAGCCTTCAAATTCGAAATTGTTTCAACGCCAAATGAAGGAACAAATGTTCTTTTTTCAATTCCTTATCTTACGCTTTTCGATTAGGATTCAGTTTCTTGAAATGAATTAGTAAAATTGCTAACAAAAACGAGTTAACTTATTGAAAATAAATGTTTTAAAATTAAAATGTAAGCAATTTTGCTAAATTGCTTACATGCTCAACAAATTATTTGTAGACGGTTAGTTTAAAAGAGGTATGTTATACTAATCTTTCCTTTAAAGCTTTACCTCCCTGATGAAAATAATGTAGGGCTGCATGCTCAAAAACTACTCAAATTCTCATATATAGAGAAACAACAAGTACGCTTACTTAAAAAATCAACGCACTTGCCAATTTGTCCCAATCGGACACCAAAATCAGCGAATTACTACTTGATCTTCCTGTACTTTTGTCTCAAAACATACATTATGAGATTAATTACGTTATCACTTGTAGCATTAGGATTTTTGGTTGGATCTTGTTCATCTGAGCCACCAGTAACCATCAAAAAAGGACAAGAATCTGCTTTTGACGGTCAAAAAATCACAGTTGATTTTAAAGCAAGCACAGTGTTAGTAAATGAAGAAGAACAACAAACACTTGTTGCACCAGAAGGGAAAATCTATTTATTAGTAGATGTGAAAGCTGCAAATGGAGACTATTTTGCTTCGTTGATGGATGGTGAGACCGAATTGGAGAAAGTTGATTTCTTAGTATCTGGTCCTTTCGTGAGAGATCTAGATATCACAACAAGTCCTGATAAAAGTGACTTATACTTAGTGGATATAGCAAATTCAAAGCTGTCAATCAAGATCAAGTCTTACGGTGATGCATCTGCTTCATTGGAAGTTGGAACATTGAAAGATGAAGCAACAGTGAAAGTGAGTGACCGTATGAAATCATTCTTGAATGAGTTTACAGATGGTAGTGGTATTTTGAAAGCTGCTAAAAACTATGTAAAAGAAGGAGTAAATCCATACGACATTACAACTGAAAATGGAGAAGCGATTCTTGGAGATCCTGCAACAGCTGGGCTATCAATTACGAATATCAAAGCTGACGGAACGTATGTTTGTTCTGCAGAACAATGGTACGAAACGATTGAAGTGACATGGGATGGAGATTATATTTCTAAAATTATCGTCACTGTAGAATAAGAGATTAAATAACCAACTCTACTTATAATCGGGCGCTGTAACTCAAGCCAATGCCCAAGTCCGTCTTCTGTTCCCGATTGGGACTGGGAGACGGATTTCTTGTTATCTTCGCGTATGAAAAACTTGATCATTCTTCACGGAGCGTTGGGAGCCAAAATTCAATTTGAACAGTTGGTGCAAAAATTGACTCCGCATTTTAATATTCACACTTTTGACTTTGACGGTCATGGTTCGAAATCTAACGCTGATGGAGATTTTTCTATTGAGCTTTTCGCACAAAATCTGAAAGACTTTATGACTTTCCATGAAATTCACAAACCACTGATTTTCGGGTACAGCATGGGTGGATATGTGGCTCTAAAACTAGAAGGTTTCGAAGCTAATTCGTTTGAAAAAGTAGTAACCTTAGGTACAAAATTTGACTGGAATCCAGTAACTTCTGAAAAAGAAGCAGCAATGTTAAATGCCGAGAAAATAGAAGCGAAAGTACCTGAATTTGCGGCCTATTTGAAATCACTTCATGGAGAAATTGGCTGGAAACTGGTTCTTGAAAGAACGGCAAAAATGATGATGGGGCTTGGAAAAAACCCTTCTTTAAGGCCCTATGATTTTCATCACATTCAAATTCCTGTTCAATTGTTGCGCGGATCAGAAGACACAATGGTCTCAAAATCGGAAACAAAGAATGTTCAGGAATTACTAGCAAATGGAAAGTTTCAAGAAATCGAAAACTGGATGCATCCAATTGATAAAATCTCAGTTGATGAGCTTGCACAAGAATTGTTAAGAGTGTACTTACCTGGGTAAATTGGTTTATTTTTGTAGGATGAAAATTGAAGTTTGGTCGGACATTATGTGTCCATTTTGCTATATTGGTAAAAGACATTTGGAAGCTGCATTAAGTCATTTTCCAGATGAACAATTTGAAATTGAGTGGAAAAGCTTTCAGCTGGATCCAACGATTGTTCCACAACCCAATAAGAACGTTTACGAATATTTGGCCGAACGCAAAGGAATGTCAGTTGAAGAATCCAAACAAATGCATGCTGGAGTAGTTGCTCGAGCAGCAGAAGTAGGCCTCGATTATCATTTTGAAAAAGCGGTTATTTCAAACTCGTTTCAAGCACATCGATTGATTCAATTGGCTAAAACAAAAGGTTTGGGTGATGCCGTTGAAGAAACGTTTTTCAAAGCGTATTTTACAGATGGAAGAGATTTGAATGATGCAGATACATTGATGGAGTTGTGTGTTGGAGTTGGATTGAACCCTCTAGATATTAAAGATGTTTTGGCAGATGAAAGGTTATTTGCAAGTGCTGTGAATAATGATATTTCAGAAGCACAACAAATTGGAGTTCGGGGTGTTCCTTTCTTTGTGTTCGACCGAAAATATGCGGTTTCAGGAGCTCAGCCAATTGAGCAGTTTGAAGAAACGATTAAAACGGTGCTGGAAGCAAAATAAGTTTCCAGATTTTAACGCAACTAATTGAAAAACAAAATTTTGTATTAGTTTTGAATATGCGATTCGTACTATTGAGAATTGCCAATTTGAGGAAATTGAAAAAGAACCACGCCAATATCAATATAAAGAACAATTATTCTACTCAAAAAGTAGATTAATTGAAAATTTGATTAGTTTTGTTTTGTGAATTTCACTTCTACATATCGAAATTTTGCGGGTCACGTCATGTGGCGAATGCGATTTATGCCCCATTTTTGTAGGGTCTAAATGCATATAGAGGCTGTTGAACCTCTTAAAATTCTTCAACAAACAATCTTTTTCAATTTTATTTTTTAGTCATGGACACACTCGTTTTGGATGAGGTAGTTCAGATAGCAGAGCCCAATCTGGTATCCGCAGAATTTGCCAATCGAATTAATTATTTGGAAGAACAAGCAAAAACGTTACAAGAAAGTATGCGTTATGCAGGAAGTTTGCAACGTAGTATTTTGCCAAACGAACGCATTTTCCAAAATGTATTTTCCGATGCTTTTGTTATTTTTCAACCAAAAGATATCATTAGCGGAGATTTCTATTGGATTTTCCAACATCACGATGAGGTGTATTTTGCGGTAGGTGACTGCACAGGACACGGTGTTCCTGGTGCGATGGTTAATATTGCTGGAAATGCATTGTTGCGTCAAATTATCCGATTGGAAGGCTTATCCGATCCGGCAAAAATTGTTGAATTATTGGATCAAGAATTAACGAGTTTGTTCAACGAACATTTAACGGAAGGAACCACCAGAGATGGGATGGATTTGGTGTTTTGTAAGTTTAATTTGTCTCAAATGAAAGGCTCTTTTTGTGGTGCAGGAAGACCAATGATTCTTATTCGAAATGGTCAATTGGTTGAATTTAAAAAAGGATTGGACTCTATTGGCCATACTTCCAAAGAGTCGAAAGAATATGAAACCATTCATTTTGGATTGGAAAAAGGGGATCAATTTTACTTGTTCTCAGATGGATATACGGATCAGTTTGGTGGTGAAAATGTGAAGAAATTTAACCGTCAACGATTCCGAAATTTGTTGTCTTCAATCACGGATTTTGATTTGGAAAAACAGAAATCAGAGCTGATTTTTCATTACAATAATTGGAAAGGAAAACAGGAACAAGTGGATGATATTTGTGTAGTTGGAATCAGAATTTAAATAAATGATCAATTATGAATTATCAAGGAAGAAATTCAAATGAGCATCTTCCTTGATAATTAAATCACTTATAATTGATAATTACTCTTTTAGCGAACAATCAATTTGTAATTTTCGTCATTCAAGTGAATCCAATACATCCCAGATTCGAACGATTGGGTATCTAATAAGTAAATATCTTCTGACCCCAATGTCTTTTCAAAAATGACTTGTCCAACTGCGTTGTAAACGGCAATCCGCGAAATTGGCTCGTCTGAAGCAATAGTCACCATTCCTTTATCCGTAGGGTTTGGATAAATCTTCACTTGGTTCATTTTACTGCTGTTATTGATTGAGCGAATGTCTGAGAAATCAAATGCTCCATTCTGATCAACTTGTTTTAATCGGTAATAAGAAATCCCAACGAGTGGCATTTTATCTGTCAATTTATAATCAACCAATGTTTGGCTATTTCCTTGAGCAGTAACAGTTCCAATAGTCGTCCAATTTTCACCGTCAGCAGATCTTTGTACATCAAAATAGCTGCTATTGAATTCGCTAGCAGTTTGCCAATTCAATTCCACTTGACGATTCATTAAGGTTGCATCGAAAGAAACGATTTCCACTGGAAGTGGACTCACCGTAAAGTCTTTGGTAGCAAGCGTGTAATAACCATCTAAAGTCAAACTTTGATTGATAAAATTGATCTGATCACCGATAATTGAGTTTGCAGCAGCAATTTCTGTCCACGGTCCAAATTGGTTTGGTCGGTAGATTAAAATGTAATTCGAAGTAACTCCTAAATTCACTCCAGCCATTCCGCCATCACTCATATCGAAAGTCATATTTGTTGTGTTTACAGCTCCAGTGTTGGTGATATCAATGTACCAGATACGTTGCCAACGAGAAATATTTGTTCCACTAATTCCAGCAACGTCAGTAGTGATTTCACTATTCGTTAAAAAGGCGTGTCCAGCAATGATGTAATCATTATTATCTAAACCAGATATCGATTGAATTCCCATTCCTGCTGATGTAGAAGGAGCGAATTGCGAATTTGTAGCACCAGTAGCATCTCGTCCAATACCTGCTACATTACGATCGTAGTTTCCATTTCCGGGATTATCTCCAAAATATAAATCATTGGATGTTAGAGGAATATCGTATTTGGCAGATAGGTGATTGTTAATGATGATTCGTTGTGCATCGTTTACTTTTGTGCGGTACATGATGATTTCTGAAATGTAGCCATTAAATGCTCTTGGATCGCCAGAGTGTGTTGCTCCAATTAATAGGGGGGAGTTTTTATCTGGAACATTTGCACTGTTTTCAGTACTTGTTGTTTGCAAAACTTCCTGCTCGAAAATAGTGGAACGTTGAGCAGCTAATGCTGTTCCGTCATAAAAAATATCGTATATTTTGTTGGTGTTGATTGTACTGACGACGCTATTTGAAAAACGGTTGTTATCGTTGTCAATATCCACAAATAATCTGTTTCCAGTGTAATAAAAAAGCATAAATGCTTGTTCGTTTCCTACATTATTGCGTTTACTGATAATGGATTGGGCATCCCCAAATCCTTTCATTCGAGTTACAGTGAAAAAGCTATATGCACTTGTGTTGTCAAAAATGGAATTATCGGGTGTGATTAGATAGTCGTTTTGACCACTTGAACCGTTATTATCGAATTCTACAGATGGAAATCCATTCATCAAAGAACTGACAAATAATGGCTGTTGGTTTGTTGTAGTTTGATTCAATACGATTCCATTCCCAGATTGATCATTCCAACTAGAAATAGGAGCGCCATTCGTCATGGTGCTTGTTCCTGCATCAGCTTTTAACCAGAGTACATTTGTTGATGGAGTACCAACACCTGCTGGGCCAGTTTGACCGAAACAAGAAAATACAAATAAATTAACGAGGAGAGTTAAGGAGAGAAAGTTGTACATATACCAATAAACATTATAAATCTTACTGGAATAGTGGTTTATCTTACGCGGTACAAAACTACATTAAATAACTGAGTTGAAGGTTCATAAAAGACGTTAAATGAATTAAATCTATCGTTGAGTTAGTATGCGTGTATTGTGATAGAGTATTTAACAGCTTGTAAGAGGGAGAAAACAAAACGATTTGCTAAAAGACTATTGTGCCAACCATAAGGAAGGATTAATTCGCTGTACATTTCCCTCCACTACTTGATGAATTTCAAAATGGGATGTCGATAAATTTCCTTCTTCATCAGCAAGCAAAGAACCAATCGATTGTTTTGAACTCACTTTTTCGCCTACAGAAACATAAACCTCCTGCAGGTTACTATATACGGTGCGATATGTTCCGTGTTTCACAATAATTACTTTACCAGCTCCTGGAATATTTAACACACTGGTTACTTCCCCATCAAAAACTACGCGCACTTGTGCATTTTTTGGTGCACCAATATCAACTCCGTTATTGTTTGTAAAAACGTTGGGCAAAGTTGGATGTGCATTTTTACCGTAATTCTCAGTAATTGATCCTTTGGCTACTGGCCAAGGTAATTTCCCTCTATTTGACTCGAAACTTTTACCCAGAGCAATGTTTTCCTTCGTATCTGTAAATACTACTTCTTTTGAAGGAGCTGTAGTAGTTGTCGTTTTTGAAGGCGTTGTAGATGTGGTTGTAGTTTTTGATGCTAAAGCTGCTTTTTTCTCCGCTTCTTTGCGCGCTTTTGCTTCTGCGTCTGCAATTTCTTTTTCGATGGCAAGTTTGATTCGACGCTTCAACTCCGATTTTTGTCGCTCTTGTTCTTTTAAATCCGATAATAACGAATTTTCGTCTTTTCGCAATTTCTCCAAGGCAAGTTGTTTGTTGGTTTTGTCTTTTTCAATCTCTTTCTTTTCTACAATTTTTTCATCCAACAACACTTTTTTGTGTTCTTTTTCCTTCTTAATGGTACTAATTTCTTTGTGAATCGTTTTTTCGTTTTGGAGGATAACTTTAAACTGTTTTTGTTGAATTTCGGATAGTCTTTTTAAATAAGAAGTTCGCTTCACTGCTTCAAAATAATTCGAAGAGGAAAAAACAAACATCATTTTGGCTGATTTGTTTCGATGTTTATAAGCGTAGATTAGGAGTTTTTTGTATTGCTCTTTTAAACGAATTAGTCTGCTTTCCAATTCCTTTATTTGTTCTCCTTTAGAAGAAATAGTTAATTCAGCACTTCGTATTTGATTGTCAAAATTTCGAACCAATAATTCGCGGTTTTTCACTTGATTCTCAATCAATTTAAGTTCATTCAATGATGATTCAGTGCCTTTCTTTACTTTGTCCAATAGCGATTTGGTAGTGGAAAGTTTCTTTTCCAACTTATTTTGCTCCGCTTGTAACTGATCGCTTTTCTTTTGCGCCCAAAGAGTGCTTCCTACAAAGAGTAGAATAACAAAAAGACTATTTTTTAGTACTGCATTCACCATACTCTTCCGGTATTACAAAGTAAATTTCCTGAGGTGTATTAATTTCTGTTTTATCATAATCCATTGTTAGAACGATATGATTTCGTGCAGTTACAATATCAATGACAACTTCTTTTGGCAATAAGTAGGTATCCACCGTATCTCGGCTGAAATAATCAACAACGATATGGGTTGTGTCATCTGGGCTATCGATTACTAATTTCTGGATGCTTTTCAAAGAAGGATCGATGTAATAACGGATGAGTACGTTGTTATCTTCGTCGTCATTTTCGTTGCGATCTTTTTTGAGTTGTAAAATTCCATCCCTATCATATTTTATTTTCGTTTCTTTTTTGATAACTCTTTTGCGGTGAGAAGAAATGATGTAGTTGTAAGGATCGTTTATTAGGAAATAACGCTGAGCTGTATCGTAGGCTACGGGTAAACCAAGTAATAATTCTTCCACGTTTTTATAATCAAAATCAACACCGAATGATTCTTTGATGAAATTCATGTTTGAACGAATGACACATTTATCTTTCCGATTTGAAATGATGAGAGAATCTGACCGAATGATGGAGTTTACGAATGGAATTCCGAGATAGGTTATCAATGGGTTGATAATACTATCTTTTATACAACGAACAGATGTTTTAAAACTAATTCTGCGATTTGTATCTGAAAAATTACATTTGATTTTTGTATAAAACGAATTGGGACGCAAAACGGTAAGACTATCCATGACATGAACAAGCTCTGCTAATTTCCTTTTTTCTAATTTGATGGGTTTATCTGCAACAGGTCTTCTCGCACATGACCCAAGTACGATTAATACTGCTAGTCCAAGCCATTTAATATTCCGGATCGACATACGATTTTGATTGTATTTTTTTAGTAAGTAATTTGTTTTTTGATCCTAGTGAAAGTGCTTTTTTCCAGTATTCCAAGGCTTTGCTAATATCTCCTAATTTGAAGAATGCGTCGCCTAAGTGTTCGGTGTAGTTTTTATTTTCTTTATCCAGTTCATCTGCAATTACAAACTGTTCCAATGCTCCTTTAAAGTTCCCTTTCTTGAATAAAATTATTCCTTTCGTATCAATAAAAGAAGCAACTTTGGGACTTGACATCAATACTTCGTCAATTAATTTTTCTGCTTTTATTAAATCAGTATTTGAAAGGGCTAATCGCATCGCATAATTGTTCTTCGTCAATAAATTGGTAGGATCAATGGATACTGCTTTTTCATAAGATTCAATTCCTTCTTTGTTTTTCTTCAACCCGAAAAGCGCATCTCCTTTTTGTGCAAAAAACTCAGATTCCATCGCAGGATCATTTACAACCAATTCTTTGCCCATATCTGCTGCATCAATTGCTTCTTGAAAATGATCTAATTGTACACAAGCGATTGTATAAAGTAATTGCACAGACGAAATAGTTGGAAACAAAGCACTACAAGCTCGAGCATCTTTGTATAAATCATCAAACTTCAACAATTCATACTCCAACATTAAAACTTGATTCCAAATAGGGAATTTGTTTTGTTCAAAAGTTAGTGCACTTTTATATGCCGCCAAACCAGCTTCTTTCTCATTGTTTTTTAATAACAAATCACCTTTTACTGAATATCCTTTCGCATCAGTTGGATAATTGGCAATGATTAAATCCGCTAATTCGATTAGTTCTTTGTCAACAACAGGCTGTTTTTCATACATTTCTAACACGATAGACATTTTAGTGTCGATATCAACTCCTGTTCCTTGAAAACCAGCAATGAAATATTTATAAGCTTCTGGTTTGTTTAATTGACGGTAAAACAAATCGCCCAAAGCAATATTGGCTCTCACATTACTGGGATCATTTTTAACCAATTCCACCAACATATTTTGCGCTTTTGAAACTTCTCTTTTGGAAAAATAATAATCTACCAAGGTTCCAATTAAGCTCAATTCATCTGGAAAAACTGTTCGTGCTTTTTCAATTTCAGCGATTGCTTTCTCATCTTGTTTTAAGGAGAGGTATAATTCAAACTTCTGAATGGATAAATCAGGCAGAACACCCAATTGATCTTCCATTTTGTCCAACGAATTAATAGCTTCTGTTTGACGATTCAACCGCTTCAATAAATCGGCATGTGCAAATAACCAATCTACATTTGCGGGTTGTGCTTTTACCATTTTAGCAAAGCATTTTTCCGACTCCACAAACTTCCCTTGATTGTAATACATGTATCCCAATTCTTGAGTATACCAAATATTGTTGGGATCCAATTTAGAAGCCATCTCTGTATATTGAGTGGCCTTTGTTTTATTGTCTATTTGCAAATAGCATTGACTCAACCCAAAAGCTGCGGCATCATCTGTTGGTCGAATAACCAAACAAGAATCAAAAGCTTGAATTGCATTGGTTGTTTGTCCTTTTAACTTGTAACGCAACGCATTGTGAAAGGTCTGAATATAAGCCAAGTCATTTTGTGAATTGGTGTTTTCAGTCACTACTTTTTTTGTCCCACAAGCGGGGAGGAGAAAAACAAGGATGCTGAAGTAAAGGAGTTGTTTCATTAGCTAATAATTGAATAGTCGCTTAAGCTCAAATCTCGAGCCAAACCTTTATACTTAGAATGTGAACCAAGCATGGAGTCTTTCAAGTTCGCATCAATAATGATTGAATTTTGTTGTAAAATACTGTTTTTAATAATAGAATTGGTCACCATAGACCCTTTTCCAAGAGACACATGCGGACCAACTACGGAGTTTTCTAGAATGACATCCTTCCCAATATAACAAGGGGGAATAATAATTGAATTCAAGACTTTGGCTGAATCATCTACCAAGTCGAGACCTTTTTCATAATCATATTCCAGCACTCGTTGATTCGTAATAACAGTCACTTCTTTGTTTCCACAATCTAACCATTCATCTACTTCTCCTGGCTTAAAACGTTTTCCTTTTTCAGTCAGTCTGCGCAAAGCATCAGGAAGTTGATATTCACCACTCTTTATGATGCCGTTTTCTACCAAATAGTTTAATTCGTCTCTTAATGCTAAACCGTCTTTGAAGTAGTATATACCAATCATTGCTAAATCGGAAACAAATTCTTTGGGTTTTTCTACGAAATCGATAATATCTCCATTTTCGTTCATTTTGACCACCCCAAAATTACTTGGATCTTCAATTTGTTTTACCCAGAGAATTCCATCGGCATTTGGGTCAATGGTGAAATTTGCACGAAATAGGGTATCTGCAAAAGCAACAACAACAGGTCCGTCCAATAATTTTTCAGCACATAAAACTGCGTGAGCAGTACCTAGTGGTTTATCCTGATAGAAAATGGTTCCTTTTGCTCCTAATTTTTCAGCTACTTTGATCAGTTCGTTTTCAATTTCAATCCCGAAATCGCCAATAACGAACCCAATTTCTTCAATCGGTTCGTTACAAACAGCAGCAATGTCTTCTACCAAACGGTGCACAATTGGTTTTCCACCAACTGGAACAAGCGGTTTGGGAACTGTTAAAGTATGTGGTCTTAGTCGGCTACCACGCCCCGCCATTGGAACGATAACTTTCATAGTTTGAATTTAATTTTTTCCTGTACTTCCAAAACCACCTTCTCCGCGGCTAGTTTCTGAAAGTTCATTTGTTTGATTCAATGTTGCCTGTATAAAAGGCGCTACAACCATTTGGGCTACTCGATCACCAGTCTCAATAAGGACATCTTCTTGTGAAAGATTGATCAATAAAACGCCAATTTCACCGCGGTAATCGGCATCAATGGTTCCTGGAGAATTCAAAACAGTAACTCCTTGTTTGAATGCAAACCCACTTCGAGGTCTAATTTGCACCTCAAAACCACTTGGAATTTCCAGATACAATCCTGTTGGAATTAAGCGTCTTTCTAATGGTTTTAGTGTTACTGATTCACTCAAAAAAGCACGAATATCTAAACCAGCAGAATCTACTGTTGCATAGTGTGGCAACTCATTGTTTGATTGATTGATGACTTTGATTTCCATGTTATTTTTGATTTGAATCTTTGGTTACAGCATAGCTGATATCTAAGATGTTTTTGGCACTTTGTTCGGTAATTCCTTGCTCGAAAGTGAAAATATAATCTCCTTTTTGAGGAAATTTTCGATGCTTGAAATATACGGTATTTTCTACAATCGTTCCTGATGTTTCTCCAATCCAAGAACCATCAGGATGCGCGATCTTTATCTCGAAAGGCTCTCTTCCAATTTGACCTTTTGGTGATTTGGAACGAATGAAAAACCACAAATTGTTGAAAGCATAGTCAGTCGTAGTACGAATCGTGATTTGAATATTGTAAAACGAAGTTGTGTCAGGGATATTCACCTTAAAAACGGGTTTCACATCCTGCTCCCAAGAATTGTTCTTGAAAGAATATGATTTATTGTAAACTGGTGCTTCCCCACAAGCGCAGAGAAGCAACAATAAAACAAATATCCAACTATTTTTCAGTGCCTTCATTTCCTCCATTTGGTTTACGTGGTGGTCTCCGACGATTATTTTTGCGTTTAGCAGGATTTGCCTGACCTTCGGCCGTATTCTCACCTGGATTAACCACTTTCGCTTCAACAGGTTTATTTGCCTGTGGCTGTGGGGGTCTATTCTGTGGTTTATTTGGCTGTTGTGGTCTTGGTTTTGGCGGCTGAGCTGGTCTAGGAGCCGTATTTACTGCTTCACCTTCCGCGCGTGGTCCAGCTGGTTTTTTCTTCTTGCGTTTTTTGTTTTTGCTTCCAAATGTATTGTCGAAACGATTTAAGGAATCCTGTCCTACAACATTGTCGTAATCGGGTTCTTTGCGGGTAACTACATGCGTGTCAAAATCTTTCAAATCCGCCGTTTTTTTACCAGCTTTGTTGACTTTAATGATTTCTTGAACGCGTTCTGGAGAAAGCGCAACCAAACCTACACCGTGAGAAGCTTCACCTTCATACATGTACCAAAGCTGACGTTTAAAAACATCTGTTTTGATGTGGAAAGCCGTTCCTTTTTCGGTTTGTAATTTCACTTCCGTACTTGGGAATGATTTAATCGATTCCAAATACATATCCAATTCGTAGTTCAAACAGCATTTTAACTTACCACATTGACCAGCTAATTTTTGCGGGTTCAGTGATAGTTGTTGATAGCGCGCTGCAGATGTTGAAACGGAACGGAAATCTGTTAACCAAGTTGAGCAACATAATTCTCTTCCACAAGAACCAATTCCACCCAATCTTTGAGCTTCTTGTCTAGATCCAATTTGACGCATTTCTACGCGAATCTTGAATTGATCTGCCATGTCTTTAATCAACTGGCGAAAATCAACGCGTCCTTCTGCGGTGTAATAAAAGGTTGCTTTGGATAAATCTCCTTGGTATTCAACGTCCGAGATTTTCATCTCCAAGCCAATGTTTACAGCTAAAGTTCGTGCTTGAAACATGACTTCAGATTCCAACGCACGGGCTTGACCCCATTTATCAATATCTTCTTGCGTTGCAATACGCAAAATCTTTTTAGTCTCCATCGGTTTTAAACCGGGAGATTTCTTTTTGACCTGAATTCTGGCTAATTCACCTATAACAGAAACAACCCCAATATCAAATCCTGGGCTAGCTTCCACTGCTACCACATCACCTACTTGAAGTGAGAGGTTTTTCGCATTTCTGTAAAATGTCTTGCGACTATTTTTAAAGCGAATTTCAAGTATATCATAGGGCGTTTGACCAGCTGGAAGTTGCATATTTGCCAACCAATCGAAAACACCTAGTTTATTACATCCACCAGAACTACAGGTCCCGTTATTTTTGCAGCCACGTGGCGTACCACCTCCGCTACTACACGAGGAACATCCCATAGTTTTCTAATTTGATGTAAAAATACGAAAATTAAAATAGGAGATTTGTATTTTTAAGAGTACTTCACAACAGTAAGTTGTGAATAGCGAAATCTGAACGAAAATTGCTGGATTCTAGTGAAATTCAATTTATTCATTTATTTTCGGTCACAATTTTAAAATTGCCAATTATGAAGTTTGTATTCCTTTTTTGTAGTATGTCATTAGCACTGTTTATGGTTTCTTGTAACCAGAACAACGATAAAAGAAAATCATTTAATGATGTAGTTGAGTATAATGATTTCATTGTGGACCATATTGAGAAAGTAAATGCGGTTTACACGCAAGCATTAGATACGAGTTTAAGTATTGAGGAAGCATTGAAAGCTTGTGATGAATTGACTCAGTTATGCGAGAAGTCGACTTTAGAATTGAAAAATATTCAACCATTTGATGGGGATAGCTCGTTAACGATGCAAACACTACAGTACTTTCAGTACATGAAAGTGAATGGAAATACTAAAATCACCCATTTTTTAAATTTGGAGGATCGATACCTGAAATCTGATTTTACGGATGAGGAAGCTTTGATTGGTGAGATTGAAGCTGCGATAGGCAAAATCAACTTGGAGCAGGAGATTGAAAGTGAAAAGGTGAATGTGGTTCAGAAAAAATTTGCCACAAAGCACGATATGTTAATACTAAACTAGCTTTTAAGCGCGATGAATAAATCGCATCACTTGAAAACAAACCTGAGTGAAAAGTAATTTTCCGTAGGCATTTCTGTCTAAATGGTAATGAGCGTCGTTAAAAATTTCCATGAAATCAAGTGCGTTGTTATTGGAAATAAAACGCGCAAAATTATTTAAAAAAGCAGCTTCTTCCTGAGAAACACGAGTTAGCATATCTTGCGTGTAATTTTTCAATAAACTTTGTCGAACCATGTGCAAAGCATATTGAACAAACTGTTTTTGACCTTCTCGTGAAAGAGCAGAAACCTGTTCCGACCAATCAAGCATTCCATTGACATCTTTTTTGAAGCAAACCCGCATCAGTTGAATAAACAACTCCCGAAACAAATTTGCTTCGCTTTGATCGCCCATTATTTGCTGCGCATCAATCAAATTTCCGTTGCTTCGTGCGGCAATACTTTCAGCTAATTGTCGTGTAATTCCGCTATTTTCAACTACCTGTTGAATGACATCCATTGGATAAGAAGAAACCCGCAAGATTTGTGTTCTAGATCGAATGGTGATTAATAGCTTATCTGGATCATCAGTAACCAATAAAAACAAGGTTTTTGCTGGTGGTTCTTCTAAGATCTTTAATAATTTATTGGCACAAGTTGGATTCATTTCTTCCGCCATCCAAATCAACATCACTTTGTATCCGCCTTCGTAAGATTTCAAGGCCAATTTTTTCACAATCTCCAAACTTTCTTCCGTCCCGATAATAGGTTTTCGCTCCTTGTCATCTATTCGTTTGGTCCAATGATATAAGTCAAAAATGGGTTGTTCTTTGATTTGAGTTCGCCAAAGCGGTAGAAGTGGGTTGGTTATTTTTGAAAGAGTTTGAACCGTTGGAAATGAAAAATGCAAATCAGGATGTTGTAAGTCATCTACTTTTTTACACGAAGCACATTTTCCACAGCTATCCTTTTCTCCTTTGTCTTCACAGAAAATATACTGAATAAATGCAAGTGCAAGTGGAAGAGTTGCGTGGCCAGATTTCCCAGCAAATAACTGAGCATGACTAATTTTACCTCCTTTGACTTCTTCGATCAAATGAGATTTTAGTTCTTCTTGTCCAGGTATTGAATTGAATTGCACGGCATAAAGTTAAAGTTTCTGGCTACAAGAAGTGGTAAAAAATGTATAAAAATATTGTAGAACAGTTCAAAGTTTATACCTTGGAGGAACAAATTTGATTTTATGAAGTCACTCTTTTTTTTAGTTCTAACAGTTACATGTTTTTTACCAACCCATTTTTGGGCACAGGAAGTAAAAGTTACAGATGAGGTTATTCAATTTTCCAGCGGAATTCACGAAGCAGTAGTAGTTACTATTCCATTTGGAAAACGGGAAGCTGTTGAAGCTCAATTGAAATCGGAGTTGAAAAGCTGGAAAGGAAAGTTGAGTATAACAGGCGACGAATATGTGGTCATCCAAGGTAGATTAAAGGCCATGGGAGATAAGCGCCACGATACTCATGCAAAGATTATTGAATCGGTAAATGAGATTAAAGTGGCATTTGCCGTTGATTTGGGTGGAAAATTTGTGAACAGAATGGATCATCCAACTGAATACAAACACATTTATGAACGAGTGAGACTTTTTGGAAACAAAGCTTCTGCAGCAAGTGTTCAAGTAGATCTTGATACGGATAAAAAAGCGTTAAAGTCGCTGGAGAAGGAAGAAAAGAAACTCGAAAAGGAAATAGCAAGTTCTAAAAAAGATGTTGAAAATTACCAGAAAAAAATTGTCGAGTCTGAAAAAAAGATTCAAACAAAGCAAACTGAATTGACTGCAAAACAAGCCGAAATAAAGACACAAAATGCGCAAATAACAGATCGCAAAAAGACGGTCAAAAAATTGAAATGATTTAATCCTACATAATACATGAAACAATTAACACTTTTCGTAGCAACATTACTAACTACATGGGTAGTTGGACAAGAGATAAAAACTTCTAATGAGAAAATAAGTTTTTCGCACGGATCATTCGACGCAATTGTTGTAAATATTCCTTATGGAAACAAAGACATTATTGAAAAAGAATTGAAGTCTGAGATGAAAGATTGGGGTGGAAAATACAACAGCTCAAAAGATGAGTACACCACCAAACAATCGAAAATCAAAGCAATGGGAGACAAGTACTTTGATGGATATGCCAAAATTATCGAAAGTGGAGGGGAGTTTAAAGTTGCTTTTGCAGTTGATTTGGGTGGAGCATACATGACACATGGCGAACATCACGAGCAACACAAGGCTATTCAGGAAAGAGTGAAAAAATTTGCACAAGCTGCCGCAAAATCAAGTGTAGAGGGTAAAATAGACCTTGAAGCCAAAGCATTGAAAAAATTGAATGGCGAGAAAGAAGATTTGTTGAAAGACATTGAAAGATCTAAAAAAGATATCGAAGATTACAAGAAAAAAATCGCGGAATCGGAGCAAAAAATAAAAGACAACGAGTCTGCAACATCCAAGAAAGAGGGCGAAATTGGAGCTCAAGCAACGAAATTAGAAGAAGCACAAGGGTTGCTCAAGAAAATTAAGTAAGAATTCAAACATTTGAAAGCGTCGTTAATCAGAAGATTGGCGACGCTTCTTTTTTATATCTGAGCGATTTCTCGAAGGTTAGTAGTTTATATCAACCGTTTTTACTGCCTTATTTCCTCCTGGCAAACCTGCCGTTGATTTTAGTAATTTCAGTTCCATCCCAGAAATACCCTCTCCGGTAACAGGATTTAGAACACGCCCTTTAGCTGTGTCGGTTTTTCCAAACTTGGTGCAGGAATTAACTGTATTTAGTAATATGAAAAGTGCCAGCAAGAATCTCATCAGTAATTGATTGTTTGAATGTTATCCTGATTTGGAAGAATTTCAAAATTAACGTCATACTCATTTGAAACTCCATTTCTAATCACCGTATAATGGGTATAAACAGTCCCCATTGGAGCTTGTGAAAAACTAGAATTATATCCACCACAACCTGTCAAAACCCAATCGATCGCCAAGAATGATCCAACTTGATTTGTTCTTCTGATTATTATCGTGTCATTGGCTCCTTGACAATTAATATTGTTGACAACTATCTTATAATTTCCATAAGGAACCATTTCATAATCCAAATGGTTTCTTTTCCCTTTTTTAACTAATTCTGATCCCGTATGTCCAAAACCGACCCACCCAATAGGATAATAATCCAAATTGTTTAATCGAATCCAAACATGATTGAATGGTGTTGACAAATGCTCCATTTTGTAATATCCGTTGGCATCTGTAGTTGTAGTTTGGAGGGTTTTGGAATCAGTTCCCAATGGATCTTTGGAATCTAATTTACTCCGATACAACCGAATGGGAATGTTTGGTATTCCTTCACCGGTGATAGGATTGTAGACCCGCCCGTCTACATAGACATTCTTGCCAAACTTAGTGCAGGTGCTTAACAAGAAAATAAATAAAGTTCCAATGAATAAAACACCTAATTTCATATTACCACCAGTTTTTGTTGCTGCCAAGCATTCTTCCCAATATTAACAAACCTTTGAAAAATCTGAATCATTATTGTACAAAACAGGGTCTTAATATTCAAAAACCCATTCATGATATCCACCTTCAGTGATATATATGCTATCACTAAATGCTGTTACTACATTATTTTTCTTGTAATATCCACTTATATAGTACCAGCCCATTGGAAATTTGTAATATCCAGAATTAAAATCAACACATCCCGAATAAATTACGTCAACATCAGATATATTAGAAATATTTGATATTTGATATTTTCTATTAAAAAAAAGTGTGTCTGATTGATTAAAACAAGATGTGTTTTTTATTGTTTGTTTCAAATATCCATACGGAACTACTCCAAAATCAACATGTTTTTTTTTGCCCTTTTTGATAACCGTTGGAGTTTGTCCCTCTACTAAAATGTACCCCCCTTCAACTCCCTTACCAAGCTGTATGTAAACTGTATTAAAAGGTGTGGATAAATGCTCTGCTTTGTAGTAGCCATTGGCATCGGTGGTAACTTCTTTCAGAGTTTTTGAAGCCGTTCCAACTGGATCTCCCCAACTAACCTGACCCCGATAAAGTCTCAAAGAAACATTTGGAACAGGTTCACCCGTAATGGCATTACGAACATACCCATCTACATAGACGTTTTTGCCTAATTTGGTACAGGAAGTTAAGGCCAAAAATATTCCGATGATATTAAAGACAAAACGCATACTAATAGTCAATATTATATGCTATTTGCCCATTCCCTGGCACAGTCACAACATGTGAATAAGAATTACTGGTCCCATTTCTTATAACTGTCCATTCTACTAGGTAATCTCCACTAGGAACTTTAGCAAAAGCACCATCATTATCATAACAACCTGTTAAAGTAAACGGTTGAAACACTGAAATACCATCTACAGAAGTATAGGTTCTATTATAAATTAAGGTATCATTTGCTCCTCCACAATTCACATTATGAATACTTATTTTGATTTCTCCATAAGGTACCATTTGATAATCAAAATGATTTCGTTTTCCCTTTTTAACACCAGCCACGTTGGTATTTCCAAAGTCGACCCAACCAACAGGATAATAATCCAAACTGTTTAATCGGATCCAAACTTGATTGAATGGTGTAGACAAATGCTCCACTTTATAATATCCGTTAGCATCTGTGGTAGTAGTTTGGAGAGTTTTGGAATCCGTTCCCAATGGATCTTTGGAATCTAATTTACTCCGATACAAGCGAATGGGAATATTAGGTATTCCTTCACCAGTGATAGGATTGTAGACGCGCCCCTCTACGTAGACGTTTTTACCGAATTTGGTGCAGGAAGTGACTATCAATAGAATAAAAAGTGGTGCAAAAAACCGCATTAATAATTAATTGTTTGAACGTTATCTTGATTAGGAAGTATTTCAAAATTCACTTCATATTCATTGGATATACCATTCCGTATTATGATATAATGAGTATATACAGTTCCCATTGGTGCTTTTTCATTTGCGGTAATGTATCCATTACACCCTTTTAGTATCCAATCGATACCCAAAAAGGATCCGACTTGATTTGTTTGGTTTATTATGATCGTATCATTTACTCCTTGACAATTTATGTTGTTTATTATTAATTTATAATTTCCATAAGGAACCATTTGATAATCAAAATGATTTCGTTTTCCCTTTTTGATCAACTTTGAATCCTGTCCGTCTATTAAAACGTAACCTCCTTCCACTCCATTCCCAATTTGTATGTAAACGGCGTTAAAAGGTGTAGATAAATGCTCTGCTTTATAATATCCATTGGCATCGGTAGTAACTGTTTTCAGTGTTTTGGATGCAGTTCCGACAGGATCCCCCCAACTAATTTGACCTCGGTAAAGTCTCAAAGAAACATTTGGAACAGGTTCACCCGTAATGGCATTGCTAACATAGCCGTCTACATAGACGTTTTTGCCGAATTTGGTGCAGGTGCATAAAGTGAAAAGGAATAGAATCCATGAAAAGTTAAATATTCTAATAGAAAACATTCAGTGTTGTAGTTTGATTTTCATTTACAAAAACAGTGTCATAATAGGTTGTGGTTACATTATTTTTTGTTGCTTCCCAATGGAAATACTTGTATCCAGAGGAGATTTTTATTGGAGGATCGGGTGAATCAATACATCCATCTAGGTTAATTATTAATCCTTTATGAAAAACATTCGAATCATATGGCCCTCCATCAAAATATAATTTAACATTGTCATTGGAATCGACACAGGAATTATTTTTAATATAAATAATGATCTTCCCATATGGCACCATTTGATAATCAAAATGATTTCGTTTTCCCTTTTTCACACCAGCCGCGTTGGTATTTCCAAAATCAACCCAACCAATAGGATAATAATCCAAACTATTCAGTCGGATTGAGACCTGATTAAAAGGTGTAGATAAATGCTCCACTTTGTAATATCCGTTGGCATCTGTTGTGGTAGTTTGAAGAGTTTTTGAATCCGTTCCCAATGGATCTTTGGAATCTAATTTACTCCGATACAACCGAATGGGAATGTTTGGTATTCCTTCACCGGTGATAGGATTGTAGATCCGACCGTCTACATAGACATTCTTGCCAAACTTAGTGCAGGTGCTTAATAAGAGTAAGCACAAAATTGAAAAGAAAGTTCTCTCAATAAAACACATTCAATGTAGCAGTTTGATTTTCCTCCACAAAAATGGTTTCATAATAAGTAGTCGTTATTCCATTCTTGGTTACTTCCCAATGGAAGTACTGATTTCCCATAGAGATCTTAGTTGGAGAATCTTGTATATCTATACATCCTTCAAGTTCTGTCATTAAACCTGTACTAAATACGTTCGAATTATAATCAGCGCCATCAAAGTAAAGCCTAATTTTATCATTTGTGTTGAAGCACGAAACATTTTTAATGTGGATACTTATTGCTCCATACGGTACTATCCCAAAATCAACATGTCTCTTTTTGCCTTTTTTGATAACCGTTGGAGTTTGTCCCTCTACTAAAATGTAACCCCCTTCAACTCCCTTACCAAGCTGTATGTAGACTGCATTAAAAGGTGTGGATAAATGCTCTGCTTTGTAGTAACCATTGGCATCGGTGGTAACTTCTTTCAGAGTTTTTGAAGCCGTTCCAACTGGATCTCCCCAACTAATTTGGCCTCTATAAAGTCTGAGTGAGATATTAGCATAGGGCTCTCCTGTAATAGCATTACGAACATACCCATCTACATAGACATTCTTGCCAAACTTAGTGCAGGTGCTTAACAAGAAAATAAATAAAGTTCCAATGAATAAAACACCTAGTTTCATAATACCACCAGTTTTTGTTGTTGCCAACGGTTATTAATCAAACACCGAATGATGTAAGTTCCCGGAGCTAATTGTTGCTCACTCTCCCAATTCTCAGAATTGGGTTCCGTTTCAAATATGCGAATTCCCGTCATGGAATAGCAAGTTACTGTTTTTATAAGATGATTACTAATTAACTGAAATTGGCCATTCGTAGGATTGGGATACATGCTTAATTCATCCCTTTCCATCGCTTCCTGCCTTTGATTTTCATCATCTGTTGAATCGGTTATCGTTCCTTCACCATAGTCAGCTGCTGATCCATCAGATGATCCCATTTTATTGGGGTTACAATATTCATATTCAGTAGACGCAGTAAATTGAGAACCAAATTCCGTTTCAAAGTACCCGTCAATTTCCAAATAGTCTCCAGCCACAAGCACTAAATCTGCATTTGGAGCTAATCGAAAGGGTCCATAAGGCGTCGAAGGTGTTATAGAATCACCCACGTAAATGGCTACTTTGGCTCTTCGTTTGGCACGGTAGGTATAATCCGGTCTTGCCTGGCTGCCCAACTCAAAGTTTTGAAGGAAGAGGTAATCGGGTTCGATTTCATTCAATAAAAAATCACGTAAACTATCAGAATCTGCAGCATCGTCATCTTGCAAGTTAATATGTGGGTTGATTTTGTTATCTATGTAAATGGCATCAAACGGAGTAATATCGCGGTAATCCGCAGGTCTTCCTAAATGGGGATAGCCATGATAGTTTGATTGAATAAAAGTTCCATCAATTTTTTTTCTTGTTTTCATCAATCCCAAATCCTGCACATTTACACGCAAGCTTCCGTCACCTGGCCAAAGCGTGGGGTTTATGGCAAGTGCAGTTGCTACACTTTTGTGGGAGAACTGAATTTTTTTCTGAAACCCACCGAACATAACTAGATTACTGATGGCCAGAATATTTCCCGCTCCAGGCAAATAAGATCCTCCTGCATTATCTACTTCCTGCATTTGGCTTACATGCAAGCGTTCTTTCACCACGGAATAGGGAATAGGTATTCCTAGAAAACAGGTTGGGCAGATGATCAAATCACGATGAAACAGCTTAAAATATTCCCCTGAGGTGGTGTACTTTGCACTTCGAAGAATGTATTTTTCAAGTAAGTTATTCAAATCTACCCAATTTTCTCCTTCACCATTAAAATCCAACCCACTTGGTACATTTTCGTCATTCGTGCCGCTT
The DNA here is from genome assembly GCF_000194605.1 of Fluviicola taffensis DSM 16823. Lineage (NCBI taxonomy): Bacteria > Pseudomonadati > Bacteroidota > Flavobacteriia > Flavobacteriales > Crocinitomicaceae > Fluviicola > Fluviicola taffensis. Next base: position 1,886,314 of record NC_015321.1, read on the forward strand.
ATTTTGCCCAATGAAATTCCTACCTGTCTTATTTTATTTGGCATGGGTGTTGAGTGCACACCGTTATCATACGAGTTGAGAAAACTCAAGAAATTAATGCGTTCTTGATTGGGGCTGGCAACTTTTGAAATATCAAAGAATGGATTGTCATACGGGTTCTCATTTGCTGTTGCAATATGATAGGCTAAAAGTTGCTTGGTTGTTTTTTGTTTCATAGCACTATACATATACATCAGTAGCTCCTGATTTACTGTGATTGGTTTGGGAACACTTTTGTTACTATAAAGCATTGCTTGAGAGGCCAACGGGATATTTGCGCCGTAAAAATTTCCATCATAACTGATAAATAACCGCGTGTGGTGGTGGTTTGCTCCTTGAGCATGTTCTTTTTCCATCATCAATAATCCAAGCCGTGCCACATCACAACTCATGGATGATGCCATAATCACATTTTCATTGTAGGCCCCCATGGAGCTTACACCTGCTTTTCGTTCGTTCACATAATGAATAAAATCCTTCAATAATTTCGCTGATTCTACGATTCCATGGGTTTGTGTTTGACTGTGAATATTGAATCGTACCAAGTAAACATCAAAGGCATGTTTATTTCGCAACAATTCCAACAATGCATTGTGGTATGTACTATAATTACTATACGTTTTGTCGAAAGATTGCGATAAAATTGGAGGGCGGTATCCTGTTAATAAAATGAATGGCTTTTCAGCTTCAAACTGATCCGTTGTACAACCGTGAACCAAACACCATTGTAATTTGTTGTTTCCGTGTGCAATTTGGTTGTCCTCATTACAAATCTTTTTGTTTATTGGCAGGTCCATTAAAGTCAAATTGGAGTATTGAGCTAAAAATTCTATTACCCAATCCATAGCATCTTTTTGTTGCAGCTCATTTTTATAATGAACCCGAATCTTGAAGTTAAAGGCCAATTCACGCGGAGCTTTTATTGGAAGGTAGGTATCAAAAGGAAGTTCATACCAAAAATCTCCGAGACCAATACTGAAGTGATCTATTTTATCTATAGAGTCAACCACTAACCAGTCACGTTTCACATAGAAATAATAGACTTCTGCACTCATGAAATCATATAAAGGGCCTGCTAAACGAATACGTTTTTCGTCAAAAACCTGAACAATCGAATTGTTTGTTTCATCAAATTTATTTTCACTATTTAAAACGATTGTTTCATTCGAAATAGCAGTAGAATCATCGTAATAATGGTAGATTTTATCAATAAAAGTAATTGGTACGATTACTCTATTATTATCAAATTCTTCCTCTAAACAGAACTTTTGAACAGAATCGAATAAATCCCAAGCATCTGTTTCTAACCCAGGATTTATTGAAATTTCTTTCAGTTCCAATAAACTGCTATAAATATAATCAGGTTTAATGGTGTCTTGAGTAGAAATACTATCCTTCGAAAAATGGAAAAGTGTACTCTCAGTTGTAGGTCGAAACTGGCGATTAAACAATCTACCAGACGGCATATTAGTAGTATTAATCAATCCGTAGATTGAATCTGCTAATTCTCTTTTTGTAACAGCAATGGTATCTTGTTGGCCAAATAATGAACTGGAAAACAGAATAAACAATGCGACGCTTGTAATTGTTTTCATGGTTATTCTATTTAGCTAATTGTTCTTCAATTCGTTTCAAACGTTCTTCCAATTCGTCATTTTTCTTTTTCTCTTGAAGCAAGTACAATGTAAGTTCTTCCACCTTTTTAAGCAATAATCGATGCATTTCACCCAGATCAATCCCTTGATTTATAACGTTTTCTTCCGATGGAATATCTGGTAAATGTTTGTTCTTCGAAATGTACAAGGCCAAGCTGTCCAAATCCATCAATTGATAATTTGGATCAAAAACGAAATCTGCCCAATTCTGCATATCTAATCGTATTTTCCTTCCTAGAATTGTACCATTAGATTGAAGTTGTAATAATTTGAATCCATTAGCATCTTGCACTAAGATTGGATTTATACTGTTATTGTTTGACAACTTAATATGTAATTTCGCTTGTGGTTTAATACCTACACCCAAACGCGGGTCTGGAGAACATGGAGTGTTAATTAAGTACATCATTGGATTTGGCATTCCTGCCGCCTGCCAATAGGGAGCAGAATAGATTGTTCCACCATTTAAATCGGATAAACAAGCAGGAGTTTGCTCTGCAAGAGGCAGATAAACCAAACTCTTCAAATCTCCGCCATTTTTCACTTTCCCGTTGGCGTTAATGAGTAAAATACCGTCATCTGGCAAGGTTGAATCGGCCAATGATTTGATTTTTAAATCACCCTCTTTGATGACAACATCTCCAACTAGATTCGATTGTCCAACTACTTTTAGATCTTGTCGAATGATTACATTGTCTTTAAAAACGGCTTCTCCAGCAACTTTTAAATTGCTTTTTAGATGAGCTGTTTTATTGACAATGATTGAATCTTTGACCACCAACATGGAATCGATGCGAGCAGAACCATTCACTTGAAGTTTGGTGGTTGGTGTACCAGATGTTCCAATTCCAACATTTCCAGAAGTTGGAAATGTGTTTGTTTGAGAAAATGAAGTTGCTGAAATTGCACTAAAGCTTAGTAATAGCAGGCTTTTTGATAAAAATGATGAGGTGATTTTTGTAGTTTTCATAAGTAGTAATGAGTTTGTTGAGTGCCAAACTACAACTTAATAAATTACCAAGCATCAGTATAAATACTGAAAGTGCATTGCGGAAAACCACATTTTTTGTTTAAAATAAGCTCCAAAATAGATTATTTGATTCAATTGAATCAACCTTTTTCTTTTTATACCTTTGGCACCATGAAAATTCTCGTTGTTCGGTTCAGCTCAATAGGAGATGTGGTTTTAACCACACCAGTTGTGCGTTGCTTGAAAGAGCAAATCGAGCAAGTTGAAATTCATTTCATTACCAAGAAGGGATTCAAAGCTGTATTGGAGCATAATCCGAATATTGATCGCATCATTACCATCGAAAAATCGGTGGATGAGGTAGTAGAAAAACTCAAATCAGAGCAGTATGATTATGTGATTGATTTGCATAACAACATTCGTACTTTACGGTTAAAAAGAGCCTTGAAGGTGAAATCATTTGCTTTCCCCAAGAAGAATTTTTCCAAGCTATTGTTGACGACTTTCAAGATCAATCGAATGCCAAAAGTACATGTTGTTGATCGTTATTTTGAGGCTGTGAAGCATTTGGGAGTGAAAAATGATTTGAAACCGTGCGACTTTTTTCTAACGGAAGAAGATTCGGTGAATTTGGAAGAGCTTCAATTACAACCTAAAAAATTCATCGCTGTGGCAATGGGAGCTCAGTTTGCAACCAAACAAATGCCGCTCGATTTAATGAAGAAAGTGCTTGAAGGAATTCAGCAACCAATTGTTTTATTGGGAGGACCAATGGACAGTGATCGTTCGGAACAATTAATACAAGAACTTCCCAATCAACAAGTAATCAGCCTTTGCGGAAAATTGACTCTCAGACAATCAGCTTTCATGACAAAGCACAGCAAAAAATTATTGACGGGAGACACAGGTTTGATGCACATTGCGAGTTGCTTTGAAACGCAAATCGTGAGTGTTTGGGGAAATACAGTTCCTGATTTGGGAATGTATACCTATGCTCCGCAGGATAAATCGCTTTATACGATCCACGAAGTAGAAGGATTAAGTTGCAGACCCTGTTCGAAAATTGGATACAAAGAATGCCCTAAGAAACACTTCAAGTGTATGAATTTGCAGAATGCAGAGAAAATAAAATCAGATTTGATAAAATAAAACGCATGTCATGTCGAGTTTCCGCAATGTGTTCTCGATACATCCCGATTGAAAATGTCGGGATACTCGAACTGACAAGGCGGAAGTATCGAGACAGATATTAAATTTGTTTATTCCGTAAACAACTTCCGCAATTCAGTAGCATCCTTCGGACTCATTTTCTTTGCTAAAATTAAGGCCAATTGCTTTCTTCTCAAAGCACCTTCAAAGCGCTCAATTTCTTCTTCTGTTTCGGGAATTAATTCAGGAACTTGAATAGGTCCTCCATTTTGATCAACAGCAACAAAAGTGTAGATTGCTTCATTGGATTTGCTTCTTTTTCCCGTAATGTGGTCTTCCACAAAAACATCCACAAATACTTCCATCGAAGAATTAAATGCTCGTGAAACTTTCGATTCCAAGGTAACGATAGATGCATGATTGATGGGAGAGTTGAAACTAACATTGTTGACACTTGCTGTTACAACGACCCTGCGTGAGTGTCTGTGAGCTGAAACGCTTGCAATCTCGTCCATCCAAGCTAAGAGCTGCCCACCAAATAAATTCCCAAGAGTATTGGTGTCATTTGGCAAAACAACTTTTGTAGTAATAGCAAGTGTTTCAGACGCATTTCTAGGCTTCATATTCTATTTTTTGGTAAAAGTACGTTAATTTATATCAAGTGAAGATTTTTAAAACTTATCCAGTTAAGAAAAGCCTTGCTATATTTACAAACTTCAAAGTGAATTATGGAAAAACTCATTCAGGAATTTTCGGCCAACATCAGTGAAGCGCTAGATATAGCAGCTAAAGCTAAATTCGTTAAACCCAATCAAGAAATCAGAAATATTGTGATTTGTGGGATGGGTGGATCTGGAATTGGTGGTAGAATTGTTGCTCAATGGATTCAAAAGTATTGTTCTATTCCAGTACTTTCTGTTCAAGAATATTCACTTCCAGCATTTGTAAACAAGCATTCTTTGGTTATTGGATCTTCGTATTCTGGAAACACAGAGGAGACGCTACATGCTGTAGAAGATGCTAAGACAAAAGGCGCAACAGTTATAGGAATTTGTTCTGGGGGCTTGTTAGAAGTGTTCTGTAAAGCAAATAATTTCCAATATGTAATCGTTCCTGGAGGCAATCCTCCAAGAACCGCTTTGGCCTTTTCCTTGGTACAATTAAGCAATATTTTCCTTCAGTTAGGTTTTGCACAAGAAACAATCTTGAATGAAATTTTAAATGGGAAAAACTTGATTGATTCCAATGAAATCAGCATTAAATCTGAAGCAATGCGCTTGGCAAAAGAACTTCAAAAAAGAACGATTGCCGTTTACGCTGGTTCAGAATATGAAGCAATTACCATTCGTGCAAAGCAACAATTGAATGAGAATTCCAAAGAGTTGTGTTGGCAACATGTTATTCCGGAAATGAATCACAATGAGCTTGTTGGATGGGGTGGTGGAGACAATCGATATGCATGTTTGTTTATTCAAACAGGGGATTTAACGATGCGCAATCAAATACGTTTCGATATCTCTGTTGAACGCACGAAATCAAAAACAGATAAAGTTGAAACAATCCAAGCAAAAGGATCAACTCCTGTTGAGAAAAGTATTTACTTGATTCATTTAATCGATTGGATTTCTCTTTACTTATCCGATTTGAAACACGGTGATCCAATTGAGATTGATATCATTGATTATCTGAAAGAAGAATTAGGGAAAATCAAGTAAATTAAAAACGCAAAATTTAGTATGCAAAAAAGGAATTGGAAATAAACTCTTTTTGAATTTTGCATTCATAATTTTGAATTATTGTTAGTCTACAAATTTCCCGCCCGCATATACCTGGAATTCAAATCCACGGTCTTCATGCACTTCAAAATTGATTTGAATTTTTGCACCCAAATACTTTTTAGGATCGCTATACAAGATATTTACTAGCTGATCTTTGTAATCTAGTCTCAAAGCAGTTGTAAATCCATCAGGATCATTCGGTCCAACGATTAAATAACTAAACACATCTTGATTGACGAATCCTTGAAATGTTGTTGCAAATTCTCCCTTAGAATTTAAAGCCTTCATTGCGCGATCAATACTTACGGAATGTAATGGAGCTGCTTGATATTTTAATTGATAGATATCATCTTCAAAAGAAGCACTTCGTACTTTTGTTTTGATTACTTTTCCTTTTTCATCGTAATAAGAAATGCGGTCAACAAATAAAGCTTGATTTGTTCCATCCACCTGATCAATTAATTCTTGTGTCACGAAAGGCAAACCATTATTCAGATAATAGAAACGTGTACCATTTGTTTTTCCATTCCCTTCTGAAAACTGTTCCTCCAAAATTTGAATCACATTTGTCGTGTCTAAATGCCCAATGACTTCAATAAATGTTCCATCCATTTTGTCGTAATGCAGCGAATTTCCCACTAGGCCAGAAGCTTCAGTGATTTTTTTCAATGCTAAAACTTGTGCATCCATCTCTGATTCATTTTTGAACTGTTTTACGATAGTGCTTTGTTCTTTCGTGTCTTTTTTTGCGGAATTGTCTGAACCGCATGACACTAATCCAACAAGTAGTAAGGGGAAAATATACTTTTTCATGGCTTTTGTTTCATTCTGAATGTCGAGTTTTGTAAAAGTAACAGGTTTATAACAAATGGAGATTCTTTTTTCATTTAAATTCGAAGCATATTCAAGGAAATTATGGAAAAGATAGTTATTGCTGGAGGCTCAGGATTTATTGGAACAGGTTTAGCTAATCAGTTGAGAAATGCCGGACACGAAGTTTGGATTTTGTCTCGAAAGGAAACAGACTTACCTCATTTTTCTTTGAACTGGAATCCATTGGCCAATCAGATCGATGAAAGAGCTCTTGAAGGAACAACCATTCTAATCAATTTATGTGGTGCTGAATTGGCCGCAAAACGGTGGACAAAATCGCGTATTGCAGAGCTTTTCGATTCAAGGGTGCAAACAACTCATTTTTTGAGAGACTGTTTTAAAAATTCTAATTCCTTGAAACAGTATATTTCGGCCTCAGGAGCTGTAGCTTATGGATTTGATCACCCTGAAAAAACATACACAGAGGAAGATTCTTTTGGTTCAGACATCATATCCGAAATAACGCGAAAATGGGAACAAGCTGCTGATTCTTTTCAAGACATTTGTAAAGTTTCCAAAGTTCGAATTGCAGTTGTGTTAAGTGAAAAGGGGGGAGCATTAGAAAAATTGGCGAATCCGATAAAAAAAGGATTTGGGGGAGTTTTGGGTTCTGGTGAACAAGCAATTCCCTGGATTTATTCCCAAGATTTGTACCGTATTTTTGAATTTGTTTTAATCAATCAATTAGAAGGATCCTTTCATGCTTCTGCTGGAAATACGACCAATAAAGAATTGACAAAATTAATCGCCAAACGATTGAATAAACGATTGTTGCCTGCGATTCCAGCGTTTATGGTTCGCTTATTATTTGGAAAAATGGCCATGATGCTTCTTTATGGAAATAAAGTATCAAACACGAAAATTAGTTCTGCTGGATTTTCTTTCCAACATGCCAATCTTAATTCAACAATTCAACGTATTTTTGGGTGAATAAAAAACCCTTTGTCAACTGACAAAGGATTTTTTTTGCTATTAATCGAAAAAACAAGAGCACCCCTACTCCTGTTACTCAAAAGAGTACATTTTTGGGTTAAAATGACCATAAAATCATTTGAACAAAACAAAGATGAATCATAACTTGGGATATCTGAAATCAATGTTTTCGATATTTACGATACCCAAGTAGTAGTTGAACTTAGTTATTTAGTTGTAAATCAAAAGAATATAAACAATTTTTTAAACAAAAAATTACAATGTCCACAGGGTCTACAGATAGTTTAGTTCGGTTGATTTCTTCCTTATCGAAGGCAGAAAAACGCAGTTTCAAACTCTATGCAAATAGAAACTCTTCTTCTCAAGAGGAAATAAAATACCTGCAATTGTTTGATTTTATTGATAAAACGGAGAATTATTCAGACGATGTGGCTATTTCAAAGATTAGTGGAATCAAAAAAAGTCAACTTTCGAATATAAAAGCGCATTTATACAAGCAATTACTGACAAGTTTAAGATTGCAACATGCTCCACATCTTCCAGCAATTGAAATTCGAGAATCCATAGATCATGCCTTGATTTTGTATGAAAAAGGATTCTATAATCAAGCGTTGAAATTGCTAGAAAAGGCCAAGCAACATGCGATTAAAATTCAATCAACGGTTTTGCATTTAGAAGTTCTCGATTTCGAAAAATTTATTGAATCACAGCATATTACCCGCAGTGTTTCTTCACGTGCAGATGAGCTTACTTTAGAAAGCAGTAACTTAAGTCGCCATGTTCAAGGAAGTATCCAATTTTCGAATTTGTCTTTGCAATTGTATGCTTTGAATGTAAAAGGAGGTTTTGTGCGCGATGAAAAAGATAATCGATTTGTGAAAGAGTTCTTCGCAAAACGATTGCCAGCTTATCAAATTTCAGAACTAAATTTTGAAGAAAAAATGCATTTATACAATGCTTATGTTTGGTATCATTATATCACACAGGAATTTAAGATGTGCTTCAAATACGCTAGTTTGTGGGTGAAATTATTCGAAGATCATTCGCACGTAAAAGATTATTACCGCGAAATGTATTTGAAAGGACTTTATAATCTGCAAAATGCTTTATTCAATTTGAGAAACCACAAGCGTTTGTTGGAATCAATTCAGAAACTCGAACATGCTGATTTGGGTGACCGGGAGAATGAGAATATCGCCTTGTTACATCGCATGTATTGGCTCATTGCAAAGATTAACTATTATTATTTATGTGGTACTTTTTCAGTAGGACTGGAGATTGTGCCAAAAGTAGAGCAGTTTATTTCAGATCATGAGGATCGTTTGGACAATCACCGAATCATGATTCTGTATTACAAGGTTGCCTGTTTGTATTTCGGAAATGGAGACAACAAAATGGCGATCAAATATTTGAATCGTATTATTCAATTGAAAGATGTTTCTTTGAGAGAAGATATTCAAGCTTTTGCCCGCATTTTAAATCTGATTGCTCACTTTGAATTGGGGACAGAAGATCATTTATTGGACTATCAAATCAAATCGGTTTATCGTTTCCTTCGAAACATGGGAGATTTACATGGTGTTCAACAAGAAATATTGAATTTTTTGCGGCAACTTCCATTTGTTGATGATCGTTCTTTGATGCGTGCCTTCCGAATTTTACATGGAAAATTGGTCAAGCTTTCCAAGCTTCCCTATGAAAAACGACCGTTTTTATACTTGGATATTATTTCTTGGTTGGAATGTAAGATTGAAAAACGACCCGTTCAAGAAGTTATCCGCAATAAATTTTTGTTAGAACAAGAAACAGGGCATAGTGTCTATTTCCCAGAATAATTAGGGTTTTTCAGAGAAAATAAATAACCCTAAAAATAAAAATGACGAAATACTAAACAAAAAATACAACAAAAACTTGTCTGTTTAAAATATTGTTGTACTTTTGATTAGTTACTCGTCAATTAAATGTTTAAATACCCAACAAATAAATGACAGGATTAAAAGTAGGTGATCAGATGCCTGATTTTCGGGGAATCGATCAAAATGGAAAAGAGTTTACAAATACCAGTTTTTCAGGTAAAAAAGTGGTTATTTATTTCTATCCAAAAGACAATACACCAGCTTGCACGAATCAAGCATGCAGTTTAAGAGATTCGTATCAAGCAATTCAACAGAAAGGTTATTCGATTTTGGGAGTAAGTATGGATACTGATAAAATGCACACTCGGTTTATTGAAAAGTTTAGTTTACCTTTTCCATTAATAGCTGATACTGAACGTAAAATGATTGATTCATTTAAAGTTTGGGGATTGAAAAAGTTTATGGGTCGTGAATACGATGGAATTCATCGAACAACGTTTGTAATCAATGAAAATGGCGTAATTACCCATATTATTGAGAAACCGAACACCAAAAATCACGGTGAGGAGATTTTAAATTTACTCTGAGTAATACATCGTAAGTAGTTTACGACCTACTCGACATACATTTGCAGAAACGATAACAAAACGATATAAATTAAACGATATGGCAGTTAAAGAAGTTAACCCGGAAAAATTGAAAGCACTTCAGCTAACAATGGAAAAGTTAGATAAGACTTTCGGAAAAGGATCTGTAATGAAATTAGGAGATAGTGCAATTGAAGAGATAGAAGTAATTCCTTCTGGTTCAATTACATTAGATATAGCATTAGGCGTAAACGGTTATCCGAAAGGAAGAATTGTTGAAATATATGGGCCAGAATCTTCTGGTAAAACAACTTTGGCAATTCATGCAATTGCGGAATGTCAGAAAAATGGTGGAATAGCTGCTTTTATTGATGCAGAACACGCATTTGATCAGTTTTATGCACAAAAATTAGGTGTAGACATTGAAAATTTATTAATCTCTCAACCTGATAATGGTGAGCAAGCATTGGAAATTGCAGATAGCTTGATTCGTTCGGGTGCAGTTGATTTATTAGTGATTGACTCTGTTGCGGCTTTGACTCCCAAAGCGGAAATCGAAGGTGAAATGGGAGATTCTCAAATGGGATTACAAGCTCGTTTGATGTCGAAAGCACTTCGTAAATTGACAGGTTCGATTAGTAAAGCAAAATGTTGTTGCATTTTTATCAATCAGTTACGTGATAAAATTGGAGTAATGTTCGGTAATCCAGAAACAACAACAGGTGGTAATGCTTTGAAATTCTATGCTTCTATGCGTATTGATATTCGCAGATCAGCCCAAATCAAAGAAGGAGAAGATGTAATAGGTAACCGAATAAAGGTGAAGGTGGTGAAAAACAAAGTAGCGCCACCATTCCGTAAAGCGGAGTTTGATATCATGTATGGAGAAGGAATTTCTAAAGTAGGTGAGATCATTGACATTGGAGTAGAATTGAATATCTTAAAAAAGAGTGGATCTTGGTTCTCTTATGGGGAAACACGTTTAGGGCAAGGAAGAGATTCTGTAAAAAATATGATTGCTGATAACCCAGAATTAATGGATGAATTAGAAGCAAAAATCAAAGATGCTCTTGGAGCTAATCCCACTGCAGTGGTAGTAGCACAAGACTAACTGCATATCGTTTCCAATGAGTCCCGTGAGAAATTGCGGGACTTATATTGGATGAATAAACCACTATTTTGAAAGGCACACTATTCTTAAAGCCCCAAATTAGCACCTTCTAGCTATTATTTCCTTACTTTTGCTCAAACTGAAGCAAATGGTATTATCAATGACCGGCTACGGAAAAGCAAGCGGTTCCTTTCAAGGGAAGAAAATCGTTGTGGAAATCCGTTCCTTAAACAGTAAAAGCTTAGATCTAAATATGCGTGCAATTCCTTTGTACCGCGAGATAGAACTGGAGAATCGTTCAATTGTAGCAGAATTGTTAGATAGAGGAAAAGTTGAATTGTCAATTAACTTGGAAAATTCTGGAGATACAAAAAACTATGCGATCAATCGTGATTTAGCAAAGGCTTATTACAACGATATCAAGGAAACAGCTGAGTTATTAGGCGAGTCTACCAGCGATATTTTGTCATTGGTTTTGAGAATGCCTGAAATTTATTCAAACGATAAAGAAGCACTTTCTGATGAAGAATCGACTTTTGTTCAAAGTTTGGTGCGTGAAGCTTGTAATCACTTAAACGAGTTCCGCAAACAAGAAGGAGATCAATTAAGGAAAGATTTTGAAGGAAACATTGGGCGCATTAGTGAATTGTTACAAGATGTTCCTAAATACGAAACAGCACGTATCGAAGCAGTTCGTGAGCGCATGAAAACGGGTTTGGAAAAAATCACCAATATATCGATTGATTTGAATCGTTTGGAACAAGAAATTATTTTCTATATCGAAAAAATGGATGTTTCAGAAGAGAAAATGAGACTCTCAAATCACTTAAATTATTTTCTTGAGACAATGAATATTCCTCTTTGTGGTAAAAAATTGGGATTCATCACACAAGAAATTGGTCGAGAAATCAATACCCTTGGAAGCAAATCCTACCATGTGGAAATGCAAAAATTGGTCGTTGAAATGAAAGATCATTTAGAAAAAATCAAAGAACAAGTTTTAAATACCCTGTAAAATGGCGTTTGATTCGAGTGGCGGTAAATGTGTCATATTCTCAGCTCCTTCAGGCGCTGGAAAGACAACCATTGTTCAATACTTGCTAGGAAAAGTCCCTGAATTGGCTTTTTCTATTTCTGCTTGTAGTCGCGATCCTCGTGGTGAAGAAGTAGATGGACAACATTACTACTTTTTAGGTGTTGAAGGATTTAAAAAGAAGATCGAAGAAGGAGCTCTTGCTGAATGGGAAGAGGTGTATACGGATACTTTCTATGGAACCTTAACTTCTGAATTGGAACGAATTTGGGCAGCTGGCAAGACCGTTATTTTTGATGTTGATGTAGTTGGTGGCTTGAATCTCAAGAAAATTATTGGGAAAAATGCATTAGCCATTTTTGTGCAACCTCCTTCATTTGAAGCATTGGAAAACAGGTTGAGACACCGAAGCACAGAAAGCGAAGAAAAGATTGCAATGCGTCTTGCAAAAGCTCATATCGAATTGGATCGAGCTCCAGAGTTTGATTTTATTTTGTTGAATGATGAATTGAATCGAGCTTGCAAAGAAGCAGAAGCAGTTGTTCGTAAATTTATTTCCGAATAATGAGAGTGGGACTATATTTCGGAACATTTAATCCAATTCATGTTGGACATTTAGTCATTGCAAATTACATGGCTGAATACACCGATATAGATCAAGTTTGGATGGTGGTAACGCCACAAAATCCATTGAAACTCAAATCTTCTTTACTGCCAGATTATCACCGATTGGCGATTGTAAATGAAGCAATTCAAGACAATTTTAATCTGAAAGCTTCAGATGTTGAGTTTAAATTGCCCCAACCCAATTATACGGCAACCACTTTAGCACATTTGAAGGAAAAATATCCGAATTATGAATTCTCTTTAATTATGGGAGAAGATAATTTGAGAACGTTTCACAAGTGGTATAATCACGAACATTTGCTGGCGAATTATAAATTCTATGTTTATCCACGTGTTTTAACAATTCAGGAGGAAGAAGAAGTTCAGGAAATTGGCCATCATCCTGAAAACGGATTTATGAACCATTCAAATATTGTGATGTGTGAAGATGCTCCTGTAATGAAGGTTTCATCGAGTTTTGTTAGACATGCAATAAAAGAAGGGAAAGATGTTCGTTATTTACTAACAGACCCTGTACGCAAGTACATCGACGAAATGAATTTTTACCGTTAAGCTGTTTTTTTACGTTTGAAGAAACGTGCAATTTGCTTTCTAAAGAAAAACATCAAGATTAAATAAGGAATAGCAATCAAGAATAAAATTCCAGAATTGATGGAAGAACCAAAAGAGTTTGCATCTAATTCACTTCCTTGCTGAGCCAATAGTTTGCACTGCGAACAACCTTGACCAAAAGCAAAATCGACAAAAATTAGTGCAATTGCAAGTAAAAAAACGCGATTTTTCATGGCTCAAAAATACAAACAAACGCATAGAATTAGTGTGTTTTTTCTTGATTTAACATATTGACGAAGGATTGACCTTTGATTTATAGATTCATGTAGTAAGCAATTTAGCAAAATCATTTACAGTTATTTATCAATTTAATGAAAATCAGTGCTTTACACTCGATTTGTTAGTGAATTAGTAAAATTACTTACAGATTTTACTTAAGGCGCTGATAAATAGAATCTTATATCGAATTATAATAAGTCAACCAACTCTTTTCGGCTCAATTGCTTCAATGTACTGACATCTGTGTGAACCAAATCTCCAACGAGTTCCTGTTTGCGTTTTTGCAATTCCAGTATTTTCTCCTCAATAGTATTTGGAGTTATAAAACGAACAGCCACTACTTTTTTGTCCTGACCGATGCGATAAGCCCGATCGATAGCTTGATTTTCCACAGCAGGGTTCCACCATGGATCTAGTAAATAGACATAATCCGCTTGTGTTAAATTTAAGCCCATGCCACCAGCCTTCAAACTAATGAGAAAAACTCGAATATGCTCATTTTCTTGAAAAGCATTCACAACCTCTTTGCGTTTTTTGGTCTGACCAGTAAGCAATGAATAGGGAATACTTCGTTCCTCCAGCGCTCGTTCCACCAATTTCAACATCCCCACAAATTGAGAGAAAACCAAAATTTTATGGTGTTTCTTTTTATCCTCAATTTGTTCCATTAATTCTTGAATTTTGGCTGATTGTTCTCCGTAAGAAACGCCATTTTCATTGATTAATGCAGGAGAATTACAAATTTGCCGCAATTTTGTGAGACCAGCTAAAACATGCATGCTGCTTTGACCGTCTGTAAAATCTGGTTCGCTCATCAAGTATTCCTTCAATTCAGTTTTATAAACGTCGTAAACGCGTTGTTGTTCGTGATCCATTTCACAGTAAACAATCATTTCTGTTTTCTCGGGAAGTTCTGTTGCAACTTGTTTTTTGGTGCGTCTCAATAAAAATGGATGGATGCGTTTTTGCAATTCTTTCGCTCGTTGGCTATCTTGAAATTTATCAATGGGCATGGCAAAATGATCTTTAAACTGTTTCACAGAACCAAACATTCCTGGATTGCAAAAAGAGAGAATTGAGAAAATATCCAATGTATTGTTTTCAATCGGAGTTCCTGTAAGAACAAATCGCTGTTTTGATTGAAGTAATCGAACTGTTTTGTACCTTTTTGAATCTGGATTTTTGATTGCTTGGCCTTCATCTAAAATAATGGTATCAAACACAAAATCTTTTAAGTAACGAATATCTGAAAGCAAAGTTCCGTAGGTGCTTAATACAATATCGTAGGCTTCGAAATGATGGGTTGCTTTGACTCGTTTACTTCCATGAAGATCTAAAATTCGCAAATGTGGAGTGAATTTTGCGGTTTCATCTTTCCAATTAAATACCAAGGAAGTTGGAACAATGATTAAGTGTGTGCCTTTTTCTACTTCCTGCTTCTTAGAAAGATAAGCCAAAAGCTGAATGGTTTTCCCTAATCCCATATCGTCTGCAAGAATTCCACCGAAACCAAAATCATTCAAGAAATGAAGCCAATGATAACCTTCGCGCTGGTAATGCCTCAATTCTGTTTCAAATTTTAGTGGAAGATCAATTTCAGGAATGCGTTCAAAATGAGTAATCTTCTCCTTAATTTCTGTTATTTGTTCTCGAACCGTACTGTCAATTTCTTCTGCTTCGAACCATTCATCAATAAATTGATAAGATGTTTTTGGAATGCGAATAACGTCGTCGAACAATTCGCCTTCTCGAAAAAATGCTGAGAATCGCTCCAACCATTGTTGTGGAAGTAATGCCATTTGTCCATCTCCTAATTTCACGTAGCGCGATTTTTGAATAATGCTTCGCTGAATTTCTTTCAGCCGAACGCGATTATCACCAACCTTGATATGAGCTTTCGTTTCAAACCAATCAATTCCACTGATGATTTGAACGGAAACTTTCATGCTCTTTGGAACGAGTTTTAATTTTGTCAATTCCTGAAATCCATGAATTTCTAATTCGGCTTCGCTCCAAGATTCAAATGCATTTAAGAACCAATCATTTTCCAAAAATTGATTTTTGTGTAAGTAGAAAAAATCACCGCCCAATTGATACTCAAAATCTTTGTGAAGTCGAATGATTTGGCCTAAAAAATTGACTTCTAAATCCTCATTTCTAGGAATTTCGAACGAGTTTCCAGTTTGGTCAATCGTTAGTAATTTCCGTTTCGATAGAATAGGGATTTCCACTTTTCCATACTCAATAATGGGAGTGATGTGAATGTAATTTTCACTGTCTGTGAGGTAAATTCGTTTTGCTTGAATCGTTGCTAATTGGGTTTGTTTAATGATTGCACGAGTGGCTTTTTTAACGTAGGAATAATTGATGTTAACCACATTTTCAAGCGGCACCAAAAAGCGTATATGAAACTCGTCAAACTGCGATTGATGAATGATGAGTTTGTGGTGATTTTTCCTGAAATAGCTCAATGTTCGGAGGTAATTCCAATTTTTGATTAGGTATAAATCTTGTCCGCGACGAATAAACAACTCGCTTTTCATTTTCACCTGGTCAAAATCAATTTTGTGATTATCAACTTCAATGAAACCTGTTATTTCATAAAACTCTTGGTTTTGTTTCACATCCAAGTGCAAAAGCATTGGTTTTTCGTGAATGCGAAGTGCGAAATCAATGTCTTTTGGCGGTTTTGTATCCCAAACTTCTACAACTTCTAATTCCTCAAAAAGCGGTTTTGCAATCGTAATCGACTTAATAACTTTCAAAAATGTTTCCTCATCATTTGCTAAATTCCGGTATAAATGATGTTTTGCTCCCAACATTCCAAGTGCCGTATAAGCTTGAATGATTTCAGGTTTTGTTTCCTGCAATGCAAGTTCTAGTGCATTTAATGAGTGGATGGGAGGTTTTATTTTTCCATTTTGAGTCAAGGCGCTTTCATGTAATTGAAATTCAAAATGATTTTCATTCTCCAAAGCACGGAAAGAAATATAGCGATTTGGTAAGTGTTTATTGAGTTTTTCTGGAGAGAAAGCAACTGGTGCTAATTTCTTCGTGAGTTCGTCTTTTTTTTCTTGATTTAATCGAATAAGTTCTGGATTCTTGGAAGCAACCTTTACCTGTCTGTTTTCATAACTGAGTTGAAATAACTCGTCCCATTGTTTTTCATCTGAAATACCATAAGAAAATGCCACATCTGCAATGCGTTTCCTGCGATCAGATTCATCATAAAAAACCCGAAAATCTCCATGTTCCATTACACGGTAAAGCACAATGGCTTGATGGTCGCATAATTTTTTTCCATTTCCCCCACAGCTGCAAGCAAGAACAACTGTGTGATTTTCTTGAGTAAGGATTACCTCATGTTCTGCCCGAAAACCGTAATTGCACAAAAAGACACCTTTGTCAATGGAAAGTTCGACAGCATGGACAGAATTGGAACTAAGAGTCAACACTTGAATGGCGGAAGCTTCCGCATACTTTAGAAGTGTTCCATAATTCAATTCGGCAAAGGTGGAATCGCGAAAAACAAACAATTCTTCCTCATCATCCCAGTCATCCATTTCCGTTGAACTTAACATACAGTGAAGGTATGGAAAAAGCACGTATTTCTGAATGAAACAGGTTTTATTTCCTGGGAATTTTTCGACGATACAAGGTGCAGTTCGTGTTTTTGTGAATCAGTGTAAAATGAAGTGAAATGAGTTGAAGGGTCTTCAACTGTTCGGTATTTGACCTGTCCCAGTCTCCTAAAACAAAGATATAATCAAGCTCTTTTTTCTGGTTTTGGGGATTAATCGGTGCAGATGAAAGGAAGGAATTACCAGCAAGAGAAATTCCCCCAGCCTGAATATCCGGGAATTTTTCATAGTTCCACAATAACGGAAAATAATCCATAGTTGCTTCGTAATTTTCAAGAATAATTAGTGGTTTATCCATTCCAAGATAATTGAAGAAATTCTCCCTCGACCAATGATTCCTAAGGTTAACAGGAGCTACAATACTGTTGGGTTTAATAAATTTTGCAGTTTCTTCGCAATCCATCGCGATGGCATTATTGGAGTCAATTACAGGATCGAGATGACGAACTCTCTTGACATGGGCGACGAGAACAAGTAGTGAACAAATTAGGGCAAAGCGTTTGGAATGCTTCATAGTTGAGATCCAGATGACCGTAAATAAAAAGAATAAGAACGCAAATCGCATGGAAATAAGACTTGCCATATCATTTTTGTCTGGAACAATAAATAACAACAAGAGCATTATTGCGGACATGAGCAACCAAACATCATTTATACGAAGAACACTTTTTATTGAGTTGCCGCAGGTAGAACTTTTTCGGGTTCTTACTCGAATGATAAGTCCTCCGATGATAAGTCCTGCTAAAACAATATTGGTTATAATGGTGGAAATTTTTTCAACTCCAAAAGAATAACAAATGAGAGGATTCATATAAATCAGCCAGGAGAACAATTCGGATTTTGAAAGAAAACCAGGATTCTCGGAATCAGGTCTGTTCGCGAAATAAAAAAACATTAAAACGAGCGGAATAAGGGAGCTGACCAATAACACGAGAACTTTTTTCAGATGGATCATAAATACCTTTTCGAATTTCCCACCTTCAATCCATTGCTTCAAAAATGTGGCGAAAGTATAACAGGCGATAGCTAATAACGCCGTACTGAACATCAAAACGTGGGAAAAATAAATCAGAATCAAAAAGATGCTAAGAATAACTGTCTTTTTAATAGAAGAGGTAATTGTTTCATGGTTTTTGATCCAAAATGAAAGAAGAATGAATAACCCGATTAGCCCTAGTGAAAAATTGTAAAAACCCATTGAAAACAAGTAGTTGTATGTAAAAGGAAAAATGAGATAGCTTAACAAGACGTATTCTCCTCCAGCAGATTTGATCAAATTCCGGAAGGAATATGGAAGTCCGATAAAATAAACGAGTAATAGTAGCTTTTCTGCTAAATAACCTGGAAGAAACCAGTTGAAAAAACAAAGCAAAATATGTCCGATCCAATTGGGTACAGGTTCTGGATTAAATCGAAAAAAAGAATCAAAATCGGGGTTCAAAAGCATGTGATTGATCAGGTTGGCATTGTATAGGTGTGCGGGCCCATCAATTGTCGGAAAAAAGCGATGACTGAGAATAGGAATGAGGTTTAACACTACAACCGCCAGAAAAAAGAATCTTTCGTATTTGGTAAGCTTGTTTAGACGATTCATAAGTTGAAAGTTGAGTGGCAAAATAATCAGGGATTTTAAGTTTATAGATAAGAGAACCAAATAATTCGGCAAAACGTTATTTATTTTTGCTGTCTTTAAAAGTAATTAAAAATCAGTTTTGCCTGCCGTTAAGTTCTTTTCTTAAGAATAAGTTGGATATTTGTATGAGTCGATTATTCTAATTATTTTGAATGCCTTGAGAGCGAAGAAAGGAACAAATAGTATTGCATTGTTGTTAATCACCGTATTAACGGTAATTCTTCAGTTTAAACAAGTGAATGAGTTCCCTGGTTATATTCATACTTGGGCTCAAAATGATCGATTGGCATTGGCAAATGGATTTGTACGGAACGATTTAAACTTTTTCGAACCACAGAATTACATCTTAAACCATCAATTTCCAAGTAATTGGACCATTCCATCATATTCAACCAACACTGCGGTTGAGTTCCCTATTCATGACTACATCCCGGCTGTTTTCATGAAACTTTTTGGCACCAACGAGCCCTGGATTTTTCATGTTTATATATTGCTTTATAGTATTGTTGGATTCTTTTTTTTGTATTTATTATCAGAGAAAATATGTCGTTCCAAAATTAAAGCAGCATTGGTGGTCATTTTTGCGATGACTTCTCCAGTTTACGTTTATTATCAAGGCGGCTTTTTGCCAAGTATTCCTAGTATTGCAAATACTTTAATTGCCTTCTATTGTTATGCATTGTATTTTGAGGGAGGAGGCAAAAAATGGTTTCGATGGGCACTTTTCTTTTTCACCTTTGCTGTACTTGCTCGTTTCACCTATGTGATTCCGTTTTTTGCGGTTCTTGGTTTTGAAATGATCCGTATTATCCAGCGAAAAGCGAAATTTTGGCCAAATATAATTGGTGTTTCGGTATCCTTTTTGGTTGTTTTTGCTGCACAGTATTACAACAGTACTTTACGAGTAAAATATGGGTCAGATTTTCTGAATGAACTCTTACCAGTAGATAATTGGGAAGAAATGAAGTTGATTTTGACTCAAATGTGGGATCGGTGGATTTTAGAATACTTCACAATAAAACATTATTTTTTGATTTTATTGCTAGCAGTTTTAGGAGCAATTTCTCTATTAATTAAACAGCGAAACAGCGAAAACAGATATCTTGGATGGTGGCTCATCTGTCTCTTTTGGATAATTGGAGTATGTCTGTTTTGGTTTGCAATGACCAAGCAATTTTTTGCGCACGATTATTATTTCTTGGACACATTCTATCTTCCAACCGTCCTTTTTGTAATGCTAAGTTTGGCTTTACTTCCAAAACCTCAATGGAGATACGGAGAATTAATTATAGGAATCTTGGTTGTATACTTTGGAATACGTGCTTTTGAAGAAACTGAACGGGTACAAAAGGAACGTAGGGTTTATTTTGCGGGCGATCATTTTACAGGTACAGGAATTAATTTTGCAGGCTCAGATGAGTTTCTAACTAAATCAGGGGTTTTAAGAGAAGATACTATTTTGGTAATTCACGCAGATGGGCCGAATATTCCATTTATTAAAATGAATCGTGTGGGACTGGCTGTAGTTGGTCATACAAAAGACGACATAAATAGAGGGCTGAGCTGGAAATGGGATTATGTGGTGTTTCAAAAATCCTATTTTATGGAGGATGTATATAAAATTTATCCGGAAATACTGAATGAAGTAGAGATGATTTCAACGAATGAGAATCTCATTTTGTGTAAACGAAAGCAAGACACTACAGCTCAGAGTTTGATGAATTTTCTAGACATAAAAAATCCTTACAAAACCATCAAAATCAACTTTGAAACCAATGATAGCCTAGATTACATTCAAGTTGCAAAGGATCTAACAAGGAATGGAAATCAGATTGGTGTGATTAATGAGAATGATGTGTATGCCTTTTCGCATGATTTCACAAAACAAGTTGCCCGAAATAAAAAAGCGACAATCCTAAAGATTAAAGGAAAATATTTAATTCAAAACAGCAATCAAGCGACTATTATTGTTGCTTATTCCAAAAGTAATGAACTCTCATACTATTCTGCAATCGATCTTATTTCTCAATTAACACCAAATGAATGGATGGAAAAGGAGTTTCTGATTTTTCTTCCTGAAAGAAAATCGAAAGATGAAAAGTTGAGTTTTTATATCCATAATCCAAATAAGAATCGGATTTTGATTGATGATTTTGAGTTTCAATTTTTTAAAAACTAACTGTTTGAATCAGCATTCATAGCAAGAGTATCATGGAGCCATTTGTTAATCGAATTATAAATCACATCAAGGAGAAAGAGCTAGACTTTCAAAATGTGTGTATCGTTGTTCCTTCTGAACGAATGATTTCCTACTTGCAACGAGCAATTTACCAGATTTATCAAAAACCAGTTTTATCCCCGAAAATAATTACCATTGATCTATGGATTCAGGACTTAAGCCCAGTTCCTATCATTGATAAAACGAGTCTTTTATTTGAATTATACGAAATTTTTAAAGATAATCCAGTGGAATTGAATGTAAATTCCTTTGATTCTTTCATGACTTGGGGCCAAATTCTTTTAAGTGATTTTGATGAAATAGATCGCTATATTGTTCCTGCGGATCAATTGTTTAAAAACCTAAGAGATATTCGAGAAATTGAAAATTGGTCTTTTAATTCGGAAGAATTATCAAAAGGTCAGCTACAATTCATGGCTTTTTGGGACAAATTGAAACCGTATTATTTTGCTTTGGAAGAGCGCCTGAAAACCCAATCAGTTACTACAAAAGGAAAAGCATATCGACATTTTTCAACGAATATTGATTTGGCGTTCAAAGAGGATAAAGACGCACAGTTCATTTTCGCTGGATTTAACGCTTTGTCGAAATCGGAAATTGAAATCATGAGACAACTCTCCAAGTTGGGAAGAGCGTCTATTTTGATGGATTCCGATGAATTTTACTTCTACAATTCCATTCATGAAGCAGGTCAATTTCAGCGCGATTTGTGTAGAAAACTGGAACTAAAGTCACTTCCGTTTATTGAAAATCACTTGCTGACAAAGCAATTAGATATTCGAGTGGTGGAATGTCCACAATTTACAGCCCAAGCTCAAGTTGTTGGAAGTGAATTGAAAAAATTGACCAGTCAGCAGTTGAATGAAACCTTAGTTCTTTTGGCTGATGAAAGCTTATTGAGCTCCATATTGAAACACTTGCCAGCGGAAATTGGCCATGCAAATATCACCGTGGGTTTACCATTGAGGCAAACTTCCTTGAGATCTTGGGTGGATTTGATTTTCAGATTGCAAGAGTCATTTTTGAGACGTGGAAACTCGAGTATTTATTACCGAGACTTTATTCAGTTTGCTCACCATCCCTTTATTTTGGGTGTTCTTTCAACAAGCGAAAAAAAGGAAATTCAGAACATCGAATCTCGAATAATCTCGAATAATTGGCACTTTCTAGATCGAAAAAAATTGGATTTAAGTGAGCGATTATCTGTTTTGAATCAGTTGATATTTGAACCTTGGAAAAACGACTGGAAAAAGGCGCTTCAGTTGATTCAACAATTAAATACCCAATTGGATTTGTGGTTGGATGATGCCAATGAATTGGAACGAGCAATTGTTCGGAGATTTGATCAATCCAATATCGCTTTGCAAAATATTCTTGCTCGAAAATATCCAGAAATGAGCCTTGCTTCTTTCCGAACGTTATTCAACGGAAATTGGAGTAACGAGACAATCGCCTATTTCGGGAATCCACTGGAAGGATTACAAATAATGGGACTATTAGAAACCCGTGGTTTGGATTTCAAACGTGTTTTTGTTTTTGGATTAAATGAAGGATCAATGCCTCCGCTAAATTCAATTAACACCATCATACCGATGGATTTGAGAAAGTATTTTGAGTTGCCAACACCTCGCGAAAAACAAGGGCTTTTCGCGCATCATTTTTACCGTTTGTTGCACTCCGCGGAAGAAATGCTCATTACTTATTCGAGTGCTTCAGAAGCTGTTGGATCGAGTGAGCCAAGTAGATATATTCAGCAAATTGAACTGGAACTTGCTCAAGTAAATCCAAATATTCGGATCCAAAAATCCTTCTACAAAGCAGGAAATAATGAAAAAATTGAAATTGCGGAAATAACAAAAACGCCTGAAGTTATTGATCGAATTTATGAGGTTCTTCAAAACGGGATAAGTTTTTCAATGTTGGATAAATTCATGGCGTGTCCCTTGGATTTTTATTACAGATATGTCTTGCGTTTCGGAGAAGAAAACAAAGTAGAAGAGGATATTGAGAGCAATACTTTGGGAACAATTATCCATGCTGTTTTGGAAGATTTGTTTACACCATTTGTAGATAAATTCGATGATTCAGGAAGAAAAATAGCTGGAAAAGTAATGACCGAAGATGATTTGACGAAGATGGAAAAAGAAGTTCCTCTTCTAGTCAGTAAAAGCTTTGAAAACCACTTTTCGCAAGATAAGAATACTTGGCAAACTGGAACGAACCACATCAATTTTGAAGTTGCTAAGGAAATGGTTGTGAATGTTTTGAGAAGAGACCGAGCAATCTTAAGTGAGAACCCAGAAAAAGCATTGTTTATTTTGGGATTGGAAAAAAAGTATGAAACAACGATTCAATTTCCAGAGTTTGCTAGAAATAATCAACCTTTGGAAATAAGACTTTCTGGAATTTGCGACCGGATTGATCAGTTTGATGGTGTTCACCGAATCATTGATTATAAATCAGGTAGTGTAAACGCAGAGAAGGTAGAATTGAAGAAAACCAAGAATCAAGAAACTTACGAAGAGGCAATTTTATTGGATAAACGAAAAGGAAAATCGACTCAAAAACATGTCCTTCAGTTATTGATTTATTGTTATCTCTATTTCAAGGAAACAGGTATTATGACGGATAAAGCGGGAATTTTTTCATTCCGCTCGATTAAAGAAAGCCCACATTTCTTAAAGCTTCCAGAAGATTTTAAAAAAGAAGATATTCCTGAATTTTTCGAGAAAATCCTCGTGAATACAATCAGTGAGATGTTGGATAAAACCAGCCCATTTACGCACAATGTCGATTCTAAATACTGTGCTTATTGCAATTGATAATTTTCATGTAACTAGATGTTTTTGTAACGCTTTAAAGATTTGGGAATTAAACTTAAAATCATGCAGATAAAATTGATCCAGCTTTGTGCTCTGTGTTTATTCCTTCATAGTTGTTTGCAAAACAAAACCCAAGTAAAAGGAAATTTGCTGGCTTATGAAGATCTGAAAGTATCGGTAGAAAATCAGCGACTTATTTTTCAAAAAGAATACAGCGAGGCAGATGAAGTAGATCGAAACAGCATTGAAGAAAAGGCAGCATCTTATCTTTTGGAGAAAATCACAACCGATTTCTTTAATCAATGGGAAGGAACAGAATGGGATTTTAACGGTACAACGCGTACTCCGCGAAAAGGGAAAATTGCATGCGGTTATTTCATTACCACGTTACTTTCGGATGTTGGATTTAAAATTCCGCGAACTAAATGGGCTCAACAAGCTTCTGAATATTATATTACCAGAATGACCGCTGATGTGAAACGTTTCAGTAATCAGACTCCCGAATATATGAAAGACTATTTCTTGAAGCAACCAGATGGACTTTATATTGCCGGTTTAGACAGTCATGTTGGGTTTGTTTACAAATCAGGTAATGAGGTTACGTTTACGCATGCCAGTTATTACGATCCCAAAATCGGAGTGCAAACAGAAGAACTGATCGGGGATAATCCATTCGCTAAATCGGCTTACAGAGTTGTTGGTCGGATTCTTGACAAAGAAATGGTTCGAAAGTGGATTCTGGGAGAAAGCTGGAGTGAATAAAACAAAACACAGGTTGTTACAAAATTCATAACTGGCAGAGTCTCCATTTTTTGATACCTCTTCTTGCTCAGAAGGAGGTTATTTCTAACGCTTCTATTCCAAAGATCTTATTTTCAATTAACACCTCTTGTTGATACTTGTTCCTACCAAACAAAAATCAAGCATTAACATTTTTTTAAATAATTAACATACACGTTTGTTTTTTAAGTATATTAGCTCACTACTAATTTTTGAAAACCACAACACAGATATCCAACTATTTACCCTCTTTTGTATCTTTGAGAAAGATACTTCTAGAAAGCAAGCTAGCGCTAAATTCTGCCGTTTTTCACCTTTTCGTGATAAAGGAAATTATTACTTTTAAAAACAACTTTATCAGTTGAACAAACCTGTTTTTTATATACTATTCTTTCTCATTCCTCTTTTTGCAATTGGGCAACAAAATCTTGTGCCAAATGCGAGTTTTGAAGAGTTTAGCTCTTGTCCGCAATCAATAGGTGAGGTTAAATGCTATCCTTGGTTTAGTGCTACTATCACAACACCAGACTTTTATACTCCATGCGGTACAGGTTTAAGCGGTACTCCGATAAATGCTTATGGAAATCAAAATGCTTTTGATGGAAATTCATACGTAGGTATAAATTTGAATGCTGATGACGGTTATCGGGAGTACATCGCTGTTAAGCTGATAGAGCCCTTACAACCTCTGAAAAAGTATGTGTTAAAATTCTATGTATCGAACTCCGATTTAACAAAATATCCAAGCAATAATTTAGGGGCTTATTTTATTGTAGACACTTTGGGAATTCCATTACAAATAATGACTGGTGGTACACCAGCCATTATTAGTTCCACCAATATTGTTTTTAGTTCGATACTAATATCGGACGAAATAAACTGGGTTGAAATGTCCTATGAGTACTTAGCGAGTGGTTGTGAAGAATTCCTAATCATAGGAAACTTCTTACCACAAGATCAAACCACTTTTGGACAAAATTCTGGTCTAGGTATAGATAGCTATTATTATATAGATGAAGTTAGTCTTGTAGAGTTATCGTCAATTGATTTACCTAATATATTTACTCCAAATGCTGACGGAATTAATGATTTCTTTGAAATTGAAAATACGGAAGCAAAACATACAGAAATTCTAAATCGTTGGGGTAATATTGTCTACGAGAGTAATGATCTGATTAAATGGAATGGTGGTAACCAGCCTGATGGCGTCTATTACTACAAAATTGACTTCGGTTGCGGTTCGCTACCAAATATAAAAACAGGTTTTGTTCAACTGATTAGATAGAACAAAACATTATGAAATATTTATTTTATATTTTACTTTTAGGACTATCATTTAAGTCCTTTAGCCAATCAACTGTGGCAAGTAACATTGGGAATCCCTCAAGGTTTTTAGGTTATACGAACAATTTTATGCTAAACTTTAGAACTGCTAATGTTCAAAGAATGAAGCTCAATGGGTCTCTAAGCTACGCCATTGATGGGTATAACGGATTACGCAATGGCTACCTACTTCTTGGAAGAGGAGATGCACTAATCAACAACGGGCTGTTTAATCCAGCTAATGCAGGAGCATATTCTGCTCTGCACCTCACTGGTGCTATTGGTGGATTTATCCAAACATTTGGTTACCGCCCTTGGATGCAAACTGGAGTTACCTTAACTGACAACCAAGATCTTTCCTACATAGGATTGAGACAAGTAGGAACTGGGTTTGATGTTACTCGTAAGCAGGGATCTTCCTAAAAAAGAACAATCTCTGAATCCAATTAATTTTTAGTCTTTAATGACCATATAAGTATTTTTACTACATTCGCTTACTACTAATTTTTGAAAACCACACACAGATATCCAACTATTCACCCTCTTTTGTATCTTTGAGTAAGATGACCCTAGAAAGCTAGCTAGTGCTAAATTCTGCCGTTTTTCACCTTTTCGTGATAAAGGAAACTATTTACAAAAAACTTTATTAATTGAGTAAACTCGTTTTACATATTGTTTTCTTATTTATATCCTTGTCTCTATGGACTCAGGAAAATCTTGTTCCAAACGGTAGTTTTGAAGAGTATAATTGGTGTCCAAACACTGCAAATGGCTTTTATATAAACTCATGCAAATATTGGACTTCTCCCACATTGGGAACTCCCGATTATTTTAACTCATGTAGTACAGAATATGATATAACCCTTCAACGTTTTTTGTTCAGTGTTCCTGAGAATTATATTGGTAATCAGGCAGCTCATACTGGGAATGCGTACTCTTTTTTTACTTTTGGTCAAAATGATTCAAATTCTTTAACTTATTCTGAGAACATTCAAATAAAGTTGAATCATACACTAGACGCTGGTAGGTTCTATGAAGTGAGTTTTTTTGTACATAATCCAATAGCTAATTACTGCATAAATTCCATTGGAGCTTTGTTTACACCAAACCAACTAAATTTGAATACAGATGAAATATTACCCTATAATCCTCAATTTTTGAGTAATCCAGATGTTTTTTTTTGTGACACAAATAATTGGTATCAAGTAAAAGGGACGTTTATCGCTCAAGGTACAGAAGAGTACATGACTATTGGTGTCTTCAAGTCTCTACCTGAGTTAAAGGTCAAAGATTATAATGGAAATTTTCTCAATGGGCTAAGTGCAGCAATTTATATTGATGATGTGTATTTAAAAGAAACGGAATTACAAATTTCTAATATTTTCACTCCAAATGGTGACGGGTTAAATGATTATTATCATTTAAATTTAAAAGGGATTGGCGCTAAAAAGGCTGAAATATACAATCGTTGGGGTAATCTAATTTTCCAATGTGAAGATACATTAAATTGGGATGGGACATTCAATGGAATCGATTGCACTGAAGGAGTATATTTTATTCGTATAATTTTTGAAGACAATAATGTAAACGGGTTTATTCATTTGATGAAATAAATCAAGTTTAGATTATGAAAACAAAGCAATTAATTAATGCTTTTATTGGTATTTTCATTTCAGTAAATGTATACTCTCAAGTAACATTTGAATCAAATGCTTATGCTCCTGGAAGATACCTTGGTTGGAATGCCTCTAACGGAGTAAATCCACTATTATTCAAAACCAATGCTATCAACCGCATGAAGCTCAATGGGTCTCTAAGCTACGCCATTGATGGGTATAACGGATTACGCAATGGCTACCTACTTCTTGGAAGAGGAGATGCACTAATCAACAACGGGCTGTTTAATCCAGCTAATGCAGGAGCATATTCTGCTCTGCACCTCACTGGTGCTATCGGAGGTTTTATACAAACATTTGGTTACCGCCCTTGGATGCAAACTGGAATTACCCTAACTGACAACCAAGATCTTTCCTACATAGGATTGAGACAAGTAGGAACTGGGTTTGATGTTACTCGTAAGCAGGGATCTTCCTAAAAAAGAACAATCTCTGAATCCAATTAATTTTTAGTCTTTAATGACCATATAAGTATTTTTACTACATTCGCTTACTACTAATTTTTGAAAACCACACACAGATATCCAACTATTCACCCTCTTTTGTATCTTTGAGTAAGATGACCCTAGAAAGCTAGCTAGTGCTAAATTCTGCCGTTTTTCACCTTTTCGTGATAAAGGAAACTATTACAAAAAACTTTATTAATTGATAAAATCTGTTTTATATATCATTTTTGTTTTAATGTCTTGCTTGACTTATTCACAGCAAAATTTGATTCCAAATCCAAGCTTTGAAGACACTGTGCGTTGCCCTAATGGAACGGCTGATCCGGGAGCAGTTAGTTTATGGTATAATCCTACTAATGCAAGTCCTGATTATTACAATGTTTGTTCGACTATGGGTGGTGGTGTTCCTTGGAATGATTGGGGTTATCAATATGCGCAAGAGGGTCATGCCTATATTGGGATAGGGACATTTTTTTCCTCCACAGTCCCAAACTATCGTGAGTACTTACAAATACAATTAACTCATAAGTTGGAAGCTAATAAAGTTTATTGTTGGAGTTTTTGGATTTCTTTATTAGATAGTATTGATTTCGCCTCAAATAATTTTGGAATTGGTCTTTCACCAAATCCAGTAACCAATTTTTCTACGCAGTCAATTCTACCAATCAATTGCATTGGTTTTGAAAACGAAATTTATTTAGATCGAAATAATTGGAAGCAAGTATCTGGAACTTTCACCGCAACTGGCCAGGAAGAATACCTAACACTCGGTAACTTCTTTAATGACCAAAATACTGCTTTCATTCAAGTTGGTGTCAATTCAAGCGGTGGAGAAGGAGCATATTATTTTATCGATAATGTGTTTTTGGGAGACTGTATTACTCAAGTTACTTTTCCAAATATTTTTTCACCAAATAATGATGGAATTAATGACAACTTCAGCATTGAGAGCATTGGTGTTACTGAGCTGAACTTCACCATAGTCAATAGATGGGGGGAGAAAGTATATTTTGGGGAAAATGACCCACTTTGGAATGGGAAATGTAACAATATCGAATGTTCGGAGGGAGTTTATTTTTATATATGCACTTTTAAAAATGTTCAGCAAGATAAATATGAAACAAAAACAGGTTTTATTCAATTGATAAGGTAAATACTTATCAATATGAAAATTAAAAAGAGGTATTTGACAATAGCGTTATTGTTATCAAATTACGCATTTGGTCAAAGTACTACAGCAACGAATCTTCAAAATGGGCCTCAAACACGTTTTTTAGGTTATACGAACAATTTTATGCTAAACTTTAGAACTGCTAATGTTCAAAGAATGAAACTCAATGGCTCTCTAGGCTACGCCATTGATGGATATAACGGATTACGCAATGGCTACCTACTTCTTGGAAGAGGAGATGCACTAATCAACAACGGATTGTTTAATCCAGCTAATGCAGGAGCATATTCGGCTCTGCACCTCACTGGTGCTATTGGTGGATTTATCCAAACATTTGGTTACCGCCCTTGGATGCAAACTGGAGTTACCTTAACTGACAACCAAGATCTTTCCTACATAGGATTGAGACAAGTAGGAACTGGGTTTGATGTTACTGAAACCACCATTGCTTGGGCAGATAATGGTTCAGGTACTACATCAGGCCCCGACGATATGGTCTTTCGATTTATGAACGGTGGTGCTGGAAATAATACAATCAACCCAGATATAAACAACGGGAGTGATTTAGACGGTTTGCATGTAGCTCGTTTCGCAGGAACAGGCGAATTTGGACTTGGAAACACTTTTGGAACAAACCCAGCAGGAACACCTGCCAATTTGTATGTTCGTCCTCAATCTCTGGCACATTACAGCTTAAGTAATCTTCGTTCGGTATGGCAACAATTCACTAATCGAAATCTCACAACTGGAAGTGGTACTAGTGAAACGAACGCAGATGGATTACGAATTGGAATCATTGGAAATTCCAACCTTTTGGTAAATGGTGCAGCTGCAATCTATAATCAAGAAACGAGACCTTTGCTTTTCTCCACCAATGCCAATACAAATGTGGTCAATGTTGCGAATGGAAATACATTGGAACGCATGCGTATTATGTCTGTAGGAACACCTACTAATCTTACTGGAGGTGGTTTTGGAATATACAATCCTGGAGGGCTTGCTGCAAATAATACCCGTGTTGCAATCAGTCATAATCCAGCTAATCCAATCACCAGACCACTGAGTTTACTGCATTTGGGTTATAATACGGGAGCAATAGCAATTAATCCAGGTACAGATGGTTGGAGGTCCTGGATGGATATAGGTGTTTTCACCACGAATGGATCTGATAACGTCTATTTAGGATTGAAACAAGAAGCAGGTCCAGCAGGAGACAGACAAGATGCTGTGTTGAGCTGGGGCGACAACCAAACTTCTGGGTTACCTCCGGGTAACGGACCAGATAATTTCCGAATGATTTTTACTTCAACAACTGCTGCATCAGGTGGCGGAACTCCTCCAGCAACAGGAGCAAATGGTTTGGAAGGAATGCGTATGACTCCAACAACAACTACTGGTGTATTTACAGGTATTGGTGGTGATCCAACAGCACCGAACAACTACGTCGGAGGAAGTGCAAACCCAACAGCTACTTTGGAAGTAAATTCTTGGGGAGCAACCAACGTAGCTGGTGGTAATTCAGGCTTGCGTTTCACAAACCTGAATACTACTTCTCCAACAATCGCGAATCCGGGAACGGGCGTATTGGCTGTTAATGCTTCTGGGGATGTTATTTACGTTCCACAAATAACCAATGGTCTTGCTTGTTGGGATTTGAATGGTAACGGAGTATTTGACTTAGCTACTGAAGATATGAATTCCAATGGTATTGCAGATGTGGGCGACTGTCAAGGCACAGTTGGTGCAACGGGACCCACAGGACCGACAGGGCCAATTGGAGCTACAGGAGCAACAGGGCCAGTAGGACCCGCAGGACCAATTGGATTAACAGGTGCGGTAGGACCAACTGGATTAACGGGCGCGACAGGCCCACAGGGAGCACAAGGTTTACAAGGTGTAGCTGGTCCGCAAGGAGCAACAGGACCACAAGGACCTGCAGGTGGTATCGTTGCAGCTCAAAACGGATTAAATTTGATAAATCCTTCTACAGTTGAGTTAGGAGGTCCACTCTTACATAATACTGAAGTCTATTTGAATAATCGTGATATGGTTTTCAATAACACTTATGGTAATTTCATCGTAGGAAATACCAATATTCAAAATCCTGGGATTAATTCGCATCAAAACATAATTATGGGTCTCAACAATAATATAAATATTAATCCTGCTGTCTATCCATCAGGCTGGGGTCATCAAATTTTGGGTAATGGAAATACGGTTTTTAACCAAGGAACAAGAATTATTGGAGATGGAAATGAAGTAGGTCACTCTTTATATTCAGCTGCAGGTCATGGTGATGTTGTAATTGGAGCATCAAACAAGTCAAATACTACTGCATTTGCCCAAGGAGGATATACAATTGGTAAAGCAAATGAAAACCAAGGATACTTCAATTATATATTCGGAAAAGCCAATATTGTCAAAGGTGAAGAAGCCTATGCATATGGCAATAATAACATAAACCCTTATTTCAGAACACATGCTTTCGGAAATTTTGTGCATCCTGCTTATTATACTGTATCAATAGGAAATAGTTATACTGGTAGTGCAGCCAATATCAAATCATATATTGATAATGGCGGAAGCTTTTACTCTATTCATAATGATCCAACATTTATTACAGCAGCGCAAGATATTCCAGCAATCAATATTGACAACTCCAATAATGTAGCTATCAAAAAATACTATGCAGCTTCAGCTCTTGATGTTTGGGGTACAATTCTTCAAAACGGATCGTCTGTTACATCTGATTCTACGTTAAAACATAACATTCAAGATTTAGATATTAACGCAGATAGTTTGTTAAACTTACTTCGCCCAAGAACATTTGAGTGGAATAGCGTTCAAGATACCTTTATGTTGGGAACACAATACGGATTCATCGCTCAAGAGTTTGAAACTGTTCTTCCAGAACTAGTCAAAGCTGGAAATGATGATATCAAGCACATTAGCTCTGGAGGATTATTCCCAATCTTAGTGTTAGGGTATAAAAATCAAAAAGCTCAGATTGATTCTTTGGAAAATCAAAATGAAACATTACAACAAATCGTTGCCAACCAACAAACAACCATTGAAGATCTCAACAATCGTCTAACTCAATTAGAGAACTGTTTGTCGGGAATTTTGCCTTACTTGTGTCAATTGAGCAACAGTGCTATTCAAGCAAATACGCCTCAATCACAGGAAGCGATTCGCAGTGAACTTTCGGTTCATTTGAGCAACAAAGAAGCAATTATCTTGGATCAAAATGTTCCAAATCCTTTTGCGGAGCAAACAGTGATTAATTTCTCTATTCCAGCATCGGTGCAAAAAGCACAAATTCATTTTTACGATGGACAAGGAAAATTGATGCAATCTGTGGATGTTGTTGAAAGAGGTTTGGGAAGTGTCACTGTTTTTGGAGCTGATTTAAGCTCTGGAGTTTACACCTATACCTTAGTTGCAGACGGACAAATCGTTGCAACGAAAAAAATGATGAAGCAATAACGTTATTGGTAAATGTGATAGTACAACATTGGAGCAGATTGCTCTGGTGTTGTATTATTCTTTTCATGACACTTTATTCCAATTCCGAATTCTTCAAGGTTTCGTCAATTCCCTCTAAATCGGCATAGAATTCTTCACCAAATGCGCGAATAAGAGGTTCACGTAAAAATTTGTAGACAGGAACATTTAATTGTTCGCCACACGCGCAAGCTGGTTTGCAGATATTCCATTCTTCGTAGTTTAAGGCAAGACCTTCACTCAGTTTTTTTACTCGAATGGGATATAGATGACACGAAATGGGTTTTTTCCAGGTTGTTTTTCCTGCCAAATACGCTTGTTCAACAGCACATTTAGTAATTCCGAGATCATCGAAGTACACGAAGGCACATTCTTTTCCGTTTACTAAAGTAGTTGCAGGCTCATTCCACGGATCGATGTAGAAAACACCCGTTTCTTTGATTGCTTCAATGCCTTCAGGTCGCATATAGGGAATCACATCATCTAAGATTTCTTCCAAGATATCTACTTCTTCGAAAGTAAGTGGGGCACCGCCATCGCCTTCCACGCAACAAGCACCTTTGCAAGCATTCAAATCGCAGACAAATTTGCGGTCAAAAACTTCTGTGGAAATGAGTTTATCATCAATTGCAACAATCATAGTACAAGTTACTTAAAGGAATGGATAAGTTGATTTAAATCTTCAAATTGCGCATCGGCAAGAATCAATTTGGGTTCTGGATGATGCGTTTTTTCAGGAATACAAATAACGGTCATCCGTGCCGCTTTTCCAGAGATAATTCCGTTTAATGAATCTTCAATTACGAGACATTTTTTTGGATCTAAGCCCAATGTGTTTGCAGCGCTAAGATAAACAGCTGGATGCGGTTTTCCATAAGTTTCAAATTCTGCTGAGTGAATAGCTTGAAAGAATGGGCGAATGTTTAGTGTGTCTAAAATGCAATTGATCAGCACTTGATAGGAAGAAGTTGCAAGACCAATTTTCAATCCTTTTGAGGAGAAAAAAGTCAAGGATTCCAAAACACCAGGAAGTGGAGTTGCTCGTTCGGTCAATAGCTCAACCATTCGTTGAATAATCGCATCTTCTACTTCCTTCGGACTTGCATTTTCCCATGGCGATACGTGATACCAGTACGAAATCACTTCATCTATTCGTAAGCCTACGGTTCGTTGGAAATCTTCCTTGGTAAGCGGACAGCCAACACTTTTAAAAACGTCTTCCATGGCAATTTTCCACAAGGGTTCAGAGTCTGTTAAAACACCGTCCATATCGTAAATTACACCTTCAAAATCTGCTAATTTCATTTTTTCTTTTCTGTGCTCCTCTGCTGAATATTCGGCGAAGGTGCTGGCTTAATAACATACAAGTTTCCTCCACCAATGATTTTTTGGCGCTCATCAGCAACATAAATACGGCCTGATGAATGAATGGCAATTGCTTCTTTTTGAGTAATTGGTAGCAAAGTATTGTGCGATTCGTATTTTGGGCGTCCATTTTCGAAACTATGAACGATGATTCGGTTATAGGTTAAAAGCACTAATTTGTTTTCTCGAATATCTGCACCAGTTATTGCGTCGCGAAACCAGTCACGTTTGCCAATAATTAGGTAATATTTTTTATTCGCCTTGTAGGTTCCAGGATTTGTTGGAAGTGTATAAACAAAGCATTTTCCATCAAAAGGTTCCGTTCTACATTTGGTGAATAAATACAAGGAATCATTGTAAAAACTCATGGCCTCACAATCAAAATACTTTTCTTTTAATGTGGGAGGAAAAGTTGTTTGTTCGGGATAAGAAAACTCAATGAATTTTGCTTCCACATCTTGGTTGTCGAGTACTTTCTGCAGACTTACTTTCAAGATTTTCAAATCGGTTCTTTTGTTGTTGTTATTTCCAAAATCTCCGATATACAAATTCCCTTTTGAGTCCAGTGCAATGTCTTCAAAATCCTCGTTTTCGGCATTTGTGATGGTTACTTTATGACGGATACTTCCATCTAAATTCAGCACAAATAATTCGGGATCATTTCCACCATCATTGTGTGCAATCAATGTGGTATCATTGGCAAAAACGAGTCCAGAAATTTCCTTTAAATCTTTGGATAAACGAGTTGTTTTTTGGACAGTCGCGGCAACTAGAAATAAGGTTGCAAGTAAAAGAGCAACATTTCGCATGCACCAAAAGTAAGAAGAATGTTAGTTTAAAACTGCTTCCACCCAAGATTTACCCCATTCTGCTACTTCCATATCAGACCATAATTGAGGATAAAAGATTCTTTTTTGGAAGCGTGGAGGAAGGTATTTTTGCCAGTTTGTTCCACCTGTTGCAGCAACATCACCTTTGTCCTTTTGTAAATAACGAACGGCAGATTTGTAATGCACCAATGGCCAATTAACGTTGATGTTTACATCATTTTGTTTCAAAACGTGAATGACTGTCGGCAATTCTTGATCTTCTTTAGATAAGCGTAAATAACATTGCCACAAGTTGTCGTGACGCAATTGCTCACCAAGTTGAATAAATTCAGTTCTGTAGCGATCTTCGAATTGTGTTAACGTCAATGTTTTCTTTCCTGTTTCGGCATCAGTAGCTCCTTCTTTCCAGTAGATATTCTCGAAAAGCTCTGTAATTGGTTCTTTTCCGGAGTATTTTTCGCGGTGATCTTTGTGAACTAACTGAAGAAAATCTGTCGAATGAATTTCTATTTTTCGGTATTGAGCTGATTGAAATCCGGAAGCTGGTGCAAGTGATAATCTGAATTTCAAGAATTGCTCACGTTGCATTCCATCTACCATGATTTCAAAACTTTTAGTCAAAGCTTCAAAGTAGCGATTGATACGTTGTACATGTTCCACAAAAAACGCAGCATCTAAATTTTTACGATCAGAAACTTGTTGAAACTCGTGTAAACATAATTTGAAGTATAACTCAGTTACTTGATGGTACATCAAAAACACCATTTCATCTGGGAAATCGGTGTACGTTTTTTGAAGAGACAGCAAGGTGTCAACTTGAACGTAATCCCAATAATTTGGCATATTTGAATAGAGTAAACCATCTAAATATGCCGTTAAATCCTGACCCTGAGCATCATATTTTGCTTTGAGGAGAGAAATTCTTTCTAAGATTTCAGGAGTCAATTCCATGCGTGCTACAAAATTTTAGTAAACAAAGATATGCCAAAGCACTGTATTAATCATGAACAAAAACGTGAATATTTGAACAGTTAATTTTGTTACTTCCTTGTATTACTCAAAGTTTGACTTAGTAAATCGTTTTTTACTTCGCTTTTTCTAGATCGTGTTTTAGTCCCGACCATTCTACTAAATGTAATTTCACGGAACCAACAGGAATTTTTGCTTTTACTAGAATGGGAATTCTGTTTTCATCTTTAGTTACCCAAAAATTCAAATCATCTTGTTTTTTAAATACACGACCTGTTTGAACTACGGGTGCAAATTTCATACAATTGAATTTTCCTTTTCGAATGGAAATTTTTTCATCGCCCAAGTATTTCACCTTCAAAGGCCAAATCTCATCGTCCATGAAGCATTTGAATTCAAAAGTATCTCCCACCTTAGCCGATTTGAAATTTAAGGTTCTAGCGTAATAAAAGGAAGAAATCATATCTTGAATTCCAGATGGAGTTGTGAAATCTTTTTCGCCATTATGCACTTTTTGTTTGTCTTGTTTGAAGGCGTAATCTTGCGAAAGTTTGTAGCCACCTTCTTCCACTCGTCTCACAAACTGCCACGGAAAAATTCCTTTTTTATCAATGTAACTTTCGTAAACATCATTTACCTTAAAGACGGCATTGAATCCACCTAAAGTTCTACCAGTTCCTTTTATGTGATATAAATCTCGGGAACCATTTCCTTTTTTGGTAGTTTCTTTTATTTCAAGAACTGCTTCACCAGCATCGATAAAACCGTATGTTATGCGATAACGCAATTTTTCACCGATTTGAAAAGAAGTGTTGGAAACTGTAGGTAATCCAATTTGCATGCTACTTGTTAATCCTAAAGCTAAAAGGATTGCTGAAGAAATAATCAAACTTGTTTTCATGACTCTAATTTCTATTTGTTGAGGAGTTATTTACAAACTAAATGCCAAAAATTATAATTCATCAGTTTGCTTGATTATAAGTCTTTAGCAATGTAAAAGATACAGCTAATAATTGAGTTTTAATATACCTGAAATAGGGTATTGAGTTTCGTTCTTGTTTCAGTTACTTTTGTGCCAAAATAATTACTATGAAAAAGACCATAATCGGAATATTTTTAGTGGCTTCTGCAACAATAGTTGCTTGTAAGAAGGACAAAGATCCTGTTGTTGATACTTCTGATCAATATGCTCAACAAAAATCGGACATCAAAGTTACTTATGCGAAAATGGCTTTCGCAGTTTATAAAGATTCTTATACTGCTACAGTAGCTTTACAAACTGCATGTCATGCTTTAGCTGATAGTCCTTCACAAGCAAATTTAGATGCTGCAAAAGATGCATGGTTGGATGCACGCGAAGTTTATGGTTTATCTGAAATTTTCCGTTTTGTTGATGGTCCGATTGACAATACGAATGATGGTCCAGAAGGATTAATCAATGCTTGGCCAATGGATGAAAACTATGTAGATTATGTACTTGGTGATCCAAATTCTGGAATTATCAATGACCTTGTAAATTATCCAACAATTGATGCTTCTACGATTGTTCAAGCGAATGAAGTTGGTGGTGAAACAAAAATTTCTTCTGGGTACCATGCTGTTGAGTTTTTATTGTGGGGGCAAGATTTAAGTAATACTTCAGCAGGTCAAAGACCGTACACAGATTATTTAACGACAGGAGGAACCGCTTTGAACCAAGCCCGTAGAGCAACATACTTGAAAACAGTAGTTGACTTATTAGTTTCTGCATTGGATCAAGTAAAAGATGCTTGGGATCCAGCAATCACAGGAAGTTATTGCCATACTTTCCAAGGTTTGGATAACGAAACTGCCTTGCGTAAAATGTTTAATTCGATGCGTGTTCTTGCAGGTGATGAGTTGGCAGGCGAGCGTATTTATGTCGCTTATGAAAATTCAAGCCAAGAAGATGAGCATTCTTGTTTCTCGGATAATACACACAGAGATATTTACTTGAATGCATTAGCGGTTGAAAATTTGTATAAGGGAACCTATACTTCGACAATTAACTCAGCAAATAGTGTAAACGGATATGCTTTAGAAGATTTAGTAAATGCAATTGATGCTGGAAAAAATTCACTATTGATTAATCGATTTGCAACAACAATGACTCGTATTTCAATGATGTATCAACCATTTGATCAAGCAATTACTTTACAAGCTGAGCGCCCGAAAGTGTTGGATGTTGTGACTTCATTACAACAAGAACAAGCTGATTTAGATGGGGTAGCGCTTTTATTCTCAATTGTGTTTTAATGAAACAAATATTCCTGCTTGGAATCGTATTTTTGGTAGTGGTTTTTTCCTGTAAGAAGGAAGAAACCACTCTCGTTTCTGCCTATAGCGACGATGCCACATTGATTAATTTGGCAGGAAATTGTAGCACAGGTGATCAAACATCCTATGCCTTTTCATACCAAATTAACGGATTGAGTTCTGCTCAGTCATTGATGTTTTTTGTAGGAAATTCTTTTTTCAATCAAAGTTGGGTTCAGGCTCCATCTACTACAACTGCGCGTGATGGATTAGGGCCATTGTTCAACGCAAGATCTTGTTCGGCGTGTCATTTTAGAGATGGAAGAGGTGCTCCCGAGGCAAATTCTGGACTTTTATTTCGATTAGGAAGCAATTTTGATAATTCCCCAGATGCAATTTATGGTGGTCAATTACAGGATTTTTCGCACAACTCCATTGTAGCTGAAGGAAGTATGGGAATTAACTACCAGGAGGAAGTTGGTTATTATCCCGATGGAACGGCTTATTCTTTGAGAAGACCCATTTATACTATTCCTGGTCAAAACTATGGGGCGATTCAAGGTTCAACTGCTATTTCGCCACGCGTAGGTCAACAAATGATAGGACTTGGATTATTAGAATTAATCTCTGAATCTGATATTCTTGCAAACGCAGATCCGAATGATGCGGATGGCGACGGAATCTCTGGGATTGCAAATTATGTTACGGATGTGGTTTCAGGCACTCTAACTGTGGGACGTTTTGGATGGAAAGCCAATGTAGGAAGTATTGCGCATCAAGTTGCTGGAGCTTTCAATGGTGACATAGGAATTACGAGCGTTTATTTCCCCAATGAAAATCATACAGTAAATCAACCAGCTTGTGCTGGACTCCCAAATGGTGGATCACCAGAAATCGAAGATAGTGATTTGCAAGCAGTCATATTGTATGCTAAGACATTAGCGGTCCCTGTTAGAAGAAAAACAACCAAGCCAGAGGTGAAATATGGAGCTCAATTTTTTAAAAGCACGGGGTGTGTTTCTTGTCATAAAATGGACTTTACAACTGGTTTTGGTGGAGATGTAGCACCCTTGAAAAACCAAAAAATAACTCCTTTTACAGACCTTCTCCTGCACGACATGGGACCAGGTTTGGCCGATAATGTCCCAGATCATTTGGCTTCTGGTTCTGAATGGAGAACGCAGCCACTTTGGGGATTAGGTTTGATCTCAACAGTGAATGGACATACTTATTTGTTGCATGACGGAAGAGCAAGATCCATAGAAGAAGCTATTTTATGGCACGGAGGCGAAGCTGAAAAAAGCGTTCAGAAATTCAAGAAGTTACCAGCCGATTTCCGCCGCTATTTGATTCAATACTTGGAATCATTATAGGTTTACACTTCGACTTCGCACAGTCTACTTTTTTAAAGAGTTCAATAGTTCTCAAACTCTAATCGTTAAAAACGAACAACTAAAAATTTCTTGAACTGTGTAGAATCTTTGAACTTCCTTGTCAGAGAATTGTTATTTCTGTTCTTCTATTCTGAGCTTTTCCTTGAGCTGTATTGTTATCTGCAATAGGTTTGCTTTCTCCATTTCCTTTCGCTTTAACCCGAGTAGCGTCTATTCCTTTTGAGATGAGGTAATTTCGGACAGATTCTGCTCGTTTTTGAGATAATTGTTGATTTGCCTGATTATCTCCATCACTATCAGTATGTCCATCAATTTGAATCTTGATTTCTTTTTTGCGCTTCATAATTTCGACAAGGTTATTCAAAGCTCCGTAACTAATTGGTTTTAAATCTGATTTACCCGTTTCAAATTGTAAATTCGTAAAAGAGAAAACACTTCCAGGATCGTATTCGATTACTAATTCTGCTTCTTCAAAATATTCACCTGGTTTTGCCGAGGGAATTTCCAAGGTATTGTATTCTATTTCGTCGCCAATACTTTGAATGCGGATATCGTAGATTTCACCACAAGGAAGTTGCACTACAAACTGCCCCGTTGAATTGGTAATTCCAGAAAGTTTTTGTTTGGATTTTTGACCAATGAAAGTCACCTTGTCATTCACATAGGGCTTCCCATCAAATCCTTTTACAAGTACTTTGACTGGTGCTTTGGAAACTTGCGCATAAAATGAAAAGCTTAATGCACATAAACAGAAAGAGAGTATCGTTTTCATAACTTGATTTTTATACTCAATGTCGCTCTTTCCAAAAAGTAACAAAAAAAAGCACAGCTTTTGATAACTGAACAAGCGTTAGTGCAGTTCAACAAAGGGTATTTATTTTAAGAAAGCACTCTTTTGAATACCAAATTATTATCAGCAGCGGCTGATTAGGCGAAGATGATTTAGGAGCTTTGCTTTCGAATCAGTATTCTATTTTTATTTCAGGCTACTCGTTCTTTCAGTCCGGATTGTATGATTTCTTTTTAGGAGCCCATCGTTATTGGGTGTTAAACAAAAACCTCGCATCAATCGACGCGAGGCTTTTGAAAAGAGAAACTTCTTAGTGCTTAATAACCTTTGAAGTAGCTTCATGTGAATCAGAAGTGATTCTCACAAAATACATTCCGGCAGCATAGGATGAAACTGGAATTTCAACTGTTGATACTTGGCTCGCGAGTTTATTCGAAATCAATAATTGTCCCATTTCATTGTATAACTGAATATTTGTACCAGTTGTTAATCCAAGATCACTAACAATGTGGATCAATGCCTGATCTGGATTATAGGAAATAATGTAATCGATATTTAAGTCATTTAAGCCCAAGTCACAGTTTATGGTTGTGATTTGGATTGGAAATTCAGTTGTATCAGCACCACATGTATTGGTTGTTATCAACTGTACGATTACTGTTCCATCATTTTGAAAAGTTGCCGTTGGTGAAGAACTATTAGAGGTTGCAGGAATTCCACCAGGGAAAGTCCAACTAAAACTGTCCGCCCCAGTTGAATTACTTCCATCAAAAGAAACAGAGGTTGGACAAGCAACAGTACTATCTACAAATTCAATGGTTGCAACTGCAGGATCGTCCACATTGATGGTGATTGTTGTAGAATTTGAACATGATCCAGTTGTACCAGTTATTGAATAAGTCGTCGTAACAGTTGGAGTGGCAGTTACATTTGATCCAGTAGTTGCAGATAAACCAGTTGCGGGAGACCACGCAAGCGAACTCGATCCAGAAGCGGTTAATGCAGTGCTCGCACCATTACAAATGGTATTGTCTCCACTCACACTAATAGTTGGAGTTGGACTTACTGTAATTGAAACAAACGCGGAATCAAACAAAGAACATCCGCCACCAATCGTATATAAAATGGCATTGTATGTTCCAGGTGTACCGTAAGTTACAGAAGCTGTTGGTGCAGAAGGAACAATAGTTGGCGTTCCTCCTGGGAAACTCCACAACAACGTGTCTTGATAAGTACTTCCAGCAGCATTAAAATTCACAGAATTTCCAGCACAAATAGTTAGGGTACTTGGTGTGATAATCGCTTGAGAAGGTGTATTTGTCAAGAAAGGATGAATAAATAATGAAACACCCAAGTTCCATGTTCCTGCTGTTCCATATTGATACCAGGTATTGTTTGATTGTTGTTCCCAAGTTGGGGAAGGAGATGTTTGCCCGTTGGAATTGCTGACGATACTTAAAGTGTCTTTCACACCTGCTGACCATTGTAAATTCGTTAAGCCTAAAGCCACGAAGAATTTTTTGGATGCAGGCAAGGTGATAGGATTGTTTACAAAACTTGCTTCTGTATAAAAATTACCATTTACGTCACTCATAATCTGACCCATTGTTAAATTCGTACTTCCGAGAAGCGCTCCTGGAGTTCCAGTGGTTCCATCGTAAATATTTATCGGGACAATTTTAGCTGGATTAGCTGAATAAGCTAAACCAAATGCAACATATACATTATTCAAAATAGTGTTGGGAGAAGCAGATGCATCAAAATACATCGCTTTTTGCTTGTCAAGAGATGCATTCATTCCATTAATCCACCCGTTTGCGGCAAAGGTTGCTCCTGTGTAGTAATTTGCACCTGTCCAACCAGCTGGTGTAGGCAAATTAATTCGCTGACAAACCGCCGCCGCACTTACTACAATATACCCTGTTTTTGTTTCCGTATCGGTACCGTTTGCATTTGTTGCAGTAAGAGATACGGCATATGTTCCAGGTGTATTGTACGTAATCGAAGGAGGATTTTGTCCGTTGAAAGTCGCTGGTGTTCCACCTGTGAAAGTCCAGTTCCAAGATGTTGGATTATAAGTGCTTAAATTGGTAAATAGAACAGATCCTCCAGCACTGATTGTCGTAAAATTCGCACTGAAATCTGCAACTGGCGGATTGTTTAAAGAAGTTGCTACACATGCCATCGCAGCGGCAGCATCAATTCGTCCACTTCCAAGTTGTCCAATAAATGAAGGGTTTTGTGCATTGATATTTGCCGCCGTACTGATCAAACAGTTAATTAAAGCGGCATTTGGCATATTTGGATTCAATGATTTCATCAATCCAGCCAAACCAGCAACCATAGGAGAAGCCATAGATGTTCCCGACTTGTTTCCGTAAGTGTTTCCAACTGTTGTGCTGTAAATGTTATTTCCTGGAGCCGAAATATCTATCCAAGTTCCGTAGTTTGAAAAGCTTGCTTTCGTATTTGAGCTCGTTGTTGCAGCCACAGAAACCACATTGTTATATGCAGCAGGGTAAAATTGCGTATTTACGTTGTCATTTCCTGAAGCAGCAATTAAGATACATCCTTGACTAACTGCATAGTTTACCACATTTTGTCCAGTAGTTGAAGCTCCTGGACCACCCCAACTCATATTAATGATATCTGCACCACTTGCTGCAGCATAAACAATTCCGTCATATCCATTTGTTACTTGACCAACCGTTGTTGTTGATTTCACGCACATTAGTTTACAGCTGAATCCGATAGAAGCTACACCAACACCATTATTTGATCTTGCTGAAGAGATTCCTGCCACGTGTGTTCCGTGATCGTATGCACTGCTTGGAGGATTTGGATTGTTATCATTACTTCCAACATCATATCCGTTGATGTCGTCAATATATCCGTTATTGTCGTCGTCAATATTATTTCCTGCAATTTCGCCTGTATTTACCCATAAATTTGGAGATAAATCGGCATGTGTGCGCTCAACAGCATCATCTACAATGGCAATAACAACGTTACTTCCAGTTGAAAAATAGTTCCATGCAGTTGGTGCGTTGATATTGGTTAACCCCCATTGAGAGCTGTATGAAGGGTCATTTGGTGTTAAACAGAATTTATCCAAAGGAACTTTTTCTGCATATTCAACACCGACCAAATTTTCCAAATCTTTGACACATTTTTCAACATCTTGAATCGATGAAAACTCTAATAAATAAGTGCGTTGTAAAACGGGAGAAGTTTTCGCTGCATGAAAAGGTTTTGAAAGATTGACAAAACCATATTTTGCAACGATTTGATTTAATCCTGGAATAGATTGTACTGGAATTTTTGTTGGATCTTCTTTTAATGGTTGAGAAATTCGGATTTCATTTGTTAGTTTGAACCAGATTTTTCCATCCTGATAGTTTACATGAACTGTTTGTGCAAATATGCCAAAAGGAATAAGTGCTAGCAATGCTAGTAGTTTTTTCATAAGAGAGTATTAATAGTTTAGCAAATGCAATTTACAATAAATAGTTGTATAGCAAATTAAATTTCAGAGGATTATGTATCTGTATGATGTTAGGTTAGTAAAAGATTGAGATTGTATGAAAAACATTAATTTAGAATGGTCAATAATTCAGTAAATGAAAATCATTCGGTTTAAAATTCTTTTAATCTTTATAATTTCCTTTATAGTCGGAACTTGTTTCTACGGTTTAAACTGGTCGATTCAAGAAAGCATCGTTTTTTCATGGCTCACTTTTGGGGGATTGTATCTTT
The DNA here is from genome assembly GCF_000194605.1 of Fluviicola taffensis DSM 16823. Lineage (NCBI taxonomy): Bacteria > Pseudomonadati > Bacteroidota > Flavobacteriia > Flavobacteriales > Crocinitomicaceae > Fluviicola > Fluviicola taffensis. The sequence continues at coordinate 1,930,369 of NC_015321.1, forward strand.
TGGAAAGTTTGATTACGATTATTCGAATTCCATCAACACAAATTCCTTCGCGTGCAAAGGATGAAGATTTGGGTGTTTGGATGCAATTTATTGTTTTGGTGATGACTTGCGCAACAGCTTTAATTGCCATTATTTTTTGGAACAGTGATAACAACATTCATTTTACCAAACACAGTACACTTCATGAGGTTTTCTTCATTGCTTCAGTTACTTTAGCTTGGATTGTTTTGCACTTGTCATTTACTTTTCGCTATGCCCATTTGTATTACGGAGATGAAAATGAAAAATACGTCAAACACGCTCGCGGATTGGATTTTCCAGGTGATACCCACCCCGATTACTTTGATTTTGCATATTACTCATTCACCATCGGAATGACCTTTCAGGTTTCAGATGTGGTTATTAAATCCAAAGGATTGCGCCGTTTGACATTGGGACATTCCGTGCTTGCATTTTTCTTCAACACGATTTTAATCGCCATTACGATTAACGAGATTATTAATTTGTGATTACTCAGCTACTACAGGAACTTCCTCTTCTTTCGGCTCCGGAAAAACAATCGTTTTCTGTAATTTCTTAGTAGGGACAAATGGCTCGCTGGTTAGCGGAAATAATTCCATCAACTCACCGCTGTAATAGAATTCGTAGCACAAACCACCAAACGTATATTCTTTGTCACCCACTTTGAAGGTTGATCCTCCAACAGATGGGTTTTTCTTTGGCTTGCTTTTTTGATATCCCAAATTGTATAATGTACCCAAAATTTCAGGTCGGTATGCTAATGTAAACCCTTCTTTCTCCCAATGTGCTTGAAATTGACGCAGGAAAAATGCTGTATACAAATAGGAATAGAAATGATCTCCACCCTTCATCAAACGTTGAATTGTTAAATGCTTATGTGCTTCGATGGTATCATTCACCAATTCTGGGAAAGAATCTTTTACATTCAAACATTTTTGATAATAATCTCCGGGATAAAAAGGACTCGATTTTTCGTATAAATTCCGTTCGATTTTCAATGCCGTATTTTGAAGAATTCCCGTAACACCATATCCTCTGTTGGTTGTCATAATCAGACGGTTATACGGAATGACATATTTCTTAAATTGTTCTCTGGAAGAGTTGAACATTCGAATTTGTTCTCCTACCAAACACATCACAATCAAGCGGGATTCAACACCTGTTATTCTTGAAACAGAATCAATGGACGCACTATCGGCTTTTACGACCTTGCAAAATTCTTTCCATTCGCGGTAATTTGCCCAAGGATAGATAGACACCGAAGCTTCTTTGGATTGATCTTCGATACGCTGAAGTTCACGCATATATCCTTTGTGCTTTTTCATGCGTAAATTCGCGGCATCGAGCATTCTTAGAGCAATGGTGATATCTCCTGAACGGTGTAAGGCATCCAAAATCATCTTGGCATTGTGTGGATAGAACTTAGCTAGAAGCCCCACATTTTGATACATCTGACGTTCCTGTTTTGCAAAAGTCAAGCTGTCGGTTTGGAAACCTTGATTGTATTTCCCTGCCATTTTTGAGAAATAACGACTATTCAAATCCACATTTCCACCATCATTGGTCCATTTGAATTTGGCTGCCAAAGCAACAGTAATCAATGCCAACGCAAATAATGCTAATAAATGAATAACTCCAAAATAACCGCGACGCATCCATTTTTTGAATTTGCTTCTAGGTTTTTTAAGCTTTTCTGTTTGAGCTTGGATCGGAGAATCAGGATTTTCCATTATTTGGTTTAAAATTTTTGCAAAAATAAAAATCTGTTGCGATAAATGATGAGAAAGGGGATTCAAAGAATTCAAAATGATTTTATTCCGCGGATTTAATTGAACAAAAGGAGATTGTGGATATGTGATATTAATGATATTTCCATTTTTTGAATCTAAAACGCTTCTTTTTCGGTAGATTCCTAGATGAGAATATCCCAACTTTTTATTACTTTTGCACCTCCTGTTGAAACAACAATTCAGACTCAGTACATTTTTTCAAAACATTCATTCTTCAGGAGAAAAAACACTCATATTTTAGATATCCATGAAAATTCTCGTATCCTATTTAAAACGTTACAAGGGGCTCGTTTTCCTTTCTATGATGCTAGCCAGCGTCAACCAAGTTTTCTCACTTCTCGATCCATTCATTTTCGGAAAAATTCTCGACCGTTATGCTTCACACAAAGATGATTTTGCTCAAAGCGAATTCTTAGCTGGAGTAGGTGTTCTAATTGCCGCTGCTGTTGGTGTTGCGATGGTGAGCCGTATTGCAAAAGCCTTTCAAGATTATACGGTAAATCTCGTTATCCAAAAATTGGGAGCGGATATTTATACTGATGGATTGAAGCATACGTTACAAATTCCATTCAACGAGTTTGAAGACAAACGAAGCGGTGAAACACTAAATATTCTACAAAAAGTGCGTATTGATACTGAAAAGTTCATCATGAGCTTTGTGAATATTCTCTTTACTTCCATTGTAGGATTGATTTTTGTTGTTGTATACGCTTTAAGTGTTCATCCTGGATTGATTTTGGTTTATCTTGGATCTGCTTTGTTGCTGAGTTTTATCACGAACAAACTATCAAAACGAATCAAAAAAGTACAAACAACAATTGTGAAGGAGACGAATCAATTGGCAGGAAGTACCACAGAAAGTTTGCGCAATATTGAATTGGTGAAGAGTTTGGGATTGGCAACTCAAGAAACAGAGCGGCTCAATGAATCTACTCGTAAAATTCTATTATTGGAATTGAAAAAGGTGCGACAAATTAGAAGTATCTCTTTCATTCAAGGGACTTTTGTGAACTTCATGCGTCAATCTATCATGTTCTTTTTGATGTATCTGTTGTTCAAAGATACTTTGACATTGGGTCAAATCATGACACTTCAATTCTATTCATTCTTCATTTTCGGCCCATTGCAGGAAGTTGGGAACGTAATTATTTCCTACCGTGAAGCAGAAGCATCCTTGAATAACTTTGAGCAAATTATCAATACCCCAGTGGAGGAAAAACCAGTAAATCCGAACAAACTGAATGCAATTGAAAAATTAGCCTTCAACCAAGTTAGTTTCCGTCACAAAAGTGCTACTTATGATGCTTTGAGTTCCATTTCATTTGAAGTAAACAAAGGAGAAACCATCGCATTTGTTGGTCCAAGTGGATCGGGGAAAAGTACGTTGGTGAAATTATTGGTTGGTTTGTACAATGCACCGTCTGGAGAAATCACTTACAACGGAGTGAGTAGTAAATCCATTGATAAAGAAGAATTACAGCAGCAATTGGGTTTCGTAACGCAAGACACCCAATTATTCTCAGGAACAATCAAAGAAAACTTGTTGTTCGTAAAACCGAATGCAACGGACGAAGAAATCAATGAAGCATTGCGTAAAGCATCGTGTACGAACCTCATCGCACGCAGTGAAAATGGTATTGATACCGTAATCGGAGAAGGCGGAATGAAGTTGAGTGGTGGTGAAAAACAACGTCTGTCAATTGCTCGTGCATTGCTGCGTCATCCACGATTAATGGTTTTCGATGAAGCCACTTCCGCTTTGGATTCTTTGACAGAAGAAGCAATTTCGAATACCATTCGTGAGATTACAGACAAAAAAGAACATATCACTGTTCTAATTGCACACCGTTTATCAACGATTATGCATGCAGACCGCATTTTTGTGTTAGAAAAAGGTGTCATCATCGAAACTGGAAAACACAGCGAATTATTGGATGAAAAAGGCCTTTACTACGCCATGTGGAGACAGCAGATTGGTGAACGACGTGATGATGTGACCTTAGCCACAAATTAACAATAGGATTTTTATTTCCCGCAAATGCTCAAATAAAAACCTCGCCTAATGCTTACGCTGAAGCTTCAGCATAGGCGCACCGGTCTCGCAGTGCTTTCAGTGTGACTGGTAAGTGCCCTTAAAATTTGTGCTAAAACATGTGATTGAGTTGGTTTAGTTAATCTTTTGAGCTCGAATTACGCTTTTCCTTTTTGTATAATACCCATTTAAACCTTAACTTAACCTGATAAAGTAGGGTGGTATGGATTACATAGATTATTATAAAATTTTAGGCATTGAAAAGAATGCAACTACAGATGAAATCAAAAAAGCGTACCGGAAATTAGCCAGGAAGCATCACCCAGATTTGAACCCCAATAATCCCGAAGCAGTCAAGCTATTTCAACAGATTAATGAAGCAAATGAAGTCTTGAGCGATCCTGAGAGCAGAAAGAAGTTCGACCAGTATGGAAAAGACTGGAAGCATGCTGAGCAATTCGAACAGGCCAACAAGCAGCAACAAGCATCTAGCTCACAAAACCAAGGCAATCCATTTGGTGGTGGTGAATACTTTTCTGGTGATGATGGTGACTACTCCGATTTCTTCTCCTCGATGTTTGGCAATCGTGGTGGTGGTAGACAAGCAAAGTTCAAAGGTCAGGACTTTCGCGCATCCGTTCAGCTGAATTTAACAGATGCCTCAAAAACTCAGAAGCAAACATTTACGGTGAATGGAAAGAATATACGCATTACTGTACCCGCAGGAATTGAAAACGGACAGGAAATAAAACTTGCAGGATATGGAGCTCCTGGTGCAAACGGTGGACCTAACGGCGACTTGTTTATCACTTTCGAAATAAATAACAATACCCCATTTACCCGCAAAGGGAAAGATTTGTATACGAATGTATCCTTAGATCTCTATAAGGCACTGTTGGGTGGGGAAGAAATGATTGATACACTAGACGGAAAGGTGAAAATGACCGTAGCTCCTGAAACTCAAAATGGCACGAAAGTCCGATTGAAAGGAAAAGGGTTTCCTGTTTACAAAAAGGAAGGTGAATTTGGGGATCTTTATGTGACGTATCAAATTCAACTCCCAACAGGTCTGACAGCGAAGGAAAAAGAATTGATTGAACAGCTTTCTAAAGAACGTAAAACGAATTAACATGGAAAAGGCAACTAGTATATCCATAGAGCAATGCTGTATTTATTACAACATTGAAACAGCATTCGTGCAAAAGCTCAATGAACACGGCTTAATTGAGTTAAGTCATGTCAATGAGACGGTATTTATCACTTTTGAACAATTATCAGATTTGGAAAAATACATGCATCTGCATTATGAACTAGAGATCAACTTAGAAGGTTTGGAAACCATTAAACATTTGCTAGATAGAGTTCATCATCTTCAGAAAGAAGTAAACCGGTTAAAAGGAGAAGTCGGATAAATCATAATATTCAATCAAACTCTGTTTCAAGGATTGTATTGATTCAAAGAAAAAGTGTATTTTTGCACTCCACTAAAATAGAGAGGTGTCCGAGTGGTTGAAGGAGCTACCCTGGAAAGGTAGTATACGGGTAACTGTATCGAGAGTTCGAATCTCTTCCTCTCTGCCAAGTGAATTTCAAAATTCATCAAAACCCTGTAAAACTCAACGTTTACAGGGTTTTTAGTTTTTGGTAAATATCAAAAAACACCAAAAATTATCAATCCAAAGGTGAGTCATTCGGGAGTCCTAATGTTTCCGAAAAAAGACTCACCAGAAAACGCTGTAAGCCTTGACCAGTAAGGAGTTCAAATTTTGAACATCTTGTTTTGCATTTGTGAGGAACATACATTTACTAACTTAAAATGTGTTTCATGCAAACAAATTTTTCATTGTTGATTTTCCTCAGATTCGGAAAAAACAATCATACAAACCAAGCATCCGTAATGGTAAGAATTACAACCAGCGGACAACGTGCAGAATTTTCAACTGGTCGTAAATGCGAAAAAGCACTTTGGGATCCCAAAGCAGCAAAAATGTCTGGGAATAAAGCCGAGGCAAAAGCCTTCAACATGTATCTCGATACCATTAAGGCACGCATTTATGAAATCCACCGCCAAATGATTCTCAACGAGGACCTCATTACTGCCGAATCCATTAAAAACAAGTACCTAGGAAAAAACGAAAAACCACGTTTAATCATGGAGATTTTCGCTGACCACAATAAACGAATGGAAGCATTAATAGGCCAAGAGTTTTCTGCAGGCACTTTTGAGCGCTACAAAACATCCTATAAACACACCTTGGATTTCCTGGAATGGAAGTACAGCACAACAGATTTTGACATCCGGAACATTAACCATGCTTTTATTACAGATTATGACTTTTACCTACGCACAGTACGTAGGTGTGCCAACAACACTACTATCAAATACATCCGTAATTTTCAGAAGGTAGTGCGGATTTGTTTAAAGAATGGTTGGTTGGCAAAGGATCCTTTCGTCAATTATTCAGTTAAGTTAAAAGAGGTTACACGCACATTTCTAACCGAAGAAGAAATCGAAGCCATCCAAAAGAAGAAATTCGTCAGTGGTCGTTTAGACCAGGTGCGCGATATTTTCCTCTTCTCCTGTTTTACTGGTTTGGCTTATGCGGATGTCAAAGAATTGAAGAAGTCCGATATTCAGAAAGTCATTTCTGCTGAAAAATGGATTATGACCAAACGTAAAAAGACTGATACTGTTTGTAATATCCCTGTACTTCCACCTGTTGAAGAACTCATTCAGAAATACAAGGACGATCCACGTTGCGAAAACGCGGATTGCTTGTTGCCAGTAATTAGCAATCAAAAAATGAATTCGTATCTGAAGGAAATCGCTGATGTTTGCGGCATTCAAAAAGAACTCACTTTTCACATCGCTCGTCACACATTTGCCACAACAGTAACTCTTACCAATGGCGTTTCAATCGAAAGTGTCAGCAAAATGTTGGGACATACAAACTTGAAGACAACGCAACATTACGCCAAAATTCTAGACAAGAAAATTGGAGACGATATGCGTTCGTTACATGAAAAATACACGAAGGTTACGTCTGTAGAAAAGGAAGTTGGTTGATGCCTTAAATCATAAAGCCCTGGTTTTCAACTAGGGCTTTTGGTTCAATTTGTTAAGTTTTGATAATGAAGTAACATTTTAAGAATTATGGAGTTTATACAAAACACCAAAATTTCATTGATGCTACTTAACTGACTTAATCCGGAACCACCATGAAGGCTTTTTTTGAAAAGCTCGAGTTAATATTCACTACTGAGCTATCCACTACAATAGAAAACACTGCAGAAAATCGAACGATTGTTGCCCTTGAACTCAGTCAAAAGTTTTTAAGGCAAATAAAAAAAGAGTTGGTCGATGCGAAGTTCAGTATTGAGGTAGATGAAATTGAATTCTTCCGGGAATTGAAACCGCGTATGCATGCGCAAGTCTACTATTTTAAATCGCTCCTTTCTGCAGAACAAAACTTTCCGATCGGAACCGATAAAATCAAAAAACAATTCTTGAACAAACATCTGGAGCGTTTCCATATTTTCTTTGAAGAGAACAAAGACTTCATTCGCTACTATCGTTCTGGCCAAACACATTTAGACAGTGTTTACTTTGTTCGCCAAAATGCGCACTTACATAAAAACATGGAACACGATTTTTCAGAAATTGACTTTCGGTGGAATACTGGCTACGACCTCATCTTAGCAAAATGTATGGCCTATGAAAAATTAGAGCTGCACATCAAGAACGAGTTAGCTAGAATTGAGAAGTATGACGATATAATGGCCTCACCTTTCAATTCGTTCGTTGCCCCAAAGTCGAAACTCAAATGGACTGATTCCAAAACCGCACTCGTAGAACTCGGCTATGCTCTACATGCAAATGGATCCATAAATAATGGCAACGCAGATTTAAAAACAGTCATGAATACCTTGCAAGAAATGTTTCAAGTCGAACTGGGCGATTATTACAAAATCTATCACGAAATCAAATCTCGAAAAATAGTTCAGTCAAAATACCTTTGTCAATTGATCGAGTCCTTGAACAACAAAATCGAATCAGAAGAGCAATAAATCCCTCGTCAAACACAAATTTCATCAAACACCTGATATCGGACGACATCAGGTGTTTTGATTTATCAATTTCACTATTCCAATGAAACTAGGCAATTTATCCATTCTGAATTTCATCTTGCCTACAGCTCTTACTCGGTGATTTATATTTGAATTCCAATCCAAACACCTCACAATCTCCGAGTTTCCGTTGTGTGCTATTCTTTTTGCATGAAAATATTACCGAGGTCGGGTTTTCATGGTGAATTAAAAAGTGTCAAACTAGCCAATTTTGTTTCAAATCAAATGGAATAAGTATGTCACTCGAAATTGTAACCAAAGAAGATCTGCACGAATTCAGAAAGCAGTTATTAGTGGATTTGAAAGAAATCCTAAATCCTAAAATTCAACCTCAAAAACCATGGTTGAAAGGCTATGAAGTCAGAAAGTTGCTCAACATTTCTCCAGGCACTTTACAAACCTTGAGAACAACAGGAGTTTTAGCGCACACCAAAATTGGCGGAACCCTGTATTACGATTTTCTCAAGATCGATGAACTAATGCGCAGCAACATGAAATCATTAAAACGCTAGGTCATGAATTACATCAAGCACCTCACAGGTTTTTTTGAAAGAATCATTCAAGAAGACCGGTTGAATCCAACGCACATTAGTCTTTACGTTGCACTATTCCAGTTCTGGAATGTGCAGCGTTTCAGAAATCCAATCAGCATCAATCGTGAGGAAGTCATGCGTTTAAGTAAAATTGCATCAAAGGCAACCTACCACAAATGCATGCGCGAATTAGATGAATTGAAATACATTACCTACGAACCATCTTACAATCCATTCCGCGGAAGTTTAATTACGCTTCATGATCTTGAATTAGACCAAAAAGCAGTTCAAAAAAAGAACAGGATGAATACCAATAAGCCGTTCAATAATCAAACAAGTAGTGAACAGGTTATTAGTCAACTTCCTGAACCCATAAACGAGCCTTCTATAAACAGTAATAAACTAACTAAACCTATTAAAACAAATATTGGGGCGAAATCCCGAATAAATTCGGGATCGCCCAACGAAAAACGCCAACGTTTTTCCCCTCCCAAAATCGAAGAAACAGAAATTTTCTTTCTAGAACAAAAGTCCTCTAACCAAGAAGCTCAAAAATTCTTCAATTACTTCGAATCAAATGGTTGGTTGGTCGGGGGTAAAACCAAAATGAAAAATTGGAAAGCTGCAGCGCGCAATTGGATTATCAATTCGCGCAAATGGAATTCCTCCGAAACTCCACAGTCCGGAAACCTCCATACCAACCCAAATAAAGATTACTCGGTTCCCCTTTAACCCCGTCAAGGTGATTTATCGCCTTGCTCAAAACCAACAATATGCTCGAAAAATGCTTCACCATCGCAAACAACATCCGTCAGTTTGATTTCAAAACATGCATTGCCTACATCAATCATGCAGGAAAGCAAAAATACGGCTCCAACTTCCGCCTCCATGCTGAAGACAAAGAAATCATCTACAAACTCATTATCTACGCAATTCGTGCAGAAGATAATTGCGCTGAACATGGAATTGATTTGAATAAAGGAATCCTTTTAATCGGTCCCGTCGGATGTGGAAAAACCTCCTTGATGAACCTTCTAAAACTCTTCCTTTTCCCGGAATTTGATTATCCAGTTATCTCCACAAGAAATGTCACTTCAGAATTCCATGCAGACGGTTTCCAGGTAATCCACAAATACGGCAAATCCAGAAAAGTCTACTGCTTTGATGATTTAGGTATTGAAAACAACATCAAGCAATTTGGTAATGAAACCAACTCCATGGCGGAGATACTTTTGCACCGCTACGATTTACATATAAATCTTGGAATTGTAACCCATGGCACTACAAATTTGAATGCGAATGAATTGGAGAAATTGTATGGTAATCGGGTTCGGTCAAGGTTGAGAAGTATGTTTAATTTGATTTCGTTTGCAGAGACAAGTTTGGATAAAAGGAGGTGAAATATGAGAAAGGTAAGTCAATAATGCAATCAAATTGCAACTATGCAGTTCTACTGCACATGTTCAAAATACATTTGCTTCAATCAATTACTAAACGTAATGAGTGAGCAATTAGTAATTTGAATTATAAGTCACTCGAAGTACTGTCCTTTTGATAGGAACTTAAATGAAAATGCTATGAAAAAACCAATAGGTACCACAGCAAAAACAGGAGAGAAATGTCCCGAAAGCGGAGTTTGGACTGTAGTTGGCACGCCAAGTACAACAGCGCCAATCGCCGTTGGAAATACTATGCCTCCGTATGCAGGTAAAGCAGTTGTTTGGAAATTGACACGCTACGCATAAGAAGAAAGGGGAGGAAATCCCCTTTTTTTATAGTTTTACACATAATCAAAATAAATCAATCCTTAAATGGCAACAAATAAGCGGGCAATCATAAGGTATCGTGCATTAGACAATTGTTTTAGAAGTAAATACAAACGCTACTATATTGACGATTTAATTGCCAAATGCAATGAAATATTGTCCGAACACATTGGCGAACCTATTTCCGTTTCACGGAGGCAAATATTTGACGATATGAACTTCATGAAAAGCGAAGCAGGTTATTCGGCACCGATTGATTCTATTAAAGATGGCAAAAAAACATTTTACCGCTATAATGAAGATGGATTTAGTATAGAGAAAAGTCCTATCAATAAAGAGGAATTAGAACAAATCTCAGAAGCTTTAGAAATCTTCAGTCGTATTAAGGGTTTGCCAAACTTTGAATGGATGGCAGAATTGGAAACTAAATTGAGAGACAGTATTGAAGCGCCAACTAGACAAATAATTAGTTTTGATCACAATCCTTATTTAAAAGGGATTGACTACTTACGAGATTTATACAATTGGATAAAGCACAAATCTGTACTAAAAATTAGTTATCAAAGTTTCAGTATGGAAATGCCCCGTGATTTTATTATTCATCCCTATCATTTAAAACAATTTAATAACCGTTGGTTCTTATTTGGATTGAATTCAGAATTGACAAAAATTCAAAATTTACCGTTGGACAGAATTCAGAGTATTTCAATCGAGAATCTTCCATTTATTGAATGTGAAGTTGACTTCGAAGAATACTTTGAAGACATTATCGGAGTAACCAACCCAGAAGAACAAGAAAACGAAAAGATAACCTTAGAATTTTCAGCACACAGATTACCTTACGTGCTTTCGAAACCAATTCATGGCTCCCAGCGCTATAAAGAAAACAAGATCTATTTGGAACTAAAAATAAACAAAGAATTTCTGAGTGCTTTGATGGCTTTTGGAGCTGATGTGAAGGTTTTAGCTCCTGAGAACTTAAAGACAATCATTGTAGAAGAAGCAAAAAAAATAATGAATCAAGATTAATGCAGTTGTACTGCATAGGAATTAATAATCTTTGTATTGCAATAAGAAAAACAACACATGACTTTACACGAAGCGATTGAACAAGTGCTAATTGAAAAAAAACGCAAACTTACTGCGAAGGAACTGGCATACATCATTAATGACAGACAATTGTACAAGCGTCAAGATAATTTTCCTGTAACGGCAAGTCAAATTACTTCTAGGATTAGTAATTACGAATCCCTTTTCATTTTTAAAGGTGGGTTAATTTCATTGAAAGGTTTTAATCAAGTGGATTTATACGAAGCCGAAATTCAACAAGATTTACTTGTGTTATTGGAAAATGCACGAATTTTATCTGCTGGTGCTAATAAGGTGAAATTATTTTCATTTATTCTGTCTGCCGTTATTAATATCGATAAGAACAACGGAAGCACTGGAACATTAGCAGAATTTATGGATACTGTTGTTGCTGAAAGTGGATTTGGCAAATACGATGATCTTTTTCAAGAAGATTTTTTTGAAGCGTTTATTAAAGTTGCATTTTCAATACAACGTTATCCAAATAGAAATCGTATTCTTCAAAAATTAGCATATTGGTTAAATCCGTTTCAAAATAGTTCTGGTTTATACATTTTGCCAGAATACCTATGCTCCATAATTGGAGGTTTGGATATTTATTCAGAAAAGTTAATACTTCGAACAAATCAAAATATGCTCAACAATTATAAGTTGAATATTTTTGAAAATAACCTAAACGCAGCTTACTTGCATAGTTTTGCAATGCAATGGGCAAATGACGATATTGTTAAGCAAAACAACTTATTACTAGAAGCGGCTACAGGGAGTTTTGAGTCATTTAAAGACGACAATCAACCCACCAGAGCTGTAGGAATATTTACACCGCCATGGGGCGTGTTTAATAAAGACTCCGAATGGTCTAGTAATTTTGTTTTTATCATGAATGAGCTTGAAGGACGAGAAAAAATCCTTTTAAATAAAGCCGTGTTAATTGTTCCGGAAGGGGCTAATTACAGCGGGGGTAAAGATTTGAATGCACGTAAATACCTAACCGAAAGAAATTATATTGATAGTGTTGTTACATTACCTTTTAGTTCACCTGGGATAGCAATAAAATCGATTTCAATTATTGTATTCGATTTCAATAAGAAAAGTGAAGAAGTCCTATTTGCCGATTTTAATCAAATGGAGAATTTTGATATTGAGCAAAATTGGAATCAGATCGTTACTGTTATAAACGATAAGCAAAATTTACATCAGGTTTCAAAAAAAGTAAATTATCAAGAACTTCAGTATAGTGAATACAGTTGGGCGCCAACTAGATACATTTTTGATGCACAAAGTCTTCCGTTAAAGGAGAATCACGAAGCTGTTTTACTTGATAGTTTATTGCTGCAAATAAAAAAGGGATTCAATATTGATAGGAAAAAGCTATATGAAGGTGGAGAAATTAAATACCTGAAAACCTCTGATTTATCTCAAAACGACATTTATCTTCAATTAAACGAGAACATACTTGGAATCGATGCAGATGAGTTCGAAAAACCTATCGAAGCCTACAGGGATAGCATTGTGGTTTCATTTGTAGGAAGTCAATTAAAACCTACGTTAGTACCTGAAAATGAATTGATCGTTTTTAATCATAACCTCGCTATTTTACAGTTGAATACCGCATTGGTTTTACCAGAATTTTTGGCACTTGAGTTAAAGGAGGATTACATTGAGACACAGCTTTTAGAAAAAAGAACGGGTACAACAATTCCATTTTTAACTATCAAAGGATTTTGTTCATTATTCGTTCAGATTCCTTCTCTAGCTATTCAAAAGGATATTTTGTTGCAACGAAATAGGCAACGAAATAGTGAAGCGCATCCCGTAAATAACCAGAATGCTGATTTGAGTAAAGTAATTCTGCATAGTTATTTGGGAATTATCAAGCATACGATGAAACAACCTTTGGCTACTTTATCTTCAGACATTAAGAGTATTGGGAACTACCTTAGAAAAAAGGAAGAAGAAAACAAATTGAATTTACAAGAGTTTGTTGTTGACCTGTTACCAGGCGAAAAGGAAAGTGAAAATGACCAAAGCCGTGTTGTAAAAACACTTGAAAGACTAACACGTGCAATAGAAGATGCGCATTGGAGATTTGAACAAAGTGAAATGCTTTTAAAAATCGAGACATCTGAAATCAACCTCAAAAAAGAGGATGTTAAGCAAGAAATTGGCGAACAAATCAAAAATTATACAGATATCAAATTCGCACTTAAAGGCAAGTCTCAAAGTGTGTTTCTAGACAAACATTTGTGGGCCATATTGATCGATAATTTGATTGATAACGCAAGAAAGCATGGTTTTGTAGGGCAGTCTAATCCTAAAGTCTTGTTTGAATTCTCAACTCAAAAAACAATAGATGACACGGAAGTATTAATCATATCGTATTTCAACAACGGCACACCACTTCCTAGTAATTTTAATATTGATAAATTCATTTCAAATGGGGTATCGACCAATAAGGAAGCCGGAGACGGATTTGGTGGTTACTTAATCAATAATATTCTAAAAAAACACAACGGGCGCATTGAAGTGATTCCAAGTAAAGAATTACTACAGAATGAATATAACGTGTGTTTTAAAATTTACCTTAACGCAATCTAATACATGAGTAAAAACCAACGACCAATCAATGCATTTATCATTGATGATAAGCAAGATTATATAGAATCACTCCGCATCGCGGCGCGCAGTAAGCGCATAATTTTAGATTCAAGTACAAACCTCGAAACCGGAATTGATGTCATCAAGAACAATAAACAAATTGATTTTGTGATTTTGGACGGTAAATGTTTCGTTGACCAGGACCAGGAATTAACTGGTTCAACAGTAAGTAACATCCCTGTTCGCGCAAAAAGCCAAATCGATGATATCAACAGGGAGCAAAACAGATGCATAGGGTATTGTGTTAATACTGGTTTTTACGATGATTTACAAGGTAATTTCGATGGTGTTTTCACCATTTTCAAAAAAGACGATGACGAAAAGCTTTTAGATTTTGTAATTAACGAAGTCAGCCAATCTGAACTGTATAAAATCAAAAACAAATACAATGAATGTTTTGAAATATTCGATCTTGGAATTGTTGATTCAAAATACGAACATCTTTTAGTTGATGTTCTTACAAGTATCGAAAAGGCAGATTACAGAAAGAAAAACATTGGACCAATGCGAGATTTACTGGAAGCGATATACCACGGTTTGATAAGTGTTACGTGTATACCTTCTTCGTTTCTAAATCAGAACGGAAATCCAAATTTGGAATGGTGTACTCGTTTCATGGAACAAAGAACAACGGATGATGCAACAGGAAATAGCTTCACCCTAACTAATTCTGTTCCACAAGAAATGAAATCGGCTTTTAGAAAACTCAAAGAATCAACAAGTGCCTTTGCGCACTTAAATGACAGTGATATTATTAAATATCCATTTTTATCAAATTCTCATTTACTACTTGAACTTGTCGTTTGGGTACCAGTGTTTCATTCGCAACATTATAAATGAAAACCACCTGTGCACCTAAGCTGCATACATCAATCTTACCTTTACTCTCAAATTAAAACAACAGATCCATGGAAAATAATAAGTCAGTAAAATGTCCGAATTGCCAAGAAGTATTTAAGGTAGATGATTCCGTTTTTTCGGATATAGTAAAGCAAGTGCGTGACACTCAATTTCAAGAAGAAATTACCCAAAGATTGGCAGCTGCTGAAAATGAAAAAAAGGCAGCAATTGAACTGACTAAAGCGCAAACAAATGCAGGTTTTCAAGAGCAATTAGCCAAGAAGGAACTGGAAATTGCTGAGCTAAAACTGAAAAACAAATCAGAACTCGTGGATGAGTCAGCTAAAAAAGAAGAAACCATTCGTCAGTTACAATCGAAATTAGAACTCGCTGAAACACAGAAAAAATTAGAACTTTCTGAAGCTACGAGTAAAGTGGAAAAGGAAAAAGACAGACTGCAAAATGAACTAAACAGCAAGAATACTGAAAAGGAGTTGTTAGAAAAGTCCCTAAAGGAACAGTTCCATAATCAATTGCTTGCCAAAGATGAAATGCTGGGTTTAAAGGATGGTGAAATAGAACGACTAAAAGATTACAAGCAAAAGCTTTCTACTAAAATGCTTGGAGAATCTCTTGAACAACATTGTGAAATTGAGTTCAATAAGCTGCGCGCAACTGCTTTTCAAAGTGCTTATTTCGAGAAAGACAATGATGCGTCTGAAGGCACAAAAGGGGACTACATTTTCAAAGAAAACGACCTACATGGTAATGAAATAGTTTCCATCATGTTCGAAATGAAAAATGAGAACGACCAAACGAGCACCAAAAAGAAAAACGATGATTTTCTAGCGAAACTAGACAAAGACCGTAAAGCGAAAGGATGTGAATATGCGGTTCTAGTGACCTTGTTAGAGGCAGATAGCGAATATTACAATACCGGAATTGTAGATGTATCACATAAGTATGATAAAATGTACATCATTCGTCCTCAGTTCTTTATTCAACTCATTACCTTGTTGCGCAATTCTGGATTTAAATCCCTTCAATACAAAGCTGAAATAAATCACATACGGAGTCAAAACCTTGACATCACGCATTTTGAAGACAAAATAAACGCTTTTAAAGATGGCTTTGCAAAAAACTATGAGTTAGCAAACAAGAAGTTTACTACCGCAATTGAAGAGATTGATAAAACAATTTCACACCTGCAAAAAACAAAGGATGCGCTACTGTCCTCGGATAGAAACCTTAAATTAGCAAACGAAAAGGCCGAAGGGTTAACCATAAAAAAGTTAACCCACAACAACCCAACAATGAAGGAGAAGTTTGATAATCTGAATAACAGCGTACAACAATGATAACAGGGGATTTAAAATCACAAATTGATCAAATCTGGAATACTTTCTGGACAGGAGGTATTACCAATACGATTACAATTGTTGAGCAATTAACCTACCTCATCTTCATCAAAGATTTAGATGAAACAGAGATCCGTAGTGAATTGAAATCAAAACATGGATTCAAATACACACCAATATTTAGTATTGAACAACAACCATTTCGCTGGAAAAACTTAAAAGAGATGGACGTGAATGCAAGACACGATGTTTTTACCAATACCGTAGATGGTGTGTTTCCGTTTATTCGATCCCTTGGGAAAGACAAAAGCTTATTCTCTGTTTACATGCGTGGCGCAACATTCGGCATTTCAAAACCAATGGTACTCGATCAAGTGATGGAAAAGTTGGGAAACATTGACATGTCCAACCAAGACACCAAAGGAGATATTTACGAATACTTGCTTTCTAAATTAGAAGGTGGCGGTACAGCAGGGCAATTCCGCACACCGCGTCATATAATTAAATTGATGGTAGAACTGATGCGGCCAACCTTGGAAGACACCATTTGTGATCCATCTTGCGGTTCTGCAGGTTTTTTAGTTGGAGCAAAAGAATACATAGATAAGCACAACTCCGTTACTGATATTGACAGAGCTGCTCATCATATAAATACTGAAATGTTTAATGGAATGGAATTCGACGCAACGATGTTACGTATTGCTTCCATGAACCTTTATTTGCACGGGGTTGAAGAACCAAATATCATTGATGTAGATGCCGTTAGTAAAGACAACACCATTTCAGATGCCTACACCTTGGTGCTCGCAAATCCTCCCTTTAAAGGAACAATTGATAAAGACAGTATTTCTGCAGGTTTGAAAAACGTAACCGATACTTCAAAAACCGAATTGTTGTTCCTTGCACTTATGTTGCGCCAGTTGAAATCAGGCGGACGCTGCGCGGTCATTGTTCCAGATGGCGTATTGTTTGGAAGTGGAAAAGCACACAAAAGTATTCGTGAAGAAATTGTAGCCAACAACAAATTGGAAGCCGTTATTTCTATGCCAAGTGGGGTGTTTAAACCATACGCAGGTGTAAGCACAGCAATAATGATATTTACCAAAACGGAAACAGGTGGTACAGACAATGTTTGGTTTTACGATATGCAAGCGGATGGTAAATCTTTGGACGACAAACGAAATGTGCTAGTTTCGGAAGAAATATTTGATGCTTTTGCCTTTGGAGATGTTTCAGAAACTTTGACGAAAGAACGAATTGCAACCCTTCACGATAAATTCAATTTACCGGATATTATTTCACGCTACCCGAATCGTTACAGGGAAAACAGAAAACGCACCGAACAAAGTTTCATGGTACCTTTTTCTGAAATAAAAACCAATGAGTGGAATTTGAGTATTAACCGCTATAAGGAAATTGTGTACGAGGAAGTGAAGTATGATGAGCCGCAGGTGATTATTAACCGAATTGACTCGCTTGAAAACGATAGAAAATATTTGATGTCAAATTTAACGTCACTTTTGAAATGAAGATTGACCTCGATTTTATTCCAAAAGGGTGGAAAAAAGTAAAAATACCTAAAGTACTTTTCTTTCAGGAAGGCCCAGGGGTTAGAAACTGGCAATTTACTGAATCTGGTGTAAAACTTTTAAATGTTGGTAATATCAACAATGGAAAAGTTGATTTGAATTCGACAAGCATTCATTTGTCAGATGAAGAAGCGAATGGAAAATACAGTCATTTTCTAGTTGATGAAGGTGATCTTTTAATTGCATGTTCTGGAATTGTAGTGAGTAATTTTCACAATAAAATTGCTATCGCTGAAAAATCTCATTTGCCACTTTGTCTTAACACGAGTACGATGAGATTCAAATCAATTGAAAGTAAGATAGATTTGAATTATTTTAAATATTATTTGCAAACTGTTTATTTCACTGCTCAATTACAAAAACTGATCACGGGTTCCGCACAATTAAACTTTGGGCCTAGCCACATCAAAAAAATAGATATTCTTCTCCCTCCCCTTGAAACCCAAAAGCGAATAGCCCAAATTTTAGACGATGGGCAAGCGCTTAAACAAAAAACTGAGCTTTTATTAAAAGAATATGATGCTTTAGCGCAATCCATTTTTATGGATATGTTTGGGGATCCGGTCAGGAATCCTAACACTTGGAAAAAGGTGAAACTTGAAAAATTATGTGGAGTTGGTTCCAGTAAAAGAGTTTTTGTTGAAGATCTTGTTGAGTCTGGTGTTCCTTTTTATCGAGGAACGGAGGTTGGGAGTCTTGGTGCTGGTTTAGAAATAAATCCAAAATTGTTTATTACTAAAAAACATTACGAAGAACTAAAAACACACACTGGTGTCCCAAAAGTCGGTGATTTATTATTACCATCTATTTGTCCAGATGGAAGAATTTTTAGAGTAATAAGTGAGAATCCTTTCTACTTTAAAGACGGACGCGTTTTATGGATAAAAGTTAACCAGGAGAAAATAAATAGTGTCTATTTAAAAACTCTTTTAAAATCAATTTTTTATTCAAACTATTCAAATATTGCTTCTGGTTCAACATTCGCTGAGTTGAAAATTTTTGCACTTAAAAAAATTGATTTATTACTTCCTGATATTAAACTCCAAAACCTCTTCGCTGAAAAAATAGAATTAATCGATAAACAGAAAGAACTCGCAAAACAGGAGTTAAAGGAAAGTGAGGATTTGTTCAACTGCCTCTTGCAAAAGGCCTTTAAAGGAGAATTGGTGTAAGATGTTCGGATCTAAGAAAAATAAGGAAACCAAATGGGTTGATTCTATTGCTATTGTAATTGCTATTGTTGCTTTTATCTTACTAATTGGTCTTATTATCTATGCTATTTTAGAAAAAAACAAGAAAGAAAAAGGAGTTTCACTGCAGCAGCAACAGAAATTATGGCTGGATCAAATTCAAGCAAGAATAAAGGAATTGGAGCCACAAAAAGAACTCTTGCTAAGAACAGAAAAGCGTTATTTTTTTTGGGCACGTTTAACTATTGGTTGCTTGTTGTTTTTGGTCAATTGTCTTTACTTGTACTTTGATAATTGGGTAAACTTTAACTTAGGGAATCAATTAAATATCAACGGTGCTATTGTTCTAGTGTATTCTTTCGCTGCTTTTATACTCTACGGTAGTCCAACTAGATTGGTGAATGCTATTAAAAAGAATGCTTCACAATTTTTCTTGCGCAAGCACATGCACATTTTATATGAACTCCAATATCTTAAGGAACAAGAAAAGGAATTAATTGCTTATTTAAATCAGCATGAAAGAAAATAGTCATTTAGATAAAAAGTCACTTTCCACTATACTTGGTAAACCAAGTTGGAGAGAATTAGCAAAAGACTGTGTGTGTTTTGCTAATGGTGTTGGTGGTAAAATACTAATTGGCATTGAAGACAAAAACGATGCACCTGCTCCAACTCAAAAAGTCGACATTGAATTAATTGAGAAAATCAATAAGAATATCCCTGCGCTTACCCTTAATGTAGGAATTGTTCCTCAAATTGTGAAACACGAAAATGGAGGAGAATACATTGAACTCACTGTTCTAAGAAGTAAACAATCTATTGCTTGTACCACAGATGGTAAATACTATATGCGTGTTTCGGATGAGTGCAAACCCATTTTACCCGATCAAATTGAGCGTTTAGCAGCAGAGAAAAACACCTTTGTTTGGGAAGAAAAAGAGGTGAAAAAATACACCCTTGCACAAGCTGATAAGTCAAAACTAAATACGTTTCTTACAGATATTCAAACCTCCGAACGCGTAAGCCCATTCATTAAGGAAAAAACACACGAAGAGATTTGCGAGCATTATTTTTTGGTGAACCCAGATGGCTACTTAACCAATTTGGGAGTGCTTTGGTTGGGTAATCGGCAACAACGTGCCTTGTTGCACTATCCACCTTCTGTGCAATTTATCAAATTCGATGAAAATGAACAGAAGGTATATAAAAAAGTATGGGATGATTTTGATCTGAATCCAAAAGAAATGTTGAACAGTATTTTGAATGAAGTTCCAGAGTGGAATGAGTTCATTGAAGTATCTGATGGCATATTCAGAAAAAACATTTACAATTATCCGCCTGAAGCAATTCGTGAGCTAGTAGCAAACGCTTTTGCGCATAGAAACTATACTATGCAAGGCGATATTTTTATCAATCTATATCGCGACCGTCTTGAAATTCATAGTCCAGGGTTGTTACCATTAGGCGTTACACCAGCCAATATTTTAATAAAGTCGGTTCAAAGAAATGCTCTACTATCCAAATTGTTCTATGATTTAAAACTCATGGAAAAAGAAGGAAGCGGATACGATAAAGTATATGAATTATTACTTGGTAACGGAAAACAAATTCCAGAAGTAATTGAAGGCGATGATCGTGTAACAGTGATTCTCAAAAAACAAATTGTAAGCAATAAAGTCTTGAAATTGATGGACAAAGCTTCCAAGGAATTGCAATTGCGCCAGAAAGAAGTAATTGCCTTAGGGTTGATTGCCCAAAAAGAAGGTATTTCTGCCATTGATCTTTCAAAAGAGTTGAACATTACTCAGCCAAATGGTTTGCAAAACTGGTTGGGACGTTTGTTAGAATTGAATGTAGTATTGTTCAAAGGAAAAACAAAAGGAACATTCTATTATGTGAATCCTGAATTCTTAAGAAATGCAGATTTTATTGAAAAAACGAATCTAAAACGCATAGAACCTCATCGTTTAAAAGAATTGATTTACGAGGACTTAAAAAATTATCCGGGTAGTGCAATTAGTGAGATAAACCTGCGTATTGGCTCCGAAATCAATAGTAGAACATTGAAGACAAAACTAGACGAAATGCTTGTTGAAGAGATAATTAGGAAAGAAGGTGAACGAAAAGGAACGAAGTATTTTTTATCGACATAATGCCATGAAATAAAACAACAAATGTTGATAAATGTTGATATCGCGTTGATAAACCGTTGATAACTGGAAAAGTTCATCAAACCAAAAGACGCTCAAAATTAAAGACAATATGAACCGTCACCTAAACATATTTCACACGTACACCAAGGTAAATCGTGAACAACAATTAGAGAACGACCTTACTCGTGCATTGGCCATTTGCTTGCAAGAAGACAGTGTCTTTTTTAATACCGTTTTAAAGGAAATTTTGGATAAGAAATCTTACGAATCTTTGTTTACAGATATTTCTGGTGAAACCAAAATCTCAATTGAAATACAGAAAAACGTAGAAAGTTTAGAAGCGTTTAATAAACTATATGCGATAAGCATAACAGGTTTAGAAATGAGCACGATAAAATTCGCTCAACAGCCGAGATCAAATGAAATAAAGGAACACATCACTGACCTTACTGTATTAGCAAGAGATATTGCAATACTAGTTGAAGTGAAGCCTGATGATTCAGATTGTACTTGGCAATTAGCTCAGCAAGCTTATAAAGCAATCGAAAATGCTAAAATTGATTTTGACAAAGTTATACCAGTAGATTTAAACTGGAAACAACTAATGGCATTGGCCGTTCAGGTATCAAATTTCAACCGTGCATCTGGAAATAACAATCGATTCTTGAACGATTTTATTCAATTTATTCGAGAACACAATTATAAATGGCTTCCTGTCGCGCAATTCTCAAGTTTGATCAATTCAATGTCAAAAGAATCAGCCTATAGATTAAGAATGAATTCTGCGCTCTCAAGCATTTCAGAAACACATGAAATATTAGAATATTATGGCAGAATTGGCTTAAAGTTGAATTTAGGTTGGGCGCAAGAAATTGTTTTCAATTTCGATAATTACAATGAAAATGATGCTGCACTATTTTTTGGGTTTTGGCCAGGGAATACCAAGGGACAAGGGACCAGAATGTTTCAAGCAATTGCGAATAAAACTTGGCGGCCACCAAACACAATTGAACTTCAAAGTCATTTCTTTCAAGTAGAATGGGGATATGAAATTAAGTTCTGTCATTTTAATGCGCACATCTCCAATTTGGTTTTTGATGATTCAAAAGTGAAGCCTGGCAAACAAATTCTTTCAAAACATACGCACGATAAATATTCAGGTAAATATGACCGTGAATATTGGCCAAATCTTGAAGCTTTCTTAGATGAATATTTAATCGAAACTTTTGATTGGCGAAATGCCCTAGGATGGAACACAAATTTCGTCAACACAGGTAGAAACTACCTCACGTTATCCATAGGATATCAAATTGAAACAATAGTTCCAGTAAGTTATTTACAGCAAATTGATACTTCTCAAGACGATTTAAGTAAATTAACAGACTTAATCATTGAAATGAAATCTAAATACGAAAGACTTTTTGAAGATTGATTATCCTATGCAGTTACTCTGCATAGTTAAAGAGTAAGTTTAGAATACAAAATAATAAAGATGGCAATCGAAATCATACAAATCGGAATAACAGAAGCACAAGAATCAACTTGGGGGCGTGTATATATTGACTACAAAGAAGATGGCGTTTATAAATTTGCATTTAAGAATTGGATTAAATTTGAAGAACGAAACTTTGATGGAAACGGTTCCTTCGGAACTGAACCAGCTTATACTTGGTTCAAATCAAGAAAAGTGACAACAGATTACATGGCTGTATTAGAAGGTGAATACGATAACCTGTTTTTAACTGCAGATCGTTATAAATCAGATTACGGAACACCTTCAAAAATATTAATACGCTTGATTAATGATCTAGACCGTGGATTAATGGAAGACATCAACAACAGACGAGGTTGGTTTAATTAATTCTGGACTTATGAATTCAAATTTTCAGTTCTTAAAGACCGAGTGGTCAGAGTTTCATCAACGTGCTGCTAAAGCAGAGCAGTTGGTAATAACCGATCCACGTACTTCGCTTACCTATTCGCGAATGGCTCTTGAAATAGCTGTAAATTGGATGTTTACAAATGATTCTGATTTAACCCTCCCATACGATACTTCCTTAAACTCCTTAATGAAGAGTTACGAGTTTAAGAATCAGTTTCCTATTAAACTCTACAATGAAATAGACTTGATTCGAAAAGTTGGAAATCTAGCAATTCACAATAAACCAGTTTCAGAATCTGACTCAGATGCTATCATTTCAAGCTTATATTATTTTTCAAAGTGGTTTGCTAAATCATACAGCAAAGAAAATTGTGCAGTCCCAAGTCTTTTTGATGGGAATCATATTCCAACAGAAGGCGAAGCTACATTATCGAAAAAGCAGTTGGAAAAACTTCAAATCAAATTCAATACTGATTTAGATAGTTTCCAAGAAAAACTGAAACAAACAACAGAGAAAAACAAACAGTTGGAAGATGAAAACCAACTATTCAAATTACAAATTGAGGAACTTCAAGCACTGATTTCAACGAATAAAAAACTAGCTACCAAAGAAGACGAAGTTCTCAATATTAGAAATGAAGCAGACACTCGAAAATATTACATCGATGTATCATTACGAGAAGCTGGTTGGGATTTAAGTGGTATAAATGACAAAGAATTCAAAGTGGAATTTATGCCCCAATCTACTAATAAATCGGAAACTGGTTTTGTAGATTATGTGCTTTGGGATGATGATGGCAAGCCATTAGGGATAGTTGAAGCCAAGAAAAGTTTAGAAAATGCTCGTTTAGGTGAAAACCAAGCGCAATTATACGCCGATAGTTTAGAACTTATGTTCGGCCAACGTCCAGTAATGTTTTACACCAACGGCTTTGAAACTTACATTTGGGACGATCTATTCTACAAAGCAGCTCGTCCAATAAATGGTTTCTATACGAAGCAAGAATTACAAACCTTGCTGTTTCGCAGAAAAAACCGCCAAGACATTCGTTATGAAACAATTGACAATTCAATTGCAGGTAGAACTTATCAAATGCGGGCTATCAAAAGTATTGCTGAACACTTTGCCGGTACAGATAAAATAACGGGTGAACTTATTGGTACAAACCGTGGATCATTATTAGTACTAGCAACTGGTACAGGTAAAACAAGAACTTCAATTGCTTTCTCAAAATTGATGCTTCAAGCGAATTGGGCAAAAAGAATATTGTTTCTAGCAGATCGAAAAAGTCTAGTGAGTCAAGCAAAAAGGAATTTTGTTAAATTACTTCCAGACCATAAAAGTGTCAATCTATTGGATGAAAAAGACAATGTTGAAGCGCGCTTTGCATTCTCCACTTATCAAACAATGATGGGGTTAATAGATGGCTCAAGAGACAAAGAAAAAAGGTTTTATGGTGTTGGTCATTTTGACCTAATTATTGTTGACGAAGCACACAGATCCATTTACAAAAAATATCAAGCTATTTTTGAATATTTTGACGCCCTTTTTCTTGGACTAACTGCAACTCCAAAAGACAGTATAGACCATAACACGTATGAAGTTTTTGGTTTACCCGACAAATCTCCAACAGACGCATATACCTTTGATGAAGCCGTTGAAAACAAACATCTAGTTCCGTACAAAACAATCGAATTATCTACTAAATTTCTAACATCAGGCATAAAGTATTCTGATTTGTCTGCAAGTGAAAAAGAAGCATTTGAAGAAGATATTCTCGAAGGTGAAGAGGCAACAGGTAACGAATGGGTAGAAAGTTCAGCGTTAAATAATTGGCTATTTAATAAGGATACCGCATTAAAAACCCTGGAGAAAATCATTGAATTTGGAATTAAAAAAAGGGGTGGTGAAGAACTAGGGAAAACTATCATTTTCGCTAAAAACAAAAAGCACGCGCACTTTTTAAAAGACATGTTCATGGAATTGGATAAGGAACTCTACGGGAATGATTATGTGAAAGTGATCACTCATGGTGAACCTAAGGCCGAAGAATTCATAGAGCGTTTTTGTGATGAAGAAAAAGAACGTCTTCCACAAATCGTTATTTCAGTAGATATGATGGATACTGGAATTGATGCACCTTCTTGTGTAAATTTAGTGTTTTATAAACCCGTTAAATCGTATGCTAAATTCTGGCAAATGATTGGACGTGGCTCTCGATTACGACCAGATTTATTCGGTCCAGAAAATGATAAGACCCATTTCTTGATATTTGACCTTTGTGGTAATTTTGAGTTTTTCACTGAAAATCCTCAAGGAATTGAAGGCTCACACCAAAAAAGTTTATCAGAAGTAGTGTTCAATCTTCGCCTGCAGTTAGCGCAGTATCTGAAGGAAGGTAAATTCGCCAGCATTGAAGTGTTGCAGGAATACCGTACAGAGTTGTTAGACAACTTGTTTCATGAAGTCAATACTTTGGATGTAAATCGTTTTGATGTTCGAATGAAATTAAAAACAGTACTGGATTATTCAGCTGAAAATAGAGAATTATGGAATCATTTAGATAAAAAAGACATTTCCATAATCGAAAGTGTTTTAGCGCCATTAATTAAACCGTCAAAAGGTGATTCCGATTTAGCACGTTTTTATGATAAACTGCTTTATAGTTTAATGATTAAACGTTTGGAAACGCCACAAAATGATCGTTTCATGGATGATTTTAACAACGCTATTTCCAAAGTTGCAGTTGTTTCCAAAAAACTACTTCGTAAAACAGCAATTCCAGAGGTAAAAAGCAAAGAGAAATTGATAATAATGCCATTAGACCAATTGTTTTGGGAAAACGATGGCATAAGTCATTTAGAAAAAATAAGAAGCGGCATTCGAGATATAGTAAAATACATAGATTTTGAAGATCAAAAATACATTACGAGTAATTTTGAAGATGTGATCTATATCTCAGATATGAAAGATAGTCACATTCCGAATGTTGCAGAAACTGGCGGTTTTTATAGCATTAATAAATTCCGTTTAGAAGAGATTATTCGCGAAAACAGTCATCACATAACCATAGAAAGAATTCGAAAAGGTGAATCAATAACTGAATCCGAATTACAGGAATTGGAAACCATTCTTTGGTCTAAGAAAATCGATAAGAGTAAAATTGAAAATGAAATAGGAGCACCATTAAACTTAGTTCAATTCATTGTAAATTTAATGGGATTAGATGAGGTTAAAGTGAACCAGGCATTCGCAGATTTTATCAATGAATATCAATTGACCTCTGTTCAGATTCAATTCTTAAACACAATAAAATTGTTCTTAACTAAAAACGGAAAGATCGATCCCTACAAATTATATGATGCTCCATTCAAAAATTTCCATTCAATGGGTATTGATGGTGTTTTTGATCAACAGCAATCAGGTCACATTTTTAAAATCATAGAACACCTAAACAACACTAGCCATAGCGCTTGAGCTAGAGTTATTCGTCAATAACTACCTCCTTTGATAGTGAATTTTGTCCGTTTTTTAAGGAATGAGAATTACACCATACATTCAGGTATTTAATATTTCTTAATCTGGCATAAAAAAAAGCAGCAAGACGGGCGTCTTACTGCTTTTTAATCAACCTAACCTAACCACCTAAATCAGTTCAAATATAATAAACCCAAGTATAATATCCAACATTCATTATTCTGTCAGATCCTTATTGATAAAGTCCGTTATCCTGCGAAATCCTCCTACAATCCAAGACACGGTAAAGCGGTCTTCCGCCTAGTTCTCACAGCTTCAGAAAAACATAAAAACAAGGGTAACACAAGCTCCGTTGCTCTGCGCCCTTGTTTTTAGCACTCACTTAGCCAACGCTCAGAATTCACTTTTGACTGTTCATTTGTTTTCTGTGCCTGTTCATCCTGCGTTGTCAGTCACAGCTCCATTGCCACCCATCACACCGTAGTAGCTGAAAGCTTACTACGGATGTTCCCCAATAATGTCGTCAGGGAAGCTAGTCCCGTCACTCCCTTCCTTTTTGTTTCATTGGGTGTCACCGCTGTTTGTGTATGCTCGCCTGCTAAATCAGTCAGGCTTCGGGCTTGTCACAGTTTTTGTGATCCACACTCCAAGCCGCTGTTCTTATTTCGCGCCTTGGTTCTGATAAAGAACCAGTCTGCAAAATATCAAACAGCCGCTTTCCGCTCCACGCAACAAGAGCCTTCAAGCCTTCGTTCCTAGTCTCAAAGGCACTTGCTATTTCCATTTGCAAAATGCCACCAGTCGAACACCTTACAGGATGATTTCGCCAGGGAGCATTTTTGCAACACACACCAGTACTTACTCTCCACTGCGTTGCAAGTAACAACTGGTCTAGCCAACGCGCATCCACGCACGAAACAAAAACTCCGCCAAGCCCTTGTGCATCCTGCATAGGTCGCCAGCTGTTCAGTCCCTGCCCATTTCTGTCTTCCACCTTCCCTCAACTCGCGGGCGGCTCGCGCTCTCCATGTTTCTCTGGCTGTTTATATTGCTAAAGCAAAGCCATTCAAAACACTCCGTTTTGCTTTAGTGGTAAGAAAAGCGTACAAATCATCGTTCTAACTAGCGATAACCCTAACAATTCTAATCTATGTTTCTTTTGGAAATACACTTAATGCTTTCCTTTTACCACTAAGCCAGCTGCCTTGCTCCACCGGCAGCGCTCAAGGCTGTTTTACCCATCGTTTTCCTTTATTAAATGAGTGAATTGATAGTTATTCGGGAGGAAAAAGTAAAAACAATGTAAATCTTTTAGTTAGTAGTTTGAATCTGGAAATAAAAAAAACAAAAGCAAGATAGTGGCTCATTTCAGCCCTGCAAGGTTAAAATGAATTTTGAATAAAAAATGCAGGTTTCAACTACCAAACCCTAGTTCACAGAACAATCAACTTTCAAATTACATTCGGTGTAATCATTTTTTCTCCAAAAACCTTGCATGCCTAAAATGTTAGCCACTCGGGTTTGCTCTTTCTTTTTTCTCTTTTTCTTTTGGGTTTAATTTTGTGGGAAGGATTGGTGATGATAATCAATTTCCGAAAATGCGAAGGGAAATCTTGAATTCTGATTATTTTAAGACTCGAAAACCAATCAAGAACATGAAAATCACAACTTGGAATTTACAACATGGAGGTGGGAAAAGGATTAACTCTATTATTACTTCTCTAAAGGAGAATATCGACACTGACTTGTTTATCCTAACTGAATTCAGAAACAATTCGGGAAGTGAATTACTCAAGCGCGAGTTAATTGAATCCGGCTATACTTGTTTGTATACTGTAGACTGTCCTCCAACTGTGAATTCTGTTTTGATTGCAAGTAAAACAGAATTTTCTTCTACATCTTTTGAAGAATTGGAAGAGCATAAAAACCGAATAATCAAACTAGAAAATTCGTCATTTACTATTTATGGCTGTTATTTCCCTTTGAACGAACATAAGCGAAAGGTGTTCGAATTTTTACTAAATGAAATTGACAAAAACACCACCAAAAACATAATAATCACAGGTGATTACAATACAGGTAAACATTTTCAGGATGAAAAGGGCGCAACCTTTATTGATTCGGGTTATCTAAACAAGTTTGAGGAAAAAGGATTAATTGATGTTTGGAGAAATCTAAATCCAGATAAAAAGGAGTATTCTTGGTATAGTAGTGCTGGTAATGGCTTCAGACTAGACCATTTTTATATTCACAGTCAACTTAATGATCAAGTTGTAAATTGTTATTATGAGCACAAATACCGAGAAAATAAAATTAGTGATCATTCAATGATGTCCTTAGTAATGTCAAAACGATAAACTCAAAAAAAATACGGCACCTCCCGATGGCTATCGCGAAGTGCCGTTCATTTATTCTGATAAATACTTCCAAATCCGCTTGAGAATCAAACTAACAATGAAACTGGCCACTGCACCAACACATGCGAGAATCACTGTCTTTGAAAAATCTTGCGAATCGATATTCGCAGCAATGGTAAACACTGTACCGGTAACCGTTCCTGCTACTGTTGTGGTGTCTTGATGTGGCGTCATTGCTAGTTGCTTTTTGGATTAATTAGGACAAGAATCCTCTTTTGAGCAACTAGTGCTATCAAGTTTGATGCTGATTTCAAACACTTCTGTGTCGTCAATCATTTCCTCGTTCACATCGATAGCAACAAGGTTCACAGCACCAGACAACTCAGCTCCAGCTTTAAAGCGTGGTCTTCGTTTTGTCTTGATATTCACGCTCAAATTGCTGTTTGCACAATTTTCTGCTTTCATACTTTTGAGATTTAAAGCACCTGGTTCCACATGCGCGGAACCTAGGCGCTTTTGATTATTTACTCGGTTTTCTTTTTGATGGTCAATCCTTCGATTATTCATCGTTTTTCTTCCCGTCTTCAGCAATTGCCGCTTGACTCATAGCTGAAGCTACGGTTCCACCCACGATTAAGTAACCTGCAACAGTTACAAGTGCTGCGGGCAGTGCAACTGGAGCGGCCAACAATGCCGTTCCTGCAGCTACTGTTACTAATCCAGCCAAACGGAGTTTTTTGAAGAAAGGAGGTGTTTCGCTATTGCAACGTCTGAAAAAAGACTTCAACTGATCTTTGAATTTCGGGTCGTTTACATTTGACTTTTTCATGATTCTTCAGATTAGTTAATTTCAACAATGGAAAGCACATTGTAAGCCCCATTTTTCAATGAGTACTGCATTCCATTCACTTCTTGGTAGAACTCCAAGCACAAAACAAAAATATTTGTACCTGTTCCAGTTGGAGCTTGCGGAGGGGTAAGGGTAACATCAGAAGATGTTGAATCAATCAATAAGTTTGATTCAGGAGAAATTTGAGTGTCTGTAACTCCAGTTGAAAAATCAACTTTCGTCCAGGCGCTTTTAAGCGTTACGTGCGTTGCGCCAAGCGGGAAATTAACATCGTTGATTGGAACCAACTGGTTAATCGTAATCGTGCCTGTATTCACGTCAACCGTGTACGGCTTGTAGAACACGCTTCCCAACGCAGAGCGAATGTTGAAGTTGAAACCCTTCAACAATTCTTTTGCTGCTGGGTCAGCTATTCCCGAAGCCACGTTTCGCCCTCCGCGCTCAGAAGTCACGTCGTAGTTCTTCACCATTGTCATGACTTTCGTCATTCGTGAAGTAACTGCTCCGTCACTTGCTGTTTGCATGAGCGGTCGCAACGAGCTTCGAACGAGTTTCCCCGCTTTAGCAGAAGAACCGAATTCGGCTCCATTCTCACGCGTTCGAACGAAAGCAGGATCATTTGCAATGCGCTTAGCGTCAACAGACGTTTTCATGCGCGCAAGGTTCCCATCTTTCGATTTGTAGAAATTGACATTATCCAACGTCCCTTTCAACTTAATAAGGCCAGATTGTCTTGCCATGATAATTTGTATTTCTCTTTGACCGATTTCTAGGCAGGTCAATTCGCCTATCAACTCAAATCAGAAATCTTAGATTAGCGCGCATCTGAATCGCATTGACGAGACAAACATTCAACGAATTTCAAAAGCAATCAAGCAACCTATACCGCATCGTTTACTTTGTGCGGAATTGTGTCATTTTTGCACCTTGAAATGCTCCAAATTCACCTTAAATTTGAGCAAGGCTTAACCATGGATACTGAATGGATTAAGTACGGATAGAGTATCAAAACATGAAAGAAAAACGCTTAGTCATATATCCAAAAGACATCATGCTAATAACTGGCAAAAGCGAGCGCTATTGTCGTTACCTCATGAAGAAAATGAAAGCGCATTTCAACAAAGAAACGCACCAGGTAATTACCGTTATTGAATTCTCGAAATACCTTGGATTGGATGCCGAAAAAGTGAATGAAATAATCATCTAATTCTCGTAATTAATAATTACTCCAAATTTGAAATTTCAGATTGTAATTCTGTTCTATTAGACTGTAAACCAAACTATAAACTAGTCCATTTTTTGAACTTATTTGCACAAAACACATTGATAAATTCCGTATCTTTGCTGCATATCGTTCTTACACAAATAGTAGCAAAACAAAAGGTGAGTTATTCGGGGAGTTTTGATAAATAGAAGTAAAGAAGTTCCTATTATAAAGGCTTTGAGGGATGAGGTTCGAATCTCTTCCTCTCTGCAAGAATTATCCCGCTTAACGGCGGGATTTTTGTTTTATAAAGTTTTGACTACACCGTCACTTCCCCGCAAACCGACTTCTTCAAAATATCCTTCGCCAATTCCACATTCCCCGCACTTTTTCCCAAAGCATACATGGTTTTGGTCACTGCTGCTTCGGTTGTTAAGTCAAAGCCGGAAAGCACTCCGTTTTTCTCGAAGAATGAGCTTGTTTCGTATTTTCCCTGTTCCACTCTTCCTGTAGAACATTGCGTGATATTTAGGACGATTCCTCCTGCTTGCAAGTAATTCGATAATAACTCGTGGAATTTAGCATCAGAAGGAGCATTACCAGAACCATAGGTTTCTAGTATTATTGCTTTGGTTTTTTTGGTGTCGAACAATGATTCGTAAATGTTCCAATTGATTCCTGGGAAAAATTTAATTAGAGCTACGGAAGCATCGAAAGCAGTATACAATTCCAATTCTTTTGATGATTCTAACGTTCCTCCAGTATAATCGATGTGCACTCCTGCAACGGCTAACGGACGCAAATTGGGCGAACGAAATGCTTCGAAAGAAGAAGCAGACACTTTAGATGTGCGGTTTCCGCGATACAAGGAATATTCAAAATAAATAGCTACTTCTTGAATGCGAGGAGCTCCGTTTTCGTTTTTAGCAGCAGCAATTTCAATTGCTGTTACTAAATTTTCTTTGCCATCTGTGCGAATTGTTCCAATGGGTAATTGAGATCCTGTGAAAATGACTGGTTTTTTTAATCCTTGCAACATGAAACTCAAGGCAGAAGCTGAAAATGCCATTGTATCTGAACCATGGAGAATGACAAACCCGTCAAACTCGTTGTATTTATTGTACACCAATTCAGCCATTTCTTTCCACCACGCAGGATTCATTTCTGAAGAATCGATTGGATGTGGAAAAGCATGTGTGGTCAATTGCACATTTAAACGCGCCAATTCGGGAATGTGTTTGTAGACATCACCAAAATCAAAAGCAGTTAATGAACCTGTCAGTGGATCATTGACCATTCCGATGGTTCCTCCAGTATAAATAACCAGTACTTGTGGCGTTGTCTTCATGCGTATTTAATTGTTGTGAGACAAAGTTCACTGAAAATACGAAATAAGCAAGGGAATTATGGATGAAATAGATCCATCGCATTTTGAGTCGTTACTTCCTGGAGTTTACTCAAAGGCAATTCTAAAATCTCGGCTATTTTTTCAGCTGTGTGAATCACATAACTGCTTTCATTTCGTTTTCCACGGAAAGGTGTTGGTGCTAAATAGGGAGCATCTGTTTCCAATAGGATTTTTTCCAGTGGAATGTGCCTCAGGGTTTCAGGTAAATCGGATTTTTTGTAGGTCACAACTCCTCCAATTCCAAACAGAAATCCGTTGTAATCCAAAATTTTCTTGACGTCTTGTTCATTGCCAGTGAAACAATGAAAGATTCCACGTAAACGTTCGTCATTCTCTTGATCCAACACTTCATAAATCTCTGGAAAAGAATCTCTGGCATGAATCACAATTGGAATTTGAAGTTCTTTCGCCCAATTAATTTGAGTTCGGAAAGCTTCTTTTTGTTCTTCAACAAATGTCTTATCCCAATACAAATCGATTCCAATTTCCCCAACAGCCACATAGGGTCTTTTCTCGAGTAAGAGTTTCATTTTGGCAAGTACCAATTCCCAATTTGCATCCACAGAACATGGATGAAGTCCCATCATGGCAAAGCAATTATTTGGAAACTGCTGTTCCAATGCATGCATTCCTTCTACCGAATTCAAATCAATATTTGGCATGTACATGCGCTCAACGCCAGCTGCAATTGCACGTTGAATCATTTCTGTGCGGTCTTCGTTGAATTGTTCGGAGTAAAGATGTGTGTGAGTGTCGATAAACATAGCGGGATTTTAAGACGTCAAGATTTTAGGATATTAAGACTATAAGATTTTGTAATAAAAAAAGACTTCAAGACGTGCTGACTAACTTGTCATTCAGTCCTGAAGTCTTAAAATCATAGTGTCCTAAAATCCTTCTTAACAAAATTCGTCGTAAGC
This sequence comes from Fluviicola taffensis DSM 16823, assembly GCF_000194605.1. Classification (NCBI taxonomy): domain Bacteria; kingdom Pseudomonadati; phylum Bacteroidota; class Flavobacteriia; order Flavobacteriales; family Crocinitomicaceae; genus Fluviicola; species Fluviicola taffensis. The sequence goes on from NC_015321.1 coordinate 1,963,615, forward strand.
TGCTTCTAAGTTCTCAGCGATCATAGCTGCAGTAACTCCTTCGATATTGTGTCTTTCTAAGAAATGAACCAATTTTCCGTCCTTAAACAATGCCACTGATGGTGAAGATGGAGGGAATGGTAAAAAATACTTACGTGCTTGTTGTGTAGCTTCAGAATCAACACCAGCAAAAACAGTCAATAAATGATCTGGTTTTTTTCCTGCTATTTCCAAAGATTTTTTCACCCCTGGTCTTAGATTTCCTGCTGCACATCCGCAAACAGAGTTTACAACTACCAAGGCAACACCTTTGCTAGTTGGAATTGTTGCATCTACGTCTGATGCTGATACGAGTTGTTGAAAGCCCACACGTGTAAGGTCTTCCTTCATTGGTTGTACAAGTTCTGGTGGGTACATATTTTTTAAATTTTATACTGCAAAGTTACAGATTCTTATTGCTTAGGGAACCAATTTTGAGGTTCAATTTTTGCCAAATAACTTTAAAACGATTCTAAATCACGAAAAAATCAATCTTTTTCACTAAAATCCAACCTTATCAACAAATAATTTATTTACTTTGTCCCAATTAAAAGGAGAACAGATGAATAATTTTTGGTTTACACTCGGGAAAATTTTAAATGGTGCATGGTTTTACGATAACATCGGGAACATTTTTAACTATTCTTGCATTGTACTTGGATTCATTGGGTTATTCTATTGGTTGAACTGGCAACGAAAATTCAACGCTCAAGCTGAAAAAGATTCAAATCAATTGAAATAATTGGTGGTTTACTATATTTGAAAGGTTTCGTCAATGACGAAACCTTTTTTTGTTTATCGGGTTTGGTTTTGTAGTGACGCGATGCGTCGCGTCACTACAAAATTCTTTTATCTTTAAAGTCTATGCTTACATTCATTATTACTGCTGGAGGAATTGGAAAAAGAATGGGGGGCTTAATTCCCAAACAATTTTTGTTGTTGAACGACAAGCCCATTTTGATGCATACCATCGAGCGTATTCATGCATTTGATACTTCAGCCCAATTGATTGTAACACTTCCAGCAGATTATTTGAAAGATTGGACTGAAATGTGTGAGAAATATGTTTTCCAAATCAAACATGAAATCATTTCCGGTGGTGAAGAGCGTTTTGACTCGATAAAAAATGCATTGGAGAAGGCAACAGGCGATTGGATTGCAGTTCATGATGGTGTTCGTCCTTTTGTGAGTCAAGGAGTTTTAACACAACTTCTTCTTGAAGTCAAAAAACACAGGGCTGTTATCCCTGTTATTCCAGTGAAAGAATCTCTTCGTTTGGTAGAAGGAGAAAGTAGCGTAGCTGTCCCAAGAAGTCATTACCAAATTGTTCAAACGCCTCAAATTTTTGAAGCCAAACTTCTCAAAAAAGCATATGAACAAAAATACGCCGCAACATTTACCGATGATGCGAGTGTGGTAGAATCCATTGGAGCTCGAATTCACCTCGTTTCGGGAAATGAAGAGAATGTGAAGATCACCAATCTATTGGATTTAAGTGTTGCAACGATTATTTTAAAGAATTGGGGCACTAAATCGGATTAGTATTAATTTTTGGTGAATTTGTCTTGAAAATAATGGTCGGATTTAAACAATTTGTTTATCTGAATTTTATTTCATTTACAATTTCACAACTCAGTCTTGCCAAAAAAATCATTTAACTTCATCTTTCTAATTACATGTTGAATAGACCTTTGTGGAAAGTTTATACAGCAATGAAAAAAACAATACTATTTATCGGGACTATTTTGATGAGCATGACAAGTTTCTCTCAAAATCCAGGACTCGTAATTTCAGAAATTCTAACGAATCCAACAGGAACAGATTCACCATTTGAATGGATTGAATTGGTTGCAACGAGTAATATCAATTTCGCAACGACTCCATATACGGTTGTTTGTAATAACTCCGCAGCCACTTTGAATGGTTGGATTGAAGGAGGAGCAATTACATATGCTTTTCAAATCAATACAGGTACAGTCAACAGAGGAGATGTAGTTTATGTAGGAGGAAGTTCAATGGCTCCAACAGGCACAAAACTTCGTGTAATAAATACGCTAACGACTGGTGGTGATGGTTTCGGTGCTGCTGGAAATGGAGCTGTTGGAAATGGAGGAAGTAATGGTGATGGAATCGCAGTTTTTAATATAGCTTCAGCTGCAATTACGAATTCTAGTGTTCCTGTAGATGCATTATTTTATGGAACATCTTTAGGAACAGCTGTATTAAATGCAGGTGCGGATGGCTACCAATTACCCGTAAATGATTTATACACTGGAGGAAAACTTCAAACCACCTCATTCTTTGCAGGTGATCCAGGAAATGATCAATCCATTCGTGCGGTTGGTTCATACAATACACAAACCGGACTTTGGACTTCTAATCGCTCTTGGACATTAGTAACTCCAACTTTAGACAATCTTTCAAGTGTGAATTTACTTCCTGCTTCAGGAACATTTACATTCTCAGCGGTTACTCAAAATTTCGCGGAAAATGCAGGAACAGTAAACATCGGCATTAACGCTGCTTCTTCGAATATTTATCCTGCAAAAGTCATTCTGAGTTATTCGGTATATACCGATGCAACTGAAACCACAGACTTTACTTTGGCAGAAGATACAGTAGTAATTCCCGCAGGTTTCAATGGAATTCAAAATGTTGGCTTAACAATTGTGGATGACGCACTTGCTGAAAGAACGGAGAAAGTTATCTTGAAAATAAGAGCCTTAGAAAATGCTGCGATTGGAACAAATTCCTTCCAAATTGTCTATATCAAGGACAACGATTACCAAACTCCTGCACCAAATAACGAGTTAAAGTTAAACTTGCTTTCCAGTTTTTCAAATGGAGGAAGTGGTAATTCTGCAGAAATTGTTGCTTTTGACCCAACAACAGATAAACTATACATCGCAAACTCCATCGGTGCAAAACTGGATATCGTGAACTTTGCGAATCCAGCAGCTCCCGTTTTATTGAATTCAATTTCAATGACACCGTATGGAAATATCAATTCATTGACCGTTCACAATGGAACGGTTGTTGTAGCTATGGAAAATGCAAATCCGCAATTGAATGGAAATGTTGTTTTCTTTAATCAAAATGGGACATTTATCTCGCAAGTCCCTGTTGGAGCAATGCCAGATATGGTTACTTTTAACAACGATTTCACGAAAGTACTGGTCGCTTGTGAAGGTGAACCGAAGTCAGATTACACAGTTGATCCAGAAGGTTCTGTTGGAATTATTGATGTTACAGGTGGTTACCCTTCATTAACTGCAGCAAATGTAACGATGGTCAATTTCCAATCATTCAACGGTCAAGAAGCTGCTTTGCGTTCTCAGGGAATCCGAATTTTTGGTCCAGGGGCTTCTGCAGCTCAGGATTTCGAACCGGAATACATCACACTTTCCGAAGACAATTCAACTGCTTATGTGGCTCTTCAAGAGAACAATGCAATGGCGGTAATCAATATCGCTACTGGAACTGTAAGTGCGATTCGTCCCTTGGGAACGATGAATTATGCAAATGGAAACAACGGATTAGATGCTTCGGATCAAACTGCAGGTGTTTTCATTGGTTCGGCTCCAATCAAAGGATTGTTTATGCCTGACGCTTTGGCTCATGCTTCTATTGCTGGAACAGAATACATTTTCTCAGCAAATGAAGGAGATTCTCGTGAATATACTGGTTTTTACGTTGAAGTTGCACGTTTGTCAGCTACTCCATTGGATGCCTCTATTCCAGATCAAAATATCTTAAAACACAATCAATTCTTAGGTCGAATCAATGTTACCAATACGAGTGGTGATACAGATAACGATGGAGATATCGATGATATTCACGTTTTTGGAACACGTTCATTCTCTATTTGGAATGCACAAACTGGAGCGTTGGTGTATGACTCAAAAGATTTAATCGAGCAAATCACGGCAAATCACCCCACATTAAGTGGTTTGTTCAATGCGAGTAATAGCGGAGCAGCGGTATCTAAAAACCGTTCAGATGATAAAGGTCCAGAACCAGAAGGGGTTGCTACGGCAATCATCAATGGAAATCACTACTTATTTGTTTCCTTGGAGCGTGTTGGTGGAGTAATGATGTTTAATGTCGATGTTCCAAGCGCCCCGGTTTTTGTTGGATATTACAACAATCGTAATCTTGTAGGGGTTGGTCCTGATCTTGGGGCTGAAGGAATTATTATCATCAAAAAAGAAGATTCTCCAACTGGAAATGATATCGTGATTTTAGCAAATGAAGTAAGTTCTACGCTTTCTATCTTCGATATCAATACATGTGTGGATTTAGCGGGTGCAACAATCACGGTTCCAACGGATTCGATCTGTGATGGTGATACGGTGAGCTTAACCATTCCAGGAAATGCTCAAAGTACCATTCAATGGTTGAAAGATGATCAAATCATTGTTGGTGAAATTGGAAATTCATTGGATGTAGCTGAAGCTGGAAACTACCGTATTTATGTTTCCAATACAACTCATGCTTGTGTAGATACGACGCTTTCAGAAATCATTCAAGTATTGACATTACCAACGATTGCTGCAGGTTCTGACATTGCGATTTGTGTTGGAGATACTGTGAATCTGGAAGCTGTAACTTCTGAAACAATTACATGGAACAACAGTGTGCAAGACGGAATAGATTTCTTCCCAACGGCTACGATGGCTTACATTGCTACCGCAACAGATATTTACGGATGTTCTGATTCAGATACATTAACTGTAACAGTAAATCTACTTCCAACGGTTGATGCTGGCTCAAATCAAACAGTTTGTGCAGGAACTTCCATTACGTTTACAGCAACAGGAGCTCCGAACCTAGTTTGGAACAACGGAATTACGAATGGAACTGCTTTCAACGCAACAGTCGCTGGTTCTTATATCGTTACTGGAACGGATGCAAATGGATGTATAGACAAGGATACGCTCGTATTGGCTTTACTTGCTGAACCTTCGATTAACTTAGGAGCTGATATGACGGTTTGTTCGAATCATTTTCCTGTTAACTTGAATGGTCCTGGAGGATATGCAAGTTATGGATGGAGCAATGGAGCAACAACACAAAATACGACTGCAACTCAAGCAGGATCATATGTTTTAACAGTTACCAATGCAAATCTTTGTCAAGATAAAGACACAGTGGTTATCATTTCAAATCCATGTTTAGGAATTGATGAAAACAATGCATTTGAATATACGATGTATCCAAATCCGACTGCTAGTTCTGTTTCTATAGAAACAAATGTAGCAAACTCAGAAGTTATAGTTTATTCAACGAACGGACAAGCTTTGTTTACACAGCACAATACGAGTGCAGTATTTACCGTGAACTTAGCTGAATTAGCTGACGGAGTATATTGGGTAAAAGTTCTTTCTCGTGAAGGAGCAGTCACGAAACAATTGATTATAAAGAAATAAAATAACCTACATGCTACGAAGCCCTCTCGAATTCATCGAGAGGGTTTTTTGTTTTGTCACTTATTCAACAACTCTTAAAAGACGCATAGACATGTGTCTATTAGCCCAGTGATATATGGTGTTTTAGCAAGATCCATTCCTGCAATCTTCCCGCTCAGTTTCAAGAGTTACATGCTGAATGTTTTGATGTTCGAGTAAATGGCGTATTTCATGCTTAATAAAAGCTTCTTGTTCACCATTTATATCGTCTTCTATCACTAAATGAGCTGTCAAGGCATTTTCTGTAGAACTAATTGGCCAAATGTGAATATGATAAACTTCCTTTACTCCATTTACCATCTGAATCTTGGTTTCAATTTCTTCCAAATGAATCGTGCTTGGAACGCCATCTAAAGACAAGCGCAAGCTTTCTTTCATCAATTTCCAAGTACTAACTAAGATAATTGCGGCGATAATCAAACTGAAAATACTATCCAACCAATAAAGGTGTGTGTAATAAATAGCGATTCCTGCGATAACTAGACCCACAGAAACCAACGCATCCGCTAATAAATGCAAGTAAGCACTCTTCACATTGATGTCTTTTTCCTTGTTTCTAAAAAAGAAAAGAGCAGTTGTGAAATTGATGACGATTCCAATTCCGGCAATGATGGAAACGGTTAATCCTGGAATTTTTTGTGGATGAAAAAGGTGTTCGATAGCTCCAAAAATAATTGCTCCAATTGTGAGTAATAGGAGTAGGGAATTAAATAAAGCTACCAAAATTGTGGTTTTTCGATAGCCGTATGTGTATCGATTCGTTGGTTTGACCTTCGTAAGTTTAAAAGCTAATAGGGAGAGTACCAATGTGCCAACATCGGCGAGATTGTGCCCTGCATCTGACAAAACGGAGAGAGAATCTATAGCAATCCCAACAATAGCTTCTATGATTACAAAAAGTAGATTGAGAACAATTCCAACAACGAATGCGCTGTTGACTTTTGTTAGTTTTTGCTCATGATGATCTGCGTGATCGTGTCCCATCTTTAGCTTAATTATTCATTCCTCTTTTCTTAAAGTTAAGAAAACCGTTGAATTCAGATTACCCAAAACATTCAAAGCAGTTACATGGAAACTTTGCGCCTTTGCCTCTTAGCGGTAAAAGGGTGTTGTTGAACCGCAAAGAAATATCCGAAAATACTTATTACAATAAAAAAGACGAGCAATGCCCGTCTTTCTAATTTATTTTGATAAATGCTTGTTATGCTCTTCCCAATTGTTTTAATAATCTCAAATGATTGAAAATCGCTGAACCAAATGTTTTATGGTAATTGTATTGCACACCATATTCTTTGGCTGTTTTCTTCACAATTTTTGCAATCTTTGGATAATGGATGTGTGAAATATCAGGGAACAAATGATGCTCAATTTGAAAATTCAATCCACCAACATACCAAGTCAATAATGGATTCCAATTTTCGAAATTTGCAGTCGTCATCAATTGATGTTTTGCCCAAGAAATGTCATCATTCTTCTCCGTATACCCATCTTTTGTCATGAATTCTGTTTCAGGCATTACATGTGCTACTTGAAACACAAAAGCGAGGATAATTCCACAAATAAAATGCATCACAAAAAATCCAATCAGTACTTGCCACCAAGTTACATCCATCACCAACAACGGAATAGCAATGATGTATGTATAATAGATAACCTTTGAAATGACTAATTGGGTCATTGCTTTTCTAAAAGTTGTGTTTTGAGCTTGTAATAAGCCTTCTTTACTGTAGCGAGCCAACTGCATGAAATCCTTGTTCGTCATCCAAGCCAAAGTCATGAAACCATAAAAGAACCAAGCATAGTAAGCTTGAAAACGATGTACTTTTTTATGAGGTTTATTAGGTGAAAAACGAAGTAATCCAATAGAATCAATATCTTCATCCATGTCGTGAACATTGGTAAAGCTGTGATGCAATACATTGTGCTGAATACGCCAGTTCAAATTAAATCCACCAAGCATTTCCATGGAGAAACTCATGACTTTATTCAGCCAACCGTATTTGGAGAAAGCGCCATGATTTGCATCGTGCATAATAGAAAGTCCAATTCCAGCCATTCCAACCCCCATAATTGCTGTCATAAAAAATTGCGCCCAATGGTTTTCGATAACGCCAAAAACCATTAAAAAATAGGGAAGTAAGAACATGGAAAACAATAAGGGAACTTTCACTAAAATTCTCCAATTTCCAAAGCGTTTTAAATTATTCGTTTTCAGGTATTCATCTACTTGCTGGGAAAGCTTTTTCGTAAAGTCATCACTTCTTGTAAGTCGAATGTATTGCATAGTTTTATGTACAAATGGTATTTATTTGCCTTGCAAAGTTATTGATAGTTTTTATTCAAAATTGCTAAAAACGGTGAAATGCGAAGATTTAACAGCTAAAAGAAGTTAACTTACTGATAATGAGATTCTATTTGCCATTCCAATTTGTCATGGTTAATTGAATTCCTATTGTAGCAAAGCCTTTTAAAAACTCTGTTGCAATGTTGATTCGTTCATTTAAAGTCTCGCGTTCTTCGGCACTCCATTCGCCCAAGACATAATCTACTTGTTGCCCTTTGTGAAAATCTGATCCAACCCCAAAACGCAAACGGCAATATTCAACAGAGTTCAGTGTAGCTTGAATATCTTTCAATCCGTTGTGCCCACCATCTGATCCTTTTCCTTTCATGCGCAATTTTCCAAAAGGAAGAGCCAAATCATCAGTCACTACAACCATGTTTTCTTTTAAAATCTTCTCTTGTTGCAAGTAATAATTCACGGCTTTTCCTGAAAGATTCATGTAGGTTGTTGGTTTCACTAAAATAAGTGTTCGTCCTTTGAATTTGACTTCTGCTACTTCAGCTGTTTTTTGAAGGGTAAACGTTCCACCTAGTTCTTTCGCCAATGCCTCCAATACCTTAAAACCGATATTGTGACGTGTTTCTTCGTATTTCGAACCTGGATTTCCTAAACCAACAAATAGATATTTCATGATGGGTAAAATTAATGAAAAGTCGGGAATTGAATAAACCGAGTTGCCAAACTTTGCTTTCTTTGCTCCTTCGCGTTTAAAAATAAAGAATAGTAAAGTTAAAATGAACCGCAAAGATGCAAAGAGCGCAGAGAGGGTTTCTCCCAAATAACTATCTTTGAAAGAAAAAATTATGCGCATCCTAGGCATCATTCCTGCTCGTTATGGTTCTTCTCGTTTTCCAGGAAAACCACTCATTGATTTGAAAGGTAAAACAATGATTCAGCGGGTTGTGGAAGGAGCTGCGAAATCCTCTCTACTCACCGATTTAATTGTAGCAACAGATGACCAACGCATTGTAGAAGCAGTGGAAAGTTTTGGAGGAAAAGTACAAATGACGGATTCTAAACATCCAACGGGAACAGATCGCTGTGCAGAAATTGTGCGAAGTCTTGCAGACAATTACGATGTTGTAATCAATATTCAAGGAGATGAGCCATTGGTGGATGCCCGACAATTGGATCAGTTGCTACAAGCCTTTACCAATCCAGAGGTGCAAATTGCAACGTTGGCTTCTCGCAAGATTGAGATGGAAGACATTTTGAACCCCAATCGGATTAAAGTCATTGTTGACAAGAATCAAAATGCGCTTTACTTTTCCCGCAGTCCTATTCCAAATTTTGCCAATGCGAAGGGAGAACCGTTGGAAATCTACCCGTTTTTAAGACACATTGGATTATATGCTTATCGTTCGGAAGTATTGCTTCAATTGAGTGAATTGGAAGAAACACACTTAGAAAAGATTGAATCATTGGAGCAATTGCGTTGGTTGTATAACGGCTATAAAATCCAAGTGGTAGAAACAGAAATTGAAACACCAAATATTGATACACCAGAAGATGTGGAAAAGGTGTTGAACTTACTTTAATGATACTCTGGTCATTCTCGACCCATACAGTTAATGTCAGTTCGAGTATTTCGACCTTTTAGTCGGAATGTATCGAGAACACATTAACAACATTACACGAACAGACCTGTATCAAACAAAAAACGGAAGATTACTCCTCCGTTTTATCCGTATTTTCTTCTGTTGAAGCAGCTTGCACTGCAGCCGTTTTCTTATTTTCTTTTGGGAAGTATTTTCGTTGTCGGAGGATAATCATGATTACACCAACGCTGATTGCTCCATCCGCTACATTCCAAATTGCTGGAAATATCTGATTGTCTCCATTTTTATCATACCAAGGAACCCAAGATGGCCACTCAACTGTGAACTGAAACATGTCCACTACATTCCCCATTAAAAAGCCTGTATGACGTGTTTCTATCGTTCCCCATTGACCACAATCTGAAAAGACACCTGATCCTTCCAAATGATTGAAGCTAATACATGGGTCGTAATCAAAAATGAAATCGTAAAACATGGAATCAATTAAGTTTCCTGTTGCTCCTGAAAACACGAATCCAATAGCAATTAGAAATTCTGTTTTGGCACCATTTCTCCATTGTTTAACGAAATAATATGCAATAGCACAAATGGCAATAACGCGGAAAATACTCAGACCCAGTTTCGCCCAAATACTTGAGCCAAATGTGGTGCCGAAGGCCATTCCCTGATTTTCGATGTATAAGAGTCTAAACCAAGACCCAAAAACAGGCATTGTATTCCCATCACCACCAATATCAAAGGATGTCTTCACCCAAATCTTCATGATTTGATCGAGGAGCAATATGCAGAATACCGCTATTAAAACGATATAGAGTTGTTTCTTCAACTTATTTGTTTTGCATGTTCTTAGCTTCGATGCTCAATGTAGCATGAGGCACCAATTTCAAACGCTCCTTTTGAATCAATTTACCAGTTACACGGCAAATTCCATAGGTTTTATTCTCGATACGAGTCAATGCATTTTTCAAGTTTTCAATAAACTTTTCTTGACGCGCTGCTAACTGAGCTACCTCTTCACGAGATAAGGTTTCAGAACCATCTTCCATCATGTTGAAAGTTCTGCCAGTATCATCCGTACCATGATTGTTATTGGACAAAGATGCTTTCAGCATGTCGTAATCTTCATGGGCTTCTTTCAACTTCTCATTGATCAATTGACGGAATTCTTCCAATTCACTATCTGAGTATCTTGATTTCTCTTGTGACATTGTACGGTTTTTTTGAATTTCGCACAAAAATAATCGAATTTTCAGAGGAGAAAAGAGAAAAGGATGAATGGTAACAATTACTTATTCACAGAACGACCGTTTTAAGGCCTTATTTTGTTAGTAAATCATTTAAAAACAAGTGTTAAGCTAGAAATGTTAAAGAGATTTAATATTGTTTTATGAGAACTTCTAGTTTTCTTTTTTAAGTTAAAATGAAGGACTCAGTTTGTTCTCTAAAAGGATTTACTCAACTTTTCGGTGCTTTTCCACCCAATTTGTCAACTCAATGAATTCTTCTACACCCAAACGCTCAGGTCTTAACTGTAGCATTGGATTTTCTTCATACGTTTCTGGAAGTAACGCTTTAATCGAATTGCGAATCGTTTTACGACGTTGATTGAATGACATTTTCACCACTTGCTTGAATAATTTCTCATCACAAGGAAGTTTCTCTCTATTGTTCCTAGTACAACGAATCACTCCTGATTTTACTTTTGGTGGTGGATCAAAAACATGCTCGTCTACCGTGAAACAATATTCAATGTCATAATAGGCTTGAAGTAAAACGCTCAAAATTCCATAAACCTTTGTTCCAGGTTTTTCAGCAACACGGAGTGCAACTTCTTTCTGGAACATGCCCATAATTTCTGGAACATGATCCTTGAGGTCGATGCATTTAAATAGAATCTGAGACGAAATATTGTAGGGAAAGTTTCCAAGTACTGCAAAAGGTTCCTGTCCAACAATGGTCGTCGGGTCTATTTTCAAAAAATCGGCAAAAACAATCCGCTCTCCCAATTGCGAATAATTGATTTTCAAATAATCGATGGATTCCTGATCCACATCCATGACATACAGATTTGTTTCAGGATCTTGAATTAAAAATTCGGTTAAAGCTCCCATTCCTGGACCAACCTCGATAGCCGTTTTGACTCCTTGATGGTGCTTAAATTGTTCGGCAATTCGTTTGCAAACACCCTTGTCTTTCAAGAAATGTTGCCCCAAATGTTTTTTGGCTCTAACGTTCTTCATGTGTGAAGTGTTGAATGACATTTAATGTGCTTCTGAAAGCGGCAAAACGACCTTCATATTTGCCTTTGTGCTCCACTTGCAAGCGCCCTGCATGATTGCTTTGATAATCTTCCAAATGGTTTTGACTGTAAGCAACATAGGTCATTGCATAAGTGCAAGCACCTTCTTCCTCATTATTCATTTTCGACATCCGACTTTCTAAAAAGCAACCTGTTGCCATGACATCGGGAATGTGCACGGTGCGCATCCAATTCACCCAATCCTGCTCTATTGAAGGATCAAGGCTTACTGTAACGTTATAAATGATGTGTTCCATTGCTGCAAAGGTACTGAAAGGGAATTCAAAAGGCAAAAGGTAAAATTTAAACAGAGAATTCAACATAAACTGCCTAATTTTTGAACCTAAAAAGGGCCACCTCATCCGAGATAGCCCTTCTTATATTTTTTTAATTTTCTGATTAATTCTTCGTCCAGCGAACGGTTGCTGTTCCTTCAGATGAAGTTAAGCGAATGATATAAATTCCAGAAACCAATGAATTTGTATTGAACTCTAAATCAGTTGCTGAAGTTTGAGTAGAAGTCAATGTGATTTCTTTTCCATCAACACTCACAAATGTTACTTTGAATCCGTTCCATCCATTGCTCATATTTAAAACAACTGAACTTGTTCCTGGGTTAGGGTATACGTTTAAGTTTGCAAGGATTGATTCTTCGATACCTAAATACCCGTCTACTCCGTCGCAGTTCTCATCTACCCCGTTTCCGTTAATTTCTGTTGCTCCAGGATAAGCTGCTGGATTCGCGTCATTACAGTCATCATCATTTGTCACATAACCCGTTGGCTGCGTACAGTCTTGTAAAGAAACAGCTGGATTTCCATAAGTATCGTTGTCTGTATCTTGGTAGTAAGTAACTAGTGTTAATCCTTCGTCTGTAGAACCATCACAGTTGTTGTCGACTCCATCACATACTTCAGTAGCATTTGGGTTTATATCCTCGTCTGAATCATCGCAGTCAGTGTTATTTGTAACAGATCCAACAATTGGAGTACAAGAAGGAACCCCAGTAGCATCTGCATCACCAAACGTATCGCCATCGCCATCCACATAATAAGTTATAATAATTCCTATTTGATCATCCGTATCGTTACAATCATCATCGTTACTAACGTGATCTGTAGGACGCGTACAAGAAACTTGAGAAGAACCAGCATCACCTAATCCATCACCATCTGTATCTGCATACCAAACTGCACCAGGGAATTCTTCTTCGTCTGTGTCATCACAATCCGTATTGTCTAAAACATGACCAGGAGGAGCTGTACAAGCAGATTGAGGAGCTGCTGGGTTTCCAAAACCATCACCGTCCGTATCTGCATAATATGTTTGTGTAGGTAAAGCGTTCGTAGTTCCGTAAACTGTAACATTGTCATAACGGTAAGTGGTTCCAGTCTGCCCCATATTGGTGATGTAGAATCTGAATTCAACCATAGAAGTCATGTTATCAAACGCAGCACCTAATTGTACCGTATCCAATAAATAGTTTGAACCGTTTACCACCAATTGTTTTGTGAACAAGTCAGCTGCATAATTATCTAAGCTTGAACGCACATGAAGTGTCGGTGTTCCACCTGTCGATGACAATCTGTGGTTAAACTTAATCATGTTCAGATCCAAACCATAACAAGCTGCAGGAGTGATGTTAAAACGGTAATACTGCGTCAAATCAATCGTACCACCTGTATTAAATCCATTGTAATTGATTACTCCTCCAGCAGAAGTACAAGTCAACGCACCCTGAGCTTCGAATAAACCGAAGATTGCATTCGCTGGTTGTGTTGTAACACCAAGTACAGGAGTTGTACAACTGTTTCCTTCAAACTCATACATTCCAAACGGAGGAATTACCACCACTAAATCAGAACCATTACAATCTTCGTCGATTCCGTTGTTTGGAATTTCTGTTGCCCCTGGGTGAATTGCGTTGTTGTTATCATTACAATCATCATCATTTGTAGAGTAACCAGTTGTTGGAGGCGTACAAGCAACGATTGGAGAAGCAGCGTTTCCGTATCCGTCACCATCTGTATCTGCGTAATAAGTTATTGCGGCTCCAATTGCAGCATTTGTATCATCACAGTCATTTGAATTTGTTACATGACCTGGAGGAGCTATACAGCCTGTTGTAGAAACAAGTGGATTTCCTAAACCATCACCGTCCGTATCTGCGTAATAAGTAATGGAAGCAACAAATGACAAGTTGATAGTCAAAATACTATCGCAATTCGCAGCATTTGGAATTGTATCGTAGTAAGTTCCACCTACATTATATGTTTCATCTCCAGATGGAACCTCGTATGAAGTTGCACATGAAACCGTATCGATTGTTGCAGTTGTGTTTGCACAAGTAATAACACCAGCAGGAGTAACTGACACCCAAGTAGAACCTGCACGAATTTCATCGATTTGAGTATTTCCAGTTCCTGAAGTTGCGTTTCCTGCTTGTCTAACATATAAAGAGTTAAATCCTGAAAATGTTAGTGTAGATGCCCCAAGTGTGGAAATTAAAGTTGGAGTTGATTCAGTTAGAGATCCTGGAGTTGGATTAATCCATAAACTTGCGCGAACAGGAGAAACAACTCTATTTACTTTTACCACTACAAAAACAGGTGTTCCTGTAGGATAATCTGCTGAGAAAACAGGTTGCAAACTTCCTGCTCCTGTATTTACAACCGCCAATTGAAATGTATTTGCTACCGCGCCTGCACGAATTCTTAATTGACCTGCGAAAACACTTAAGCTAGCTCCGGCTGTTTGTCCAAAACCAAAGAAATTTTCTCCTGTTAAGTTAGTATTAGCTACTAAACCTGTAGCAACAGGCACATTAACTATAAGAGAATAATACGCAGAATCTGAAGCAATTGTTATTGCTTTGTTCAAATCCTCTGCATTACCAGCGACATAATTTGCTTTAAATCCTACACTTGGAGCAAGTCCAGGATATGTTAAAGATCCAACATTGTCTGATTGAAATTGATTCGCTGCACCACTATGGCTTGTCCAACCATTCGCATTTAGTGCTCCCGTAAAGTTAAATTGGTCTACAATCTGAGCGTTTGCTACGACCGCCAGAAATAAGATAGGTATTAGTAAAAGTCTTTTCATTTTTGAATTTTTTTCCAAATGTATGAAAAGTGGAATGGAAGTTCCTAAATTTTTTCTAGTTGAAGAGATTTGAACTAAATTTTAGTAAAAATATAAAAATTTGATTTTCAACAATATACGATTGACTAAATCGATTTTAGAAGACGTGTTACTAAATTATTAAGCTTTGTGTTGCTCCATCAAACGAGCGACATATTTCCCAATAATGTCGAATTCCAAATTGATTTTTGTGCCCACTTTGAAAGCATGAAAATTGGTATGTTCTTGCGTGTATGGAATAATGCAAACAGAAAATAAGCCTTTTTCGGAGTCAACAACAGTAAGGCTTACTCCATTTACAGTAATAGAACCTTTTGCTACAGTTGGTTGATCAAAATCGTAGTGGAACGTGTATTTCCAACTTCCATTCAAATCTTCAATCGCACTACATGTTGCCGTTGTATCCACGTGACCTTGAACGATATGTCCGTCCAAACGAGCACCTAAAAGCATGCAACGTTCCAAATTTACTTTCGAACCCACTTCCCAATCACTTAGATTTGTTTTGTCTAAAGTTTCTTGAATGGCAGTTACCACGTACGAATCTCCGTCTAGTTTCACGACCGTCAAACAACACCCATTGTGAGCCACACTTTGATCGATTTTTAATTCATGAGTAATCGTAGATTCTACTGTGAAATGAACGTTGCTTTGATCTTTCTCAATTGCAACAATGGTTCCAAGGGTTTCGATAATACCTGTAAACATGTGGAATTACTTTGATGACTGGCGCTGCATGTGATTCAAGCGCGCTCTTAAGGCTATAAAGATAGCACACATTGCCCAAATGGGAACGGCAGCTTTGTCCGTATCTAAAAAATTATTGAGGAATCCATGGATGAAATAGGTCGACAAGGAAATAATGAAACCCATCAACAGCGTTTTTATTTCCCGATCTTCTTCCGGCCAATCGTTGTAAAGTGTAATTCCTTCGTAAAAAATGGCAATCACAATTGCGAGCATACTTAACATGCCAATCCAACCCATTTCTGCAAGCGGACCCAAATATTCACTATGTGCATTCCCCATGTTTCCAAAGTTGGTAGAAATGATGGTGAGATTTTCTGGTCGTTGAAACCTTGCGTATTCGAAGGAATACATTCCTGGTCCAAATCCAACCCAAGGCCGTTCTCTGAACATATCAATGGCGCAATTCCAGCGATTGATTCGTTCCAAATTCGATGCATCGGTAGTTACATTGGTAGCACTTTGCAAACGCTCTCCAAATTCTTCCGTGGTATGCTCGTATTTATTTCGCGCCAAATCCTGTTGAATGGAATCCCAAGAAACCCAAATATAAACACCGATAACTAGCGTAATTCCTGCTAACCAAGAAAACCTCACTTTATACCGAATCAATCCCCAAACAACCATTCCCAAGAAAACACTCAACCAAGCTGCTCGAGTATAACTGAAGTACAATCCCAATAAGGTAATGAACATGAAACCGATTAGGATAAACTGTTGCAAAGGATTGTGCTTGCGCGAAAAGTAAAAGGCAAAAATCAATGGAAGTACTAATGCTACCAATGCTCCATAAATGGTGTGATCTTTAAAGAAAGGCCACATCACCCAATGACTTTCTTTTTCTCCAAAGCGGTAAGATGCATGAATCACTAAGGTATAAGTAATTGCAACGACCATTGTGGAAAGGAATAGCCATAAAAACCATCGAATTTTCTTGGGCTCGTAGAAGATGGAGCTTCCGTAAAACAAAATGGGAACAATAAACCAAAGTCGAGCTAAGAGAAATTTTAAGGAGGTTGTTGTGTTCTCGCTTGTAATAGAAGTGAAAAAGATCCAAGCTAAATAAAAAATTACCGTCCAAACAATGGTTGAATTCCTTAAATAACCAGGAAAGACAGAATACTTGATGTTTTGAATGACGAGTAAAAGCATCGTTCCAAAGAGTAAGGGTTCGGTTGGAACAAACAAGCCGAAACTATCTGTATATTCTTCAATATTGATGGAAAGAGGGGTTGCTGCAATAATAAAAAAGAACGTGTATTCCGTATAGAATAGAGCTACAAAAAGTACAATTAATGCGTACGGAATAAGTGCAATGTATTCGTTGTCGAACCAAAACCCGTAGCCCAACAGACATACAAACGCGAGTCCTAAGGCTAACAATAAACTATTTTCTCGAAGAAAAGTCACGCTTAAGCTAACTTGCGGAGTTCTTTGATTTTATCTTGAAGCAACAAAGCAAAAACCATAAATACAAACGTTCCGAAGGTTGCCAATAACATAATGATCAAACGTTTAGGCTTGTCTTTTTTGTCTGCAACAACAGCGCGTTCTACAATAAACTTATGATTGAACTGTGTGTTGGCATCTGATTCTGCTTGTTCATAGGATGCAGCAAAATCTGCCAGTTTCATAATCTTTTCATTTCGCACATATTCCAATCCATCGAATACGGCTCCGAATTCCAGATTAATATCAATACGGTGTTTGAAATCTGCTTTGTCTTCCGGATTTTTTGCTTCTACATAAGCTTGAAATAGATTTGCACGACCTTCCAAGGGAACAACGCCTAAGGCAGCCAATGAATCCAGCTGATTCAAAACCGTTTCTTTATCTTTTTCTAATTGTTCCTTTTTACGTTTGTTGATTTCGAATGCTGGAACAGTTCGCTCCATCACCATCTCATTTTTAACGGTATCAATTAAATCCACGATTTTATTCGCCATATCCGCAGCCAACTGTGGATCTTTGTCTAGTACATCAATCTGAATAGAACCATAACGTGTACGCACAAATAAGATGTGACCGTTGTATTCTTTGACTAACTTATAGTGTTTATTGACGTCAGATGCATCGATATCATAGTGTTTCATCAAATCGAATTGTTGAACCACTTTATCACGCACTTTCGAAGATTGCAAGATTTGAATCAACTGCTCTGCTTGTTCTTCCTCACCAAAATCCATTGATGAAGCTTTGGCATTTCGTTGTTCAGAGAACGATACAGTACTTGTTGCAGCTGGGAATACGATTGCTGTAGATCGATACAAAGGTGTCATCAAGAAAGCTACAAGGGTAGAAACCACTAGTCCTGTAGCGGTAACAATGATCAATATTTTACGTTTAGCCCACAGTGTGACGAATAGATTCATTCGCTGTTCTTGCATTACCTTGCTGCTTTCTTCCATACTTTCGTTCAATTAAGAGTTGCAAATTTAGAGTTTGTGCTAGATTAACGTCTTTTTTATTTGAAAATTATCCAACGACCAAATTTCACTACTTTTGTTTCACAACTCAAAACATGATAACATATAACCCGAAAAGCTGGCTCGGATTAATTTTCCATCTAACTAAGAGCGATACCCTTACTATTCTTTGGAAGGAATTGATTTTCATTTTCATTTTCACCTTAGGCATTGCCTTTTTTGAGATTCACTTTTTTGCGGATGCCGTAGTGCTGGAGAAATTATTTGCTGTTTACTCCATTTTAGGATTTGTATTGTCGCTTTTGTTGGTTTTTAGAACAAATACTGCCTATGATCGCTGGTGGGAAGGACGTAGAAAGTGGGGTGAATTGGTCAATGATTCGCGCAATTTAGCGGTGAAATTAACTGCTCTAGAATTGCCCGCAGAAGACGATGCTTATTTTGCGCGACACATTGGAAATTTTGCCTTGTGTATTAAAGAGCATTTAAGAAATGGAACTAAGTTCGAATTGTTGAATTTAACAGAGGAAGAAATTGCTTTTTTACAAAAGTTAGATCACATTCCATCGGGCATTGTGGAGTTGATGTACAAACGCTTGAATGATCTCAAAAAAGCAGGGATTCTCTCGGAAGAAGATGTGCTTCGTTTGGATAGAAACCTAAACGGATTTTTAGACTGTGTGGGCGCATGTGAACGCATCAAAAACACACCAATTCCTTATTCTTATTCGATGTTCTTCAAAAAATTCATCTTTACATACGTGGTCACTTTACCCTTCGCATTTGTAGTGAATTTTGGATATTATTCTTCTATCATCGCAACCTTTATTTTCTACGTGTTGGTAAGTATTGAGATTCTTGCAGAAGAAATTGAAGATCCGTTTGGAAATGACGACAATGACCTCCCAACCGATGAAATGGCGCAGCGCATTCAAGGAATTGTCGGAACGATTTTGGATAAGGAGTAGGTTTTAGAGAATAATACATAGGCATTAAAATAACCTGAATGTTTTTACGTTTAATTTTTAGTCTGATTTAAATAAAATTAACCTTTTTCAGTGTCATTATACAAATATTTATAATTTCGCAAACCATTTAGATATAAAAACAACCATCAAAAATCATGAATAAAGCCACTTTGTTTGTAGCATTGTTTTTCCCAGTATTAACATTCGCTCAACCGCAAAAAACATTTACCGAAAAACTAGACGGAATATCGACATCTCAAAAAGAGTTGACCAAAAATGCTTCCACAGATAATTCATCTATTGGACAAGGAGGTGCGATGACGAACACGGTTCCACTGGTTACAGTGTCTTCAAGAACAATGAGCTTTCCGTTACAACTTAATTATACTGCAGGAATTAAAACCAATCAGCAAAGTGGCCCGGTTGGTTTAGGATGGGTGATGCCGATTGGGAGCATTAGACGCGATTTCGGATCTTTTTATCCAGACTATTCTTCTACCTCGCACGAAGCAGATATGTACAATGTACTAGATGAAGGCCAGTCTTCTCAGTCCAGTAAGGGTAAATTTAATACCCGAATAGGAACACCTCCTCAAGCCATTCAGGGAACTTACTTAGATCCAGCAGTTCAACAGAAATACCTTGGATTTAATACAATTGCTGCAGATGAGACACGGGTTATGCCTTTAAGTGACATGTATCATGTATCTGTTCCTGGAAAATTATCCAATTCATTTTTCAATAGCGGTGTAATCAATGGTGACCATCTTTGGAAATTAACCGAAGCTGAAAATTGGAAAGTTGCGCATGAAGTAAAGACTTATAAAGTTTCTCAGGAATTTTCCAGAATTAATGAAGCAAATCTCAGTAGAGATCAAAACAATAATTTGCTTACAGAAACAAGTTATGCAGCTGCAATTGCTGTTTTACCTTATGTTAAAAACGGGTTTTCAAAAATTCCAACGGGTTTTTCAAATGTACCGAATCAGTATGAAAGCTATGTGCTTTATGAAGATTTCGAGAAATTTACGATAATTGATGAAAATGGAACAGTATATGTTTTCGGACGTGCTTTGCGCGGTCAACGTTACGTGTATAGTGATGACCCATTTTGGAGTAATAAAGAGAATCAAAGCACTACTAATCTAACAGTAGGGAGCTTTTGGAAAATCGATTATATTGCTGAATGGTTATTGACAGAAATTCATTCTGTTGATTACAAAGATTCCAATGGAAATCATTTGGCCGATGATGGCGATGCGGGTGATTGGATTCGAATATACCGACCCGATAAAAGAAGAATCTAGCTATCTTGCAGGCTTATGCTCTGATAAGCAAGAACAAATGGTTCCAAAACATCGGGAATGGTCTTCGTTCTCACAAACAGATCGTGCTTCTTCTTTGATGCGCGAATTAGCATACTTGCAAAAGATTATTACCCCAAGCCAAGAAATAGATTTTACAATTTCGGAACGATATGATGTAAACCACGATTACTATACAAAACCAGCAAATCGTGTAGGAAACGATTACTATTATGAGAATCGAAAGTACTGTGCTGTCCAAGGAAATAGTACAGATTTTGATATTGAGTACCCTGTGGAGACAATGAAATACGACGAGATAAAGATCAAAAGTAGACTGGTTAATCCTAAATTGTATCCGAATGAAAATCAGGAAATAGGAACCATAAAGTTTAACTATGCCGCTAAAGGAAGTGCTCAGGAATTGGCTGTTTCCTCTTATTTGATCCGAAATAATGACAAGCAGGAAAAAGTTATTAGCGGAACACTTATTGGAACACCGAGCAGAACGCAACCATTCAATATAGAAGAGTATAAGAACAATGGTGTGGATAAACGCGGAAAAACGACCTTACTTGGATTGGAGTTTTACGGTACGAATGTTTCATCTACTGAAAAAAACGAATACAAATTCCAATATGGATATAATCCCAGTTTTGATGAATTTCACAAGCGTGAAATTGCGAGGGCTTTCCATTTTCCGTCTTTGAGACAAGGTTCTTCATCCAATAATCACGTTATACCTCATTCCAAAGCGGATGCATTAATGAATTATTCTGAGTTAGTTTTTACTGAGCTTGCAACCTCTTCCAACGTAACTCGAACAGGGATGTCCGCGTATGATTTTTTGATCGATTTCCCTTATCAGGAAATTGAATACAAATTTGATGGGAATGCCAATATTGCTAATTATGTGAGTTCAGGTAGCACAACTGCTGATTACACTTTAACTGCAGTTCCAAAATCACATGGTGTAAACCCTATAATGGATATGTATGGATATTTTTACATTCCAAACCGGCCAGATGCATCAACAGCATGGTCTCTAACAAAAATTACTTATCCTACAGGTGGGGAGGTAACATTTAAATACGAACCAGCAGCATTTACTCCATCAATCACGCCATATATTCCAACGAATGAATGGAACATAAGACCATCCAATATTCCAATCATTAGTCGATACAATGAAATTGCAAAAAGACGGTCTTTCATTCAGGATGCGTACAATAGAAATAACACCTTGGGTTATTATCCAAATACGGGGTTGTTCCCAAAACATTTAACTCCGACATTCGAATTTGATTTGCCTTTGAATTATGGAATCCGATTAAAGGAAAAGGTTACCAATGATAAAATAAACCCAACCGTTAAGATAACTTATGAATACGAGAATGGAACCTTTACGGCACTTCCGTCTGAATTCATTCAAAATGTAATTGGCGGATTTAATCATTTTATTAGTAGAGAGAACCACATACACTCAATAGAGGCTGAAAAGTACTACATATCGGACCCCAACTGGGATTATGATTTTGCTGAAAAAATGGCAGAGGTTGCTCATACAAACATTTCGCTGGATGATTATTCATCTGTATTTTTCTATCAAAAAATTAGAACGAAGAATAGTGATAATTCACTTATTGAAAGACAATACGGTGCAGCTTTGGATAGTGTAGGAATATTTCCAGAGTATAATTTTTATTGTTCCATCATGGGTGGAGGTTCTTTTTGGCAAGGTAGTTATTTGATAGGAGGTAATAATCTGTTGAAAAGTCCAATCTCATTAAAAAGTGAATCCTATTTTGAAGCAAATAGTGCTTCTCCTTACAAAAAAGTGGAATATAATTATGAACGTTTTGAGTTAAGTGAATTTTATCAAAACATCCGATTTTATTACGGTGGTTATGCGAATGGTCCAGGATCT